>CANRWO010000040.1 GCA_947643615.1 uncultured Lachnospiraceae bacterium
CTTTTTCCGCTTCTGATTTTGCCCATGCCATCATGGCATCATAATCTCCGGAAAAATGCTCTAAGAGTTCATTGAGTTTTCCAAGTTTTCTGTGAATTTGAGTAGCGGTTTTTCTATTGGTTTTACGGTACGAGCGTTTAATATAGACATCTTTGTTATCAGAATTTCCTGTAAGTGAGATATACATTAGAAAAGCCTCCCTGCTAAATAGTATAATCTTATTATACCACAAAGCGTACAAAAGCGCACGCATTATTTTCAAAAATTTGACAAAAAAAAGAGCCATGAATGGCTTAAATAAAGGATTCTTGCGATATGATGTTAAAAAGAAGTGTCAAACACCCGTGTATGAATACAATGAAAACGGAATTGGAAATAGCACAAAAATATTGTGAAATATGCGAAATAATAAGTTAAAGAGAAAATAAAAATTTTATTGATTGATCAAAGGGGAATCCATGATTCAGTCATTCATGTAACCAAATTTAATGGAATCAACAAACTGATTGGAATAGCGGAAAAATGTATGGTATAATATGGGAGGACGATTTAGCATATTAAGAGCAATAAAATTTACAGATAAGCATTTTAAAAGGAAAAAGAGCACACCTTATGAGTGGTAGTAAGAGGCATTAGAATTCAGGAGGACTGTTATTTATGAATATCATTCTATTATCCGGCGGGTCAGGGAAGCGCCTGTGGCCATTGTCCAACGACATCCGCTCCAAGCAATTTATGAAAATATTTAAGGAAGGTAACCACTATGAATCCATGGTTCAGAGGGTTTACCGCCAGATCCGGTCTGTGGATAAGGAGGCCGTCATCACCATAGCCACCTCAAAGTCGCAGATTTCCATGATCCATAATCAGCTGGGAGACGATGTGGGGATCAGTATGGAACCCTGCCGCCGGGATACTTTCCCGGCCATTGCATTGGCTGCCGCCTATCTCCATGACGTGAAGGGGGTAGGGGAGGAGGAAGGGGTGGTGGTGTGCCCTGTGGACCCTTATGTGGAGGACGATTATTTCGAAGCCATCGTGAGGCTTGGGAAACTTGCGGAGACGGGGAAATCCAATCTGGTGCTGATGGGTATCGAACCCACTTATCCCAGTGCAAAATACGGCTATATCATTCCCACGGACAAAGGGGAAGTCAGCCATGTTTCCATGTTCAAGGAAAAGCCGACAGAGGAAGTGGCACGGGAGTACATGGAGCAGGGAGCGCTCTGGAACGGGGGGATTTTCGCCTTCCGTTTGGGGTATGTGCTGCGGCGTGCCCATGAACGGATAGACTTTACGGATTACGCGGATCTCTTTTCAAAGTATGGGACTTTGGAGAAGATCAGCTTTGATTATGCCGTAGTGGAACATGAAAAAGATATCAGTGTAATGCGGTTCGACGGGGAGTGGAAGGATATCGGCACATGGAACACGCTGACGGAAGCCATGCAGGAAAATGCGGTGGGAAAAGCAGCCTTTAACGAAACCTGCGAGAATGTCCATGTGGTAAATGAATTAAACCTGCCAATCCTGTGTATGGGACTGAAGGATGTGGTAGTGTCTGCCAGCCCCGACGGGATACTGGTATCGGACAAAGCGCAGTCCAGCTATATTAAGCCGTTTGTGGATGAGATTGATCAGCAGATTATGTATGCGGAGAAATCATGGGGAAGTTTCAGGGTATTGGATATTACCCCGGAGAGTATGACGATCAAGGTAATGCTGAATCCGGGGCAAAGAATGAACTACCACAGCCATGAATACCGGGATGAAGTCTGGAATATTATTTCCGGCCAGGGCAGAACCGTTGTGGACGGCATGGAGCAGAAAGTGCAGGCGGGAGATGTGGTGACCATGGCTGCCGGCTGCCGCCATACCGTTATTGCCGATACGGAATTGCAGATCATAGAGGTGCAGATGGGGAAAGAGATCAGCGTACAGGATAAGCGGAAATATGATTTTGATGAAGGAAATTAGCGGGCAGATGGGAGTTAGGGGGAAAAGAGTGGGAGAGAGAAAACCGTTTTTACTTTCGCCTTCCGGAAAAGATTATATCTGGGGCGGCAGGCGGCTGAAGGATGACTTCTCCAAGGAGATCCCGATGGAACCCCTTGCGGAGACCTGGGAATGTTCTACCCATGCGGACGGGCCGAGTATTGTGGCCAGTGGCGAGCATAAGGGCAGGACGCTTACAGCATTATTGCGGGAACATCCCGAATATTTGGGGACACATCCTCTGGGCAATCCCGATTTGAAACCAGGGGAGCTGCCTGTGTTGATCAAAATGATAGATGCCAGGGAAAATCTGTCCGTCCAGGTGCATCCGGATGACGATTATGCCAGGGAACATGAAAACGGCTCACTGGGTAAGACAGAAATGTGGTATGTGCTGGACGCCAAACCGGGAGCGCAGTTGGTCTACGGATTCTGTTATGATATGACAAAAGAACGTTTGAAGGAAAGCCTTGAAAACGGGACGGTGGAAAAATATCTTCAGAGAGTGGACATCCGGCCGGATGATGTGTTTTATATTGAAGCGGGGACGGTGCATGCTATCGGAGGAGGGGCGCTGGTTGCGGAGATACAGGAAAGCTCCAACCTGACCTACCGGATGTATGACTATGACCGTCTGGACAGGGAGGGGAAGAAACGCCCTCTGCATCTGGACAAAGCGTTGGATGTGGTGAATTTGAAAGCGGCAGGGGAGCCGCGGCAGCCTATGAGGGTCCTGAGGTATTTTCCGGGGCGTGCCTCGGAGTTTTTGTGCAGATGCAAATATTTTCAGGTGGAGAGGATGCTGGTGAACACGGAGCGTTGCCGGGAGTTTAGCCAGGTTCATGCAGACAGTTATTCGTTCCAGGCGTTGCTTTGCGTGAATGGATGCGGCGTGCTGTTTTTTGGGGAAGAAGCGCTTCCCTTTTACCGGGGAGACTGCGTCTTTCTGCCGGCGGACTCCATGCCTGTCAATATTCACGGAAAGGCACAGTTCCTCCGGGTCATAACGTGAAATCCCTACGACAAAAACCCCATAGAAATTTCACGATCCTGAATTGAGCGCCCGCCAAAGCGGGCAGATGGGAGTTAACGTGAAATCCCTACGACAAAAGCCGCATAGAAATTTCACGATCCTGAATTGAACGCCCGCCAGAGCGGGCAGCTTTATAAGTTTTGCGGAGGCATGGGAGGATAGAGATGAGGTATGATTTTGACAGGGTGATTGACAGGAGAGGCAGGAATTGCCTGAAATATGATTTTGCGGCAGAGAGAGGAAAGCCGGCAGGACTGCTTCCTCTTTGGGTGGCGGATATGGATCTGCCTGCTGCGGAGGAGATCAAGCAGGCTTTGCATGAGGCGGTGGAGCATGGGATCTACGGTTACAGCGAAGTGAAGGAACCCTATTTTAATGCAGTCCACGATTGGATGCTGGAACGCCATGGGTGGGAAGTAGAACAGGAATGGATGGTTAAGACTCCCGGCATAGTGTATGCCATTGCGGCTGCCGTCAAAGCTTTTACAAAAGAGGGAGAGGGCGTGATGCTCCAGAATCCCGGCTATTATCCCTTCGGCCAAGTGGTGCGGGATAACGGCAGGGTGGTAGCCGACAATACGCTGCACGAGGAAAACGGCAAGTATACCATGGACTTTGAGGACATGGAAAGGAAGATCAGGGAGTATAATGTCAAGCTGTTTCTTCTGTGCAGTCCCCACAATCCGGTGGGGAGAGTCTGGTCGGAGGTAGAACTGAGAAAGCTCGGTGAGATCTGTCTCAAACACGGTGTCCTGATCTTAAACGACGAGATCCATCATGACTTTGTATTTCCCGGCCACAGGCATTATGTCCTTGCCGGTTTGGACCGGCGTTTCCGGGAAATAACCGTGACCTGTACGGCGCCGAGTAAAACTTTTAATATTGCGGGACTGCAGGTTTCCAACATCTTTATTGCTGATGGCAAAATGAGGGAAGCGTTTATCAAGGAAATCGATAAGACCGGCTACAGCCAATTGAACCAGATGGGGCTTGTGGCCTGCGAGGCCGCGTACAGATACGGCAGGGACTGGCTGGATCAGCTTCTCGTATATCTAAAGGGGAATCTGGATTTTGCCCGTGACTTTATCCAAAGCCAGATGCCGGGAGTGAAGCTGGTGGAGCCGGAAGGAACTTTCCTTCTATGGTTAGACTGCAGGGATTTGCAGATCGGCGATGATGAGCTGGATAGGCTTGTGACAGACAAGGCGAAGCTGTGGCTGGACGGCGGCAGGATGTTCGGGTCCGGCGGTTCGGGGTATCAGCGGATCAATATGGCCTGCCCAAGGGCGACACTGGAGAAGGCGCTGGCTCAGTTTGCGGAAGCGGTAAAAAATATCAGTAATTAAGAAGAATATGCATATTTTTCCAGTCTTGTCCATATACTATTAAAAACGGTTTGTATACCGATCTTGATGAAGGAGGCAGTATATGGCAAGAGGACAGCGAAAGACCATAGAAGAGAAGATTGAGGCAAAACAAGAGCTTATTGATGCCCTGATGACCAGAGTGGCATCCGAGAAACGTGAGCTGGAGGAACTGTATCAGGCCAAAAGGCAGAAGGAGCTGGAGGCAGTGAGCGAGCTGATCTCCGATACGGGTTTGGAGCCGGAAGAGGTGGCGGAAGCCTTGCGGCAGTATGTGGAAAGCCGGGCAGAGGCGGTATCGTAGGAAAGAAAGTTTTGCGCAGCAAACCCGGGCGATTAGTACGCGTTTTGGCAGCCGGCGCTATAATGGGCAAATAGGCGTTGCTTTCACTCGCCGCTGCTGTGAGGTGTTGTCGCGCTGTTTTTGCGTGACAAATCCGAGACAGACATGCTCAAAATGGACAAAATAGGCAGGTTTTTCATAAAATGCTTTACACTTCCGGAAATAGTTGCTATAATGAGGTTGTCAGGAACATATTGGCAGCATATTGAAAGTATATTGGAAGTATATTCAAAAAGTCCATAGGCCATTTTAAGTGATTTTCATTCACATGTCTATGGCAAATCAATAAACCCGGCAGACTTTCATCTTATAATAAATGAATCTTTGGTAACCAATAAGCGGGAGGCAGGTAATTATATTACCTGCCTCCCGCGACGTATTGTTCCGTTTTTTCTGATATTACCCTAAATTTTTCTGGGCCGTGGAAAGCATCAGCTTAATGCGGTTCAGCTGGTTTACTTCACTTGCGCCGGGGTCGTAGTCGATGGCTACGATATTGGATACGGGGTAAGCCTTCCTCAGAGCCTTGATCACTCCTTTTCCCACCACATGGTTGGGCAGGCATCCGAAAGGCTGGGTGCAGACGATATTAGGCACGCCGTCGTGGATCAGCTCCACCATCTCCCCGGTCAAAAACCATCCTTCGCCGGTCTGGTTCCCGATGGATACAATAGGCTCTGCAAATTTCACGATCTCCCGGATAGGGGTAGGCGGCGTAAAGTGCCTGCTGGCCTTAAATTCCTTTGCTGCAGTCCCCCGCAAAATGTGCTCGATGGCCCAGATGCCCAGGGAGGACACGCGGGCGGCCTTTTTGCTGGTACCCAGATGCTCCGCTTTGTAGATCTGGTTGTAGAAGCAGTAAAGCATAAAGTCGATCAGATCGGGAACTACCGCTTCTGCGCCTTCGGATTCCAATAATTCCACCAGATGATTGTTTCCCGCAGGAGAGAATTTTACCAGAATCTCACCCACCACGCCCACTCTGGGTTTTCTGGCATCCGTCACCTCTATTTGGTCAAAGTCCTGTATGATCTGCCTGCAAAGGCGCTTAAATTTTCCCAGGCGGATGCGTTTTGCGGACACGAACTCCTGCGCTTCCTTCCGCCATTTCCGGTGCATGGCGTCCACGCTGCCGGGAACCTTTTCATAAGGGCGCATGCGGTAGACGCAGCGCATGAAGATATCGCCGAATTCGGCGGCCATGGCGGCACGGATTAACAGATCTGCATTCAGGCGGAAACCCGGATTGCTCTCAATGCCCGCCAGGTTTAGGGAGATCACGGGAATTTGGCCCATATCTGCCTTCTGCAGGGCACGCCGTATAAAACCTACATAGTTAGTGGCACGGCAGCCGCCGCCGGTCTGGGTCATGATGATGGCCGTTTTGTTCAGGTCGTATTTCCCGGAGAGCAGAGCCTCCATGATCTGGCCCACCACCAAAAGGGAAGGATAGCAGGCATCGTTATTCACATATTTTAACCCCACATCAACGGAATGCTTATTGTCGTTGTCCAGTACCACAAAATGGTAACCGCAGGCGTTGAAGGCAGGTTCCATGATCTCAAAGTGGATGGGGGACATCTGGGGGCAGATGATGGTGTAATCCTTCCGCATCTCCTCCGTAAAAGAGACCTTTTCAATGGCGGAGGAACTGAGCAGGCGCTGCCTGTTTTTCTTCTCCCGGACTTTGATGGCGGACAGCAGGGAGCGCACGCGGATCCTTGCAGCCCCCAGGTTATTTACTTCGTCTATCTTCAAACAAGTATAAATCTTGTCGGAACCGGACAAAATATCATTGACCTGGTCCGTGGTCACGGCGTCCAGGCCGCAGCCGAAGGAATTGAGCTGAATCAGGTCCAGGTTGTCTACCGTCTTCACATAGCTTGCCGCGGCATAGAGACGGGAGTGGTACATCCATTGGTCGGATACGATCAGCGGCCTCTCAGGGCGGCCTAAGTGGGAGACGGAGTCTTCCGTCAGGACGGCCATGTCAAAGGACGTGATCAACTCCGGGATGCCATGGTTGATCTCCGGGTCCACATGGTAAGGGCGCCCTGCCAGGACAATCCCCCTCTTGCCTGTTTTCTTTAGATAGGCAAGGACCTCTTCACCCTGCTTCTGCATATCCCTTCGGGCGTTCCCAAGCTCTTCCCAGGCAGCAGCAACAGCTTCCTTTACTTCACCGGAAGGCAGTTCAGGGAATTCCCGCAGCAGCGCGTCTGTGATGGTGCCCGGATCCCGAAACGACATAAATGGATTGCGGAGCAGCATCTGCCCGTCGCTGATGGCCTCCACATTGTTTTTAATGTTTTCGGAATAGGAGGTGACAATGGGGCAGTTATAATGGTTGTTCGCCCCCTCCACTTCGTCCCGCTCGTAGAACAGTGCGGGATAGAAGATAAAGTCCACTCCCTGGTTGATAAGCCATGCTACATGGCCGTGGGCCAGCTTTGCCGGATAACATTCGGACTCACTGGGAATGGATTCGATGCCCAGCTCGTAAATCTTACGGTTGGAGTTGGGGGAAAGCACCACCCGGTATCCCAGCCTGGTAAAGAAGGTATGCCAAAACGGATAGTTTTCATACATATTCAGTACCCTGGGAATGCCCACCGTGCCTCTGGGAGCCTGGTCGGCTTCCAGGGAAGGATAGGAGAAGAGCCTCTTAAGTTTGTATTCAAATAAGTTCGGAACATTGTTTGCGTTTTTCTGGCCGCCGATTCCCCTTTCACAACGGTTTCCGGAGATGTAGGTACGGCCGCCGGAGAACTTATTGATAGTAAGGCGGCAGCTGTTGGTGCAGCCTCTGCATTTTGACATGCTGGTCTCGTATTTCAGGCTGCAGAGCTTTTCGTAGGAGAGCATGGAAGTATGGTACCCTGCCTCATATCGTTCCCTGGCAATCAGCGCTGCGCCGAAAGCGCCCATAATACCTGCAATATCGGGGCGGATAGCCTCACAGCCGGCAATCTTTTCAAAGCTCCGGAGGACGGCATCGTTATAGAAGGTACCTCCCTGTACCACAATATTTTTCCCCAGCTCGGAGGCATCGGAAACCTTAATAACCTTGAATAATGCGTTCTTTATGACGGAATAGGCCAGGCCTGCGGAGATATCCGCCACGCTGGCGCCCTCTTTCTGGGCCTGCTTTACCTTGGAATTCATAAATACGGTACAGCGTGTGCCCAGGTCGATGGGGTGCTCCGCAAAAAGGGCTGCCTGGGCGAAATCCTGGACACTGTAGTTCAGGGATTTCGCAAAAGTTTCGATAAAGGAACCGCACCCGGAGGAACATGCTTCGTTCAGCTGTACGCTGTCAACAGTCTGGTTCTTGATCTTGATGCACTTCATATCCTGGCCGCCGATGTCCAGGATACAATCCACGTCGGGGTCAAAGAAAGCTGCGGCATAGTAGTGGGCCACAGTCTCCACTTCCCCGTCGTCCAGCAGGAAAGCGGCTTTCATCAGTGCTTCCCCGTAACCGGTGGAACAGGAGCGCACAATGTGTACGTCCCGGGGCATCAGCTCGTAAATTTCCTTCAGGGAGCGGATGGCAGTCTTTAAAGGACTTCCGTCATTTCCGCTGTAAAAAGAATAGAGCAGGGAGCCATCCTCACCCACCAGTGCAATCTTGGTGGTGGTGGAGCCGGCGTCGATCCCCAAAAATGCATTGCCTTTATATTCGGACAGTGGGGAAGCGCCCACGTGATGCCGGCTGTGGCGCGCCGTGAACTCATTATAGGCGGACTGGTTCGCGAACAGGGGTTCCATGCGCTCCACCTCAAATTCCATCTTTATATCGGAAGAAAGCTTGTTCACCATTTCTTCCATAGAATAAGTGACCTCCGCCTTGGCGTTCAGGGCGGAGCCGATTGCCGCAAAGAGGTGGGAATTGTCGGTATCGATGATATGCTCCCCGTCCAGCTTGAGGGTGCGTATGAAAGCTTCCTTCAACTCGGACAAAAAGTGTAACGGGCCGCCTAAAAACGCCACATGGCCACGGATAGGCTTACCGCAGGCAAGGCCCGAGATGGTCTGGTTGACCACCGCCTGGAAAATAGAGGCGGAGAGATCTTCCTTGGTGGCGCCCTCGTTGATCAGGGGTTGGATATCCGTCTTTGCGAACACACCGCACCGGGCGGCGATGGCATAGAGGGACTGATAGTTTTTCGCATATTCGTTTAAACCGGCAGCATCTGTCTGGAGCAGGGAAGCCATCTGGTCGATAAAAGAGCCTGTGCCGCCGGCACAGATACCGTTCATCCGCTGCTCTACATTGCCGCCTTCGAAATAAATGATCTTGGCATCTTCCCCACCCAGTTCAATGGCCACGTCGGTCTTGGGGGCAAGTTCCTTTAACGAGGTGGCTACGGCAATGACTTCCTGGGTGAAAGGGACGCCCAGGTGGTTGGCAAGGGTGAGGCCGCCGGAGCCGGTGATCATGGGATGCAGGGGCAGGTTGCCCAGCTGCCCGTATGCCTTACTTAACAAAGAGGAAAGCGTCTCCCGGATGTTGGCGTAGTGGCGCTCGTAATCGGAAAACAGGATTTTATGATCCCTGTCCAAAATCGCGACTTTCACGGTAGTGGAGCCGATATCGATGCCGAGAGCCGAAGCTGTGTTGATACTTTCCATAAATAAAATCATCCTTCCTGAAAATGTAAATCCTGTAAAAACATGTATAATAATCGTAAATATTCAAATCGACATTCTCTGACATTATAGTACACCTTATTTTAAATTGCAACGAGCAATACATATGAAATATTTGTGAAAAACCTGATTTTTCTATAAAGTTGGAAATGGTTGGTTGCCTTATGGAAATGGTAATGTTAAAATGTATTCATATGCTTTTTCGAAAATGACTGTCTGCAGAGGCGAAAGGAATGTATACTTTATGAGCAAATGGGAAAAGAAATTCGGAAAATATGCCATCAGGAATCTGTCGCTTGTTTTGATCCTTTGTTATGTGGTGGGATATGTGATCGACATTATAAACGGAAATTTTTTGATGTTCCTGACACTGGATCCCTATAAGATATTGCACGGCCAGATTTGGCGGATCTTTACCTGGGTCATCGTGCCGCCAAGCTCTCCCGACCTGTTTACCATAATCATGCTGTTCTTTTATTACAGCATCGGCACCTCCCTGGAGCGGACCTGGGGAACCTGGCGCTATAATGTCTTTCTGCTGTCGGGTATGTTGTTTACCGTGATAGGCAGTTTTGTCTGGCTGGGATCCCAATATCTGATTGCAGGCGGGATGAACGGCGAACTGGCGGCCTATGTCTCCGGCATCGGTTCCCTGTTTTTCAGCACATATTATATCAATATGTCTATTTTCCTGGCATTTGCGGCTACCTTCCCGAATGTGCAGGTGCTTTTGATGTTTGTGATTCCGGTGAAGGTAAAGTGGATGGGTATCATATATGCGGTGATCCTGGTGTGGGAGTTCTTGTTTGCAGGCAGCTTTGTGATAAGGATAGCCATCGCTTCCTCATTGCTGAATTTCGTGATTTTTTTCCTGACTTCCAGGAGCCGTATCCACATGTCGCCAAGGCAGGTAAAGCGGAGGGCGGAATTCCGGCATGAGGTAAAACGGAATCCGAGGATCACAAGGCATAAATGCGCCATATGCGGCAGGACGGACGAGGATGATCCGTCGCTGGAATTCCGTTTCTGTTCCAAGTGTAACGGAAATTACGAGTACTGCCAGCAGCACCTGTTCACGCACACCCATGTAAAATAGAAAAAGAGCTTGCTCAATTTGAGAATCGGGACGGAGGATTTCATGGATAAAGAAATAAGATTTGCCAAAACCCTGGAGCAGGTCAGGCAACAGGCCAGGGAACAGGGAAGCTGCATCAGTGAGGGGCAGGTAAGGGAGGCTTTCCGGGAGATGGAACTTTCTGACGCCCAGTTCCAGATGGTCTTTGATTACCTGAAAAAACAGAAAATCGGAATCGGGGAACCTGTGGATGCGGACGAATATCTGACGGAGGAAGAGCGGAGCTACCTGCAGGATTATATGGATGAGATCGCCGGACTGCCTGTCTACAGCAAGGGGCAGATAGAAGGGTTTACCATAGCGGCCATGGCAGGCGAGGCGGACGCCCAGGCCAGGCTGGCAGAGGCGTACCTGAAGGATGTCATAGACATTGCAAAGCTTTACACCGGGCAGGGCGTGTTGCTGGAGGACCTGATCGGCGAGGGGAATCTTGCCCTGGCCTTTGGGACAGGTATGCTGGGCAGCCTGGAGAAGCCGGAGGAGGCCCAGGGAATGCTTGCCAGGATGGTCATGGACGCTATGGAGGAGTATATACGGGAAAACGAATCCAATGAAAAGACAGACCGCAAAGTGGCGGATAAAGTGAACCTGGTGGCGGACAAGGCCAAGGAGCTGGCAGGGGAGCTTCATCGGAAGGTAACCCCTGAGGAACTATCCCAGGAGACAGGGTTTTCCCTGAAAAGCATCCGGGAAGCCATGCGGATGAGCGGCTATAAGATTGAGGACATGGTATATGCAGAAGAAAACCTATGAAGATTACAAATACAGTATGCAGGACACCGGAAGGCTCTATGTGGGGAGTAAATATACCATGGGGGAGCTTCTGGAAGCCGAGGACATTTTGTTTAAATTCCGCATGATCGTGGAACGCTATATTTTGCCGGAATCGGCCAGGGAGGATACCCTGGAAACCCATCTCTATTATTTGGAAAAAGGCAAATTCCTGGTCCAGACATACAAACAAATGAAGGCAAGGGTCAAGGTCAATGTCATTGAAGAGAAAAAAGGCTTTCTGGGAAAAAAGAAGCTGGAGTATGTCACCAGGAACCTGACCATAGAAGAATTGGTGGAGATGCCTGTGGCGGAGAAGGAGAAAAAGGGACTGGTAATACAGGAGCTTTCCGTCAGTAAGCTGGCGTTGATGGGATTGTGACAGGGAATGCTTTGACGGATAGTAAGTAAAATTGCAGGAGGATTGGATATGAGAGTGGAAGAATTGTCCGCTTATGAGGTGATAGAAAAGAGAGAGATCAAGGATATTAAGAGTATAAGCTATCTGGTGCGCCATAAGAAGACGGGGGCCAGGGTGGCGCTGCTGGAAAATGACGACGAGAACAAGGTATTTTATATAGGTTTCCGCACGCCGCCCAGGGACTCCACCGGCGTGGCGCATATCCTGGAGCATTCCGTTCTCTGCGGATCCAGGGAATTTCCGGTGAAGGACCCTTTCGTGGAGCTGGTAAAGGGGTCTTTGAATACCTTTTTAAATGCCATGACCTATCCCGACAAGACGGTTTATCCCGTGGCCAGCTGCCATGACAAGGATTTCCAGAACCTGATGCATGTGTACCTGGATGCCGTTTTCTATCCCAATATTTACGAAAATGAGTCCATCTTCCGCCAGGAGGGATGGCATTATGAGTTGGACGGGGAGGGGCAGCTTACCATCAACGGCGTGGTCTATAATGAGATGAAAGGAGCTTTTTCTTCCCCGGATGATGTGCTGGAGAGGGAGATCACCAGTGCGCTCTATCCCCATACTGCCTATGGATGTGAGTCGGGAGGGGATCCGGAAGCCATCCCGGAGCTTACCTATGAGCAGTTCCTGGACTTTCACAGGAGGTATTATCATCCTTCCAACAGTTATATCTATCTTTACGGTAACATGGATATGGCGGAGAAACTTACCTTTATCGACGAGCACTATCTGTCCGACTTTGGCCCTCTGGAGATAGATTCTTCTATCGGGGAAGAGCCGGCATTTGCGGAGCCTGGCCGGAGGGTGATAGAATATCCCATCAGCGAAGGAGAGAGTGAGGAGGAAAATACCTTTCTTTCCTGGAACCTCTCCGTGGGGAACAGCGTTGACAAGGAGCTTTATGTGGCCTTCCAGATACTGGACTATGCCCTTTGTTCCGCACCCGGGGCGCCTCTGAAGAAGGCCCTGGTGGAAGCCGGTGTGGGAAAGGACGTGTACAGCCTGTTTGAAAACGGCATCCGGCAGCCTTATTTCAGCGTCATTGCCAAGGACACTTCCCTGGGGAAAGAGCGGCAGTTTCTGGATATCATCCGGCAGGTGTTATCGGAGCTGGCGGAAAAAGGCTTTGACGAAAAGGCGCTGCTGGCAGGCATCAATTATTATGAGTTTAAATACAGGGAGGCTGACTTCGGGTCCTACCCCAAGGGGTTGATGTATGGGCTCCAGATTTTGGACAGCTGGCTTTATGACGACCGGAAACCGTTCCTCCACATTGAGGCAAACGAAACCTTTGCCTTTTTGAGGACGCAGATAGGGACAGGCTATTTTGAAAAGCTGGTGCGGAAGTACCTGTTGGAAAACAATCATGCTGCCGCGGTTATTTTAAGGCCCAGGGAGGGCCTTGGGGCCCAGAGGGAAGAGGCGCTGAGGGCCAGGCTGGCGGAAAAGAAGGCTTCCATGGGCGAGGAGGAGCTTGCCCGGATCGCAGAGACCTTTGCGGCGTTGAACGCGTTCCAGGAGCGGGAGGATTCCCCGGAGGATCTGTCGAAAATCCCCATGCTTACCCGGGAAGACATGAAGAAGGAAGCCGGCGTGCTGATCAACGAAGAGCGGATGATTTCGGACACCCCTGTGCTGTATCATGCCATTGAGACCAACGGCATCGGATATTTGAGGCTGCTTTTCAAGTGCCGGGAGATACCGGGGGAATATTTTCCCTATATAGGGATTTTAAAGGGCTGCCTGGGGTTACTGAATACGGAGCGCTTTGCTTATGGGGATCTGTTCAATGAGATGAACCTGGTGACAGGGGGCATGGCGGCAGTGAATAACGCATACTCCCGGGTGGAAGACCCGGACCAATATACATTGACTCTGGAGATCAAGACAAAAGTATTGTACGAAAATCTGGGCAGGGCGGTGGAACTGATCGGGGAAATCCTTATGACCAGTGATTTTACAGATACGAAACGGCTGGCGGAGATCCTGGCGGAAGGGAAGTCCCGGATGCAGGCGCAGATGATCTCCGGGGGGCACAGTGTGGCGGTGGGAAGAGCCATGTCCTACGGCAGTGTGTCCGGCACGGTCAGCGAAATCATTTCCGGCATTCCCTTTTACCGCCTGACAGCCGACCTGGAACAGAACTTTGAGGCCAGGAAAGGGGATTTGGTGGAGAAACTGCAGACTTTGGGCAAGATGATCTTCCGGCCGGAAAACCTTATGGTGGACTTTGTGGGGGATGAACAGGCTATGGGGACTTTAAAGGAGCCTATAGCGGCTTTGAGGGAAAAGCTGTATACCTGTGAGGTAAAGAGGGAGGCCTATGTACCTGTGGCCAGCAGGCAGAACGAGGGCCTGATGACCTCCGGGCAGGTGCAGTATGTGTGCCGTGCGGGCAGCTTCCGCAGGAAGGGACTGCCCTATCAGGGTGCTTTGCGTGTGCTGAAGGTGATAGAGGGGTACGAGTATCTGTGGATGAATGTGCGTGTAAAAGGCGGCGCTTACGGCTGCATGTGTGCATTCGGTAAGTCAGGGGAATGTTACTTTGTGTCCTACAGGGATCCTAATCTGGGCAAGACATTGGAGGTCTACGAGAAGGCGGCGGATGCCATTGCGGATTTCCAGGCGGATGAGCGCACCATGACCCAGTATATCATCGGCGCCGTCAGCGAATTGGATATGCCTAAGAACCCCGCCGCTAAGGGACTGCAGGCCCTTAGCGCTTATATGACGGGAATTACCCAGAAGATGCTGCAGAAGGAGAGGGATGAGATCCTTTCCGCGACTCCCGGGACAATCCGTTCCCTGGCGGAGTACATCAGGGCGTTTATGGAGGAGGATAATTTGTGTGTTGTGGGCAATGCCCAGAAAATCAAAGCGGAAGAAGAGAAATTTATGAAAATAGAGAACCTTTTCTGACCCCCTGTCGTCTAATAGAGTGAAGGCAAAACGCAGGGCAGGACCTGATTTGTATGCCCTGTTTCTCAGCCTGCTGCGGCTTGATTTGGCCGACGCTGATCTGCTGTGCCTTGATTAGGCCCATACAGATTTGCTACGTCTCGATTAGGCCCATGCAGACTTGCCGCGCCTTTGAATGGAGGCTCAGCAAGTGTGGCCCGGGTCCTGCGGATAGCATGCTCAAACACAGGGAGGATGGGATTATGAAGAGAAGCAGAAGGTTTCCGGTAACGTTAGCTATGGCGGCATTGCTGTTGGCAGGCTGCGGCGCCTCGGGCAATTCCGCGGCGGAATATGCGGTGCCGGCTGTACATGAGCAGTATAGTGCAGCCAGCCCTTCTTATGCGGCTGAAGTCACGGGGGTTGGCGGAGCTTCCTCTGAAGAGGGATATTCGGAGGCAAACAGCGTATCCTATGATACGAAAGCGGCTGCAGATATGGGGACAGCGCCGGAAGAGGGGAGCGTTGCCGCGGATTCCGATCTGCTTCAGGGAAGGAAGCTGATCAAATCGGTGGAGCTGGAGATGGAGACCAAGGAGTTTGAGAGGATGATGTCCGAGTTGGAAACCCAGATCCGGAACCTTGGCGGTTACATAGAAAATCTGGAGACCTATAACGGCAGCAGTTATTCGTCTTACCGCACTTCCCGCTGGGCGAACCTGGCCATCCGTATCCCCCGGGAGTCTCTGGAAGGTTTTCTGCAGAACATGTCCGAAATCGGAAATGTGGTCAGGCGCTCCGACAGCGTGGAAGATGTGACGCTCTCTTACGTTGATATGGAGAGCCGCAGGGATACGCTGAAAGCGGAACAGGCAAGGCTTTTGGAGCTGATGGGGCAGGCGGACACTGTAGAGGATATGATTGCATTGGAAGAACGCCTTTCCAACGTACGCTATTACCTGGAGAGCATGGAATCCAAACTCCGTATCATAGACAATCAGGTGGATTACAGTACGGTAAACCTAAACCTCACCGAGGTGAAGGAGCTGACTTCCGTGGAAGAGCGGACCGATCTTCAGAGGATCACAGAAGGCTTTACGGACAGCCTGAAGGAGATCGGGCATGGCATCAAAGAAGGAGTCATTTGGATTCTGGCCCATCTCCCTTACCTGGTGGTTTGGACGGTTGTCATCACAGTCCTGGTACTTGTATTGAAAAAATACCGGAAAAAGCGCGTTGCCAGAAAAGCGGCAAATAAGCCCGAGGCGGAACAGGCGGCTCCGGTTGATTAACCGACAGTTAAGTTTTTTTCCCGGCAGTTGAAACAGGCTCCATTGTGGAGCCTGTTTTTTTCGGTTATACTATTCAGTATAAATCGGGAAACGGTAAGATTGCCAAGGCCTGGCAGCGTAAAGCGGGCTATCTTCCCATTTGCGGGCATTCCTGCCACGGATTACCTGTATCGTTGGCGGCAGCAGGCAGGAAAAGGAGATCCCAATGTGCAGACTAAGCAGGAATGGAGCAGGAAAGGAACGGATATTATGACGGATATAAAATTAGGCGAAAAGATCATGGAGCTTCGGAAAGCGAAAAAAATGACACAGGATCAGCTTGCCGGTCTGCTGGGTGTGTCGGCGCCGGCAGTCAGCAAGTGGGAAACGGACAGCTCTTACCCTGATATTACTATACTCTGCCCGCTGGCAAGGGCCCTTGGGACGGACGTGGATACATTGCTGTCCTATGAGGAAACGCTGACGGAGGAAGAACAGGGCCGTTATATGTCGGAGATCATGGGGATGTTAAGAGAAGGAAAGAAGGAGGAGGCGGAGGAACGGCTGGAGAAGCTTTTGCACAGTTATCCCTCTGCGGTCCCGCTGAAATTCAGCGCCATAGCGGTTTTTACCATGCTTGAAATGTACAATCCCGCTGAGACGGAGAGCGGGGAAGGCGAGAAGGATGCGGAGCGATGGAAAGCAAGGAAGAGGGAGCTGGCGGAGGCAATTTATGCAAGCGGTGACTCGGCATATTACCTGTCTTCGATCTCTATGCTGGTGACGCTGGAATTGGCTGACGGAAATCTGGACAGGGCGGAAGAGCTGCTGAAACAGGCCCATGGTAATACGGCGGATTTTACCATGCATTGGGTACAGCTTTACCAGAAAAGAGGAGAGCCTGACAAGGCCCTGGAGACAGTGCAGCACAATCTATATAGAAGGGTCAGCGATATACAGAACTGCCTCATGCTGCTGCTTGGAGACAATATGCGGTTTGACAGGGAAAAGACCCTGGAAATCTGCCGTATTTTCCGCAGGCAGGAAGAACTGTTCGGCGTAGGCGGAGGTATGGGGTCGGCCGTTATTGCCGAGGTATACCTGCGGCTGGGCATGAAGCAGGAGGCTTTGGATTACCTGGAAGAATTTGCCCAAAGGCTGAGTGAAGGGTGGACTTTGCCTAATCAGACCCTCTTTTATCCTGCCTTTTCTGCGGGGACAATGCAGGTGCAGCCAAGCGCGGAAATAATGCACAGCATAGTTAAGGGACTGGAACAGGATGACTGCCTTACGGAACTGCGGGGGGAGGAACGGTTTCAGGCGATAGTCGCCAAACTCAGGAAATTGCTGTGACACGCTCGTGTACTTACCGTATTACATTTCGCTAAATATCTTGCCTGAATTTCCATCTGCAGCGTCAGATTTCCTAGATGTAGCCACCGTTACGCCGTGGGAAATCTGCCTTGCAGACTGAAAATTCTTTTTGCGCTATTTAGCTGAAAGTAATCTGGTCAGCACACTGGGGCAATGAGCCAAGTGGCTGCTTGCAGACATTTGGCGACTGCCGCGAGAGTCAAATACCCCGCTGCTCTGCGGCGCTGTCTTTGATTTTTGCACCGCTGCCGGCACAAGTATCAAGCCATGCAATACGGACTGGTGAATACCGTGAGGGTCGGTGCCGGCAGGGGGGCCAGCACACTATGGGCATCTTGACAAAACGGGACTACAGATGTAGGATAGAATCAGAACTACATCTGTAGTCTTTTGCTGTAAAAGTTTTGTCATTGTTACGGCGGTTGCAATACAGTCAGTACACTGGGCGCCGAAGATCTGCCGGAGGGGCGGAACAGGAGGGAAAATGGAATATCGGATTACGGAAAGCGAATGGCAGCTTATGGAATTAGTGTGGCAGGGGGTCGTGACCCAGCCGGAGATGATGGAGCATTTAGGGAAGAAGTGGAATAAGAATACAGTACATACTTTTCTTACAAGGCTTTGTGCAAAAGGCATCCTTGAGGCGGATAAGGAGCGCTCGCCCCATGTATACAGGGCGCTTTTGTGCCGGGAGGAATGCCAACGCCAGGAGCGGCAAAGCTTTTTACAGAGAGTGTACAGAGGGAGCGTCGGAAGTATGGTGGCTTCCTTTGTGAAAGACAGCCAGTTGTCGAAACAGGAAGTAGAAGAACTCAGGCGGCTGCTGGATCAGATAAACGGGCAGGATTAGAGAGCTTGTGGAATGCAGGTCACAAACGGAGAGTTGCGGCAGGCCTTAAATGGCCCCTTCGCAGGTTACGGAAAGGCATGGTTCATAAATGGATATCTGGAAAGTGTTGGAATATACTCTGGCAGTGACGACGGTGGGTATGATGATCTGGCTGGTGAAGCTGTTCTTTCATGACAAGCTGGATGCCAGATGGCATTATTTTATCTGGCTGGTACTGCTGGTGCGGCTGGTCATACCGGTGGATTTTGCCCTGATCCACACTCCCGTGTCGGTACTGCAGGGGATACCCTTAAGCAGATGGATAGATCTGGGGCGTCTGGCAGCGGGCCGCAAGGGTTATCAAGAGGCGGCAGGCCTGCTCGGGAAGATATACCTTTGGGGCGTGGCGCTGCTTGGAGGGTACTATTTTGCCACATGGCTTGTGCTGAAGCTCTGTCTCAAAAACGCCCCCCGTGCAGATGAAAGTACCAGGGGTTACGTCAATGGAATTGCGGAAAAATACGGACTGAAAACCTGCAGCGATATCCGCAGCTATCACTGCAATGCACCCTTTATCTGCGGGTTGGTGCGCCCTGTGCTGGTGCTTCCCCAAGGGAGGGCGATGCCGGAAGAAGCTGTGATCGTCCATGAGCTGCTGCACAGGAAATGGAAGGATGTGTCGGTGAATGTGGCAATCCGCATAGTCAGAGTGGTAAATTGGTTCAACCCTGCCGTCTGGTTTTTGACAGGCGTGGTGCAGAATGACAGCGAAGCATTGTGTGACCAGAGGGTGTTGGAGTACTGCCGGGAGGGGATGCAGAAGGATTACGGGGATATGCTTCTTGCAATGGCGGAAAAGGGAGCGGGGAATCCCGTAAGGACGGGAACCTCCAACATGGCCAATTCCTACCGGAATATGCGGACAAGGATCCGCCGCATCTGTGATTTCCGCAAAGTGCCTCCAGGAATAGGGGTAGTGGCCGCCTGTATAACACTGATGCTGACGGCTGCAGGCGTGGGGACAGGGGTGGCGCACCGGGGTTTTGAGCTCCGTGAGTTCAGGACGGATGCAGAGCTGCAGAAGAATCTGTGGGAGGCGGAGATTTATCGTGCCGATACGCCGGAGGAGGCCCTTTGGCTCTTTCTGCAGGCAGCAGCGGAGCATAATGTATTCTACAGGGCGGCTGTGCTCCCGCAGAGGGAAACGGCAGCTTTTGAAGCTTTTGCGGAAGACTGCAGAAATAAGGGAATCCTTGATGGGAAGGGAGGGATCACAGTGGACAGCATTGCGGCGTCCACAGGGCAGAAGGACTATTTCCCACAGGAAACCACGGGGATATGGCAGTGCCGTATCTATAACCTCCAATATGACGGCAATCAGGGAACGGCCACCGTATATGCGGAACTGGGGAACGGCCATGAGGAGGCGCAGTACACGGAATGGAAGCTGGAACTGGAAAGGGAGGAGGGATGGAAGGTACGGCTTGTGGGGGATACAGGAAGAAGGACAGGCGAGTACCGGGAGCCGCCCATGTTGCAGGGAAGTCTGCGGACGGGGGATTTCCTGTTGGAAGCATGGGCTTATAACGAGGCATATTTCAGCGGCTTTGGAGGGATGCAGCAAAGGCTGCCGGACACATGGGGAAATATGCCCTATGGCCAGGATGCGTTGGGGAAAGACTACTTTCCGGATCATTTTACCGTAGAGTACAGGGTGGCAGAATATGACATTACCTATCTGGGGGAGGAATCTTTGGAGGGTTGCACTGTCAGGGTTGAAATTACGGAAAACGGGAAGGAAGCGGCGGAAATGCCAACGCCGGAGGAAGCGGCGGCAGAGGCATCAGCGGAGGCCGCAGGGGAGGTTTATGATACCGGCAGCTTCTCTGGGGACGGCTATTGTGTGGCGGAATTTGACGGTAAGGAGCTGATTCCCGGCGAGCCGAGAGGAATCGGCGGAGGGGGATCCGGCTTTGTCCAGCCCGGGCAGGGATGGAATACCGATACAGAACTTCGCGTCCATGTGCGTATCTATGTGGACGGAAGGCTGGTAGTGGAAGATGAGGCAGTGGCAGTGGCGGAACGGCGCTGACAGATGTCTTGGCATGCCGGGCATGTTGATGTGTCAGGTATTTTGACATGCCAGGCTCAATGATGCAACGGGTTTTGGTGCAACAGGTATTTTGCATGCCGGGAATGATACAGAAGGCTGCTTAACGTGACAGGCTTCCCGATATGACAGGCCGTCATATGGGGAATGCAGAGTCGGAAGGGGGATGTCATATGGAAAGAAAATCGCTGACTTACTTGAAAATAGGAATTTTGTTTCTTTTTATGAACTTTAACTTAGGGAAAATAAATCTGATGCCGGATTTCGTAGGAATGCTGTTTTGGTTTGCTTCTGCCGCAAGCCATGATGTGCCGACTGAGACGGAAAAGAGGCTGAAGCCATTCCTGTTGCTATTGGCAGCGGATTTTGCCCTGCACTGGGTCTTCTCTTTTAAGAATCCGTTGGAGAGCCTGCTTGTGAGTGTAATGTCCGTCTATACGATCTATATGTTTTTGGGTGAAGTGATAAAAAGGATCCGGGAGGAACAGCCGGAGAGGGCGTTGCATCTGAACTTTGCACGCACAGTCACGGTGCTGGCCCTGACAGCCAATTTCCTTTTGTCTGCCTATGACAACAGCACATTAAACGGAGTGATTGTGATCTCATTTCTCCTGGTGTTGGTTTTTCTCATGGTTCAGGTATGCTTGATCCGGCCAAAGTGCGGGGAGAAACTTTAATCACGCTACGTCCCTTCTGTCCGATAATATGGAGTCCGTTTGACAGGCATGCGCGAAATCGCTGTTTTGGGATTTCTGTGCAACTGCTGCTGTGGACGGAGTGTATGATAACACTGAAAAAGTTACAGTTCACACGCGCCGTTCGCAAAACCGCACTTTCAGTGCCCGCCGCTGCTGTGCAGCTGTTTTTGCTCATAAAAAGGCGCTCCCTCCGTCCGTTGGTACCCAGATAACTTCTTATGCAAGCATAAATTTATCTGGGTACGGCTGACGTGTGAACTGTAACCTGAAAAAGCGGGGATCCTATAGTTTGTTCCGTGCCGCTTGAATTTGTAACAAAAAGATGTTATGATGGATTCCTCAACAAAAGGTGAATGCATGGGAAACATAAGCGGACCAAAGAAAGAGTGAGGAAATATATGAACGAAAATCCATCTTTTAAATCGGGTTTTGCGACCCTGATCGGCAGGCCGAATGTAGGGAAATCCACATTGATGAACCGCCTGATTGGCCAGAAGATCGCCATAACCTCCCGGAAACCACAGACTACCCGTAACCGCATACAGACAGTACTGACCTTGGAAGAAGGGCAGATTGTGTTCCTGGACACGCCCGGTATCCATAAGGCGAAGAACAAGCTGGGTGATTACATGGTCAATGTGGCGGAGCATACTCTGGAGGAAGTGGATGTGATCCTCTGGCTGGTAGAACCTACGGATTATATCGGGGCAGGGGAACGCCATATTATCGAACAGCTTAAGAAGACGAAAACGCCGGTGATCCTTGTCATTAACAAGACGGACACCGTGAAAAGGGAAGAGGTTTTCGGCTTTATCGACACTTACCGCAAAGAGATGGACTTCCAGGAGATCGTTCCGGTATCTGCCCTAAAAGGGGACAACACCGATGAACTGATAAAATGCATCCTGAAGTACCTGCCATACGGCCCTGCATTTTATGATGAGGACACTGTCACCGACCAACCCATGCGCCAGATCGTGGCGGAACTGGTCAGGGAGAAGGCGCTGCGGCTCTTGGAGGACGAGATTCCCCACGGGGTAGCGGTCAGCATTGAGAGCATGAAAGAAAAAGGCAAGATATGCCATATAGAAGCGACCCTTATCTGCGAAAAAGAGTCCCACAAAGGGATCATCATCGGAAAAGGCGGCCAGATGCTGAAGAAAATCGGTTCCACTGCCCGGCCCGAAATTGAGAAAATGCTGGAAATGCAGGTGAACCTGCAGCTGTGGGTGAAGGTGAAAAAGGACTGGAGGGACAGCGACTTCCTCTTGAAAAATTTTGGTTATAATCCCTAAAGTGTGTTTTGAAAATTCTTTCCCGGCATTTGCATGCCCCACTTCGCGGTATATTTGAGCCAGATTCAGGCTACATAGCCTGCTATGCGCCTTTCATTTGGCGAATCATCTGTAAGATGGATTCATCTCCCACAAATTGTGACGCACATCTGTTAGAAAGCAATTTTCAAACACACTCCGGGAAAGCAATCCAGGGCGGTAAATTTATCCAAAAAAAAGCCATGGCCGCAGAAAACGGTACTTTCAGGGGAATAGCGGTACGTTATGGGACGGAAGGCCTACGAATAGAAAAAAGAAAAATGCAGACCCTAACCAGGAAAAGATACGGACCAAGGGGATGCGAAAAATGAATCTGGAATACTGGAAGCAATTTGAGAACAGCGGCAGGATAGAGGATTATCTGTCATTTGTAGCCTGTGACAGACAGGAGGATACAGGAAAGGAAACCCGGGCGGGTGAACATAGGGATGCAGGGATATATATGCGTGACAGGGATCATATTGAAGCAGGCTCCCGTGGGGGAATACGACAGACATATTAGCATTCTGACGAAAGAGCGGGGGAAGATATCGGCCTTTGCAAGAGGGGCCAGGAAGCCTGCAAACCGCCTGGCGGCGGCTACTAACCCGTTTTCTTTCGGCACTTTTAAGCTGTATGAGGGAAAAAGCTCATATACGGTGGCGGAAGCGGACATTCAGAATTATTTTGAAGACCTGAGGACGGATTATATCGGTGCGTGCTACGGCATGTATTTTGCGGAGATCGCAGATTATTATACCAGGGAGAACAATGACGAGCGGGAGATGATGAAACTGCTGTACCAGTCCCTGCGGGCGTTGTCCGTACCGTCCCTGCCGGATCCTCTGATCCGGTGCATATATGAATGCAAGGCCATAGCAGTAAACGGGGAGTTCCCAGGTCCGCCTGCGGAGGGGACGCTGGAGGATTCAACCGTTTATGCGCTGCAGTACATAGCGTCCAGCCCCATTGAAAAACTGTATACTTTCAATGTGACAGAGTCGGTTTTGCGGCAGCTGCAGCAGGTTGCGGAGCGGTATATGAAGCAGTTTGTGGGAAGAAATTTCAAGAGCCTGGAAGTTCTGCAAACTCTTTGTTGAAAATATGGTGCTTTTTTGATACAATATTTTAATGGTTATCCCGTCAAAGGCTAAATTTTATTTTCGGCTGAATCCGATGCTAAAATGGTTTTTGGCGCCTGATTATCATAATGCGTCGTAAAAGTAATTCCGGTGTCCAAACAAGGAAGCCGGGATTCACAGGTTACAGAAAGGCATGATCACAAATTATGAAAAAAGTCTCAAGGACGGTGCTGGGAATCGCACTGGTGACACTGATGATAACCGGCTGTGGAGAAGCCAAAGTTCCTGATACCATAGACAGGCCCATGATTTCCATCGCAAAGAGCGGGGAGGTCACGGAATATCTGATTAGCGATTTTGATAAGGAATATTACAGTGTTTCCGGACTGTCATCAATGGCTGCGGAAGAGGCGGCACAGTATAACACCGCCAACCAGTCCGGGACGGCCACTCCGGTGAAGCTGGAAAAGGTGGAGGCTTTGGAGGACGGTTCCGGCCGTGTGTGCATCGTCTACAAATACGACAGCGCTGAGAGCTATACGGGTTTCAACCAGGGGAGCCTGTTCTTCGGGACCGTCCAGGAGGCGGTTTCCCAGGGATATTCGGTCAATGTCTCCCTGGAAGGCCTGGACGGACAGACATTGACGGCGGACCAGTTAAAGCAGGCTACGGATAAGCGGCTTATCATTGCACCCTGGGGAGTACATGTATATTGCCCCGGAAGCGTGGAGTACATCAGCGGGAATGCGGCTTTGGCAGAGGACGGAAGCGTGGACGGCACGGCGGCGGAGGATCCCGTCTATATCCTGTTGAAATAATATGCCGCGTCGTACGGCAGGAAAGAACCCGGGACGGAAACGAAAAAATGTGCGGCATACGTAGGACAGAAGAATTGTGAGGAAAGGCAAGGTTATTTGTATGGAAAAAACAATGGAAAAAATCGTAGCGCTGGCTAAGGCCAGAGGATTTGTATATGCCGGGTCCGAGATATACGGCGGACTTGCCAATACATGGGATTACGGCAATCTCGGCGTGGAATTAAAGAATAACGTGAAGAGGGCATGGTGGCAGAAGTTCATACAGGAGAACCCCTATAATGTAGGCGTGGACTGTGCGATCCTCATGAATCCCCAGACCTGGGTGGCAAGCGGGCACCTGGGAGGCTTTTCCGATCCTTTGATGGATTGTAAGGAGTGCCATGAGCGTTTCCGTGCCGACAAATTGATTGAGGATTACTGTGAGGAAAATGGCATTAAGCTGGAAGAGAGCGTAGATGCCTGGAGCCAGGAGCAGATGAAGAATTTCGTGGAAGAGAAGGGCGTTCCCTGCCCCAGCTGCGGAAAGCATAATTTTACGGATATCAGGCAGTTTAACTTGATGTTTAAGACCTTCCAGGGCGTCACCGAGGATGCGAAGAACACGGTATACCTCCGTCCGGAGACTGCCCAGGGCATTTTCGTAAACTTTAAAAACGTGCAGAGGACATCACGGAAGAAAATTCCTTTCGGCATCGGCCAGATCGGTAAATCCTTCCGCAACGAGATCACTCCCGGCAACTTTACTTTCCGCACCAGGGAATTTGAGCAGATGGAGCTGGAGTTCTTCTGCGAACCCGGGACGGATATGGAATGGTTCCAGTATTGGAGAGGTTTCTGCCGTGACTGGCTGTTGTCCCTTGGCATGAAGGAAGAGGAGATGCGCCTGAGGGACCATAGTCCTGAGGAACTCAGCTTCTACAGCAAGGGCACTACCGATATCGAGTTCCTGTTCCCCTTTGGATGGGGTGAGCTCTGGGGTATTGCGGACAGGACCGATTATGACCTGACCCAGCATGTCAATACCTCCGGCGAAGATCTGGCTTATTTTGATGATGAGAAGAAAGAGAAGTACATACCTTATGTCATCGAGCCTTCCTTGGGCGCGGACCGGGTAGTGCTGGCGTTCCTCTGCGCCGCTTATGACGAGGAGGAGCTGGAGGGCGGCGATATGCGTACCGTACTTCGTTTCCACCCTGCGCTGGCGCCTGTGAAGATCGGCGTACTGCCTTTGTCCAAGAAGCTGAACGAGGGCGCGGAGAAGGTTTATGCGGAATTGTCTAAGAAGTATAACTGCGAATTTGACGACAGAGGGAATATCGGAAGGAGATACCGCAGGCAGGATGAGATCGGTACGCCTTTCTGTGTGACATATGATTTTGATTCTGAGACAGACAACTGCGTCACCGTGCGTTTCAGGGATTCTATGGAGCAGGAGCGCGTGGCGATCGCAGAGCTGGATGCGTATTTTGCTGACAAATTTGTTTTCTAAACTTCCATGTAATCAGCCGTACCACCTACATTAAAGTCTGGAAGTTTAGAAAATGCACACAAAATGGGCAAATACATCCCATTTTGGCGCGCTGCAGTCTCGGGATTTCGTGCAAGGAAGCACGAAACGCCTCGCGCAGGCGGGATTCAGGATTTTTACGGTAAATTTACGGATGGAGTATGCATGGGAGGTTGGAGAGGGCAGAAGCTATATTCTGCCCTCTTTGCGTTTCGGCCTGCATGGCTGCATGTTTTACGTGCCCGGCGGCCTGGATTGTGAGAGGCGGGGGTGATGAAGATGGGCAGGATGAACAGGATAGAGGTTTTCCGGATCTTAGGGATTGAAGAGACGAAGGATGAGGGCCGGATTAAGGCCGCGTACCGTGAAAGGTTATCCGCGGCCAATCCGGAGGATGACCCGGAAGGGTTTAAACGCCTTCGCAGCGCTTATGAGGAAGCATCCAGGATGGCAAAGGAAAGCGATGGCGACCAGGCGGAAAGTCCCAGGGACACTACGCCTTCCGGCCTGTGGGCGGAAAAGGCTGCGGGGATTTACAACAATATCCATACCCGGCAGGATATCAGTCAATGGGAAAAGCTGTTTGCGGAGGATTGCTTTTTATCCCTGGAGGATGAGGACAACTGCCGTTTCAAGCTGCTGAGGTTTTTGACGGAGCATATCAAGCTTCCGACAGAGGTGTGGAAGCTGCTGAACAAAAAGCTGTCCATTGTGGAGGATGCGGCTAAACTGCGGGAGCAGTTTCCGGTGGATTTCGTGCGCTACGTCCTGAATAAGTGCGAGCGCGGTGAAGAGGTGGATTTTTCACAGTTCCAGGGGCCTGAGGATGGCGATTATGACCTGTTCCTTCAGTTTTATGACCGTACCTGGCAGGCGCTTTCCGAGGACAGACTCGAGGATGCGGCCCAATACATCGAGGATGCGGGCAGGCTGGGGATCAGCCACCCGGTCATGGAAATCTGCCGCGGGGATCTGTTGAACAGGCAGGGAAAGCTTGAGGAGGCTGTGGCCCTGATGGAGGATTTGCGTGGGAGGTATCCGCAGGATGCCATGGTTTGTTACCATGCCGCGGAGATGCTGTGGAAACAGGGCCAGGCGGGAAAGGGGCATTGCCGGGAGAAGGCGGCACGGATATACCAGGAATTGATCGGGGAGAATGAAGACCATTATATGGCCAATTTCCGCCTGGCGGAGTGGCATTATGGGAACGGAGAGTATAAGAAAGCCAAGAAATGCGCCGAAAAAGTGATTTCCACCGGGACGGACGAGGCTTTCATGGAGCTTTTGGCCAAGATCAATGCCGAGATAGAGAAGGAACTGGAAAAAGAATACCGGGAGACGAAGAAATGGGAGCCTGCACTGGAACTGTGCTGGTGCTACCTGCAGGACGGGAAAATAGCCAGGGGTATCATGCTGGCCGTATGTTTGGAAAAGCAGCTTCCGCCCGAGAAAGAAGCGGAATTTGACGGCCTGATGACAAAGCTGTATTTGGAGGAGGCGGAGTATGAGGACGCTGTCGTAATGGCTGATGCCTGGGAGGAAGCTTTGCTGCAGAAGCTGGAGTCCGACGGGCCGGAGAAAGAGAAGGAGAAGGACCGTGACAGACTGCGCCAATCCCACTTGATCCGTATGCAGTGTTATCATAACCTTGGGTTCGCGGACAGGACATTCTTTGGGAAAGCGGTGGAAGAGGGCAATCAGCTTTTGTCCGATAGTGCGAAGGATATCGGAATACTGTTGGAACAGGCCCAGATCTATATTGAGATGGAAGAGTATGAGCGGTGCCAGGAACTGACGGACAAGCTGGTGGAAAGATATCAGATATTTGCCGCTTATGCCGTTTCCATGGAAGCAAGCCTGAGACAGCTTGACGCCTCAGGTGTGATCCAAAGCGGCGCCCAGTGTATCAGGTATTTCCCTGACTTTGCAAAGGCTTATGAGTACATTGCAAAAGTATTTCTGGACCTGGGGCGCACAGAAGACCTGGAGAGAGTGCTTGAGGATGCGGAAAAGAAGAATGTAAAGAGCGAGATGCTGAATGCTTATAGATATCAGCTCCGGAACAAACCCATGGAATATTCCATACTGAACAACAAGCTGCGCCATTTCCGCGATAAGTATTTTAACCATGTGGAGCAGGGCGAAATGTTCCTGTATCAGGAGGGCCTGGGCATTTTGACGGAATATCTTTACAATTGCCCTGACAGCTATATGTTTGTGGAGAGAGGATTGTACCACAAAGCAGCCCACCGTTATGCGGAGGCAAAAGAGGACTTGGAGAAGGCGCTCTCCCTGGCTCCGGCAAACCCATATGCTTTGAACGGACTGGAATTTGTCTATAAATATATGGGGGATTTTGAAAAAGCGCTGGTCTGTGCAAAGAAAGCGCTGTTGTATATGGGGGATGCCGCTTCCCCTGTGGTCTACCAGGATATAGGCCATCTGTATTCCCTGTTGGGGGACCACAGGCGGGCCCTGGCTTCCCATTTACAGTATAAAAAGCTTACGGAAGGGACCCGAATGGGCAGGCGCGGCCTTGACGAGCTGGCGGAGTGCAGGCTGCGCATGGGGCAGGTGGACAAGGCGGACCAGATGTACCGGCAGATTTATGCGGAAGATACCTGGAACTGTTATTTGCACAGAGTAGACCTGTACGGCAGGAGCGGCGATGAGCGGAGGGCCAGGGAATTGCTGGAAGACTGGCGGAAGGAGCTTGGCTTGGGGAAGGACAGCTTTCTCGGCAGGCATCTGAGGCGGATCAAAGGCAGTGAATATAAACGGTTTTACAGTGATTTTTTCCTCCTGGCAGCGTGGACGGAGCTGCTCTTTGGGACCAGGGCGGCGGCACTCAGGAATTTCAGGGATGCAATCGCCTGCAACACAGAGAATGGGAGGGAGGATGACCTGCTGGGGGATGTTATCTTCGGGTGTATCGTTTGCGGGGAGGACAGGCAGGGGAAAAAGTATAGCGAGAAACTGAAAGTATGGCTTAACCAGGAATCCTATAAAGCCAGGGACCGTTTTTTTAACAGGGCCAAAAGCAAGCTATATCTCAAAATACTCAGCGACTTTTATACGGCGTCTCCCGAGGCAATCCAAGAGCTTTTCAACAGGAAAGAAAAAACAGAAATCTGCCACTATTGCACAAACCCTTTTTGCAAGGAGCTGGAGGGGATCCATATTATGTTTCTGTACAGACAGGGGAAACACCAGGAGGCGCTGGAACGCCTTACATCAAACCTGGAACTGCTTCCTCAGGACGAGCATATGCTTGCCATCAGGCATACGGTGTTCGGGGCAGGGAAAGTATCGGGGTAGGGAACGGCTGCAGCAGGAAACGGGTTCCGGTCCAGGAACCTTCCGATGGGACCATGGAAATGAGGCAGAAACCCAGCCGGAACCGGAGCAGGAACGGAAATCCCAGGCGGGATCAGAAGTGTGGCAGAAATGGAAATTCAGCCGGAACCGGAACCAGAGCAGGAATAGATTCCCAGCCGGGATCAAACCGGTGCAGGAACGGAAATCCAGCCGGGATCAGCATAAGGCAGGAATAGAAATAAGGCAGGAAACGAGGCAGTACATGATAGTAGGAATAGATTTGGGAACCACTAACAGCTTAATAGCGTACTTTTCGGAAGAAGGCCCCAGGATCATACCCAACAGGCTGGGAAAGAACCTGACGCCTTCCGTGGTCAGCGTGGACAGCGAGGGGAAGGTATATGTGGGGGAGAGTGCAAGGGAACGCATGAGCCTGTATCCTGACTCCGTGGCCCAGACTTTTAAGCGGAGCATGGGTACGGAGCGGGATTATGTCTTGAGCGGCAGGCATTTCAGGCCGGAAGAGCTGTCCAGTATGGTGCTCCGCGCCCTGAAGGAGGATGCGGAAGCCTTTCTGGGAGAGGAAGTCACGGAGGCAGTCATCAGCGTCCCGGCATACTTTGACGATAAGAGAAGAAAGGCCACTAAGCGGGCGGGAGAGCTGGCAGGGTTGAAGGTGGAGAGGATGATCTCCGAACCCACCGCCGCCGCAGTGGCTTATGGGTTGTACGACAAGACACAGGATACCCGTTTCCTGGTATTTGACTTGGGCGGCGGGACTTTTGACGTATCCATCCTGGAGCTGTATCACAACATTCTGGAAGTCAGGGCTGTGGCGGGGGACAACTACCTGGGCGGCGAGGATTTTACGGAGGTTATGGCGAAGCTCTTTTTACAGAAGCGCGGCCTGCAGCTCCAGGGCATGAACGGGAAAGAACAGGCCAGGCTGTACCGTCAGGCGGAGAAGGCCAAATGTGCCATAGACGAACAGGGGGAAGTGGCCATGAGCTTCCTGTACCATGAGCAGATGCTGGAAGAGACCATTACCGCCAAGGAGTACGGAGATGCCTGTGAGGAGCTGCTGATGAAGATCCGGGAGCCGGTGAAAAAGAGCCTGTCGGATGCAGGGTTGAAGCTGGGGGACATAGATGAGGTGCTGCTGATCGGCGGCGCAACCAGGCTTTCCATTGTCAGGGATTTCCTGATCCGGCTGTTCCGCAAGTTCCCGGACACCAGGCTGAACCCTGACGAGACGGTTGCCCTTGGCGCCGCCGTGCAGGCTGCCATGAAGGAACGCAGGGAAGAGGTCAGGGAAGTGATCCTGACGGATGTCTGTTCCTTTACCTTGGGGACGGAAGTGGTTGTGGAATATGAGGAAGGAAAATACGAGCAGGGCAGGTTCTGCCCTATCATAGAGAGAAACACCGTCATTCCCGCAAGCCATACGGAGCGTCTCTTCACTGTGCGGGATAACCAGGACATGGTGCGTGTCAGGGTGCTCCAGGGGGAGAGCCGCTTTGCAAAGAACAATCTCTTTTTAGGAGAACTGACCGTGGGGATCCCCAAAGCCCCCAAAGGCCAGGAATCCATAGACGTTACATATACTTATGATGTGAATTCCCTGCTGGAGGTGGAAGTCACCGTTACTTCCACAGGAGTAAAGCAGAAAATGATCATTAAGGATCAGGAGAACCAGATGACCGACGAGGAGATCCGGGAGCGGATGGAGCAGCTGGCATATTTAAAGCTGCAGCCGCGGGATTATGAGGAGAACCGGCTGACGCTGCTGCGGGCGGAGAGAATGTATGAGGAAACCCTGGGCGACCGCAGGAAGATGCTGGACCACTATATCACGGCATTTGAGGCGGCGCTGGAAAAAGGCGGCCATGATGAGATCATGGATGCGAGGAAGGCGTTAAATGAAATCCTTGAGGATGAGAGCCAATGACACCGGAAGGAATGACGCCGGAAACTGATTTTTTACTATACAAAGCGGGAAAAAAGTGTTATCCTAACGAAAGAATCTTTTTACAGGATACGAAAAACTTCCAAAGATAGATTCATATGTGCGCCAAAACGCACAAGGAGGTAAAACCATGAAACCATATGGCGTAAACGAATTGAGAAGAATGTATCTCGAATTTTTCGAGAGCAAAGAACATTTGAAAATGAAAAGCTTTTCCCTGGTGCCGCCCCATACGGACAAGAGCCTGCTGCTGATCAACGCAGGCATGGCGCCCCTGAAGCCTTATTTTACAGGGCAGGAGATCCCGCCAAGGAAGCGGGTGACTACCTGCCAGAAGTGCGTCCGCACAGGCGACATTGAGAATGTGGGCAAGACGGCCCGTCATCTGACCTTTTTTGAAATGCTGGGAAACTTCTCTTTCGGCGATTATTTTAAGCATGAGGCCATTGCCTGGAGCTGGGAATTTTTGACCCGTGTTATCGGCATGGACCCGGAAAGATTGTACCCTTCTATCTACGGGGAGGACGATGAGGCGTTTGAAATCTGGAACAAGGAAATCGGCGTACCGGCGGAGAAGATTACCAGGTTTTATCGCGACGAAAACGGAGACTGCGACAATTTCTGGGAGCACGGTGCAGGCCCCTGCGGCCCCTGTTCCGAGATATATTATGACAGAGGCGTTGAATACGGATGTGGGAAGCCTGACTGTAAAGTAGGATGTGACTGTGACCGCTTTATGGAGGTATGGAATAACGTATTCACCCAGTTTGAGAGTGACGGCAAGGGCCATTATGAGGAGCTTTCCCAGAAGAATATTGATACCGGTATGGGATTGGAACGTCTGGCAGTGGTGGTACAGGAGGTGGATTCCGTATTTGACATCGACACCATGAAGGCCATCCGGGACAGGATCTGTGAGATAGCGGGTGTGGAATACCGGCGTGAGGAGCCGGTGGATGTATCCGTGCGCCTGATCACTGACCATATCCGTTCCACCACCTTTATGATCAGCGACGGCATTATGCCTTCCAACGAGGGGCGGGGGTATGTGCTGCGCCGCCTGATCCGCCGGGCCGCAAGGCATGGCAGGCTGCTTGGCATCCAGGGTAAATTCCTGGCGGATTTGAGCAGGACAGTGATCAGGGAATGTAAGGACGGCTATCCTGAGCTGGAAGAAAAGAGCGATTTTATCCTCACAGTTTTGACCCAGGAAGAGGATAAATTTGATAAAACCATCGACCAGGGATTGAGTATACTGGCTCAGATGGAAGAGGAGATGAAGGCTGCAGGCGTTTCGGAACTGTCCGGCGAAAACGCTTTCAAATTATATGATACTTACGGATTCCCCATGGACCTGACAGGGGAGATCCTGGAAGAGAAAGGCTTTACCATTGACGAGGCCGGCTTCCATGCCTGTATGGAGCAGCAGAAGGAGACGGCAAGGAAGGCCCGAAAGGTGACCAATTACATGGGCGCCGACGTGACCGTATATGAGTCCATTGATCCTGCCGTTACCTCCGAATTTGTAGGATATGACAGATTACAGCATAATTCCAGGATCACCGTGCTCACTACTGAGACGGAGTTGGTGGAGGCACTGGCGGATGGGGATGTGGGCACCATCATTGTGGAGGAGACCCCTTTCTATGCCACTATGGGCGGCCAGAATGCAGACACCGGCGTAATCACCACTGCCGGCGGAAGCTTTGAGGTGAAGGATACCGTGAAGCTTATGGGCGGGAAAGTAGGCCATATCGGCAGGGTTACCGGAGGCATGGTCAAGGTGGGGGATATTGCAACCCTTACCGTGGACGGCAGGAACCGCTCCGCCACCTGTAAGAACCACAGTGCCACCCATTTATTGCAGAAGGCTTTGCGGGAGGTGCTGGGTACCCATGTGGAACAGTCCGGCTCCTATGTGGACGGAGAGCGGCTCCGGTTTGACTTCAGCCATTTCGCCGCCATGACGAAGGAAGAGCTGGAAAAGACGGAAGACCTGGTAAACGAAAAGATAGCGGAAAATATTCCCGTGGTTACCCAGGTCATGAGCCTGGAAGAGGCGAAGAAGACCGGCGCCATGGCTCTCTTTGGCGAGAAGTACGGCGAGAATGTCCGGGTGGTGAAAATGGGAGATTTCTCCGTGGAGTTCTGTGGCGGTACCCATGTGGCCAACACCGGCATGATCTCTCTGTTTAAGATTCTGTCGGAGAGCGGTGTGGCAGCAGGTGTGCGCCGCATTGAGGCGCTGACCGGCAAGGGCGTATTGGATTACTACAAGAACCTGGAAAAGACCGTGGAGGAAGCGAGCAGGGCCCTTAAGGCTACTCCCGGGACTCTGGCAGAGAAATGTGGTCATGCCATGGCGGAGATCAAGAGCCTGCATTCCGAGCTGGAATCCCTGAAGTCGAAGGCGGCAAAAGATGCCCTGGGGGACGTCATGGACCAGGTAAGGGAAGTCAAAGGCGTCAAACTGCTGGCAGCCAGCGTGGATGGCGTGGACATGAACGGACTCCGGGATCTGGGAGACCAGCTGAAGGCAAAGCTTGGCGAAGGTGTGGTGGTGCTGTTGTCCAACCAGGAAGGCCGGGTAAACATGGTGGCTATGGCTACCGACGGCGCGTTGGCAAAAGGCGCCCATGCAGGTAACCTGATCAAGGGGATCGCTGCCCTGGTGGGCGGAGGCGGAGGCGGCCGCCCGAATATGGCCCAGGCCGGGGGCAAGAATCCTGCGGGTATCCCCGATGCCATCGCGGAGGCGGTAAAGGTGTTAGAGGGGCAACTGTAACACTTTGTTCCTCTTATTCCTAAATTGTCCTAAAATGTCATTCCTAAAATTTTCAAAAAACTGTTGACGTTATGGGAATATATGTTATAATGTTTAGTGTGTATGCGACAGGCTATGTCGCAGTACATAATATTAACCCAATCAGTCATGTTGCTTGAGGGACTGAAGGGAGGTCGGGTAGAGATGTCGAACGTAATCGTAAAAGAAAACGAAACTTTGGACAGTGCGCTTCGCCGCTTTAAGAGAAGCTGTGCAAAGGCTGGTATTCAGCAGGAGATTCGTAAGAGAGAGCATTACGAGAAGCCGAGCGTAAGACGCAAGAAGAAGTCTGAAGC
>CANRWO010000041.1 GCA_947643615.1 uncultured Lachnospiraceae bacterium
GGACTCTTTTTGTAATTCTGAATATTTCAATCCACACTTCCGCGAGGGAAGTGACGTAGGAACCGAGAGCGTCAGGCGGAACTATAAAAATTTCAATCCACACTTCCGCGAGGGAAGTGACAAAAATCTGACAGCCATTACGCAGATATCAGTGATTTCAATCCACACTTCCGCGAGGGAAGTGACCTTTTGCGAAAATCAATGGAGGATTGATGGGCATATTTCAATCCACACTTCCGCGAGGGAAGTGACCATGCTTATTGTCCTCTCATAAAAGCTGATCATTAAATTTCAATCCACACTTCCGCGAGGGAAGTGACGACAGTTTCAGTGATGAAAAAGAGCCGGATTATATTTCAATCCACACTTCCGCGAGGGAAGTGACGGTTCCTCTACGCGCGTTCACAATAATGTTTCACGTATTTCAATCCACACTTCCGCGAGGGAAGTGACGCGGAGGTGACACACACGCAAGCGTAAAAAACGGATTTCAATCCACACTTCCGCGAGGGAAGTGACAAGTTACCGTGGCATCAACTACTCGAAGTATAGTATTTCAATCCACACTTCCGCGAGGGAAGTGACTTGTTGGAAGATATCGCGGACAGTTTCAGTGGCGGATTTCAATCCACACTTCCGCGAGGGAAGTGACGTAAATATGCAAGCCAGGCGAGCGCATTTTACGGAATATTTCAATCCACACTTCCGCGAGGGAAGTGACACCTGAAGGATTTATTGCTAGCGCGAGCGAAAAGATTTCAATCCACACTTCCGCGAGGGAAGTGACAGCCTTAAATCCTACCTGTATGATAATTACTTAATATTTCAATCCACACTTCCGCGAGGGAAGTGACGACTCTTTTCCCCTGTGGGTTATTATTTTCTTTTGCATTTCAATCCACACTTCCGCGAGGGAAGTGACAGCAAAAGCAGATAATATTTTCTCTTCTGCGACTTAAATAATTGTTAAAACTATACAACAAAATGATTTTTTCTCATACTTATTCTTTGTTTCCCACCGGATAAACTACTTTTGTGGGTGCGAATCTCACTTATAAATAATGTTAGCTTTATATTCGCACCTGCTAAAAAATCAAAGGCCCATCAATATCCCTTACCTCTTTATTTCCATAATGCTCAATTCTATTCTGATAGTTATTTCCCAACCGATAGAATCTTAGACTATCCTCTTTTTCATTAATAAGCTTGATCAAACTGTCCCTAAAGGCAACAAACTGTGCCTCATCCATCTTGCATTCAAACACAGAATTCTGGACACGCAAGCCATAATTCACACACTGCTTGGCAACCTTGCGCAATCTTGACCGGCCTGCTGATGTTTCTGTAGAAACATCATAGGTGACCACTATAAGCATTTTTCACCTCCTTAAACGCCCCCGGGAACCACCACATTTTCCGTTTTTCCCCACTAATTGAGTTTGTAAAAACGTAAGCGCAGCAGAATGCGCTGGGAATTTTTAACCTGTGCAATCAGAAGAAGACAAGGAATTTTCCACCCCCTATTTCCAGAAAAAAGGCGGATATCCATCCAAATCCCCCCTTATGTACCTTGCCAGCAGCAGTGCCTGTACATATGGGACCAATCCCCATTCAATATTTTCCTGCAGGTATGGATGCGTCAGCTTTTCGGCTTTCTTGTTCTGCCATGCAGCCAAATATTTTTTCCTGCCGGATTCGTTTAAGAATACGGCGCCATTCTCTTTATGTTCAAAATCAGCCGGATCAACCACCCTCTTATTAATGCAGGATAATACAAATCTATCGGCATAGGGCGCCCTGAGTTCTTCTAATAGGTCTAATGCAAGAGAACATCTGCCGGGCCTGTCCGTATGCATAAACCCTGCGTAGGGATCCAGCCCCACTGTCTCCAGCGCCGCTACGCACATGGCAGTCAATAAGGAATAGGTAAAGGACAGCAGCGCATTCACATTGTCAAGGGGTGGTCTTCTATTTCTGGCGTGAAAAGAAAACTCTGTCTTCTGCTGCAATATGAGCTGGTCAAATTGAGAAAAATATCTGGATGCCGCTTCACCTTCGTAACCCCGAAGCTCCTCCATTGTTTCGGCTTTCTTCACCGCCTGTAAAGCCTCTTTCAGCTGTTCGGAAACCTTGCTCAGCTTTTCGGTGTCCAGCCTTTCCGCATAGTCCCGAATGGCACGGTTTACTACACTTCTCTCGTTATGTATCTTACCAATTATAAAGTTTACGGCAACCTCCAATGTCCGTTTCTCATCATCTGCTATTCGGTATTGTGTTCTCCGCAGCAGAATATTCCCATATGCCTTCCCCGTCACCTTGGCCCGAAATCGTCCTGTAACAGACAGAAAAGTCATAGAAATATTTTCTGCCGCACATTTCTCCATCAACGCCGGACTGGCGCCTGCATACCCGCAAGTCACAACCGCTTCCAAATTATGCAGCGGCAGTCTCCCAACTTCTTTTTTGCCCTGTGTAATGACCACATTCTCCCCATCCAGCGAAAGATAATAATCATTGGATGTAATATATAATGTGTTCAGCAGCTTCCTCAATCCCATACCCCCTAATACTTTTGCTTATTCTATGTTTTCGGTAATATATACTGCCACACTTTTATGTTTCTCCAGTTTTGGCATGCAGACCTCTTTTAAGGAACAGGACTCACATTTCTTTGTTTTCTTCACTTTAGGGGTATAACCTCTGGCATAAAGTTGATGCATCTCCTGAAGCAGTCTCCGGCATTGGTCTTTCAATTCTTTCGTAATCTCCACATGCTCTCTTCTTCGCGTCTCCCCATAAAACAAATACGCTTCCGGTACCTCGGCGCAAAACATTTCCTCCAGGCACATTGCCTGGGCCGTCAGCTGCATTCTATCCTCATCCGTCAGTTTGGGCCGCCCTCTCTTATACTCTACAGGATGCAGTATATACAACCCTTCCCGTCCGGGCAGCGCAATACCGGTGTCTGCCCGGACAAATTCAACCACGTCACATTCCCCGCTTATCCCAAGTTCCCTGGAATGTACAGGCATCCCTCTTGATATGATAATGTCTTTCCTCTTCTCTGAAGAATATCCGTCATGCACCTTTTCATGAAAAAGATTTCCCTTTACGGTCAGCACGTTTTCAAACCATTGCTGCTCAATATGGATCAGCGCCCATTGTCTTCTGCAAAAGGTGAAATGCTGCAGTCCCGCAAGCTGTAGAAAATCTTCTTCCCTGTACTCAGATCCCGTCATATATCTCTGCCTTTAAACCTGCCATTTCTTCCACTGTAATCTCAAAATCATCTGCACACTTGGGATCATCCACCTCCGGTTTCTTCCGTACCTGTAGGCTCCGGTGCACCTTTGCCGAGGAATACTGTCCCAGAAAAGAATTATGCCTCCACCAAATTACTTTACATACCTCCATACTGCCTTCCGGCCTTGCGGAAGAAGCATCATTTTCAAATAGTGTGATCAAGATTTCCCTGACAACTTCCGCATCCTCATCCGTAAAACCGGTCTTCTCCGCCAATTGGTGGTTGATGCTTCCAAAGGTGACATACATCCCGAAATCAACCCTGTGCTTCATACCCATGGTATCGGAGGATTTTTTCTCGCTGGGTTCACTGTTAACACTTTTCGTGATCTGCATGGAAGAAATATCTATGGGTACTACACTGACTGCAGTCTGAACGGAAACCGGCCCCCTCACTCCTACCGAAACGCCATCCGCACCGTTTCCCTTAAAGGCAAATACCTGCCCGAAGGTTCGGACATCCATCCATTTCCTGCAGGCTGCCGCCGCATACTTGTCCTTATCCTTTCCCGCTTCCTTCAGTTCCGGCGCGGAGCTTGCTCTCTCACTAAGGCTTTTTATGCCGTCCACATTTTTATCATCCGACTGTACAAACACAGGATACCCCATATCTATCATGCGGTTGCGCATTTTTCTCTTCAAGCACACATCCGAAACTTCCCCGAAGCCGTCATATGTCTCCCTGGGCCTGTTCCCGTTCAGCGGATCCCCGTTGGGGTTTGCATTTTTCACACTGAATATCACAGCAAAATCAATCTTATTCGTAAATTCACCCATGTTTATCCTCATTTCTGCGCTGCTTTGTTTGTTTTCAAGTTTGCAGCCATACAGCGCGCAGGCGCAAACTTACGGTACCAGTACAACAAATATTAATTAACTGACACCTATTCCTGTCTCACTACTCCGCTGCTTTCGTTTCGGACTTCTTGATATAATTTCGATACTCCATCATCTGGCAGCTATATCCCTGTAAAAATGCAGGTTCCAGCTTGCCTTTTTCCATTAACCCCAATTGGGACAGCCTGTCGGTAAGCTGATATATCCGTTCAACGTAAAACCATTTCCCCGCTGCCTTTAACTTCCTGATATACGGATCCAGCTGGTTGATTATTGTGCCCCAGGTCTCCACCGGGTATCTCTGGAACCGGACGAAATATTTCTCTGCTGCCGTACTCCTTTCGGAATCCTTCCCGCCCCCCATGTTCAGCACGCTTCTCTCCAGCATCTCTGCCGTAGCCAGCAGCTGTCCGAAAATATAGCTTCTATCCTCACTTTTATCGTTTAATTGCATACCGTAAACCCCCTCTCCGTTTCCTCTCTCTATCTGCCATTTTCTCAGCAATGCACAAGTGATCGCCACCACTCTGTTCCACTCCCAATAGTTGTCAAAATGCATTGGATTAGCTGCCAGTTTCACGGCAGACAGCACCACGTCATAGGGCAGCCTTCTGCCTTCCACCACACACGGGATTAACCTTTCCCTCATACTCTTATTGAACTTATCATTTTTATCTCCGGCCACAAGCTTTACGATTTCGATCAGGGATGGTGACCAGACCTCGGCTTCCCGGCCCTTCCCGGCTCTGTTCATCCAGCAGGCTTCCGTCTTCCACTTCGCTACGTTCTGCAGGAATTGCCGTGCCTCATACTTTTGGTAAAACGGAATGGACAAACGGCCTGTGGTGGCTGCTTCCACTCCCATCACCATCACACTTTCCCGGCTGTCGGGTTCCCTGTCTGTCCCCCATATCGCTTTCCTGACCTGCAACGCATAAACCTCATCTGTAGACACCTCCTGTATCCCTTTCCCGAAGTACTCGGCGAAGGGATCTTTGAAATCAGGGTTGTCTATGGACCAGACCACAAATACCTGCTCCCCAACCCTAAGGCACGCTTGTTTCGCAATCAGCCACCGAAGCGCATTGTGCGCTTTTTGGGAAATTTCATAGCCTACGGACGCTACCTGGCGGCTTTCGTCAAAACGCCCTTTAAAGGTCAGGACACCGGAAGCGTTGTTGGAAGATATCAATTTTGCTTTATCCCCGGTATTCCTGATCTTGGCAGGATGCTTTTCTGAGCAGGGCACCATTTGGCCGGTGACGTAGCATAGTTCCTTCGTCACTAATTTGGAAAAATAGTAACCCACATAACTGTCAAACACCCGTGTATCACAATACAGCCTGCTCTCCACCTGCCCCGGTATCTCAACCGAAAACCTGACAAACCAGTCTTCCGCTGCAATTCCCTGCTGTTTTTCCGCAACCAGCTTCCCTCCCTCAAAAGCAATGACGCCTTCCGCCAAGAGGTCATGCATGAGCATGCCACTCTTTAAATATCGGTACACACTGTTTATCTGTGGCAGGCTAAAGTCCGAAAGCGCCCATTCTTCCAGCTGTGCAATATATTTTTCGTATTTCTCTTTCTTACCTCCGGATACAAAGTCACCGTAATCCCCTGCAATGTACTCCAGCTTATCTGCCAGCGGATGCGGAAACACCGCGCTTCCGCTCCTGCTCCCCGAATCCTCCGTAGCCGGAATGACGGTGACTGCTTCCGGCTTTTCTATCCGGTATGCCCTTGAAAAATTGCCTTCGCCGTCTAAGACCACCTCCAGTTGGGCATTCTGTGTCAGATGCGCCACAGGCAGCAGAAACGGTTGATCGCCCTTAATGATACCGGCCTCAGACTTGCAGGCTTCATAGGTCAGATATAAGTCATTCAGATAACTCATCCAATACCCCTCCCCCCGCAAGAATTACATTCCCTTTGCCCGGGTCAAACCCCTTTGGCCTACGGCCAGCCAGGATCCGGCGTATCGTACACTCCTCCGGTGCAGGGAACACAATAATCCCTTTCTTCATCACCGGATAGAAAAAACGTGCCGTCAATTTGTCCTTCTCCTCCTGCCTGACTGCCTCGTCAGGGTAAGTAAACCCGTGGAACATCAGGCCCAGCGGATATTCTTCGTATTCATCATAGGCTCCATCCCCGCTGCCGAAACAGCAAGGTTCCACATACCCCTGACATTCTCTTGTACCCAGAAAAATATCCCTTCTGCCCCCCCTTTCCAAAGCTCGCTTTGCAATGAAAAAATGCTTGTTTTCATTTCTGTCGCCTGCCAGTTCCGCCCTGTTCTCATTCCACACGAAATGGGCTTCCACCTGATATTCCACATCCGAAAGATAGGTGTAAATCGATAGAGTGTTCCCCCCGCCATAGTCAATGGGCCTGACTGCCTGGGACTGTGACTTTATCTGCCTCATGACACGCACCCTGTCAACCACCCAGGTAATCGTGGGTTTCCAGTAAATGCTCTCCAAAACGCCTTTCAACGCCTGATAGGTAGGTACCTGGTAGGAAAACTTTTCACCGCCCATTCTGCTTATGGGATCTGTAAAAAGCGCCCTTCGCCCTGTCAGCGAAAATTCAATGCTGTTCTTTTTCTCCATGCTTCTTCCGTATTCCTCCTTTCCTCCGCTTTGTGCCGGTACATCGGTTTAGTTACCGCCAATTAATTCGAATCATATGCTGTCAAATTCAAAAAACATACTGGGGCATCGTATCTCCCGTTTCTCCGCTCAATCCCGTCTTGTCATCATAGTACATCTCATTCAGCACATACATGCCCATTTTATCCTCCCACCTCATTACCCCCCTGCTCTCACCCAGCTTTTTTAATTCAGGCAATGGCACGTTTACCACATACTGCTGTGCCTCCTTCAGGAGCTCTTTCATCCTCCCGTAATCCGATGCCCTCTGTACCTCCTCCCATATTTTCTGCCCCCGGCCCCTGCGGACAAAGACCGGGTCGCCCACCTCCTCTATCACATTAAAGTACCGGGTTGCTGTACGGAAAGCCTGGTTCAGCGGCTTTGTATGATAATCTTTATGTTTTGCGGCAGACCTTACAAGGCTGACATTGTCGGAAATCAAGTCGTACAGGGTGTATTCACTAACCTCTGGGATGGGGTAAGTCATCTCCCCCTTCCTCACCCAAAAATAATTCATAAAGTAGGAATGCATTGCTTTTTCCGAAAGCAGGTCATTATCAAAGCTATCCGGGTCCTTATCAAATTCTCCCAACACCCGTTCCGTCTGTTTCGCGCCTTCCCGAATGTCCCTGAGATGCGCCAACGACTCTAACTCACTATCGGGATTCACAATATAAGTTACCCCCATTTCCCGTTTCCCTTCGCGGTTGCATCTGCCTGCCGCCTGTACCACGGAATCCATCCCCGCCAAGGAACGGATCACACAGTGGAAATCAAAATCTATCCCCGCCTCAATCAACTGTGTACTGACGACAATTATTTTCTCTTTCGCAGCCAATGCCTCCCTGATCTCATTTAGCAGCTCCTTCCTATGGGCCGCATAAAGCCTTGTGGAAAGATAATACACGCTAATACCCCTTTGCCCGCTCTGGCGGGCATTTAAATCCTCACCTGATCTCCGGAGGATCTCACGGTATACGGTAAGAGCCGACTGCTTTGTGTTCATGATTACCAGGACGCTTTCCGATTCCATGGCTTTATCCCAGGCAAACCACCCCAATTCCTCCCCCGAATAGCCGCCCCGTTTCAACCTGTTTTCCACCCTCACGCGCTTAAAGTCCTCCAATGCCTCCCTGGGAATCTCCGTCAGCTTCGGTATACTGGCCAGCCTGGCAGGATACACCGGTTTGCTCAATTCCCCCAAGAGTGGCTGTGTAGCAGTACACAGGACACAAGTACAGCCACATATTTCTGAAAGAAAATTAATCAAGCTGTTAAAAACAGCTATCTGCTTTATGGGGAGCGTCTGGATTTCATCAAATATGATTACTGCATCCTGGAACTGATGTGCAGGCCGCAAATTCCTTGTGCCTGCCGCGAAGAAAGTATTTAGGAACCTTACCATTGTAGTCAGCACCACAGGCTCCCACATTCTCTGTGCCCAAAAGCTCCTGTCCTGATAATTTCCCTTCTTAAAATCCTCTCCTCCAGGCTCTCCTCCGCCCTGGTCCATTTCCGCATTGGAATGTAGCTCCAAGATATTTTTCTCCACCTGTATGTCTGAATCTCCGTTTTTTAACGCGGCCTTTATACTTTTTGCCGTCTGGTCAATTATGGACAGAAACGGAATGATGTAGAAGATTTTCCTTTTTTTATGTTTTACACAGTGGGTAAGCGCAAACCGCAGCGACGCCAGAGTCTTTCCCGCTCCGGTAGGGCAGGGAAGAGTGTAGATGCCCCCTGTCCTGTTTCCGGCCTCCTTACAGTTTTCGGAGATGTAGTTTCTCCACAGGTTGATTTTGCCGGGGAAAACTTTTCTTTCCTGTAAATGATCTTCCAGGTTTCTAAGGAAATACTTAAATAACCACTCTCTTTCCTCCCTGCATCCGGCCTCTGCTTCCATTGCCGCCTTATTTTTTGATGATCCGCCTTCCCTGCTCAGCGCACTGTCTAACCAATCAGCATCAATCAGGGACGACAGCAGCATCTTTTCAAAAGTCCCCAGGCAATAACTGATTTCCTTGCGCTCCTCTGTGAATGCCCTGACTTTTTTCAGCAGCTCTTCCGCTTCCACATATGCCTGCCGCAAAAGTGTGTGAAACTTCTCCTTTGAAATCACTTCCTCCCACAGATAGCATTCCATCTCTTTCAGCTCTTCCGCGTCACAATTCATGCGATTTAAATATCCGTCTTCTCCCCCAGGGGAAACATTGTCCGGCAACGAAGTATGGTGTGAAAATACTGCCTCACATATAGCCTGTAAAGCAAACGCTTCTGGCAGTCCGGAAGAACCGCCCATATCTTCCGCTATCCTGTTTAAGAGAACCGCACCCCCTGAGGCATGTCCCCCTTTCTGCCCGGGATCCGCCTTGCCTGACAGGATTGCCTCCATTCGATCCTGAAAGTTCTTCCCGCTCTTCTGCATATCGTGGATCAAACCTGTCAGATATCCCATAGAAGGGCAGCCCAGAGGACGCATATATTCCCCGCTCAATTCTGCCACATGTTCCAAATGCTCTTTCAAATCCTGCACAATCATTCCATCCGGCGTTTCCGCTACATGGGCAATCTTCATTTTGCTTTCCTCCATATACCTACAGAAATCTGCAGTCCCCCCGATATCTCTGTAAAAGCTCCAAGCCGTCATGCCGTTTCTGTATTTTACCGTGCCATATTCTCTTTATATACATATATCATAATACCATTTCTATGTCAACAGAAAATATTTGATTTTTAACAATACTATTAAACTCTACAATTCTCGAAGCATCTACCAATGTGTTTACATAAACAGAAATATATGCTATTCTTTTCACTGTCAAGTTCATCTTGTGGATTGAAAAAATAGCATTGTCAAAAAGAGTTTCCCACATCCTCAGGCAACGGAAAGCGGAAAACTCTTTTTGTATGAATCCGGCCCGGTAGCCGGCCATAAAAATTCCGGAATCCCCTCCCAAACTTCCATTGACACACTCGCTGCAGACAAAATATAATAATCATATCATTTACAACCGGACAAGATTACTTATTAAAAGGGGAAACTTTATGAGGAATAAGAAAACAGTCCTGCGGATTTTTACAGGCCTTGGCACAATTATGCTGCTCCTGCTTGGGGTAACAGGCATACTGTTTCGGAATGAGCTGCGTTCCTTACATTCATTAGAAAAATTGGACGATTACGGAATGTACCGGATGGTCTATTACGGAGACTATGGATTTGACGAATTTTTAAAGACCGGGGCCACAAGCGACGCCGATATTGAAGCCTTTGTCACGTCACGGCTGCTGAAGGGGCTGCCCATAGACTTAAACGTGACCGGAGGTGGCTGCACCGCTTTTGTGACCCGGAACGAAAAGGGGGAGATTCTGTTTGGCAGAAATTTTGACTTTGCCTACTCCCCGTCTTTGCAGTTATTCACCACTCCCGAAAACGGTTATGCTTCCGTTTCCACCGTAAATCTTACTTTCGCCGGATATTCTGCCGACTATCTTCCGGAGGGGTTAAGCTTCGACAGCTTCCTGGCATTGGCCGCTCCCTTCCTGCCCTTTGACGGCATGAATGAAAAAGGGGTGGCCATCGCATTGCTTGCGGTGCCGGAGGCATCCCCTCCCTATGACCCTCACAAAATAATGCTCAACACCACCACGGCAATACGCCTTGTGTTGGATAAGGCGGCAACTGCAGACGAAGCGGTTGAGCTGCTGCGTCAGTACAATATTTACTTTTCCGGCAATGTCACCTGCCATTACCTGATTGCCGATGCAGACGGCCGCTCCGTTATTGTAGAATATTATGACAATGGCCTCCGGGTGGTAGAGAAGGAGGCAGACTATCAGATTGCATCCAATTTTATTGCCTATGACCACCTGAATATCGGGGAAGGCTTTACAGAGTTTGAACGATACGAGCTTGTACAAAATACCCTGGAGGCAAACGGCTGCCTACTGGATGAAGACAGCGCCGTCGCTTTACTGGCCAAAGCGGGCGTATGGGACGGAGAGACGGATAAGCTGCAGTGGTCCGTTCTCTACAACCTTACCACCGGTAATGGCCGGATTTTTGCCCACCGGAAAACCCACCAAATATTTACCTTTGATTTAGGCCGCAATTGAACACGCGGATAGTTTCCTTTCCCCATCTGCCGTTGCAGTCCCATTTCACCAATGGTCAGCGCCGCTTTGCATTCTTATTCATCATCTTCCGTATACCAGGCTCTTCAACCCGTGGTACATCTTGGAAAAGGCCTTGCTCTCCGCCATAGCTCTGCGCAGAGGCGCCAAAGTCACGGCCATCACTGCCTTATATTTATAAAGCTCTCCCTTTCCCATATAGGCGGAGGTAATCTGCCTGTGCTCCTGTCTGTCACGTTTCCGGTTTTCTCTGCTCTCCGAGTAACCGCCGCCTTCATAAGAGGCCGCTGCGAAGTCCATATGCACAAACTTTGCCCCCGCCCGATAAAAGCACCAGAGAAAATGGTCATAGTCCGCCCGAATCCGAAAGGCCGGATCATAAGGCTTATCCAGACAGAGACGCCTGCTGTAAAAACAAGTCTGGTGGCAGGGAATATTGCGGTAACAGGTAAAACCGTTGATTTCCGGCGGGGATGCGATCACCACCCCGTTCTTCTCCCCCAGAGTGTCCCCATAGAGCACCAGCTTGGATAAATCCGTACCGCTTTCCGACTCCCGTTCTATACGGGAAGAAGTCCGTTCCAGCACTCTTTCGTCAGGGAACAGGTCCCCACAGTTCAAAAACAGCACGAAATCCCCTTTTGCATGGGACACCGCTTGATTCATGGCCTCATAGATGCCGCCGTCCTTCTCCTTATAAAACCGGATTCTGGCATCGGAACGCATGGACTCCACGGAGCCGTCCTTGCTGCCGCCGTCCTTTACCACAATCTCATAGTCACCGAAGGTCTGGGAAAGGACACTGTCCAGTGTTCTGTTCAATTTATCCCCCGGATTCAGGCATACCACAATAATCGAAAACCTCATAATCCTCCTCCACGGCAAAGCGTCCTTCAGGCAGCTCTTTTTATAAAATATTCTTTTCTTTGTGCAAAAGGAACAGGCTCACCGCCATTACCGTTAAAAAGACAACGCACACAGGCCAACACACAAACCCGGATACTGCCAGGCTGGTGTAAGTCAGGCAATATGACAGCACATTGGCGATCACATGTATCAGTACGGGGATACGGAAATCCCCGAAGTACTCATACGCATAAGCAATGATGCAGCCAATCAGGAAAGCATAGACAGCCTGCACGGTATTCATATGGTACATGCCAAAGATCATGGCACAAATAAATATCGAATTTTTAACTTTCATACTGCGTCTCAGGCAGTTATAGATAATGCCACGGAACAGGACTTCCTCCGCATAAGGCGTCACAAAGCCATAACACAGCAGGCCCAGCCACACAACGGCAGAATATTGGTCTTCAGCCACCGCCCGGTATGTGGCCGAATGATCCATAATCCCGGAAAGCGAAAACAACAGGTTAAACCCAAGCACCGCCCCCACAATGGCTGCCCCCAGGAACAGATAGCATTTCACCGGATCGCCCTTGATATGCAGAAGCTTCATACTGTCCGCAGCTTTGCTGAGAGTGCTCCGCGATATCTTCCAGACAGCCGCGAGTCCGGCCACAAAGCCGGCAATCAGCATCAGAGTACCGGCATTTCCCGTTAAAGCAATCAGCTGCCCCGCTTCGTCATGTACAAAGAAGAAAGAACCCACAGGTATGGTATTGCCGATGGTATCCAGCACCAACCCCATTACATTGACCCCCACTGCTTTTACAAGGACAAACAGCAGCAAGGGGAAAAACAGCTGCCATACTCTCTGGAAAGGGGTCAGCTTCCTCTGCTCCTCGGCCCCCCGCAGCAGAAACTTCTGCAGTTCCTCCACAGAGCGCACGATATAATCTGCCTTTGCTTCCTTCAGCTCCTCCATGCCGCCGTAGCCATAGGTGACGCCCACGCTTTCTACCCCCGCCTTGCGCGCACCTTCTATGTCAAAGCTGCGGTCACCAATCATATACACCTGGCTCTTGTCCACAGGCTGGTCCCCAAAAAGCTGTTTTAAAGCTTCCTCCACCACCTCGTCCTTGTTGACCCTTGTCCCGTCCAGCTCGCTTCCCACAACTACCTTAAAAAATCTTTTTATGTTGAAATGCTCCAATATCCTTTCCACATATACCGTGGGTTTGCTGGATGCCACCGCCAGGAACATTCCCTTTGCCATAAACATCTGAAGCATCTCGGTGATGCCGGGATATATCTTATTTTCCAGGATACCCTTATCCTGAAACCGCTCCCTGTACTTTTCCACTGCAGTTTCCGCCTGCTCTTCCGTGAAACCGTAGAATTTCATAAAACTATCTTTCAGGGGCGGCCCGATAAAGGGTTCCAGCTTGTCCAAATCAGGCTCCTCAATCCCCATGGAAGAGAGGGCATACTGCACACAAGTACAGATTCCCACCTTAGGGTCCGTTAACGTTCCATCCAAATCAAACAGTAAATATTTCTTCATCCTGACACTCCTTATCATCCGCAGCCGATCCACAGCAACAGCTTTTCGTATACCATACCTAAAAGCTTCTGATCCGGTCGCTCTCGTCTTCCACGGTATTTTCAATTTTCAAGATCCGCACATCATACCCCACCGCATCATTTACCTGGACATGGGCGGTATCCCCCTCCTTTTTCCCCAGGAGCGCCTTGCCCAGGGGACTTTCGTTGCTGATCATATTCTCCAGCGAGTTGCCCCGGACAGTGGTGACAATCTTGTAGGTCTCCACCGTCCGGTCATCTACAAACTCCACCGTGACAGTATTATTGATGCCTACTTCGTCCTCCGCGGAGTCCTCCGAAATGACCCGCGCCGTCCTGATCATCCTTTCCAGATAACGGATCCTGCTCTCATTCTGGTTCTTTACCTTCTTGGCGGCATGGTATTCAAAATTCTCGCTGAGGTCCCCGTGGGCCCTGGCCTCCTTCACATCCTCCAAAGCTTTGGGGCGCACCACCAGCTTCCGGTACTCAATCTCTTCTTCCATCTTCTTAATATCGCCGGGTGTCAATTCATCGTACATAATGCTTACTCTCCATTCCCTTTCATACCTCACGTCATTCCGCCTCTGGCGGCACAAACAACCCGTGAAAAACGCTGTTTTTGCGTTCTTCAGTGTGAAGTTTTAGAATTTCTTAGCCTGTGTACTATGCCGAATAAAATTCGACAGCAGGCTTAGAAATTCTCTTCACACTTGGATCCCATATATCACGGCTACCGAGAGGATGATCTGGATTATGGCAAAACGGAATACCGTCTGGGTATTGGACCACCCCCACACCTTACGCACATGGTCGTGCAGCGGCGTTCTCGTATTTTTTAAAATGCGGATCTTCAGAAACCGCAGCAGCGCCACCTTCACCAATCCCAATCCTCCGTCCAGGATCAATACCAGCGCCACCGGGATATACAATACAGGAGAGCCGGTCTTCAAAATAGCAATGCTGATAAACAATCCCATGGCCCGGGATCCCGCATCCCCCATCATCAGGCGGCTGGGAGTGGCATTATACCACAGATACCCCAGAATGCAGACTGCAAACAACAGGATCAGGAAAGAAAAATCCTGCCCCTTGTCCAACATTTGGGCAATCACATAGATCGTCATAATGGTAATGATAGTCAACGTCCCGGACAATCCGTCCACTCCGTCGGAACAGTTTGTCACATTTACGGATCCCCAGACCAGGATTACAATAAGAATCGCAAACAGCACCGGTGGAATCGTCAACTCCACATGGAACAATGCAAGCTCAATGGTATTAGGATTATATTTCAAAAAAGTCATCGCCACCAGCGCCGCCACACACAAGTCAAGGAAACCCTTCTTGTACTCTCCCCAGGGCATCTTGGAGGAGTCATCCAGAAACCCTGTCATCATGCAGATGATCGTCAAGATCAGATAGATTGCCATCTCCGCCTTCATGGGTGCAAAGAGGAACGCCGCAACCGAAAAAGCCAACACGAAAATAATACCCGCCCCCCTGGGTTTCCCCGCTGAAAGCTTTCCGTCATGGGCGAACTCCCTTCCCCCGTCTTTCGGAAGCATGTCCGCAAGCTTTGCCGTGGCAAACACCGTAGCGGCAAATGCAAAAATAATACCGGCCAGCGCCAGCAATGAACTATGGTTCTCCGAAACAATATAATGTAACATAACCGCTCCAATCCCAAATAAATTTATTAAGCTTTATCATATCACAAATAAGCCTTATATGCAAAATTTTTGTCCATAATCTATTCCTCCCTGTGGGGTATTCGTATTCTGTTAAATACTTTCTCCTGCACCGGATAGTCTTCCCTCATGCGCTGCCGGGCATCCTCCACGGCCTCACGGAACCCCTGGGCTGACAGCCGCATGGCGCCTGCCCCCCAGATGATCATCTGTTCCAGCCTGTCCGAGGTGGCCACCGTCACATTCGCTTTCTTTGCAATCTTGTGCACCGTTTTCTCAATGTATTGGTCTGCAGTTTCCGCCTCCTTAGTATATACCACATGGATATTATGATACTTCATGACGGAACCGGGGTTCCCTTTTACCTTGTAAGCGTCAAAGACCAGGATCAGTGTTGCGCCCAGATATCCCTGGTAATTGCTGCAGATATCCATGAGCCGGTCCCTGGCGCTGTCAATATTCACCTCTGACAGACTCCGCAAGTCATCCCATGCAAAAATGATATTATACCCGTCCACCAGCAGATATGCTTCCTTCTTCTCCTCAGGGCGCAGCCTGTATTCGGCTTCCTTTGCCTCTCCCTTCTCCCGCCGGCCGTAGACGACGCTCCCTGTATTCCTGCCGTGATACCGGTATGGCTCATAATCCTGTTTGCTCTTCCCGTAAGTGCGCTGAAATATTTCCTCGATCTCCTCCTGGGTAATATAGTCGGAACTGCTGCCTGCTGCCTTTTCCCTGGGTCTGCGGCCCGTGGCAGCTCCGTCCGGCGCAGCTCTGTCCGTCCATTCTGCACTGCCTGGCCCCGGTTCCCCTTCCCCCCATTCAACAACGCTTTGCCCCAGGTCCGCAGACCATCCGCTCTCCACATGGGCATACTCCGGCACCTGCTGCCAGTCCACCAAAAATCCCGCCCCATGGGCACAAAATACGGAGGAAGAAGGGTTCTCCAAATCACTGTCCGGGTCATACCCAAAGCATTCCAGCACTTCATCCGTATTGTGGCAGGGTTCATATCCCTTTACGGTACAGGAAAACCTGCCATATCCCCTGGTATAAGCGTTGACCTTCTGCTGGTAATCTCCGGCCTCGGACACCGGCACACTGCCCTGCAGTATACTCCGATCCCCCTCCGTCACAGGGTCTTCAAAACTGCCGTGCATCCTCCGGATATCAGACATGGCCCTCCCCAGCTGTTCTGTAGGCACCTCCAAGACATAAGAAAACACAGGTTCCAACAGAAGGCACTCGCACTGCATCAATCCCTGGCGCAATGCCCTGTAGGTGGCCTGGCGGAAATCACCGCCCTCCGTATGCTTCAGATGGGCGCGGCCCGCTATGAGGGTTATCCGCATATCCGTGACGGGAGACCCTGAAAGCACTCCCAGGTGAGTCTTTTCCTCCAAGTGGGTCAGCACCAGCCGCTGCCAGTTCAGGTCCAGCTCATCCACACTGCAGGCAGACCCAAACTGCAGGCCGCTTCCCGGCTCTCCCGGCTCCAACAGTAAATGCACCTCCGCATAATGCCGCAGAGGTTCAAAATGCCCGATCCCCTCCGCAGCGGAAACAATGGTCTCCTTGTACACAATGCTACCGCTGCCGAAATCTGCCTCCAGTCCGAACCGCTCCCTGGCCAGTCCCTTTAAGACTTCGATCTGGACTTCCCCCATAACCTGCACATGAATTTCCCCCAGCGTTTCCTTCCACACCACATGGAGCAGCGGCTCTTCCTCTTCCAGCTGTCGCAGCTGGCCCAGGACTTTCACAGGGTCGGCCCCCTCAGGGAGGATTACCTGATAGGTCAGCACCGGGGCCAGGACAGGCTGATTGCTGCCCCCCTCAGCTCCCAGTCCCTGGCCCACGAAAGTATTTTTCAATCCGGTAACGGCGCAGATCTGCCCTGCTTCCACACTGTCGGCTGCTTCGTATCCCGCCCCGTTGTAAACCCTGATCTGGTCCGCCTTCCCTTCCCATGCTTCCCTTTCCGTAAGGGCGCTGGACCGGTTGTCCACCATCATTTTCACCTTCAACGTTCCGCCGGTGACTTTCAAATGGGTCAGCCGGTTGCCCGACGCATCCCTGGAAATCTTGTAGACTCTTGCCCCAAACTCCGGCCCGTAGACAGGAAACACCGCAAATTTCCGTATGCCCCGCAGCAAATCCTCCACCCCCTGCAGGTGCAGCGCCGCCCCGAAAAAGCAGGGAAATACCCTGCGGCTGCGGACCGCTTCCGCCACAGACTCCCGGGAAAGCGTGTCAGTCTCCAAATATTCTTCCATCAATTCCTCACTGCACATGGCAAGGTTCTCCAGGGCTTCTCCCCCCTGCTCCGGCAGATCCGGCCCAAAACCTACGCATCCGCCGTCCAGGCGCCGCTGCAGCTCTTCCAGCAAGGCCCCCCTGTCCGTACCCGGCTGGTCCATCTTATTGACGAAAAGGATTACAGGAATCTTGTATTGCTCCAACAGCTTCCACAAGGTATGGACATGTCCCTGCACACCGTCCGAACCGCTGACCACAAGGATGCAGTAGTCCATCACCTGCATTGTCCTCTCCATCTCCGCACTGAAATCCACATGGCCGGGAGTGTCCAACAGGGTGATTTCCATACCCTCCCAATGCATTCTCGCCTGCTTGGAGAAAATGGTGATACCCCTGTCCCTTTCCAGTGAAAAATTATCCAGGAATGCGTCCTTATGGTCCACTCTCCCCAACTTACGCAGTTCCCCACAGGTATAGAGCATCCCCTCCGCCAGCGTTGTCTTACCCGCATCCACATGGGCGCATATTCCGATCACCAGTTTACCGTTCTGCATAAGTATGGCTTTCCTTTCACCTTTTTCCTTGACATTCCTGTGGAAAAGCTTTATATTATAAAAAAATAACCGCTAGGGGAGCACACGCTGAGATTGGAGATCTTCTCCTAACCCTCATTACTTGAACCGGATAATACCGGCGTAAGGAAGCAAAACAGCCTGCAGCAAAGCAGGCCAAATTGTGCCCCTCCTTAGCCAAAAGGAGGATTTTTTATGTCTAATTTCTTTTCATTTTCCACTGAAGAAAACGTCTATCAGTTGACGGTTCCCGGTATCATTACCGTGGCGGCACTGATCCTGGCGCTCGTCGCGGCTGCCGTTCTGCTCCGCACCAAAAGCGGGAACCCGTCCAAAGCCAAAACCGCCACAAAGCAGCTGGTCTTTTCCGGCGTTGCAATGGCTCTGGCCACGGTAGCTTCGGAAATCAAATTTGCCCGGCTGCCCTTTGGCGGCTCAGTCACCCTGTTTTCCATGCTGTTTATAGTCTTGATCGGCTTCTGGTACGGGGCCAAAGCAGGCCTGCTCACCGGTTTTGCCTATGGCCTGCTGCAATTTGTACTGGATCCCGTATTTTACTCCCCCTGGCAGCTGATCCTGGATTATCCCCTGGCTTTTGGGGCCCTGGGATTGTCCGGATTCTTCAGCGACAAAAAGCAGGGACTCCTCATGGGATATATTGCAGGCGTTCTGGGCAGGTATGCCTTTGTCTGCCTGTCGGGGGGGATCTTCTTCGCCGCTTATGCCCCCGTCCAAACACCTGTGGGCATCCTTACTTACACACTTGGTTACAATGCATCCTACATTGCCCCGGAAGCCATCGTCACCATTATCCTTCTTGCCATCCCTGCGGTGAGGAATGCCCTGGTCCGGGTCAAAAATCTGGCAGCTGAATCCGCCTAACCCTTCCTGCCGCGGATGACATCCCACAATGTCCGGTACAATTTATCCACATCCACGGGTTTTGACAAATGCCCGTTCATTCCGCATTCCACGGATTTCTTTAAGTCATCGTCAAAGGCATTGGCAGACATTGCTATAATCGGCAAAGTGCGGCAATCCTCGCGTTCCATGCTGCGGATCGTGCGGGTTGCCTCCAGGCCGTCCATCACAGGCATCATGATATCCATCAATATCACGTCATATGTCCCCGGTTCCGTAGTACGAATACGTTCCACTGCCTGGGCCCCGTCCGACACACGGTCCACCGCAAATCCCTGTTCCTCCAGCAGCATCTGCGCGATCTCTGCATTCAGGTCGTTGTCCTCCACTACCAGGATGCGGCAGCCTTCAAAGGAAATTTCTTCTTCCTGTACCTCTGCCTCCAAACTCTCCCCCAGCTGCAACGGGATAGAAAAGCTGAATGTGCTGCCCTGCCCCAGCTCGCTGACAAGCTGGATGGTGCTCCCCATCATCTGGACCAGCCGCCCGCTGATGGAAAGTCCCAACCCTGTGCCCTGCTGCTTGGCGGGATTTTTGTCTCCTGCCTGTTCAAATGCACGGAACACTCTCCTCTGGTCCTCTTGTGCAATGCCGATCCCCGTATCCTGCACAGCAAAAGAGACAACCATGTCCTTGCCGTTGGCCTGCATCTCATGTACTCTCAACGTGACAGTGCCATTGTCTGGCGTAAATTTTACCGCATTCCCAAGTAAGTTGATCAGCACCTGGCTGATACGCATCTTGTCCGCACAGAACCAGGTATGCTTCAAGCGGATATCCTTTTCAAAATGGATGTTTTTAGCTGCGCCCTGATGCGCAATCAATTCCGTAATCGTATCCAGCATTTCATATATGTTGAAATCAACCGGCTCCAGCTTCATCTTCCCGCTCTCGATCTTGGACATATCCAAAATGTCATTGATCAACCCCACCAAATAGCCGGAAGAAGATTCTATCTTTTGGAGGCAGTCCATGATCTTGTCCTGGCTCTGGTTCTTCTGCAGGGCAATGGCCGTCATACCGATAATGCCGTTCATGGGTGTGCGGATCTCATGGCTCATCCGGGACAGGAAATCGGACTTCGCCTTACTGGCGATATCGTGCTGCTGCTGGTTTAACTGGCCCTGGATCACGCTGCCCAATTCGGCAAGATTCTGAATTTCCTCAGAATTATCCGTAAACCTGGCATCCATTCCTGTCATACAGAGATTACCCATATAGCTTCCGTTATCATACATTGGCAGCGCCACGCCCTGCTGGCCCGGATCCACATTCAGAAATGTCCGTATCACTTTATGCTGGCTATCCGCAGCGGTAAAGTGCCTTATCTTCTCCTGGCCCAGCCAGAGGTAGAAACTTTCCCGCTCTTCCTCTTTATACTGCCTTACATTATCCGTGACGGGTTCTCTGTCCCTGTGCCACTGATATTCCAGATAGTTAGAGTTAAAATCCGCCCGAAGGATGGAAACCAGCACGTCGCTTACCTGATAATACCTGGCAATCTTACGCAGCATCAATGACATCTGGGCAGGGAAATTCGCCCCTTTTCCGAACAGGTTCAATGCCAGGGAAACCAGGCTGACATCTTCACTGTACCCCGGGGAAGTGATCTCCCTCCCCTGGAATACAGGCAAAGCAGCCCGTCTGTCCGCGGGGATATCTTCATAAAAGAGATATCTCTTCTCCGACCCGGAAATCACCTGGCTTTGCGCCAGTTTCGCCATACGTATCAATTCCTCATTTGCCTGCCCTTTTTGGGCGCATACCAGGCCGGCGTGCATCTCAATTTCAAACAATCCGTGTTCAAAACTACCGTCAACCGACCGGAGCAGGTCTACTATAAATTCTTCCGCCTGTTCCCGTGACTGTCTCTCCAGCCATAAGACAAATTGATCCGTATCCAGCCGCAGCGCCACCGTCCTCCGGTCCGTCTCCTCCGTATATTTATGGCATCTGCTGCGGATCATATCCCCTATCTCTTCCAGGATCATGTCCCCGAACACAATGCCGTTCTTTTCATTTGTTTTCAAGAGCTGGTCTACGAATAAATGTACCATGTAGCCTGTCTGGCGGATTCTGCGGCACTCCTGGAGATGAGCCATACCGGCGCTGAAAACATAAAACCCGGTAACGCCGTCCATGGTGATCCTTCTGAGCTGTTCCGCCTCACGTTCCTTCTGCTCCTGGATATTCCGGATGCTGCCCACCAGCTTCCGGCGTCCGCCGTCCGCGTCATGAAGCACATTGCCGGAAAGCGCCATCCACTTGTAGTCGGCTTTATCCGGCCACCTAAGCCGAAGTTCCACATTCAGCTTATCCGACATGCTGTGGAAGGTCTTAATAACCGCCATACGGTCATACTCGTAAATATACTCGGGATCGATAAATCCGCTTTCATACTCCATACATTTCCATTGCCCACTCATGGTCTTATGGTTCACAATGTCCAGAGTATGGTTCTGGAAGTCATAGGAAAAGAAAGTGTCCGTTGTCGATTCCAGCGCCACCCTGTAGCGTTCCTTTTCCTCCAAAAGGATGTTCTGCGCCTCTTTCTGCCTGTTTGTCAAATTCTTTACCACATCATACAAGGCGTCAATCTCCAGGATATTGGATGGCCGGAATTCCTGCAGGCCGGACTCTCCCCTGATGATACACTGCATGAGCCGCTGTACCGGTTTTGTCAGGTGCCTTACCACGAAGTAGATCCCGATCACGCCAAAGACCAGTCCTACCAAAATGGCAATGACCATCCAGACATAAAGCTGGTGGCTCATCCCGAACAAGTCGTCTTCCGTCTTCAACCCCAGAAGCACCCATTCCGTATTCTGATATGGCACATTATTGCTGTAAAGCTTCAGGGGACAGGCAACGGCATAAATAGGATCGTCATCTATCCGCGCATTCTCCACCAGGAAAAGATTTTCATAATCCGTTCCCTTCAGCACAAAGGTTTTTCCCTGAGTGCGGACATTATTATAGAGCATACCCTTCCCTACCAAGGGAATATAGCTTCCGTCCTCCTGTTTGACGGCAAGCATATAACCGGACTGCTGGGCATCATTCAGCTCAGCAATGGGAAAATAATCATTTATATAATGGCAGGAAATTTCCACGCCGAAAATGCCGTATACTTGTCCCTCATGCCGGAGAGGCAGGGAATATGTGATCATTTCATAAGAATCCGCCACTTCCTTTTCCAGGCGAAAAGGCATGGACCAATACCCAAGATCCGCAGCAGCGGCATCCATATGCTCCACTCCTGCCATCCAGGGTTCATAGAAATAATCGTCGGAAGGGTTCCTTCCCTTTCCGTCCATACGGAAACGGGTCGTCCAGTGTGTGTCCAGAGGGATATTCCACTCTCTGGAAAGCTGCTTATGCCCTCTTTCCAGCAACAAATCCGTATGGTTCACAGGACTGGTGTCCGGATCGGAATCCCTGATAAAGAACCCGTCAAATTCCCCTTCCGCCTGCATATCCGGCCCTGTAAAGATAAAGAAAATACCTGTGACAGTATTATTATGGACCAGCTCGACGCACTCCGGGAACAACTGCGCCAGCAATTCTTCCCTCAAAGCCTCTGATTCCAGGAGCTGCTCCGTTTTTACACCCTTTTCGCCCAGGAACTGTTCCAAAATACCGTCCATCAGTATTTCCTGCTCCCGGATGGAAGCCCACCGCTGATTCATCTCATTTTGCAGGATTACTTTCCTGTTTTCCACCAGCCGGTTCATCATGCCGCTGGAATATTCCTCCAGCACCCCTGTGATCCTCCTGGTCACAAGGGAGCCGATGGTTATCATACTCTGGACCAGCATGATGGCAATCAATGGGATCAGGAATATCCTGAATATAGTATGTTTTTTCTTTTTTTGGCCTTTTACTTCCATGTCATCCCTACTTATTGATTGATTCGTTTAATGCATCACAAAAAGAAATGTACCACTCTTCAAAAGCATCCTCTGTGATATACGGGGCGGATGCCTCCTCCAGGCTCTTTCCCTGCTCCATTGCCTTTACCACATTGCCGCGGTCCTCGGCTGCCCGGTCCGCAAGATGGTATTCCAGCACCTTCCTGGCGGCGGAACCGTTTTCAAAGCTTTTGTTCGTGTATAATGCAAAATCCCCCATCTCTTCAAAGACTACCGTCAGGCAGTCATATGTTTTCGGCACTACCTCCAATCCCTGGGACGCAATATTCTCATCCAGCATGGACTTGCTGTTAGCCTCCTTCAGCACCGGCAGGTATCCCGCCTCACAGCCGAATTGCAGGTTATTATCCGCCTCCGTGAACCATTTCAAAAATTCCACTGCAGCATATTCGTGTTTCTCGTCTGACTTACCCACTACCATTCCCGCACCCTGCTGTACGGCAAAGCGTTGCCCTCCGTCGAACACAGGCGCCGCCAACACCATATATTCAATGGCATAAGCAGAATCATCCAGTTCCACCTGATTGGGAAAATACATGGCCGAAGTGGTAGAACCGGTGTACGCCAAAAGATCCCCCGTCTTCACGTCGTCAGAACGGAATGAACCGTAGGCCCCAAAATACCCCTTCACAATGGGCACATAATAGTTCTCCCAGATACGGCGCAGTTCCTCCCTGGGCACGTTCAGGGCAGCCTGCCCGTTCTCCACCTGGAAAATTTCCACTCCCAGCTGCTTCATACCTATAATGAAATAATTAGCCAAGGCATCCCTTCCATAAAATGCCTTTCCGTCCCCTTCCACATCAGGAGTCAGGCTGTCCGTCCATTCATAATACTCCTGTGCTACGGCCGCCACGCCTTCTATTGTAGCCAACTCCTCCAGGGATGCGCCCGTGGCCTGTGCAAAAGGTTCCCAGTCCGTCCGGTTGACCATCATGATCTCCGTGGACTTGGCAGTGGGAAAGATCCGCAAAGTGCCGTCGGCAGCAATACATCCCTCCTCAACATAAGACTCCACATATCTCTCCAGCTCCTCTTCGCTGAGATATTCGGACAGATTGGCCAAGGCTCCTGCCTGTTCCACTTCATAAGCTGTATCCGCATAAGATGAAAAGATATCCGGCATCTCCCCTGCCCCTACCTTCCCCGCTATGGCATCCCGCACAGCCGCTTCCAGGTCGGGTACGGAACCCTGGCTGTAGCTCTGCACATAAATTCCCTTTTCCTTGCCTACGGTCTCATTAAACTTCTCCACCAATTCGTCGAAGGCTGCCTGCTGGGAGCCGTTATAATAATGCCATACCGTCAGCGATACCGGATTGGCAGGGTCTAAAGGATTGCTGCCGCCTGCCCCGCAGCCGGTCAGGAAAAGAGCTGCTGCTGTAATACATATATTTCTGCGGATACTCCGTGTGTGGTTCCTCCGTTTCATCTTACTTACTCCCTTCAAAAATAACCCCTTAATATTATCCTTATTTCGTTTATCCTGCCCCTTCCCGAAAAGCATAAAAAGCCTGTATGCCGCTGTAAATCTATGTATCTGCATCTCTTTAGGAATATGCGCCATACGGTAGTCCGGCGCGGCGAAAAAGGATATGGGGTTTGTAAATTTTTCTAATTGTATCATATATCTGAAATGTTTTCAATGAATTGACCGAATGTTTTGTATCCCACACTGCCGGGCAAACGACGGCAAATTCTTTTGCTGTCCCTGACTGTTTATCCTGGAGTATTTCCAAAAATTTTCCGTTGCAGCAACACCGTATCTATATTTCGCACTATAATCCCACATAACAGAAAGAAATTTCTCCTGTACTACTGTGTCCATTCATATTTTCAGAAACATGGCGTTAAAGGTATTCCTCTTCATGCCCGGAGCCAAAAAGAATGGTAATCAGACCCGAATACTCCATGTGCTGTCGTGTCACGTTGTCTACCATTTATATAGTACCTCCCCTCTGATGCGTGATTCAAAATTGCTTTTTATCAAAAACAATTTAATACTTCTCCAGCGAAAAGGAATACAGCACCCTCTCTTTCACCGGACGCCCCGTTAATTTCTGCAGCGCCTCCTGATAATAATCAAGCTGTGTCTCGTATCGGTTCCACAGTTCTTTCATGGAACGGACAGAATCGGTCTTATAATCCAGCAATACCAGGCCGTCTTCCTCCTCAAAGAACACGTCTATGATCCCCTGGATCAACACCGTCTCCGTTGCAGGGAACCCTTGTCCCAGCCGATCGGCGCTGATTCCCATGACGAAGGGCTGCTCCCTGAAAAGCCCGCCCCTCCTGTGGGCGCGGTACATGCGCTTCCCCAGTTCCGACGACAGGAAATTCATAACCTTTTCTTCCCGCACCGCCTCAAAGTACTCTCTGTTCAGGTGGTTATCCTTTACCTGGCCCAACAGGAAATCATGGAGAGCCGCCTTTCTGTCCCTTCCCTCTTTCTCTGCCATAACCACATCAAAATCCAGGATCTCCATAACCCGGTGGTAAGCATTTCCCCGCACGGCGCCGCTGACCTTTTCCTCTTCCCTTCGGAACAAAGGAATATATGGCTGCAATTCTTTTTCCTCAAAAGTGTGGAAGGCAGCCTCGTCCCTGTCCGCCATTGCCGCTATTTTTAATTCGGAAACGGTTGTCTTGGTATATAAACCGGACAGATTCTCATAAGCATATACCGTCTGCAAACGCTGCTTCAGCTTCCTGCAGGCATCTTCCTCCGTCTTCCCTTCCGGATACAGCTCCATTTGCGCTTCTGCCTGCACCTGCCCCAACATCTGCTCACCTTCCAGGGTTCCCAATTGCCCCGGTATCTGCTCACCTTCCAGAGTTCCCAATTGCTCCGGTATCTGCTTGCCTTCCAGGGTTCCCAATTGCTCCAATAACGCCTTCTTTCCGTGCATGGACATCTGCTCCCGGAAAGAATCCGCCGCCAGTTCCTCCCCCGTGCTGAAGGACACACGGATACAGGTCTTTCCTAAAATAGGCAGCAAAAAGTCCAGATAACTGCCTGCCTCCACAAAATCCAGGTACGACAGCCTGTCCGTCCCCGAATCCTTTAATATTTCCCATTGTTCCTGGGCATTTTCCATGGCTGCCGTGAGAATCAGTTTTTCTTTCGCCCGGGTCAGCGCCACATAAAGCACCCGGAGCTCTTCCGAAAGGCTGTCCTCCCGCAGCTTCACGGAAAGCACACCGCGGCGCAGCGTTCTGTTGCGGATCCTCCTCCCGGGATCCACGTAATCCGTGGCAATCCCCAGATCCATATCTGCTATCATAGACTGATTGGCATCCTGCATGTTAAAACGTTTGCTCAGTCCCGATACGAAAGTTACCGGGAATTCCAACCCTTTACTCTTATGGATGCTCATAATCCGCACTACGTCAGCGTTTTCATCCAACAGTTCCGCTTCCCCGCAATCCACATCATATTTCTCAAGCTGTTCCATATAACGGATAAAATGAAACAGTCCGAAATAACTGGTATTCTCGAAATCCGAAGCCTTTGTGAAAAGCATTTCCACATTGGCCCGCCGCTTACTTCCTGCAGGCAGGGCCGTCACATAATTTAAGTAATCAAAGTCGGACACCAGCCGGGTCAGCAGCTCCCGGATAGGCATATATGCGGTAAAATCCCGATAAGTATCCACCATTTCCAGAAAGGCGGCCGCTTTCCCCCGAAGCGCTGCTGCCTTCTGCGCATATACGTCTTCCACGTCGGTTTCCGCAGCCGGTTCTCCCAAAGATGCATTCTCCCACCGGGATTTTCCTTCTGCCGCCTGCATATCCGGCGCTGTTCTCTCCTCGGCCTCTTCTCCTGCCGCCGACATATCCGGCGCTGTTCTCTCCTCGGCCTCTTCTCCTGCCGCCGGCATATCCCACGCTATTCTCTCCTCGATTTCATCTCCTGCCGGCGACATATCCCACGCTGTCCTCTCCTCGGCCTCTTCTCCTGCCGCCGGCATATCCCACGCTGTCCTCTCCTCGGCCTCTTCTCCTGCCGCCGGCATATCCGGCGCTGTTCCCTCCTCGATTTCATCTCCTGCCGGCGGCATTTCGCCCTGCCCTTCCTGGCCGGAATGAGCATGGCCTGCTGCATATGCCCTCACCGCCTCATAAAGAGAACACCCCTTTTTCTCCCCGCGTATCCTGGCAAGCTCCTCCTCCGTAAAACCCCCGAAAATAGACTTCATCACTCCAAACAAAGGAATGTCCTGTGTGGGATTATCCAACACCCGCAGCAGCTGTAGCAGCTCCTGTACCTCCGTGGCACTGAAATATCCTGTCTTGGAAGTGATATAGACCGGTATACCCTCGGCCTCCAGAACCTGCCTGAATTCCTCGTCCCACCCGGCATTGGTACGGAGAAGGATCACCATGTCGGAATACCTAACGGGACGCAGCCTGCCGCTTTCCCTATCCGTCACCAGCAAAGAGGCCATAAGCTCCTTAATTTTTGTGGCTATGGCATGTGCTTCCGCCTGCCGGGCATTCTCCTCCGCATCCTTTTCCGGTTTTTCTACCAGCAATAACTCGCTGTCATATTCACTGTCCCCAAAACATTCTTCATCCGTCCCGCCTTGGATCCCGGTGCTTTCACGGCTTCCGCTTACCGGGTATACTGCCCCCGGATACAGCGCTGCTTTTTCGTCATATGCAATCCCCCCGATATCCCTGGCCATAATTTTGGAAAATACACTGTTCACCGTGTCCACTACCTGAATGCGGCTTCGAAAATTTTTCGACAGGTCGATCCTACGGCAAGCTTCCTCTGGCAGGCAGCTCTTCCCTGGAGCATAGCCTTCCTCTAACGCACAGCTCTTCCCTGGAGCACAGTCCTCGTCTGAGGGACAACTCTTCCCTGAAGCATAGCCTTCCTCTGGCGGGCAGCTTTTGTTTTCCCGGCAGGCCCCGGCTTCCGGCTTGTATGTTTCATACTTTTCCAGAAAAAGCTCCGGCCTCGCGAGACGGAATTTGTATATACTCTGCTTCACATCGCCCACCATAAAACGGTTATATTTCCCGTCCTCCTCACCGGACACAGCTTTCAGCAGGTACTCCTGTACCAGGTTGCTGTCCTGGTACTCGTCTATCAGGATTTCCTCAAAATGCTGGCGGTACTCCAAGGCAACGGCGCTGGGCGCAATCCGGCCGCCATCCCTGTCCAACAGGATTCCCAAGGCATAATGCTCCATATCCGAAAAGTCGATCACCTTCCGCTCCTGTTTCTTCTCCTTCATCTTCCCGTCAAATTTCAGTACCAGGTTCACCAGGGTTCCCACCGGCTCCATGCAGGCATACCCCTGCTTTGCCGCCAGCTCCAGCGGCGTCGCAAAAAAGCGCTCCCCCAGCTTCTGGAGACTGTCCTTCACCTGGCTCCTGAGCTTCTTGGCCAACTCTCTTTTGGCCGGCGACACGCTCTCATCCTTCTTGGAGGGAAGCCTGCCAAAGCTGACTCCAGGCAGCTTCTTCTCATAATCGGAGAGGGAACGGCATCCTCCAAGCTCCTCCAGCTGCCCTTCCTCCCGTTCTACCAACTCCCCGTACATATACGGCCCGTCAGGCTCCTGGCACAGTTTTTTCACGCGCTCCAGCTTTTCTGCACAGCCTGAGATTGTTTTGCCCAGATAGTCCAGCAGATACTGCCCGTAACTGCTGTCCGAAATACTTTCCCCATCCTGTGCCCGATAGTCTTCCTTCCTGGCCAGCAGCCACTCCTCCGGGAAAGGAAAGCTTGCGGCATACCGGGACAGGCTCAGGATATGCTGTTCCAGTACCTTCTCCCTCCCTCCGGGGCAGAAAAATTCCACGCAAAAGCGGAAAGGCTCTCCTCCTTCCCTGTACCCCTCCTCCATCAGCTCCTGCAGAACCTCCTGCTGCATCAGCCTGACCTCGCCCTCATCTGCAATACGGAAGGCAGGATCCAGGCCGATCTCGTTGAAATGGTTCCGCAGCAAAAAGAGACAGAAGCTATCAATGGTAGTAATCTGGGCATTGTGCAACAGAGCCGCCTGTTTCTGGATATGCTCCGACTCCGGCTTCTCTTCCAGCTTCGCGGAAATACCCAGGGCGATCCTCTCCCGCATTTCCGCCGCAGCGGCGTTGGTAAAAGTAACCACCAACAGCCTGTCAATATCCACGGGATGGGCATCATCACACACCATCCGGATAATGCGCTCTACCAGAACCGCCGTCTTCCCGCTCCCCGCCGCAGCGGAAACAAGAATATTGCAGTTATGTAAATCTATGACCTTTTGTTGTTCCGGTGTAAATGAAATCGCCATGTTTATCCCCGCTTATCTTTCTGTACTGCTTTCTTTTCTATTTGATATCGGCAATCAATTCTTTCAATACTGCCATTTGAGATGCCGTCAGCGTTACCCCTCCGCCATACTCCGTATGCTCCGCATTCCACGTCCTGATATCATATACAGGCTCTCTGTCTCCCCATGAAATATAATTCAGCTCCTTTGTCCATCCATTATTCGGACTGGACAGTTCTCCTATATGCCGATAAATAGTATACTTCTTCATACTGATCCCCATCTTTTTCAACCTGAGCGCCTCTCATCACCTATAGGGATCAGATTCCCCATCCCCTTCCTGGGCCATCCTCATAAATATCTCTTCCCGGTCCAGGTCTTCCAGCCTGCGTTTGCCGCATCCGGGCATACCAGCCTCAAATCCACAGACTTTTCGGAACGCGCAATAAGTACAAGCCTCTTCCTTTCCTTTCTCGTAAGGGTTTAAGGAGATGGATCCCTGTAGGATCTCCCTGCCGATCCCGGCAATCTTCCTGCTCACATATTGGGACACAAGCTTCAGCTCCTCACCGCTCATCACGGAAGATCTGGCGGAGAAACTGCCGTCCTTTTTCTTCTCCACCGGGATCACGTCCGACTTATCCCCCATATAGCGGTCCAGCCGTTCTATAATATCCGGGGAAGCGTTGACCACGCCGTTCATGCGAAGCTGCCTGGCCAATTGTTCCTCCAATTCTTCCGGCCCAAGCTCCACGGGAGTCTCCACGGAAGGGTCGTCAATATGGTAATACAGCAGCGCCGCCGGCACCGCCGTCTTGCCGGGGTGCTTCTTCGCCTCCAGCTCCAGGGCCGTGTTCATATACACTACCAGCTGCAGCTGCAGGCCGTAATACAGTGCCGCAAGGTCAAACCGTCTGTTCCCGGATTTGTAATCGATCACCTTTACATAGACATGCTCTTCGTCCTCCGCCACGTCAATACGGTCGATGCGTCCCTGCAAATGCATTCTTTCCTGCTGGGAAAGGGCAATATTCACACTGTCCAGCCGATCCGCATATTGAAAGGAAAGTTCATAGGCATCCGGTGTGAAGCTGCCCTTTTTCAATTGCTTCTGTAAAGTCAGGACTGTCCTTGTCAGGATCCTCCCCATCCGGGCAATGGCATATTCGTTCCGGGCGCTGCTGTAGAGTACCGTGTCCCCATATGTGGCCGCATAAGCTTCCAACGCTTCCTTCACTGCCTGTTCCCCGAATTCCGCCGGGAAATCGAACCAGGTGTATCCTTTCTCCACAAGCTTTTCCGCAAAAGCCTCCAGGACGGCATGATAGACGTTCCCCATGTCCACGTTTTCAAAGGAGAATTCCTGCCGCTCCTTCAATGTCAGGCCAAATTGCAGAAAATGGCGGTACGCACAGGCAGCGTAGGTCTCCAGCCGGGTAACGCTGTTTTCCAAGCGCTTCCCGTACAGGGCCCTTGCCACTGCCGCAGACAACCCGGTATCCTGATACCGCCGGAAGGCCGCATCGGTCAGAAATCCCCTCTTCCCCTCAAGCTTTTCCTCCCCATAAACACGGTATAACGTGAGAAATTCCCGGGCCCTCTCCCGGGACAGGGTTCCCGACACATACTCCCTCAACCCCTCCGCCAGATACCCTTCTCCCTGGGCGGCAGTGACGATCTGCTCCAGCATGGGACAAAGCTGGGGATACTCTACCGTTATCCCCGGAAACAGCTTTTTCAAGGTATCGATCAGGTATGCCGGACGCAGTGATTTTCCCGAGCTGTCAACTTTGGAATAAGACAGATAGAGCCGCTCCGAAGGCTTGGTCATATTTAAGTACAGATAGAGCCGCTGGATGTACATCTGCTGCCTGGGACTTGGAGCCAGCTCCAGCTCAGACTCCCTTAAAAACTCTCTGTCCATGTCGGAAATGATTCCGCCCTTGGAAGCATTCTTGGGAATATTCCCGTCATTCACGCCAAGAAAAAAGAGCGCCCTGACTTGTTTTAACCGGGTACGTTCCATGTCGCCCACTACCACCCTGTCCACATTCTGGGGTATGGTACCCACCTGGATTTCCCCGAAGCCTGCCTCCAGAATCTCCCTGAACTCTGCCAGGGGAATCGTCTCTTCCCCTAAAAGCTCATAAATCTGATCCAGCAACTCCATCACCAGCCTGTAGATTTGCGCATATTCCCGCGCCCTTGGCAATTGCCCCTGCTCTTCAAACTGCCGTTGGTAAAGGGCCAGCTTCTTCTGCACTTCATTTTGGACCAGGAAATCATACAGTCCGTTAATGTAATCTTTTACCCTGCCCTCCTTGTCCGGCGCAAGAGGGGCAAGCTGCCCCATCATCCGCTCCCTCAGGCGGTTGATCCGTTCCAGGCCTTCCTCGTCCTTATCCATAGCTTCCGTCTTATGGGTGAAAAGACGGCTGTAGCTGCGGTAACCACGTATCCCTGTGCGTATCACATAATTTTCCAGCTCATCAATCTCTGATCTCTCCAAATCAGCCATTCCGCTTCGCAGATAGTGGAATACGGCCTCATAGGAAAAATTCTTCTCGAAAAGCTCCAGTGCGCTCTTTATGTACTCAATCATGGGGTTCAATGCGATCCCCCTGGTACGGTCAACAAAACAGGGAATATCCATCTTGGCAAACTCTGTCTCCACATGGGGGGCATACCCCTCCAGATCCCCCATGATCACTGCAATATCCCTATAAGCAAAACCCTGCTCCCTGACCAGCTCCCTGATCTTTAACCCTGTCTGGTGTACTTCGTCCCTGGGAGTGGTGGTTTCATAAATGCGGATCTCCGACGGTTCCCCCTCATAAGCCTGGAAGGGATAACGGAACAGATTTTTTTCCAAATGGCGGAGTGCCGGGGATCTTTCAAAACGGTAATATGTATTGACAAACGCGTCCTTCTGTCTGGGGACGCCCGCCTCCCCGGCCAGCTTCTCCAGGTCCGCAACCGTCTTTTTGCTCAGGTAGAACAGTTTCTGTTCCCCCTCCATGGCATAGGGATCCTCTCCCTGGCCAAGCGTAACGGTCAATATCACTTCTCCACACACCTGCATTAATTCCTGGATCAACCTGTTCTGAATCGGGGTAAAACCGGTAAAGCCGTCAAATACTACTACACTCCCCGGCAACAGCTTGGACTTATGCAATGAACGGCGCAGCACATCTAATGTCTCCTCGGTGGTGATGAAATTGCCCCTGATATATTCCGTAAAACCTTTGTACAGGGTTTCGAGGTCTTTCAGCTTCCCCACCAGGGCCCCGCGCCTGCCCGCATATGCGATCAGCTTGGACACGTCCTCCGTGCCGATACCATACTGCATAAATTCCGAGACCGCACTCTTAACCTCATGGATATACCCCTGCCGGTGCAGGAACCCTCCCAGCACCGGCAGCCTGTCCTTCAGGTTCGCCGCCACTTTCTGGAGTACCAGGCTCTTCCCCGTATCGTCCAGCACCGGGATCTCTTCCCTGCCCACTTCCTCCATAATGCGGTGGTTCAATCTCCCAAAGCTTAACACGTCTATGTTCATAATGCCGCCCCTGTTGTTCAGCAGCACTAATTCTTTCTGGGTCTGCATGGTGAACTGGTCAGGCACTACCACCAGGAAGTTCTGCCCGGGGTTCTCCCCGGCCCGTTCCGTGATCTCTTGATAAATCTGTCTGCTCTTACCGGACCCGGAAGGTCCGAATACGAATTTCAGGCTCATAAGTAAAATCTCCAAAGGTACTCTGCGGCTTCCTCCGCATAATCGATACCGATCCGCTTTCCCGCACGGATCTGGGATGCATGCACTTCGATCCCTTCTGTCACATAGAAATCCCTGCTCTCCACCATATCAATGTCATTGTCCGCGCCGGTGATATGCATGGCTATGCAAAGCTTTCCGGGACCGTCTGCAAGATGTTTTTCCAAGGAAGAAGGGTATCTTTCCATGGTATAAAGTTCCCTGTTCTTTTTCCTCTGCTTCCTGTTTAATTCCTCCAGGCGCAGCTGCCTCATAATCCGCCCGGAAGCCTCATCCCCGGGAATGACGCTGCGGAGCAGCACCGCCTGGGGATTTCCCTCTGTCATGGCCGCAATGTTCATACAGCTGTACATTCCGTAGATAAGATAGACATAAGAAGTACCGCCCTGATGGTACATCGGCTCCGTCCTCGCCGTGCGCTTGCCGCCATAGGTGTGGGCACCCTTATCCGTCTCACCCATATAACTTTCCACCTCCGTCAGAATCCCCCGCACGGTTCCCAAAGGCGTCTCATGGACCAGTGTCTTCCCCAACAACTCCCTGGCAACCGTAATTCCATCCCTTGTGAAAAATTCCCTTCCCAGCCGTCTCTTCTCTGACATATTAATCTCCATTCCGGAGCGCTCACGCGACGGGGCGGCGCAAATATCAAATTTGCGGCTGCCATCAAACAAATTTGTGACGCTCCGGCACAAATTTGCGTGTGAAAAATCAGCACATCAGTGTGATTTTTCACACTAATCTCCATTCCGGAGCGCTTACGCGACGGGGCGGCGCAAATATCAAATTTGCGGCTGCCATCAAACAAATTTGTGACGCTCCGGCACAAATTTGCGTGTGAAAAATCAGCACATCAGTGTGATTTTTCACACTAATCC
>CANRWO010000042.1 GCA_947643615.1 uncultured Lachnospiraceae bacterium
GGCGGATTCCGGACTTGCACCGGTTAGAAACGTGCGCCGCCGGGCGCACAAGTAACAAAAAGACCCCCGCGGCCACGCCGCAGGGGTTCTTTTTTGTTTATTTATATTTTAGCGCTGTACCCTGCCGGATGCGTCACCGCCTGCCAGGGTCTCAACTTCCTTTCTGGATACCAGATTGAAGTCGCCGGGGATAGTATGCTTCAAAGCGGAAGCAGCCACGCCGTATTCAAGGGCAGCCTTAAAGTCCTTACCGTCCAGCATACCGCAGATCACGCCGCCTGCGAAGGAATCACCGCCGCCCACACGGTCAACGATAGGATGGATGCTGTACTCCTTGGAGTGGTAGAACTCCTTGGTATCTCTGGAGTAGATACATGCAGACCAACCGTTATCAGAAGCAGAACGGCTTACGCGCAGGGAGGAAATGCAGTACTCAAAATTATAGTCTGCCACCATCTGCTCAAAGATAGACTTGTAACCGGCAAGCTCCAGCTCACCGCTTGTAACGTCTGTCTCACCGGGTTTATAACCCAGAACCAGCTCCGCATCCTCTTCATTGCCGATGCATACGTCAACATACTGCATCAGGTTCTTCATAACCTTCTGTGCCTTCTCGGAAGACCACAGCTTCTTACGGAAGTTCAAGTCTACGGAAACCTTAACACCGTGCTTTTTAGCAGCCTTCAGCGCCTCTTCCGTCAACACTGCCGCGCTGTCGGACACAGCGGGGGTAATGCCTGTGAAGTGGAACCAGTCAGCGCCTTCAAAGATTGCGTCAAAATCAAAGTCCGCTGCAGTTGCAGTAGAGATAGAGGAATGTGCCCTGTCGTACACTACTTTGGAAGGCCTCATGGAAGAGCCGCTCTCCAAATAATAGATACCAAGCCTCTCACCGCATTTAGCGATGTTCTTTGTGCATACATTATACTTTCTAAGAGCCGCCACTGCACACTCGCCAATCTCATTGTCGGGTACTGCCGTTACGAACTCTGCATCATGGCCATAGTTAGCCAGAGAAACAGCCACATTAGCCTCTCCGCCGCCGTAGCATACGTCAAACTCGTCTGCCTGGATAAACTTCTCGTTGTTAGGGGTGGACAGTCTCAGCATGATCTCACCCATGGTAATTACTTTTGCCATTTTAATTATTCCTTTCCATCATAAACTAATCACTTATCCTACACTTATTTCTGCACAAGATGCACCGCAAAGCCGCCGAATTCTTCCTTCAGGTAGATAGCCTTCAGGTTGCCCTTGGCATCCCTCTTGGCGGTATCTTCTGCAATCTCAACACCCAAAACGGAAGTAAGGTAATTCACTGCCCTGTCGATGTAATTGGTCCTTATTGCAATGTGCCCGTGCTTGCCCAGGTAAGGTGTCTTGTAAACTTCCACAGCGCTCCCCGCGAATACGGAACTGTTGCCGGCCTTCACAGGCATACCGAAAATGAAGCCGAAACGGTTTGCAATCTTAGTAGCTTCCTCCTCGCTGGCGCCATTGATGCCCACATGGGCCAGTTCGAAGCCAAGCATGGTCTGAACGGCTTCTCTGGTGAGCTGCTCGATCTTGTCCCACTCCCCTGCATTGATCAGGTCGCCGGGAACCATCCAGGATCCGCCGCAGGCGATAATCTTGGGGAAGTCCAGGTAAGAAGTCAGATTCTTGGCGTTTACGCCGCCCGTAGGCATGAACTTCATATTGACATAAGGAGCTGCCATAGCCTTAATCTTGGCAAGTCCGCCGGACTGCTCTGCCGGGAAAAATTTTACCACGTCAAGTCCCAGCTCGATAGCCTGCTCAATATCGGAAGGGCTGGAAGTACCGGGAGTGATGGGCACACCCTTTTCGATGCAGTACTTAACGGTCTTGGGATTCAACCCGGGGCTCACAATAAATTTGGAGCCTGCCTCAACGGCTGCATCCACCTGCTCCGCGTTCAGGACAGTGCCTGCCCCCACACACATATCGGGGAAATTCTCGGTCATGATCTTGATGGCGCCTGCCGCCGCACTGGTGCGGAAAGTTACCTCCGCACAGGGAAGTCCGCCTGCACAAAGTGCCTTTGCCAGAGGAAGAGCATCCTCCTCCCTGTCGATCTTTACAACAGGAACAATGCCGATCTTACTGATTTGTTCTAATACTGCGTTCATTTTTTCCTCCATTCTGCTGATACATTATTCTTTTATGCAAGAACTTCCTTCACTGCAGCCGCAATCATATCGCATTTGCAGTTGGCAAAGAAATACTCCTGGAATTTCTCGCCGGACAGCGCGCCCTTTACCAGCTCCCGGTCCAGTTTTTTAAGGATCGTCACCATATCCGTATGGGTCACTTCCTTTACCTTGTCCAGGATCTTCTTATTCCTCTGCTCCGGCTCCACTCTCTCAGGAGGGTATCCGCCGCCTCCGGGTGCACAGAACAGCTTCTCAAAGATATACTGCAGGTTCAGCTCTCCGCCCCAGCCGAAGTTCTCCGCAAAAGGAAGGGCCACACAGTTTCCGTCATTTACCTGGGAGAACAGGTAAGCGTCCAGAGGGGATTCAATATGCCCGCAGAGCACTTCGGGAAAGGAATTACATGCAAGCATGGCACCTTCGCCGGTCCCGCATCCTGTGATCACATAATCCACCGCGCTGGAATTCAAAAGCACCGCCGCCAAAATGCCGTTCTGGACATAGGTCAGGGAATTGGGGTCCTCCGCGCCGCACATGCCATAGTTGAATACTTCATGCCCCATGGGTTCCACTACTTTTTTCAGAGTCGCGCAAATCATCTCATTCTTTGCCGCCTGACTGTTTTCGTTGATCAAAGCAATTTTCATGAAAAAGCCTCCTAATATATACTTACGCGCCGAATCGTCCCCTTGTCAGCCGCACATGCAAGCATGGCAGTTCGGCGCTACTCACACCACACCTTGCAACGCTCCGCATTGCAAGGGCGTTTCACGCGCCGAATCGTCCCCTTGCCAGCCGCACATGCAAGCATGGCGGCTGACACGCGGCCGGCTCGGCTTTGTGGTGTTCGACTATTCCGGCTGCTTGCCGATGTAGGCAAGGATACCGCCGTCCACATAAAGGATATGCCCGTTCACAGCGTTGGATGCCTCGGAAGCCAGGAATACAGCGGGGCCTGCCAGCTCCTCTGCCTTCAGCCATCTGTTGGCAGGGGTCTTGGCGCAGATAAACTGGTCGAAAGGATGTCTGCTGCCGTCAGGCTGCTTCTCCCGGAGAGGAGCCGTCTGGGGAGTCTCGATATAACCGGGGCCAAGGCCGTTACACTGGATGTTGTACTGGCCGTACTCGGAACAGATATTTCTGGTCAGCATCTTCAGGCCGCCCTTTGCAGCCGCATAAGCGGAAACAGTTTCACGGCCCAGCTCGGACATCATGGAACAGATGTTGATGATCTTGCCGTGGCCTTTCTTGATCATGGCCGGAATGACAGCCTTAGATACGATGAAAGGTGCGTTCAGGTCTACGTCAACCACCTGCCTGAACTGCTCAGCGGTCATCTCGGTCATGGGAATTCTCTTGATGATACCTGCATTGTTCACCAGGATATCGATCACTCCCACTTCCTTCTCGATCTGTGCTACCATAGCATTCACGGCTTCTTCGTTGGTAACGTCACAGACATAGCCGTGGGCCTTGATGCCTTTCTCGGCATATGCCGCCAGACCCTTGTCCACCAGTTCCTGCTTGATATCGTTGAAAACGATGGTTGCGCCTGCCTCGGCATAAGCGGAAGCGATTGCGAAGCCGATACCGTAGGAAGCTCCTGTTACAAGTGCTACCTTACCTTCCAGTGAAAAGTTGTTTACATAGTTGTTTGCCATTTCTGTTTCTCCTTTAAAATATTATTTGGTAATCGTCCAGACCAGTCTGCCGGTTACTTTTTCTTCCCTTACATAAGATCCTTCATGGCTACGCCGTCCATATCATCAAAGTCCTGGTTCTCGCCTACCATGCCCCAGATAAAGGTGTATGCCCTGGAACCGCACCCGGAATGGATGGACCAGCTGGGAGAGATCACGGCTTCCTCATTCCTCATAACAATGTGGCGGGTCTCGTTGGGTTCGCCCATGTAATGCATTACAAACGCATCCTCCGGCATCTCAAAATAGAGGTAGACCTCCATACGACGGTCATGGGTATGGCAGGGCATGGTGTTCCACACGCTGCCCGGCTCAAGCTTGGTCATTCCCATCTCCAGCTGGCAGCTCTCTACCTGCCCGGGGAGGATGTACTTGCAGATCACTCTGTGGTTAGCGTCCTCCAGAGACCCAAGCTCCACCTTATTCTCGTCCTTAACAATGACCACACCCTCCTCAGGAGTACCTTCCGGCTTGATCAGCACGGTGGGGCAGGTCCTGTGCGCAGGAGCGGAATTCAGATAAAATTTTGCAGGTTCGGAAGCGTTGTCACTGGCAAAAACAATGTCCTTGGAACCCATTCCGATGTACATTGCCTCTTTAAAGCCGACCTTATACGCCTTACCGTCTACGGTGATGGTTCCGGCGCCTCCGATATTGATCACGCCAAGCTCTCTCCTCTGGCAGAAATATTCTGCCCGGAGCTCGTCCCCTGCAGTCAGGGTGATGGGTTCAACAGGCACCGCCGCACCCGTAATGATCCTGTCAATGTGGCTGTATACCAGCTTGATCTCGCCGGGGACAAAGAGATCCTGGATCAGGAACTCCTCCCTCAGACGTTCTGTGGTATAATGTTTCACATCCCTTGGTGATACCGCTGTTCTAAGTTCCACCTTACACGCCTCTCTTTCTTCAATATCCGGCCCCTGATGTTTTAGGGAAAAGGCCGATATTGAGTGTTACCTATTTATGAAAGCACTTACATTATAGCATATAAAGGTAAGCATTTCCAATAAATTTTTGTTTTTCCCTAAAACATTTGTACAAATCGTACCTAAGATACAGTATAATCGAAATTTTTTCCAAAGTCCATGTAAATATTAACAAAACACCTGTATTTTTGTTGACTTTGTCACGTTCCGCCCCACAACAGGCAGCGGCGCCCCTGTATTTTACAGGGGCGCCGCCCTTCCATGGACATTATTGCCCGCAGGGGCAAGCATCCCGGCAGGTTCATTCCGTATTCACTTCATCCATAAGCGCCTGCAGGATCAGTATATGGTACTCCTCATCCTTTATGATCCTGGCCAGGACGGCATTCACACACGCATCCTCCATTTTGCCCATATGTGCCTTGTACTGTTTGATGGCTGCCCTCTCCCCCTCAATAGCCGTAAGTATCATTTCGCTGGCACGGCAGGGAAGTTCCAGATATTCCGGCGTCCAAAGGCAATGCCTCCCGTTTTGGTACCTTGCCGTGTAATCCAATTCCCCGCCCAGCAGACAGATCAATTGTCCCAGCTTCTGCAGGTGCATCATCTCCGCCACCGCGATCTCCAGGAGAGTCCTTGCCCACCTGCAATGCTTCCCCGAAAGGCGGCTCTCATTATTGATATACTGCGTCAGCGCGGACAGCTCCGACACGGAGCCGCAATAGTCTACGCTGAGCAGATCCGCATAACTCTGGTTCCGGCACTGCACCTGTAAGGGCGGGTAAGGGAATTCCAACATGGCAGGCTTTATCCCTGCCATACTACAGTCATTGACAAGGGGATTCCTTTTGTTTTCCATTGAGTCGCAATTCCTTCTTTTCTGTTTCCTTACAATAATATATTAGAAATCCGGCAAATTATGATTTCCCCGTTCAGTCACACAGTACGTATACCTTCATAGGCGTAGTCTGGGCGGGAATGCTCCTGGTGGAAGAGCTGTACACTACCGCCAGGTTGTGGTTGGCAGGACTTCCCTGGAAATATTGGTTATTGGTAGTCCTGACGTCCACGGACCCGTCCATATTCAGCTGCAATGTCTGGCTGTCATTCACCAGCGACATATTATAGAATCCCACATCAACAAACTGCCCGTTCTTCACCTGGGCCGCAGCCACCGCATTATACTGAGGCGGGTAGATCAAAGGCGCCGGCGCATCCGCGGCATACCAGAATGTACAGTTCATTCCCACAGACAAGGTCTCAAAATCCACTACGAAAGTTGTGGGCGTCATCACAAAGTTCACCGTATTTTCGTTCATGTCCTCCAATGTAACGAAGATCATGCATCCGTTGGCGCGGCGGTTTCCGATCCTGGTAGGCACCATATCTACGATGGTCCCCGTCACCGACTCAAAACGATTTCTCCTGAAGTTAGGCCTTCCAAAATTAAAATCCATGTATTACTCCCATAAATGCCCATATGCAGGCTGCTCTCACACTACATTATGCATCCGTTCCCAAAATGGTTCCTCCGCCCAGCACATATTCTCCGTCATAGAACACGATTGCCTGCCCTGCCGTAGCTGCCCGCACCGGACGCTCAAAAGTACACAAAACCCTTCCTCCGGGAAGCTTCTCGATCCGGCAGAACTCGCCTCTGTGGTTATAACGAATTTTGGCCAGGACTCTGGCAGGGGATTCCAGATCCGCTACCGTCATATAATTCACTTCACCGCAGACAACCGTCTGTGTAAGAATGTCCCTGTCACTGCCGATCACCACCTCGTTGGCCTCCGGCCGGATCTCAGCCACAAACACACGCTCTCCCATGGGAAGCCCAAGTCCCCTCCTCTGGCCTATGGTGTAATGGGTGATCCCCTTGTGGGTACCCAGCACTTTGCCCTGGCTGTCCACGAACATTCCCGGCCCGGGCACACGTTCCCCCGCCACTCTGTCAATGAAACCCGCATAATCACCGTCCGGCACAAAGCAAATCTCCTGGCTGTCCGGCTTGTGCGCCACAGGCAGGCCTGCTGCCGCCGCGATTTCCCTGATTTCCTCCTTGGGATAGTCCCCCACAGGCATCAGCGTACGGGCAAGCTGCTCCTGGGTCAGATTGTACAATGCATAAGTCTGATCCTTGGCCGCCGTCACGGAACTGCGGATGGCATATCTGCCGGTGGGCAGCTTCTCAATCCTGGCATAATGCCCGGTGGCGATGAAATCTGCCCCAATTGCAAGGCTCCGTTCCAGGAGCGCCTCCCATTTTACATACCGGTTGCAGGCTATACAGGGATTCGGAGTGTGTCCCCGCAGGTATTCCTCCACAAAATAATCCATCACACTGTTTTTGAATTCCTGCCTGAAATTCATCACATAATAGGGGATGCCCAGCACCTCCGCCACACGGCCGGCATCCTCCACCGCCGACAACCCGCAGCAGCCGTTTCCCTCAAGCGACCGCTCCTTCTCCTCCTGCCAGATCTGCATGGTCACGCCGATCACATCATATCCCTGTTCCTTCAACAGATATGCCGCCACCGAGGAATCCACTCCGCCGGACATTCCTACCACAACTTTTTTTTTCATCTAATCGCTCCTCATACGGCACATTTGCGTTTTCCCCCTGCAGGCAGATAATGCTGCCTGGCATCCATTGCCCCCTGCAGGCAGATAATGCTGCCTGGCATCCATTGCGCCCTGGGGCATATAACCGCTGCCTGGCATCCCTCTGTGCCCTGCGGGCAGAAAAGAAGACCCTCATGCTGCAGCCGCCCACGGGGTCTCCGGAATATTGAAAATGCCCTGTCTTCTACTCAATGATAATGCTGGCACATTTGATATCGTTGGCAAGGTCGAACACCCTTCCGCTTTTAAGTCCTACCACCTTCGGCCTCAATGGGTAGTGGGGCGTATTCATTACGACCCTTGCCCGTTCCCCGTTGCTCAGGGTCACCGAACTGTCCACAGGATAAAGGATCACGGTATCAATAAAGCTGCGCATAAAGTCCACGTCAAGCTCCTCCGTCATAGCCATGATCATCTCCAGCGCGTCATGCGCGGAAAACCCTTTCTTGTATGGCCTCTCCGTCACAAGCGCATCATAAATATCCGCTACGGACAACACTCTGGCGTAAGGGGAAATCTGCTTACCCGACAGCTTTAAGGGATACCCGCGCCCGTTGATCTTTTCATGGTGCTGCAATACTCCCGACACGATCTCCGTGGGGATATCGGATTTTTCCTTTAAAATTTTGTAACCAAACAATGTGTGGTTTTTCATGACAGTGAATTCATCCTCTGTCAGCTTGCCTGCTTTGTTCAGAATCTCATTGGGGATCTGGGATTTTCCCACATCATGCAGCAGGCCCGACACGCCCACCTGATAAATGTCTTTCTCGGACATCCCGCTTTTCCTGGCAATGATCATAGCCATGGTGGCCACGTCCACACTGTGCTTAAACGTATATTCGTCACTGACCTTCAGGGCGTCAATATTCATGGCAACCGCATCATTTTCGGAGATTGCCTGCATCAGGCTGTGGGTGATGTTGCTGGCAGTATTGGTGAAATCGGAAGAATTCGTATCACTGTACAGGAATTGTATCCCCTGGGAAACTCGCTGTTTCACACTGTCTGACAGCGTAACTTTGGCACGGTCGGCCACCTTCAGCTTTGCAATCGTCTCCAGGGTCTCAGGCGCGACTTCGATATCCTCGTCAGGGTCTTCCTCCCCCTCCCTGATATATACACCGGGGACTCCCATCTTGCGCAGGGCGTCAATCAGGAAACGGTCCAGCACCGTCTTCCGGGCAATCAAAATACGACCGGTCCGGTCGATAATTGCCTGGTCGATCATCATTCCCTCATCCAATAGCCTTGTGCTTGTGTATCTTCGTCTAACCACCTTTGTCCACCATAAATCCTTAACAGATTGTATATCGCTTATTACGTTTCATTCATTTTATAACCACCTGTTGGCACATTTATTATACCTTATTTTTTCCTAATTTTCCATATAAAAATATTACTATGTGAAAACAGCTGCCGGCAGCGTGGAAAGGGCGGGTTGACGGTTCAGTCGGTGATGTGCCTGTTTTCATGAATTTCCTCACCGGGTTCTTCCAGGCCTTCAATGACAATGCCCCTCTTTTGGGCATAATCCCGGAGAGCCGCACGGATTGCCTCCTCCGCCAGAAGCGAACAATGCACTTTCACAGGAGGGAGTCCGTCCAGGGCCTCCGTCACCGCCTGATTGGTCACCTGCAATGCCTCCCGAACCGTTTTTCCCTTCACCAGCTCCGTGGCCATGGAGCTGGTGGCCACAGCCGCACCACAGCCAAAGGTCTTGAATCTGGCCTCCCGGACAATGCCCTTTTCATCAATATCCAGAAAAATTCTCATTATATCGCCGCATTTGGCATTGCCGACGGTCCCTACACCGCTGGCATTTTCTATCTCCCCTACATTCCTGGGATTTTGGAAATGATCCATAACCTTTTCACTGTACATGCTCCAGCCTCTTCCTCTTTATGATAATATCTGTTTCTGCGCTGCTCTCTACGCATCACAGGCTTTATAACGTACAACATACAATACACCAATCACATAAATATTCCGCACTGCAAATCTATAACCCCGTATTCTTCCAGGCGTAAGCCTGTCCCTATTTTATCCCCGGCTCCCCGTATTTCAGGAAGTCTTCATAGAGGGGGGACATTTCCCTCAGCCTCGCCACAATTTTTTTCAGTTCTTCCACCACAAAATCCGCCTCTTCCAGGGTATTTTCCTCGGAAAGGGACAGCCGCAGGGAACCGTGGGCCTCTTCTTCGTTTAATCCAATGGCCAAAAGCACATGGGAAGGATCCAGTGCGCCGGAAGTACAGGCAGAACCGCTGGAACCACAGATGCCTTTCATGTCCAGCATAATCAACACCGATTCCCCTTCTACGAACCGAAAAGAGAAATTTACATTGCCCGGAAGCCGCTTTGTCCTGTGCCCGTTTAAACGGCAATAGGGGATCTCCGACTCAATCCTTCTTATGAGGTGGTCTCTGATCTGCTCTTCCCTGGCGGCCCTTTCCGCCATGGTTTCGGCAGCCTTTGCCGCCGCTGCGCCTAACCCCACGATCCCCGGCACGTTCTCCGTACCGGCTCTTCGGTCCCTCTCCTGGGCGCCGCCGTGCAGAAAAGAACGGAGCTTCACCCCGGTACGAACGTAAAGGAACCCTGCCCCTTTGGGGCCTCCAAATTTGTGGCCGCTGGCGCTGAGCATGTCAATATGCAATTCGTCTACCCGGACTGGCAGATGCCCGAAGGCCTGCACAGCGTCCGTATGAAACAGGATCCCATGCTTTTGGGCCATGGCCCCTATCTCCTCAATGGGTTCTATCGTGCCGATCTCATTGTTGGCAAACATAATGCTGATCAGGATCGTGTCGGGGCGGATGGCTGCCTCCAGTTCCCCGATATCCACCACCCCATCCCGGCCCACTCCCAGATAAGTCACTTCAAACCCGTTTTTCTCCAGATATTCACAAGTGTGCAAAATGGCGTGGTGCTCGATTTTTGTAGTGATAATATGCTTTCCCTTACCGCTATACGCTTCTGCAACGGATTTTAAGGCCCAATTATCGGCCTCAGACCCCCCTGCGGTAAAAAAGATTTCTTCCTGCTTTGCGCCCAGAACAGATGCGATCGCCCTGCGCGCCCCGTTGATTGCCTTTTTGCCGGCAGAACCCAGAGAGTAAACCGCGCTGGGATTCCCGTAATTTTCCGAAAAGTAGGGCAGCATTGCCTGCACAACTTCCGGCGCGGTCCTGGTGGTTGCCGCATTGTCCATGTATATCATATGAATACCATACCTTCCCGTAACCCATTATTTTCTATTTCGTTGTACCAGTGTAGCAACCGCCTTTGCTGTGAGTGGCTGGAAGTACTTCTCACACTGCTTCCTTTTGCCACCTTGGGCGGGGTTCAAATCTGGTATGTGAAATTTTATATATCAGCTTTTTCATACCACATCACTAGGAATTAAGCTATTCTTATATTAGCACCGCCCCTTTGTTCTGTCAACCGCCAAAAAGGAATATAATGGTGAAAAAGTATCCTCGAGCATTCTATTTTATGAAGAAAAGTAACCGTCACCCACTTATCATTGGGACACTGATCCTCACTGCCACCGGATTCTTAAGCCGGATCATCGGCTTTTTTTATCGGATCTATCTGTCGCGCCTCTTCGGGGAGGAGGGAATGGGTATCTATCAACTGCTGAACCCTGTTCTTTCCCTGGCCTTCTCCCTGACTGCCGCGGGCTACCAGACCGCCATTTCCAAGCTGGTTGCAGAGCGAACGGCCACGGATCGTTCCCACTCCCTCCAGCCGATGTTTGCGGGATTAAGCATTTCCCTTCCCCTGTCCCTTTTATGCAACGGTGTCATATACCTTTTTGCAGACCCCATTGCGGTCAGGCTGCTGGGGGAACCGCGGACAGCAATGATGCTGCGGATCCTCTCCTTCTCCATACCTCTCAGCGCCGTACATTCCTGTATCAACGGCTATTTTTACGGCATAAAAAAAGCGGGCGTCCCTGCTGCCTCCCAGTTGGTGGAGCAAGTCGTCCGCGTTGCCAGTGTATATTTGGTATCATGGTATTGCTTTTCCATCGGAAGAGAACCTGCAATAGGGGTTGCCGTGCTTGGCCTGACCATAGGAGAATTCTTTTCCATGTTGGTATCCATTGTGTCCATCGCCCTATGCAGGGGGGCATACACTGCCTCATCCTTACATACGGTACGCCGAAGCGTCTACCTCCCCCTGATGCAGATGGCCCTTCCCCTGACCGCGAACCGCATTGTGCTGAACCTTCTGCAAAGCGTGGAATCCGTATCCATCCCGGCCAGGCTGCGCATGTACGGCTATGATAATGCCACTGCCCTGAGCGTCTACGGGGTGCTTACCGGAATGGCCATGCCCATGATCTTTTTCCCAAACGCCCTGACTAACTCTGTGGCAGTAATGCTCCTACCCATCATTTCGGAAAGCTATGCACTGGGGGACATCGGGAAAGTTCGCTCCGCCACCCTCCGCACCGTAAAGTATTGCGGGATAATGGGTATCACATGTATGCTGGTTTTCCTGTCCCTGGGACGGTGGGCCGGAAGCTTTCTGTTTGGCAGCGAACTGGCCGGGCACTTTATCGCTACTCTGGGATTCATCTGCCCCTTCCTCTATCTGGATACCACTTTATCCAGCATCCTCCAGGGTTTGGGGATGGCAGGCCATATTTTTGTCATGAATGTGCTCAGCCTGCTGATCCGTCTGGGTTTTGTATTTTGGGCAGTCCCTGTTTATGGCATCACAGGCTATCTCTGGGGCATCCTTGCCAGCCAGTTGGCACAGAGTGTACTTTATCTGCTATGCCTCAGCCGCTTCCTTCGGAAAGTAAAGGATTAGCTTTCCGCTTTGCTCTTTATATAAAGTACAGGTTTAACTCTCCGCTTTGCTCTTTATATAAGGAAGTAAGAGCGCTGCCAATAAACCCGTTACCGCCATTCCCCAGAAAAATGTGACCAGAAGCTGCAGCCTGTGTTGGCTGACAAAATATTTATAGCTGTACCCCATGATCTCACTGCTCCAGTAATAGGTAGGCTGCCCCGCTCCATTATAAGTAATTCTGGGCACCATTACTTTATGCATTCTGGACAGCACATAGATAACGAAATTACCCAGCAGTCCCGTCAGCGCAGCGCACCACCCTATTATCCTGTACCGGCATTTCTCCTTAGCCTTCCCGCCTGTCTTTACATCAGCAGCATGATGACGGCTTCCATGTCCGCCCTCCCCGGCCGCTACTCCGCAGGAACCCTCCATCCCTGGATTTTCTCCGGGTATTCCGGGGGAGGTTCCGCCCTCCGGGGCGATGACGGTTCCTGCATCCTCCTTTTCAACTTCTGAGCCGGTGACGAACCCTGCATGGCTCCTTCCGCCCTCCGGGGCGGTAGCAGTCGCTGCATCCTCCTTTTCAACTTCTGACCTGGCGACGAACCCTGCATGGTTCTTTCCGCCCTCCGGGGCGGTGGCAGTCGCTGCATCCTCCTTTTCAACTTCTGAGCCGGTGACGAACCCTGCATGGCTCCTTCCGCCCTCCGGGGCAATGGCAGTCGCTGCATCCTCCTTTTCAACTTCTGAGCCGGTGACGAACCCTGCACGGTTCTTTCCGCCCTCCGGGGCAGTGACGGTGGCTGGGACTTCCTGTCCGTCATCCAGCAGGTAATCCGCCGTGACCCCAAACAGCCTGCTCAGCTGCAGGATATTGGAAGCTTCCGGCTGTGCCGAACCCATCTCCCACCGGGAAACCGCCTGCCTGGAAACATGCAGCCTTTCTGCCAAATCTTCCTGGGACATTCCCTCTTTCTTCCGCAGCGCCAATATTTTGTCCGATAGCTTCAAATTGAAATCCTCCCTCCGCTCCTTTTACGGAAATCTCTTCGCCTCATTTTCCGAAACTTACAGGCAATTTCATTTTAAACGCTGACCGGCTGCGGCGCAACCACATCCTCTTTACATTTTCGCAACAAAACTTTACACACGCTTTACAAAATCTATGCGGTGAGGTAATTCCGCATTGTGCGCAGGGCATTTTTCTCCAGGCGGGAAACCTGTGCCTGGGAGATGCCGATCGCCTCCGCCACCTCCATCTGGGTCTTCCCCTCAAAAAACCGGAGGGAGATGATCTCGTGTTCCCTGGGGTTCAATTTCTTCATGGCTTCGCTGAGGGAGAGATTCTCGATCCAGGTTTCTTCTTTATTTTTCTTGTCGCTGATCTGGTCCATGACATAAAGCGTGTCACCGCCGTCCGTAAAAATAGGCTCATATAAGCTCATGGGGTTTTGGATCGCATCAAGGGCGTAGACGATGTCTTCCTTGGAAATGCCTACCTCGGAAGCAATCTCTTCTATGGAAGGCTCCTTGAGGTTCTTCCGGGTCAGGGCCTCCTTGGTGTATATCGCTTTATATGCAGTATCCTTCAGGGAACGGGATACCCTGATACTGCTGCTGTTATCCCTGAGAAAACGTCTGATCTCACCAATAATCATAGGGACTGCGTAGGTGGAAAATTTGACATTGAGCGAAGAATCAAAATTGTCAATCGCTTTGATAAGCCCAATACAGCCAATTTGAAACAGGTCGTCCACATTTTCATTGCTGGAAGAAAACCTTTTGATCACACTGAGCACCAGACGGAGATTGCCTTCAATGTAAGTCTCCCTTGCCTCCTTATCGCCTTCCTCGATCTGGCGGAACAGCGCTTCCTTTTCCGCCGCCTTTAAAAGAGGAAGCTTTGCAGTGTTCACACCGCATATTTCTACTTTTCCCAGTGCCATTTTTATACCCATGCCTTTCCCGCATAAGCCTTTCCCCTGCGGAAATAGGCCCAAATACGTAAATTAAAAATTCCTCATAAATTTGGTATTAACAAGTATGTACAGGGAACTCTTACAATATTCTTGGAAAAGTTTGAAAAAAATAGTGCGATAGTTTATGATAGAAATGGATTTTTAACCCGGCAAACAGGCGGAATGCCTAATTGCCAGAAAACGGAGGTTCTCACATGTTGGCTTCAGGTAAAAACAGGTATATCCATATTTTTTTTACGCTCACGGCTGTCTTTTGCGGCCTGATATGGGCGTTTACAAACCTGGGTTATGACGGGGAATACCAGGTGGCCATGTCCTACCGCATGTTAAAAGGGGACAAAATGTTTCTGGAAATGTGGGAACCCCATCAAACGTCCGCATTTCTGCCCACAGCGCTGATGTGGCTCTACATAAACCTTTTCCATACCACCACGGGGATCGTGCTCTATCTGCAGGTCTGCGGAATGCTCATCCGGGCCGGGATCGCGTATCTGCTGTACCGCACGCTCTGCGGCACTCTGGACAAGCCTCTGTCCTACGGGATGGCACTATTATACTTTATGGTTTCCCCAAAAGATTATTCCCTTCCTGAATTCAGCAACCTGCAGCTTTGGTATTCCACATTGCTTTTCTGCAGCCTGTGCGCCTACCTGAAAAAGCCAAAGCCATATCTGCTGGCTTTGAGCGCGCTCTGGCTCTGCCTGGAGGTGCTGGCCTATCCCTCCTGTGCCATTGTCTTTCTGGGAATCCTGCCTGTTATCGTAATCTATTCGGCACACAAATGGCGGGACGTCTTTATCTTCGCGGGGATCTGCGCCGGGCTGGGACTTATGTTCCTATGCTATTTTCTGTTTACCATAGGCCCCGGGACATTCATGGAATGTATCAGGGGAATGTTGGCTTTAGAGCCTACCCACACGGTCAGCGGCATTTCCAAAATATGGGATTATATCACAAACCTGATGAAAATCGCCGTGGTTTTTGCCGTGGTGGGGATCGCCGGAGCCATAGCCGCCCTGCTCCCCCATCTCCTGTTGAAGAAAAAAGCAATCCGGCAGCACAAAACGGCCTGGTGGCTGTTATGCTGTGCCGCCGTTATGCTCGCCGGTTTTTTCCTGAACATAATCAGTGCGGAAAACCGCAGCGCTTACGGCATCCTTTTGCTGGCCATTGCAGGCGCCGGATTCCTGAACCGCAATACCCTGGACAGGGAGGAAAAAAAGGTCTATGTCTGCGGGAGCGTTATCGGAGGGTTGGGTTTTATCGCCACACTTATATTGACGGACCACCCGTTGATCACCATCTCCGTTCCTTACGGTCTGCTTGCAGTCATTGCCTCCCTGATGCCCCTTCGCAAAAAAGCAGACGAGATTTCAGACGCTGCCATCCGAAAAGGGTTATACTCCTGTTTCTATTGCCTTGTGGCCCTTCTGGCGTTCCGCTGCTTTTACATCAGGACCCCTCTGTCGGGAAAAGGCCAGATCTGTTCCTCCTTCTCGGGGATGGCCATGGTGCGCACCGGCCCCGCCTGGGGCATTCTATCAAACGAAGAAGGGGTGTGCCTCCAAAGGGACAGTTACCCCGAGTGGAAGGAATGGATTCCGCCCGGGAGCAAAGTATGGGTGGTAGGCAGCGTCGTAGACATGCTGGGATATCTGTATGTGGACGTAGAGGTAGCAGGGCCTTCCACCATGGTAACCCCTTCATACAACGAAGCCGTTTTGGAGTACTGGAAGCTGAATCCCGATAAATACCCGGACGTCATCGTGGCGGAAGGTTATCTGGGTGAGCTGTCCTATGAGCTTTTGAATAACCGGTGGCTCATGTCCTGGCTGGAGGAGGAGTATCGGCCGGAATATGTGGTGGAAGGGAAATACTGGAACTACTACTTCCGGAAAGCGCCGTAATGCGCCGTGCCGGTACTGAAAAAGAAAATGCGGCATATAATGTAAACAACGGCAAAAAGGGGAAAAACATGCTGTTTTCCGAGTTGAAATGTAAGGATGTCATCAATGTCAAAGACTGTAAAAAATTAGGCAGGATATCCGACATGGAATTTGACCAATGTACCGGCTGTATCAAAAAAATCATGATCCCATGCGGAAACAGGCTCCTGGGATTTTTGAACTGTGATCCGGATATCGTGATTCCGTTCAAGGATATCTGCCAGATCGGCCCGGACATTATCCTGGTTGACATAAGATGCTGACGGTTCCCGGCACAATATCGAACCGGCAATCCCCGGCACAGCATCATTTTAATTGACATTAAGCGGCGGAAATGATAAATTAATGGTAAATAATTATGCTTGATGGAGGAAAAGTACATGAAATGTCCTTTTTGCAGTCACGAAAATACAAGGGTTATAGACTCCAGGCCGGCAGATGATAACAACTCCATCCGACGCCGCCGCGTGTGTGATGACTGTGGCAAGCGGTTTACCACATATGAGAAGATTGAGACGATTCCTTTGATCATTATCAAGAAAGACAATAACAGAGAAACTTATGACCGCTCCAAGATCGAGGCCGGAATCCTTCGCGCCTGCCATAAGCGCCCGGTCAGCGCACAGCAGATTACCGGCCTTGTAGACGAAGTGGAAAATGAGATTTCCAGCCGTGAGGAGAAAGAGATCTCCAGCCAGGTGATCGGTGAAATGCTGATGAATAAGCTGATGGCATTGGACCCCGTGGCTTATGTGCGTTTTGCTTCCGTATACAGGGAATTTAAAGATGTAAACACCTTTATGGACGAATTGAAAAAAATGTTGGAATAAATTTGGATTAAAAAAAGGCATATCACCGATGATATGCCTTTTAATTATTTGAGCCAAACCCTTTCCGGGATTTAACGAACCAATGCACGGTTTCCTTCCCTGTGCCATACCCCCCAGAACAGAAAATACAGCAGATACCCTGCCACCGTACCCAGAATATTTGTGAGGATATCATCAATCTGGAAAAATCCCCGGCTGGTGATCAGCTGCAGCGATTCCACAGAGAGGCTTGTCAGCGCCCCCATAAACAGGCAGCTCCAGAAATTCCGCACAGGCCGAAACGCCAGGGGGGAAAAGACACCATAGGGTACGAAAAGCAAAATGTTTTCTATCACAAATGCATTGTTCCTCTCATTGATTCCCCATGTGGAGAAAAGCACCAAATCCAACCCTTTCCTGCTGCCGCTCTCTCTGGAGAAAAATGTGATGGCAAGGATCACCGCCAGATAAGTAAAAAACAATGTCCTCCGCACCACCGGAATGGCTTCCTTCTGCCTTCTTTTCCGGCCCAAATTCCATACTGTGAGCACAAAAAAGAAAAGAATCCCGGCACCGATTCCAAAAGGCAGATACTTCAGGGCATCTGCCAAATCTCTGCATATATAACGAAACATCCTGATCCTCCACATCCGACATGCCGCATCCCGCCCATTAAACAAGCCCAAACAGCGCCCGGCAATCCCGGAAACGCTCCCCATTGCCAGACATCAGACACAGCACACTTGTACACTAAACCGCCAAAGCCATTCCCCCAAACAGCCCCGGCACAAACAGTCCGATACCAACAGCCATTTACATACCGGCCTTTCACAGATTGGTATCGAGACTTACGCGTCATTTTATCTTCCTATATATTACTGTATATTCCCTAAACTCCTGTCACTCATAGCTGTCCCAGCAGGCAGCGGCATTCTCCCACTTGTCCTTTTCCCGGAACAGCTTATCATTCATCCACGCGACTGCGTCCACGATACCGTCCTCCCCAAAGAAAAAGAATCCGCTCTCCTTCTTATTGTCAGGCGTCTTAAAGTAATTAAAAGGTTCCGGCCAGACGGTACATTTCAGTTTCGTCTCACCGTCATCGGCCTGCGCCTTCTCCAATCGGTACCGCATCCCCTTATGGCATCCGGTAAACTCCGTCTTTTTCAGAAACTCTATGGACAGTATATCATCACGTTGAATCATTTTTGCAAACTCCACGGGGCAATTGCCATTTTAAAGTATACCCATATAAAACAGTATATACTAAACTTACGGCTTTGGAAAGCAAAAATATGTCAAATATCATTGCTGATTTCTTTTTTCAGCTGGCGCATAATCTTTTTTTCCAGCCTGGAAATGTAGGATTGGGATATCCCCAGCAGGGATGCCACTTCCTTCTGCGTCATCTCCTGCCCGTCCTGGGTACCCAGTCCGAACCGCAGCTTGATGATGGTCTTCTCCCGATCCGACAGCTTATTGATGGCACGCATCAAAAGCTTGCGCTCCACCTCATTCTCCAGATCGCGGTAGATCACGTCCTCATCCGTCCCAAGGATATCCGACAAAAGCAGCTCGTTTCCGTCCCAATCCACATTAAGGGGTTCGTCGATAGACACCTCCAGCTTGGTCTTATTGTTCCTCCGCAGGTACATAAGGATCTCATTCTCTATGCACCTGGACGCATAGGTGGCCAGCTTGATATTTTTATCCGGCTTGAAGGTATTGATAGACTTTATGAGCCCGATAGTGCCTATGGATATCAGGTCTTCCACACCCACACCCGTATTGTCAAATTTCTTTGCTATGTATACCACAAGGCGGAGATTATGTTCGATCAGGATGGCCTTCGCCTCGTCCTCGTATTCCGTTCCGAGGTCCGAAATAACCTGGTTTTCCCGTTCCAGCTCCAGCGGCGGCGGAAGTACCTCTGCCCCGCCTATATAGTGAATCTCACCTGTCCTCCCCAACAACAGGTTCTCCCTGTGGATCATTTTAAAGTGCATCTTTCCCGGTATTGCCACCTTCAGTATCATATTTCCTCTCATTCTGCCGTTTCTTCGGCCTCCTCTTCCCCTTGGTTTTCAGGAGGAGGGGATTTATTATCATTTTTACGGAGTCTGCCTCTGCATCTTCTGTGATCTGTTCCGTGCCCACTGCAACATATATTTCATGGAAAAGCTTAGTCATACCGCCAATTTCCAGCTGCAGCTCCGGCAGCAGATATCCCTGCAGGATCCCGTGCCTCCTGCCTATGCTGTGGTAGGGAATGGCACGGTATCCGGGGGATTCGTTATGCCATAATCCCCTGAAAACCTTTTCGTCAACCACAGAAACAGGTTTCCCGCTGATAGGTTCCACCAGGCTGTTGCCGGAATCGATCAACGCATTCACCGTGAGCCTGCTTCCCCCGCAGACCAGAGTGGCCCGGCATATACAGTCCTCCTGTCCGCTGTCCGCAGAGAAATGCCTCAGAAACAGGAAAAAAATACCCCCTGCCCCAAGCAGCATAAGGATCCCGTCAGTGGGGACCCCCAGCCGTCCCAGTACCCTGAGCAGGAGCAGCATGCCGCCCCCCATTCCCACCGAATATACAGCCAAATATTTTAACAACTTCAGAAACGTTCTGAACCCCTTTACCGAAAAAGCCAGAAGCAGCATGCCGGCTGTCCCCCCGATAAAGCATACGGACAACTTCAGGGCCGGCGGCGCTTCCCATATGAAAGGCAGGAAATAACTGACAGCCCCGAATACCGCCCCCAGCAGAAGCCTTCTCCCTGTGGCAGTGCGGAGCGTACTCCTGTCTACCAGAATCAGCAGAAACAGATTCATGACAAAATTCAGCAGCAGCAAACTGTCTGCATACAGTTCATAACGCATTGGCATCATCCTTTTCACAATGATTATAAAGGGTACGGCTCATAGAATTTGTCAAAAACACTACCGGAATGTACGTTACTTTTCGACAAAGAAGGGCACAAAAAACGGACGGGGAAATGTATTATTTCCTCATCCGCTTGGGATACCACATCATATATGAAAAATCAATAACACTGGTTATGCTTTATAAACGCTTTTTACCTGCAACCGGAAAACCCGCCGGAAAACTATTTCCGCTGCAGGAAATCAGGGATCTTCAGGCTCTTTTCCACCACATTGCTCCTGATGTCCACAGGCTTCTGGATCCCCTGCACCGCCCTGGGGTCAGGCTGCACAGGCATCTGAGGAGCGGCAGGCTGCACGGCATTCCCTCTCAAAGAGTTAGGGGCAATATGTGCCCCGGGCTGCCTGTAAACCTGTCCTGCACCCATCCTTGCCTGGACCGGTATATTTGAAACATCCTCCAACCCTGTAGCAATCACCGTGATGGTGCAGCTGTCGGACTTGGAAGCATCATACATGGCGCCAAAGATAATATTTACCTCATCACCCGCCATATCCTGTACATAGCTGGCTGCATCGCTGGCATCCGCCAGAGTGATATCCCCGGACACATTGATGATCACATGGGAAGCACCCGTGATGGTCGTCTCAAGCAGCGGGGATTCCACCGCCATCTTCACCGCATCCAATGCCTTCTCGTCGCCCTTGCCCTCACCGATGCCGATATGGGCAATGCCCTTGTCCTTCATTACCGTCTGTACATCCGCAAAATCCAGGTTGATGACCGCGGGCACATTGATCAGATCCGTTATGCCCTGGACAGCCTGCTGCAGCACCTCGTCCGCTTTCTTGAGGGCCTCAGGCATTGTGGTACGCCTGTCCACGATTTCCAGGAGCTTATCATTGGGGATCACAATCAGCGTATCTACGTTTTCCTTGATCCGCTCAATGCCGCTCAACGCGTTTACCATTCTCGCCTTGGCCTCAAAGCGAAAGGGTTTCGTCACAACGCCTACCGTAAGGATTCCCAGGTTCTTTGCCACCTTCGCCACCACAGGGGCTGCACCGGTACCGGTACCGCCTCCCATGCCGCAGGTGACAAACACCATATCCGCACCCTGCAGCGCGTCGTTGATCTCCTCCATACTCTCTTCCGCCGCCTTTTCACCGATCTCAGGCTTGGCGCCTGCCCCCAGTCCCTTGGTCAGCTTCTCACCGATCTGTAAAAGCTTGGGCGCCTTACAGAGCTGCAGCGCCTGCTTGTCCGTGTTCACACCAATAAAATCCACACCGTCAATCTGTTCATCAATCATTCTATTTACAGCATTATTACCTGCCCCGCCCACACCGACTACAATGATCTTGGCAGCAGATTCAGCATCGTTTGTCTTAATCTCAAGCAAAGGTATCTCCTCCTTCTTACCGTCTAAACTCCATATATTCTATCATATAATTATTTTCAAAAATTAGCAACTGTTTTTTGATGAAATCTTGTGCCTCCCTTTTCATTAAATATTGTCCCCGGCCCTTATTCCGGCTTAAAAGTATATTTTCCGGTATCCTCATCAAACTTCTGCATCTGAAGGGTTCCGCTTTTCCCTGAAAGGTTGGGCAAAAATTCCGGCAGCAGCATCAGCTTGTCCTCCAAAAAAGCCGGCTCATTGCCAAGAGCCACCTTTACGTTTACAAAATACAGTGTGACCTCCCCCGAGGAATGAAAGTAAATCTTATCCGGGATCAAAGCATACTTGTTCAGAAGCTTTGTCACATTCAGAATACTTTCGAACACCTCCGGATTATCCACCGGCAGCGCCTCCCCCACCACCATATGGTCAAACACCAGGCCGGTGATCTGGGGGATTCCCACCGTCTTAATGCTGGAGCATTCCACCACATACCCGTCCTTGTCGAAATACATATAGGTATCCAGATACTCAATATACCCTATGATCGCTTTCTCGTAGACCGCGATCTTAATGGTATCGGGGGCCAGGATGGACACGTCCATCACATCCACAAAGGGGATTCCCTCGATACCACGGTTCTCGTATTTCATGGACAGATACAGGGAATTGTCCCCCAACGGCCCATCCATGACGATCGCTTTGATCTCATCCTCCGTATAATGGACATTGCCCTCCACATAGACTGTGCGGACGGTATATTTCTCCCTGATATACAGCGCCCCGCCCGCCAGTACAGCCAGAAGCACGGCTGTCACCACTATAATGATCATGATTCTGTTTCTGCTTTTATACACTTACGATCCGTGCTCCTAACTCTCTCAAATCCCTGCAGATATTCTCATACCCGCGGTATATATACTGACACCCGGTCACCCTTGTCTTCCCCTGGGCCATCAACCCCGCTATCACCAATGCGGCGCCGCCGCGGAGTTCCCTGGCCGCCACCTCCGCGCCGTGCAGCTGCCGGACGCCCCGGACCACCACCGTATGGGCATCAAGCTGCTGGATACAGGCCCCCATGCGGTTCAGCTCCACCGCCACCCGGAATCGGTTCTCAAATATCCTCTCCTCCACAACACTCCGTCCCTCCGCCCCTGCAAGAACGGCCAGCGCCGCCGACTGCAGGTCTGTAGGGAACCCGGGGTAAGGCAGGGTAGACAGCCGCTCCACCGGCTTGGGACAGCCGGAAGCCTGGATGCAGATCCCCTCCTCCGTGGGCCAGCAGGATGCTCCCATCTGCGAGGCCGTTCTCAGCACCGCGCCCATCTCGTCCGCAGGAGCTCCCTCCAGATGGACGCATCCCCCCGCGCCGATACAAGCCATCAGATAAGTCCCCGCCACAATACGGTCTGAGGGCACCGTAAACTCTGCCCCGTACAGGTTATTCCCGCCGCGGACCAGCAAGTGGTCTGTCCCGGCGCCTTCGATCACCGCCCCACAGTTCTGGAGATACCTGCAAAGCGCCGTGATCTCCGGTTCCCTTGCGGCTCCCGTTATATGGGTATCCCCCTCCGCCATGACCCCTGCCAGGATGATATTCTCAGTGGCTCCCACACTGGGCATGGGCAATGCGATCCGGGCGCCGTGAAGTCCTTCCGTCCTACCCTGTATCATGCCTTTCTCTTCGGAAAAACGTGCACCCATCTGCTCCAATGCCCACAGATGCAGGTCAATGGGGCGTTCCCCAATGACGCAGCCGCCGGGATGTTCCAGCAGCGCCTCGCCGCATCTGCCCAGCAACGCGCCCAGCAGGCAGAGGGACGACCGCATACCTTTCACCGCCTCGCCCCGCATGGCTCCCCGGCAGACCTGTGAGCTGTCCACCTGTAGGCCCTCCTCCCGCCACGTCACAAGGCAGCCTAATTTTCTCAATAAACTGACCATCGCATGTACATCGGCAATCCTTGGGCAATTTCTGATATACGATTGTTCTACTGTAAGCAATGTTGCCGCCAAAACGGGAAGCGCCGCATTTTTTGAACCCTGAATACGCACTTGTCCCTGAAGCGCTATACCACCCTGAATATGAATAGAGTCCATACCACACCATCCGGTTTCAAATTAAAGACCTATTCTATCCTATGTAAATCCACTTCTTTTGTACCTTGTCCCCCGTCGGCTGCCCTCCTGCCCATTGCCCACACCATGCCGGAAAGCCTGCAACCACGGCACAATCAGGAAAAATTTATTTTAGGCTGGCCGGCCTCCGTTACAGTTCCTTCAGCTGTATCCGCTTTGCAACGCTGAGCACCAACCCGATCTCTATCAGCAAAAACATAACCGAGGAACCGCCGTAACTGATAAAGGGAAGAGAGATTCCCGTGTTAGGGATGGTATTGGTAACTACCGCAATGTTCAGGACTGCCTGGATGGCAATATGCCCCATAACCCCCACCACCAGCATGGCGCCAAACAGATCCGACGCATTGTTTGCAATGACCATCATTCTCCAGAGCAGCATGGTGAACATCAGGATAACGGCGATGGCCCCGAAGAGGCCAAGTTCCTCACAGATAATGGAAAAAATCATATCGTTCTGTGCCTCAGGCACAAAGCTCAGCTTCTGCATGCTCTGCCCCAGGCCCTTTCCCCAGATGCCCCCGCTTCCGATGGCATACAAGGCCTGGAGCGTCTGGAAACCCTTTCCCTGGGAATGCCCCTCCGGGTCAAGCCATGCCAGGATCCGTTCGCTTCGGAATCCGCCGCCTTCCGCGGAAGTGGATACAATCACGAAGATCAACAGCGCCACGGCCGCTACGGCCGAAAGTCCCATGATGACAAATTTCTTATAGTCGGGACTGGCCACAAACACCATCAACACGGAAATACCCATGATGATAATCGCGGAACTGAGGTTCCTGGTAATGAGATAAACTTCCGCCACAACCGGAAGGGGCATCGCCAGCATGATAAAGAATCCCTTCATGCTGCGGACGCTCTTGCCCATCTTACAGACCATCACCGCCAAAAAAAGCACCATACACAGCTTCGCCACCTCTGCAGGCTGCAGGTTCAGGCCGATACCGGGGATTCTGATCCACCGCTTCGCCCCGTGGGACTCCACGCCCAACGGCGTCAAAACCAGTGGGACCAATGCCATGGATACCACATACCCCAAAGTCGCAAACCTCTCCCAAAAATGGTAAGGAATGTTTGCCACAATGATCATTAACACCAACCCGATAATGATTGCCACCAGCTGCTTCTTCAAATAATAAGCTGCATCCTCAAAGTCCTGGAATGCCTCATAGGAACTGGCCGAATAGATCATGACAAGTCCGAACCCCAGCAGAAAAAGCACGATGAACAGCAGGCTGTAATCAAAAAAGTATTCAGATTGTTCCTTTCTTTTCCGTTTCACGGCTCCCTCTGTGGCCATAGTCACTCCTTCACTTACAATGATATTTATCCGTACCGGCAATCCCCACGGATTCCAGGGGCAGGGCCCCAGTAAATACCCCGGGAGGCAATGGGGTTATGCGGAAGTATCCGGCAGTCCCCTCACATACTCCTTAAACAGCTGCCCCCGGACTTCATAATTGGGGAACATCCCCCAGCTTGCGCATGCCGGCGACAGCAGGACCGCATCTCCGCTCTCTGCAAGCTCCGTACAGAGCTTCAGGCATTCCTCAAAGGTATCCGCAAAGCGGATTTGGCTAAAACCATGTTTCCTGGCACATTCCGCTATTTTCTCCCTGGTCTGCCCGATGAGCACCAGGCACTTTACCTTTCCGTCAAAGCTTTCCACCCACTGGTCATACTCGCTCTGCTTATCATATCCGCCTCCGATCAGGACGGTAGGCTTCGACATGGCCTTAATGCCCTGAATGGCCGCATCGGGGTTCGTTCCCTTGGAATCGTTGTAATAGTCCACACCGCCCCTTGTAGCCACAAACTCAATGCGGTGCTCCACGGCATGGAATCCCCGGATGACAGACAGGATCGTTTCCATGGGTACCCCCATGCCCTGGGCTATGGCCACCGCAGCCATGACATTCTCCACATTGCAGGTTCCCACCAGGTTCATATCCCTGTGGATATCCAAAAGCTCCTCCACCCTGCCCGAAGCGCTCCTCATAATTTTATCCCCTCTCAGGAAATAACCTTCCTCCAGTTCCCGCTCCGAAGAGAAAAAGACGGCTTTGGCAGGGCATCTTTCCCCAAAGGCCCTGGTGTACTCATTCTCATAGTTCAGGACGCATATATCCTTCCCGGACTGGTTCAGGGTAATATTCTCCTTCGCCGCCACATACGCCTCCATGGTGTGGTGGCGGTCCAGATGGTCCGGCGTGATATTTAAAATTGCGGATACCACCGGATGGAAATCCCGGATTGTCTCCAGCTGGAAAGAACTGATCTCCCCCACCGTCACCGTGTCGGGGGCGGTCTTTAAGCATTCGGAAGTATAGGGATTGCCGATGTTTCCTACCACAAAGGCCTTATCCGCCCCCACATGCGCTTTCACGATCTCCCCCACAAGGGTGGTGGTGGTGGTCTTGCCGTTGGTCCCGGTAATGGCCGCTACCCTCCCTTTTTCCTCCTGATACCCCAGCTCAATCTCCCCAATGATGGCGGCGCCGCTGCTGCGGAGCATGTTGACAAGAGGGTTATCCGTGGGCACGCCGGGACTGAGCACAACCGTATCCACCGTTCTCAGGATCTCCTCCGGAAGCTCTCCCGCCACGCAGACTGCCCTGCTATCCTCCGGCAGCTTCGCCCTCATCGCCTCCTCTGTCAACTCCCTGTTTCCGTCATACAGTATGACCTCCGCGCCAATATGCTCCAGAAGCTTCACGGATCCCACTCCACTGATCCCGGATCCGAATACCAAACATTTTTTATCCTTTAACATAACCTTATCTCTTTCCGAAAGGAAATACCCGCCGGGACACCCGGACTTCCTTCCAATGCTTTCGTTCCGATGCTTTTATTCCGATTCTTTTATTCCGATTCTTTTGTCATTGCCGGAACGCTGCCAGCCCTATCAGGCACATCACCGCTGTGATAATGGTAAACAGCGCCGTGATCCTGGTCTCCGTCCACCCGCCAAGCTCAAAATGATGGTGGAGGGGAGCCATGCGAAAAAGCCTTTTCCCGCCGGTCAGCTTAAAATACACCACCTGCAGGATCACCGACACCACTTCCGCCAGATAAATCATTCCCACGATAGCTATGTACAACGGCATCTGCAGCACATAGGCACAGCCGGCGACGAAGCCTCCCAAGGCCAGGGAGCCGGTGTCCCCCATGAACACGGCGGCAGGGTGCGCATTGAACAGCAAAAACCCCAGCAAAGCTCCCGCCACTGCACAGGTCACCGGTTCGATACCGCTTCTGCTTCCTACAGCCACCACCGTAAAAAAGACTGCCACCATAACGGTGACGCTTCCTGCCAGGCCATCCAACCCATCGGTAAAGTTAGTGCCGTTGGCCGTCCCCAGCACGATAAAGAACAGGATCGGAAGATTCCACGCCCCGAAGTCCAGGTATTTCCCTTCCAGGAAAGGAATCCTCATGGCAAGGCTGACATCCGTATAGCGCAGCAGGAAAAAGGAAAAACCCGCTGTTACCACAAGCTGCCCCAGCAGCTTCTGCCATGCCCGCAGTCCCAAAGACCGCCTGCATACTACTTTGATGTAATCATCCAGGAAACCGATCAGCCCAAAACCCACTGTCAAAAACAGAATCGGCGCCGTACGGGGATATTTATCCACAAACAACAACGTAGTCGCCACCACGCTGGACAGAATCAGGATCCCGCCCATGGTGGGCGTCCCCGTCTTCCCCAGGTGGGTGGAAGGGCCGTCCTCCCTGACGGTCTGCCCGCACTTAAGGCTTCTCAGGAAGGGAATTACCACCGGGCCAAGCAAGGCGCTGAGGGCAAAGGATATGGCAGCCGCCAAAACACTATCATTCCTCATTGATTATACTCCATTATTCCCATATACGGAAGAATATTTTCAAATAACTGGCGCAGGATCGGAGCCGCCACCTGTCCCCCATAGTAAGTTCCCTGAGGATTATTGACTATGGCGAGGGCTATGACCTGGGGGTCATCCGCCGGCGCAAAGGCCACAAAGGAGGCAATGTAACGTCCGCTCCCCCTGGGAAGGGTCTGGCTGGTAGCGGTCTTCCCGCCGATCCGGAAGCCTTCCACTCCCCCGTTTTTACCGGAGCCTTCCGCCACCACCATTTCCAGGATCCCTCTCATGGTCTCGCTGGTCTTCTCCGAAACAATACCCTCCTTGACCGGGTATTGGAAAGTTTCCACCACGTTCCCATCCATATCCAAAGCCTTTACCCCGAAGTGCGGCGTAATACGGTTTCCTCCGTTAACAATGGACGCGGCTGTAGTGATCAGCTGAATCGGCGTGATCTGGAAGGACTGCCCGAAAGCTACCGTGGCAAGCTCTACATTTCCCATATTCTCTTTTTGGTGCATAATGGTGCCGGCCTCGCCGGGGAGGTCGATACCCGTCCTTGTCTTCAGTCCAAAACTCTCAAAGTACTCATAGTAAGAATCCAACCCCAGCCTCAGGCCGAGGGTGATCAGCGCAGGGTTACAGGAATTCATCATGGCATGGGTAAAATCCTGTGTACCATGCCCCGCTATCTTATGGCAGCGTATCTTCCGGTCATCCACCACGATAAAACCGGGACAGCTAAAGGTACTTTCCGTGGTTACCGCACCTGCCTCCAATCCCGCTGCGGCGGTAATGATCTTAAAAGTGGAACCCGGCTCGTAGGTGTCATTAATGCAGCCGTTACGCCAGATCCCATTCAGCAGATTCTGTTTCTCCTCGGCGCTGATGCCCTCCGGAGTGCCCTCCGGCAAAGCATAGGGATAGTTCAAATTAAATTCCGGCACGCTGACCATGGCAAGGATCTCGCCGTTTTCAGGCCGCATCACTATGATGGAAACGCTGTCCGCCTGTTTAGCGGCACAGGCCTGGGTGGCAAGCTGGGTGGCATACGCCTGGATATTCAGATCCATGCTGATACACAGGTCATTTCCGTTTACCGGCTCTATGCGCCTCTCTCCCGCAGCTTCCACCTCGATCCCTTTGGCGTCCGTCACCGTGAGGATCGTTCCCGGATCCCCCTGCAGATATTCCTCGTAGATAACCTCCAGGCCGATGATCCCCTGATTGTCTCCCCCGGTAAACCCGAGTACCTTGCTGGCCAGCTCGTCATACGGATAAAACCGCTTGTAATCCTCATCCACTTTGACGCCCGCCAGGTCATATTCCCTGATCCTGTCACCCACGGATTTATCCACATTGCTTTTAATGCGCTCCATGGAAGAATATTTCTCCACCCGCTGCCTGACATATTCTTCCGACAGCTCCAGCTCCTGGCACAGTATTCTGATGATCTCTTCCGGGTCTTCGATCTGATTATGTATGACGGAGATGGTGCAGACCGTCTTATTGTCCGCCAGTACCGTCCCGTTACAGTCCAATATCCGCCCCCTGGCGGCCTTGATGCTCCGCTCCCTCTCATGGAGGTCCGTGGCCAGCCGCGAATAATGGTCCGCACGCCAGACCATGAGATAGATCAGCCTGCCGAAAAGAAACAGCAGCATCGCGGCGCATACCAGGAAAATCACCAGAATCTTCTTCCTGTGAAATATTTTATTGTTGTCAGATAGCATGCAAAACCTCATAAAAAGGATTATTATACTTTATTCTGCTTTTTATCAGGTTATGACTTTATCTTTCCTATTCCTGGGGCGGGTTGACCAGGTTATCATTCACCGGCATGTCGGGGTCGAAGACCGAACTGTTTCCGCCTTCCACCAGGAAACCTGCCTTGGCGTCATATTTGTCCCCGGTGCTTGGGTCAACCCGGTACCCTGTGACAGGGTCAATGGGGAAATCCATCCACACGGGACGGGTCCCGTCCGGATTCAGGTATTTGTCTTCACTGTCGTCTTCCGTATCTTCTCCTTCCAGCGCTTCATCCTCCGGCCTCTGCGTATACTGGGTGGTAATCTCCATCTGCAGCGCTTCCAGCTCTGCGATCTCCTCCTCGCTCAATTCCTCCGTCATGAAAATGTTCAGGTAAGGGAGCGCTTCCGTCAGGATATCACGGACGATCCCGGTGGCATATTTGGCATCGCCCTGATGGGATACGTTCGGCCTGTCCACCACTACATAGATGGCCACCTGAGGGTCATCCGCAGGTGCAAAGCCAATAAAAGAGACCACATGCTCCTCTTCGGAACGCAGATGGGTATTCTCATCGATGGTTTCCGCAGTACCGGTCTTTCCGCCGATCATATAACCCGCGGGGCGGGCCGTGTGTCCTGTCCCTTCCCTTACCACTGCCACGCAATACTGCCGGATCAGCTCTGAGGTGGTCTCGGAAACAACCTGCTTCAATACCCTTGGCTCAATGTTTGCCACAGTAGCGCCATTGGAATTCGTAATCTTGTCCACCACATGGGGTTCGTAATAATAACCTCCGTTGATCAGCGCACAGAATCCCGTAATCATCTGGATCATGGTCACATTAAAATTCTGGCCGAAGGAATTGGTGGCAAGGTCTGAAGGCCCCATCTGGTCCGCCGTATAGATCAGGCTGGCGGTACGGGCCTCTCCTGCCAGGTCGATATTGGTCTTTAACCCAAAATTAAATATCTGCTGATATTCTGCAAATTGTTCCCGGCCCAGCACTTGGGCAATCTTCATCATAGCCACATTGCAGGATTTCGCCACAGCCTGTTCCAGAGTCACGATCCCGTCATACTTGTTGTGGCATCTGATCTTGTGCCCTCCCACTTCCATGTAGCCGGGTGTGCACTCAAAAGTAGTGTTGGGTGCGATCACCGCCGTTTCCAGCGCTGCCGCCACGGTAAAAGGTTTTGCCGTGGAACCGGGTTCATAGGTGCCGGTGATACAGTAATTTTTCCAGAGATTATTCAGGTTCAGGTAAATCTGGTCGTCGTCCATCTCCGCCAGCCTGGATTCGCTGATATAATTTCCCGTCTTATGGATTTCAAAATAGCCATTGGCATTGGTGATCTGCTCCACCTCCATGGAACCGATCAGGCTGTCCGTATTCCTGGTATCGTTCAGGTCATAGGTGGGGTAGCTTGCCATGGCAAGGATCTCTCCCGTATTGACCTGCATCATGATGCAGCCGAGATTCTGTGCGCCGTTGGCGCCCACCACAAACTCGTCCTTGTGCTCGTCATTGAATTTCTTCAAATATTTCTCCACGATCATCTGCAGGTTCGTGTTTATAGTGATATGGGTCGTGTTGCCGTCCAGGGGCGGCTGGATCGTGCGTTCCAGGTTCAGGTCGTCGTTCAGGTAGCCATACTCCCTGCCGTTGACGCCGCTCAGCACAGAATTATAGTACTCCTCCAAACCGTATTTGCCCTGTCCGTCGGTAGTGGTAAACCCGATCACATCCGCCGCCACGGAGCCATAGGGATACACCCTCCGGTACTCCTCCTCAAACCAGACGCCCTGGATATTGGCTCTGTTTTGCGCCTCCTCCTTTGTTTCGTCTTCCTTCGGGGTACGGGCCTCCAGGAAACCGCTGATTTCCTCAAAGGTCAGCCGTTTCAGAGGTACGTACCAGGAAGAGGTCGGGTTGGCAGTCACATAATCCCTTATCTCCTTCATATCCAAGTCAAAATACTGCCCCAGCGCCGTCAGTGTAGGCTCGAGATAGGGCTTCTTGCCACTCAGTTCCGTGTTCATCACCTTGGCGTCGATCACCAGATTATAAACTTTCTCGCTGGTAGCCAGGATTGTACCCCTGGAGTCCACAATGTCGCCCCTTCTATAAGGGATGATGGTGGAATCATATCTTTGCTGGGACAGAATCTGTTTCTGGTACTGAGTGCCGTTCTCTTTGGCTATCAGCACCAGCCTCACACTCAAACAGGCAAAAGCCAGCAGCACAAAAACAAACAGTACCACCAGCTTCTTTTGCATTTTAATAGAAAATTTAGTTTTTTCCTGGTTTTTCAAATTAGCTCCCATCTGCCCGCATCAGCGGGCACTCACCTTTTTCCAGTTTGCCCGCAAGGCATCCGTCAAATCATCAACATGCCGGTACACTAATTCGACCCCTGGGGTACCTTGCGCATATAATCGTTCCCTTCGCTGGTGTAATTGTAGATTTGGCCTTCCTGGGCGTACACCATCCCCAATTCCCCGATGGCGATCCGCTTGACTTCCTCTAAGTCAATGCTGCTCAGGACACGGTTGTAGGCCTCGTCATTGGCAAGGCGCAGGCTGCTGAGTTCACTGGCCTTAGCCGCATTCGTTTTCGTCATATTGGTCAGTTCTGCCTGCAGCTGGACGTAATTTACCAGGATCAGCCCTGCTACGATCAGCGCTGTGGCAAGGAACAGCACATACCCCATACTCATATGGCGTGCCTTTTCCCTGTTTTTCCGCACTTCATGCTGCACCGGCTTTCTGGGCGGTTGCTGCAGCTGACGCTGAAGCTCCATTTTCCTTGCTGTATTTCCATATACATACCCGCTTCGGCTTCTGCCGGGGGATGTGCTTGTCCTCTGCCCGTAAGCACCTCTTCCATTTTGATTTCTATTCTGGCTCATATTTCCTCTCAATCCGCTTTCTGTTTCACAGCTCCGATCCGTGTGATCTGCACCTAAAAGAACATCCTTTTTCTTCTTTTTCCGTCATTAGTTATTCAGTGCCGCCTCAAACACCCGAAGCTTTGCGCTTTTGGAGCGGTTGTTTTCCGCCAGCTCCTTTTCCCCCGGTAATATCGGTTTTCTGGTCACCACTTTTCCCTTTGGTACCTTCCCACATACACAGACCGGAAATTCCGGCGGGCAGGTACATGGCTTTTCCATATTTTTAAATGTACTCTTTACGATCCTGTCCTCCAGGGAATGAAAGGTTATGATGCAGAGCCTTCCTCCCGGATTCAGCATATCAGTCAGGTCATCCAGGGAATCCCGCAATACCTCCAGTTCCCTATTGCATTCGATTCGGATCGCCTGGAAGGTCTGTTTGGAGGGATGCCCGTCTCTCCGCATCCTGGCGGGTATTGCCGCCTTGATCGCCTGATTCAGCTCAAAGGTTGTCTCAATCGGCTTTTCCGATCTGGCTGCCGCAATATGTTTGGCAATATTCCTGGCAAACCGGTCTTCCCCGTAATCCCGGATGATCCGGTACAGTTCTCCCTCGGAATACCCGTTCACAATATCCCTGGCTGTGATTCCCTGCCTGCGGTCCATACGCATATCCAAAGGCGCGTCAAAGCGATAGGAAAACCCTCTCTCCGATTCGTCCAGCTGATATGATGACACCCCCAGGTCAAGGACGATCCCGTCCACTTTAGTAACTCCCCGCTCTGCCAGAGCGGCTTTTATATTACAGTAGTTATTTCTCAGGATGGTGACCATTCCTCCAAAGGGCTCCAGACGCTTCCCGGCAGCTTCCACGGCCGCGTCGTCCTGGTCAACACCGTAAAAATGCCCTGTAGTGAGCCGTCTGCATACCTCAAAGGCATGTCCGCCTCCCCCCAGTGTGCCGTCCACATAGATGCCTTCCGGTCTTACATGAAGTTGCTCAATGGTTTCCGCAAGAAGCACGGAATAGTGCTTGAATTCCATATCGAAGGCACCTCTTTCTCTCCGGGACATTTCCTTCAGAGACTGCCCCGGCACCTCACCGGAAAACTAAATGGTGAGTCCTAAACTGAGCATCCCCTCGGAAATCTTGTTGATGTCTACCTGTTCACTGTTGTCAATCCACTTCTCAAGGCTCCAGATCTCGATGCGCCCTCCCGTCCCGGCCAGGACCACATCTTTTTCCAACCCCGCAAAGTCCCTCAGATCCTGAGGCATCAATATACGTCCCTGCTTGTCCACAGTCACATACTGGGCGCCTGACAGAAAGAACCTCGCAAACTGCCTGGCCTCCTGATTGATCAGCGGCAGTGACGCCAGCTTTTCTTCAAAGGCTTTCCAATCATCATTCGCATACACAAACAGACAGCCGTCCATCCCCTTGGAAACCACAAATTCATCTCCCAAAATTTCACGATACTTTGAAGGAATGCTTAACCTGCCTTTCGGATCAATTGTATGATTGTATCTGCCCATGAACATAGCAATCA
>CANRWO010000043.1 GCA_947643615.1 uncultured Lachnospiraceae bacterium
CTTAAAATTTAGCTTTATAACTTAACTAACTGACATTGCGTGTGAACTGTAACATAAAAAATATGAGAGGAATAGAGTAGAAAAAAGCATAGTATTGTGGTAAAATAGAAACGGATCCAAAGTGTGAATGTAATATAAGGGGAGACGGTTCTATGAGAGTGTATGGCGGCAAGTATAAGGAACTTCGCACTCCGTATCCTGACAGCATGTGGTATTTGATTGAAGGGCAGAAGCAGGGATACGACTTTGACGGGTGGCGTGAAATGTATGTGAAAGATTTTAAGATCAATACTGCGGAAGTTGTGTTTAACGGGATTTTGGATGCGCGGCCTATAAAGATAACGTTAAACCAGCTTTTCGATATAGGCGCGAAGTACCCGCATTTCGGGAGTTCCATCCGTGCGATAGCAATGAAATGCGCTTATACAGGCGTGGATCCCAGGGATGAATATGTGCAGTTGATAGAAAGAAATGCCTTGACAGGGACAAAATGGCTTCTGAACTTTATTTAGGGGATAGCCAGGAAGTGGATTTTGCCTGTATTAAGACGGAATCAGGAGGAGAGAGTTTTGGACAAAAAAGCAATGTATAACCTGACCTATGGGTTGTTTATACTGACAGCGAAAGAAGGAGAGAAAGATAACGGGTGTATTGTGAACACAGTGGCACAGGTGACCACAGAACCCAACCGGATCACCGTTGCGGTGAATAAAAAGAATTATACTCATGACATGATTTCCAGGACAGGAGAATTTAATGTGTCAGTGCTGACGGAGAATTCCAAATTCGAAACCTATAAGCATTGGGGGTTCCAGAGCGGCGCGGATACCGATAAAATGGAAGCTGTGGAATATCAGAGGGCAGATAACGGAATTGTCTATATTGCGGACCAATGCAACGCATTTATTTCCGCAAAGGTAGTTTCCGCTACGGATTTAGGTACACATACGCTGTTTCTGGCAGATGTGACGGATTGTGCCCTGTTGTCAGAGGAAAATTCGGTAACTTACCAATATTACCAGAAAAACATTAAAGCGGCGCCAAAGGACCAGGAGAAGAAAAAAGGATTTATCTGTACGGTATGCGGCTATATTTATGAGGGTGATGTACTTCCTGAGGACTTTATCTGTCCCTGGTGTAAGCATCCGGCCAGTGATTTTAAGCCGTTGTAATAGCAGAAGGATAAACGGCAGGGATTACGGGAAAATGCCAAATGCGGTTTATTTCCGGGGCGATTCCCTGCGATAAAAAAACAGGAGGATACTACAATGAGTAAGTATGCAGGAACACAGACAGAGAAGAATCTGGAGGCGGCTTTTGCCGGAGAGTCACAGGCTAGGAATAAGTATACCTATTTTGCATCTGTGGCAAAGAAGGAAGGGTATGAGCAAATATCCTCTCTGTTTTTAAAGACGGCTGACAATGAGAAAGAGCACGCAAAGATGTGGTTCAAGGAATTGAACGGCATAGGGGATACGAAGGCGAACCTCGGGGCGGCTGCGGACGGGGAAAATTACGAATGGACCGATATGTATGAGGAATTTGCCAAGACGGCGGAGCAGGAAGGGTTTCCGGAGCTGGCGGAGAAGTTCAGGCTGGTAGGCGCCATTGAAAAGCACCATGAGGAAAGATACCGTGCACTGCTCAAAAATATAGAAACAGCAGCAGTGTTTGAGAAGAGCGAAGTGAAGGTATGGGAATGCCGTAACTGCGGGCATATCGTTGTTGGGACCAAGGCTCCTGAGGTGTGCCCTACCTGTAACCACCCCCAAAGTTATTTTGAAGTCAGTGCAGAGAACTATTGATCTGCCTGCAGCTTAAATAATAACATGTAAGTCCTGCCGTAACCGGCAGGACTTTTTGCGGTTATTATCTTGACCTGCTGGACGATGATTTGACGAAAGTTGGCCCATTACTTAAAAGGTTACGAATACCGCCACCGCGATAAAAACTCTGAATAGTTCAAACAAATGGGATATCTTGACGATCTGTATAACAAAGCAATGGGCGCATTTATGGCGTTCCGCTCTGCCGTATCAAAACGCAACTTGGGGTTGCCAAAACGCACTTCCACGTTGGTGGTAAATAGAATTGCTATTTTGTATAATATAAATCAACGAAAGGAAACGCGACAATGAAATTATCAGAAAAAATAATAGAACTAAGAAAGGCAAACGGAATGACCCAGGAAGAGCTTGCATCCATATGTAATGTCAGCAGGCAATCCATTTCGAAATGGGAGGGGGATATTGCATTACCGGAGACAGAAAAATTACTGATACTGGGGGAGATCTTTCAGGTATCTATGGATATTTTATTAAAGGATGAACTGACATTAAACGAGGTGAAAAATGTCCACAGCTGTGGAAGCAATGCAATTCAAAAAAAGAAACCGGAATTATACGAAGGAATATTAATTAAAGAAAGTATAGCGGATGACAGTATCATTGACTGCCTTAAAATTCATAAAATCGAATTGTGGGATACCGGCGGGAAACCAAAATACTGGACAGTATTGTTTTTTACATGTGATAAAAGAGATTTTCCGGAACAAATTTCAAAAGTCATGCTGTCTGATTCTGCCACAAATGGGAATTGGTTTGTTGATTTTAAGGCAGGTAATGAAAAATACATTGTATTCAAAGACAGAATTTTAAAATATCAGATCGGAAACCAGGCGGAAAAAGAACATGTGTGCAATGAGTGTAGGAAATTAGGCATTTCTGATGGGCAGATGAACTGGCCGGAATAGGAGGGAGTATGCGGGTATTATTAACATCAGCAGGTTTGGAGACGGAAGAAATCAAAGAGTGCTTTGTGGATATGGCAGGAAAAGATATGTCTTTGGTAAAAGCCTTATTTATCCCAACAGCGGCAATAGACGCAGATGCAATAGAAGTTTTGCCAAAATGTATGAATGACCTGTTAAAATGCGGTATCCCCAATGAAAATATTGACGTATTTGATTTACATGGCGGGATGGAGCTTGATAAGCTGCAACAATATGATGTGGTATACCTGTGCGGCGGGAATACGCATTATTTGCTGGAAAGAATCAATGCTACAGGGTTCCATAAGTCTCTGATGGCGTACATCAAAGACAATGGCCTGGTAATGGGGGTAAGCGCCGGGAGCATCATTTTTGCAAATAATTTAGGGAATAATCTGGGCTTAATAGATACAAAATTAGACGTTCATTGCATAACGGGGGAAAGCAGGGGCAAATTGAGTTATCCATTAAAAGATAATGTTAAACTCACAAACACATGTGCCCTTATGATACGGGATTTTCCGGATGGTGTGGAAATAATAGGAGAGTAGAAAAGGGAAAGCATGTTTCAGCAAAAAAATATATCAGGATAATGGACAGCGATATCTGCAGGTGTGAAATATCTTTTAGAGGAATTATATTTTGAATTGTGTAACTATTTCAGGGTATTTTATGCTGAATATCAACGGTACAGTACACTGGTGTGCTGTACCGTTCCTATTTCGTCAAATGACTTGCTTGAAATTCCATCTGCAGCGTTGGCCTCACTCAACGATGTCACCGCATTGCCTCGTTCAGCCGCCTTGCAGGCTGAAAATTCATTCTGCGTCATTTGGCTGAAAATGAATGGTACAGTACACCAGGCATCCCATCCGGATACAGACTTGCATATGAGAGCGGTTCATTATCAAATGAAAAAGGAATGAATATATTGTCAAAAAATACCTCCTGCGATATAATAAACTTAATGCATTTAAGCATATTTAACACAGAGGGGTAAATATATGGTTCAAATATTGGTTATTTTGCTGATATTGCTGATTTTAAGCATGGTGGTCTGTGTTGTGGTTTTCGGCAGAAGGCAAGGGAAGAGCCGTCCGGGGGTGATGCAGTTGATATGGACGGCAATCTTTACTGCAATATGTTATACGGCGTTTATTTTGGTGCCGGCAGAGCATTACAGGCTGGCGGTCTTTATGGACGGCCTGTATTTTTTGTCCACAGACTGGTTGGCGGTATGCCTGTTGTTTTTTGCTACGGCATACACGGAGGTAGAACCGTCTTCCAGGCTGCCCAAATATATGATCATCTTGTTTGCGGCTGCGGAATCCGTGTCTTTTGCGGTGAATACGTTTACCCTGCATATGTTTGAGCTGAAAGCGGAAACAGCCGGGAAATTGGGGATAAATTATTGGGATATTCAGTGGAAGCCGCCGCATTTGGCCCATCGGATATTCGTCTATTCCATTGTATTGTACAGCCTTATCCTTTTTACATACCGCCTTGTGAAGGAACCTTCCATTTACAAGAAGCAATACGGAGGGATTTTGGCACAGGCATTGGCTGTGATGGTGATCAACATCTTTTGTTACGCTTTGGACACTAAGTTTGATTATTCCGTTATTTTATATGCATCCATGGCGATCTCGGTCACTTATTTTGCATTGTATGCGTCCCCCAGGGTACTGTTGGAGAAGATAAACTCCACGATTATTGCAGATTCGGTGATCGGAATGGCGGCCTATGATAAAAAAGGGAAATGTATCGGCGTTAATCCTGTTGCGGCGGAATTTTTTTCTGAGTCAGGGGATATCCATGATATTGCGGAAGGTTATCTGCTCCGGTGGAAGGCGGAACACGCGGGGAACAATGAGAAGGTCATATGTGAGGAGCAGAGAGGGACCAGGGCCAATGAGGAAATGTATTTCCATGTGACGTACCAGAGATTTGACGATGAAAAGGGAAGGAATCTTGGCAGCTGTTTCCAGTTTGAGGACCGAACGGAAGTGGTAAGGAAATTCAGGGAGGAACAATACCGGATCACGCACGATATGCTGACCGGCCTGCTGAACAGAAATGCCTTTGAGAGGGAAGCGGAGAAGCTCCTGGCGGAGGCAGAGGAACCCTATTATATGGTGTGCTCCAATATTAAGGATTTTAAGCTGGTGAATGAACTTTACGGGGCGGAAGTCGGCGACCGTCTGTTGATTGCACAGGCAAATATGATCCGCAGCGCGCTGGATGAAAAAACGGTGGTTGCCCGTATTTTTGCGGATAAGTTCTGTATCTTGCTGCCCAAGGGAAGATTTGATGAAAAAGAAGCTTTTGACCAGATAACAGCACTCAGGGACCTGGAACTGGTCCATTCATTTAAGCTGCATTATTACATTGGCGTCTATGAGATTAAGGATGTGAACGAACCCATATGGACTATGTATGATAAGGCGATCATGGCCATCGACACCATACGGGGTAATTATGAGCAGACAATCTGTTATTATCAAGATGAACTTCTGGAGCATATTATGCAGGAAAAGGAGGTTCTGGGTGAGTTTGACAAAGCAATAGCGGACAGGCAGTTCCATATGTTTTTGCAGCCTCAGATTGCCAATGACGGCGCCATTGTGGGAGCGGAGGCACTGGTGCGCTGGATCCATCCCGAGAAGGGGATGATCAGTCCCGGGATATTTATCCCCACGCTGGAGAAGGCAGGCCTGATCCATAAGCTGGATCTGTATATGTGGGAGAGCGCCGCCAGAAAACTTGAGGAATGGAAAGAAAGCGGAATAGAGAAGTATTCCATCTCAGTGAACATTTCTACGAAAGATTTTTACTATCTGGACATCTGTGAATCCTTCCGCGTGTTGGCGGAAAAGTATGATTTTGACAGAAAGAAGCTCAAACTGGAGATCACAGAATCCGCGTTGATGGAGAACGTGCAGAAAAACATGAAGACATTGGACGGCCTGCATGGGTTGGGATATGATATTGAGATCGATGATTTCGGCAGCGGCTATTCCTCTCTGGGAATGCTTAAGGACATTCATGCGGACATACTGAAAATTGACATGATCTTCCTGCAGGAGACCCAGAATGTGCAGAGGAGTACGACTATCCTGAAAAATATAATCACAATGTCGAAGGAACTCGGTATGCCTGTTATTACCGAAGGCGTAGAGACAAAAGAACAGGTGGATTTCCTGATGAGGGTAGGGTGCGACATGTTCCAGGGGTTCTACTTTGCAAGACCTATGAAGGTTGAAAGTTTTGAATCTGAATATTGTCAGTGAAGCCGACGGGAAAGAATGGATACAGCGCTGTGCCGGCGCAGACTGTAGTGCGGAAAATAAAGCAGGGGTTTATGCCAGGGATGGGAGTGGGAATTATGAAGCGGGAAATAGAATGGGCGGAACGTGGGTTTGTATATAAGGGTGAGTACAGGGAACTGGATGAGAGGACTATTTTATTGGACGCCGGCCTGACGGAGGAGGAAATTTCCTCCAGGCCCCATATTTACCGTGATATCCTGGAAGCGTTCAGTGGCCCGGAGGTGCGTGCAGGAATTTCAGACAAGGCATTGTCTGCCTCTGGGACAGGGACAGGATTGCCAGCGGAATCGTCAGCTGCCCCTGGGACAGGGACAGGCTCGCCAGTGGAATCGTCAGCTGCCTCTGGGACAGGGACAGGATTGCCAGCGGAATCGTCAGCTGTTCCTGGGACAGGGACAGGCTCGCCAGCGGAATCATCGCCTGCCCCGAGGGGATGTGCAGGAGTATCGGAGATGCCGGTAACCGTGTATATGGCCCCCGGCGTCTATTGGATCGACGATCCGGAAGCAACGGATACCATGCAGAAAAGGGAGGGATATTCCCTTCCTTTTGGCATGTATATTGATTGTGCCCATTTGAAGATCACAGGGTTGTGTGAGAATCCGGCAGATGTGGTCATTGCAGGGAACAGAGGGCAGTCCCATGCCTGCAACGGCAATTATACCATGATCCATTTTAGGGTGAATGAGCTTTCCGTATCCAATCTCACTCTGGGGAATTATTGCAGCGTGGATCTGGTGTATCCGATGGACCCTGCCCGGAACTATCCCAAGCGCACAGAGACGGTTACCCAGGCACAATTGGCCATCCAGCAGGGGGAGAAGCTTTATGCGGAAAACTGCCGGTTTGTGAGCCGCCTCAACCTTACCCCTATCTGTGGCGCAGAGAGGGCCCTGTATAAGGACTGTCACTTTGAGAGCACGGATGACGCCCTGAACGGAAATGCGGTGTATGTGGGATGTGACTTTGATTTTTATGGCGGCCGCCCCATCTTCCAGGCGAGGGAGACAGGGGATGTGTTCATAGACTGTGTTTTCCGCAGTATGCTTAAGAAGGCGGATGCAGAGTGCTGCCAATACCTGACGAAAGAAGGGGGCCCTGTAGCTTTGATAAGCTGCCGGTACGAGAGCCATGAAGATGTGAAGCTGGGGTGGACGAAATATCCCGGAGCTTCTTTGAAATGCTTTCAGTATCAGGTCAGCCAAAACGGGCATCCTGTCATCCTGGGCGGGGAGAGGGCGGCGGAGACCGTGCAGCTTCAGGGGAAGAAAGCCTTGGAAGCGTATCTCGTTGAAGCGGACGGCGAGCGCTTCGCCAATGTGGGTAATCTGCTGGGAGGCAGGGACGAATGGGATCCCATGGGTATGCTGGAGCAGGCAAAAATTGCAGGGAAGACAGGGATTCCCACGCTGCTTACGGTTTCTGCGGATGCTTCTGTGGTGGTATCCGGGGAACCTGGTGCAACGGTCACTGCCCAGGCATATCTGTTCTCACACGAAACCTGCAGGGATAGGGTGGCATTCTATATCAGGGAGGAGGACAAGGCATTTCTGGCCATACGGCAGGATGCTGAGGGATCCTGCATAGTGGAAGGCTGTAACCATAGCCCGGAAGCCAGGGAAGTGGTAGTCCATGCCTGTACGGAAGGGGGCCTGGAGGCAGCGGTAGTGGTTATGGTGGAACCGTATCCCGTGCAGGCCCCGGTGTTTTTACAAGCTCCCACTCTCAGAAAAAACGGGAAAACATTAACCTTGGAATATCAGCTTTCTTCCCAGGGAAGGGAGGATATATCGGAGATTTGCTGGTACTGGTGCGACAGTCCGGAAACGGAAGTCGGGGAAAGAGCAAAAGCAGGGGCCCAGGCCGGGGAAGATGGGGAGAGTGATGGTATATGCGGGAGCAGCATGATCCTTTGCGCAGTATCCAAACGCGGCATCCCCTTGAAGACATACCGCCTGACGGCGGCTGACGGAAACAAATATATGAAAGCGGTCATCTGGCCCAAGGTAAAGGGAAGCCTGGCGGGGGAGGCGGTATCCGTTTTTTTGGAGGACCCTGTGGGAATGGATGAAGTGGACGGGAATCATCTATTCACGGATTTTTCGGAAATGCCGGAGGGCAATCAGAGGGCGGTTCAAAAGGGCAGATGGACACTTGACTGCGCAAAACCGAAAGACATCCACGTGGATTCTGCCACATTCGGAAGCTGGGCAATGGATGGGACTGTCCCTGCCTGGAAGTACGGGGAGACCGGTAACGGCAGCCTGGGGGCAGGGTTGTACCAGAATACACAGGGGGCCAGGCTTCGTTACACGCCTGTAAATAAGCGTATCGGCAATATGTCTGTGACAGTGAAGGCCGACCCGGCTAAAACGGCCGGGCAGGGATTCGGCAGTGCCGGGCAGTATATGGATTTTGGGATAAAATTTGATACGGAGAATCTGACCGGATATGCCCTTAGGGTCATACGTGTGAGAGAGGCCTCCGATGCAGTGGCCATGGCACTGGTGGAATACCGGGATGGCAGGAGCGCTTATCTCACGGACCTGAAGCTGGCTTCCTGTTTCCTGACAGGCTGCACCATCCGGGTTGCCCTGGAAGGAAAGAAACTTTCTGCAGAAGTGTCCACGGAGACACCCCAGCCAGGTTTTAAGCTGGAAAAGGGATATGCCCGGGAAGTGAAACTGGAGGCAGAGGTGGAAGGGAACCCTTACGGGGGAGTCCTGGTCTGGCACACGGGCACGCCCGGCACGGGAGGATGGCAGAATACTACTATGCTGCACAGCATTGAAGTGAATATTGACAATTGACATATTTATCATTTGTTTTATGGCTGTTTTTGCATAAGGGAGATGCCTGCGGGAACGGCGCAGATATTAAATTGAAATAGCCTGCAGGGCGGAGCGAGAGGAAATATGGAGATCAGGAAAGCAACAGAGGAGTCATTGGAGGAAATACTGGGCATTTATTCCCATGCCAGAAAATTTATGGCAGAGAACGGGAACGCCACGCAGTGGGGAGATACCTATCCTCCGCCGGAGCGTGTAAAACAGGATATTGAGGAAGGGAAATGCCATATTTGTGTGGAAAACGGCAGAATCCTTTGTGTTTTCTATTTTGCCAAAGAGGAGGATCCTACTTACACCCATATCAGGGATGGGAGATGGCTGAGCGAAGACCCTTATGCGGTAGTCCATCGGATTGCCGCCGCGGAGGGAACAAAGGGGGCCGCTGCCTTTTGCCTGGACTGGGCATTCGGGCAGACGGGAAACCTTCGGATTGATACCCATGACAATAACAGGCCCATGCAGGGGTTGTTAAAAAAAACAGGCTTCCAATACTGCGGCAGGATCACCCTTGCAGATGGAAGCCCAAGAATTGCATTCCAGAAGATTAAGGTGTGAAAATTTATCTGGCAAGCCAGCCGCCGTCTACGGCCAGGGTAAAGCCGTGAACATAAGCTGCGGCATCGGAGGCCAGGAAGATGGCGGCTCCGGCGATATCCTCGGGAGTCCCCCAGCGGCCGGCGGGGATACGGGACAGGATTTCCTCGCTCCGCTGTTCGTCGCTCCGCAGGTTCTGGGTATTGTTTGTCTCCATGTATCCGGGCGCAATTCCGTTTACATTGATATTGTGGCCGGCCCATTCGTTGGCAAGCGCCCTGGTCAGGCCGATGATGGCGCTCTTGCTGGAGGTGTAGGCAGGGACGCGAATACCGCCCTGATAGCTTAACATGGAGGCGATATTAATGATTTTTCCGCCCTTCCGGTCTGCAATCCACTTCTTTGCAAAAGATTGGCAAAGGAAAAATACCATTTTTTCGTTAATATTTATGACAGCGTCCCAGTCTTCTTCCGTTACGTCCGCGGCATCACATCTCTTGATGATTCCCGCATTATTTACCAGGATATCTACACGACCGAAAAAATTTTCCGCTTGTTCCACTATATGGGGGATCACGGAAGTGTCTGACAGATCTGCAATGATTTCACGGAAGCTTCCGCCAAACGCGGTAATCTGATCCGCGGTTTCCTGGCAGCTCCTTCTGGCAACGCCAATCACGTTGGCGCCCGCCTTTGCATAGGCCACACAGATTCCTTGGCCCAGTCCCGTATTGGCTCCCGTTACGAGAGCGGTTCTGCCTTCCAGTGAAAATACGTTTAAATTGGTCATGTATGTATCCTCCGTTTCGTTTTGATAGGAACTATTACTATATTATTATAAACAAGATATGGCGGTAATACAAGCCTTTTACGCCATGCCGTGGGGAGCGTTTTTCACAGGGGCTTTGGGCATCTGCCGCCGGTTACTCCGTCTGTCCTCGGAACCGTTCCCGGATCCAACGTCCGGATTCACTAAGGTCGTCATCTGCCCAATCGGAGGTTTTATCACAACCGGATTTCAGGACACTGCTGGTTTCGGCCTTGTTGGCCAGGTTCCAGCAGCAGAAGCTAATCTGATATTTATCCATCAGTTCCATCCATTTTTCTGCCTGGCCAAAGTCGTTCCCACCGCTGCCGGAAGCGTCGCACATACCGAATTCACTGATAAATACGGGGAGGCCTTCGCTTACGCAGGTTTCCAGGCGGCTCCGCAGGTCATCCGTGTGGGTGGCGGCATAGAAGTGCAGCGTATACATCACATTGTCGAATTCCAATGGGGAGGCTGCTGCCTGGTGGATATCCTGGCTCCATGTGGGAGTGCCCACCAATATGACGGCATCCGCGTCATTTTCACGGATCACGGGGATGACTTCATTGGCGTAGGATTTTATATTGTCCCATGTGGTGGAACCGTTAGGTTCATTGCAGATTTCATATAAGATGTTGGTGTGGTCCCCATACAGGGACGAGATTTCACGGAAAAATCCCACAGCATCTTCTTTGTGGACATTGGGATCCCTATCGTTCAAAACATGCCAGTCTACGATAACATACATCCCCAGGTCTGTGGCATAGTCAATACCTTCCTTTACCAGGGATTTTAATTCTTCCTGGTTGCCGCCGTTGCTATAGCCGTTGTATTCATCGGTATACAGGGCAAGGCGGACGCAGTTTGTGTTCCAGTCGTCTCTCAGGGTGCGGAAAGCGTCATAGCTGACGTATTGAGGAAACCAGGCAATACCGTGGGTGGACATTCCGTACAGCCTGACGGAGCTGCCGTTCTGGTCTGTCAGGCTTGTGCCCTTCACGGACAGTGCGCCGTGAAGAGCCGCAAAGGACTCCGCCGATCCGGAGCTGGAAGTATTGCCTGCAGAAGCAGAGGGCCCGGGACTGCCGCCCCCTAAATCTGTTGATTCCGATGCGCCCGCGCCTGACGCCTGGGAACCCAAGGGAAAGCTGCCGTTGGATATCTCGGTTGACGCCTGGGAACCTGAAGATGCAATGTCTGCTGCCTGGAGGGTGGATGCCCTTGATCCGCCGTCGGTATCCTCTGCAAGGGGGAGGCCCTCCATACCGCATCCGGTCACTATAAATGCGGCCAGGATAAAAGCAGGGTAATATTTGAATTTCATGTGCATATCCTTTCGTACAATCAATGGATTCATTTTGGCAGAAAAATGCCTGTTCTAATCTCTCCGGTCCGGTTCCCCGGCATTCAGGTCGGTGTACATATCCAGAAGGCCTACTGTCTCGGTGGCAGGCCTCCCGTAGCTGTTGCAGCATTTGTGGGATACTTCTTTCCCGTGGGATTTTTCATCCATGGTCACGCTCATCCGCAGGGCGCCTTTTTCCAATTCCCCGTCCAGGTGTTTCAATATATCTTCCAGCAGTTCTTCGTCTATTTCTCCATGAGCCGGCCCTTTATTGGCATCCCCTTTGTTATAACCGTCCATTTTGCCCCATATCCTTTCTACTACAATATATTTATGGTTAATATCCCTTACCGCCAGTAAGGAATTATCCATCTTGTTGCTCGTTTAAAAAATATTCATTATATTGGTTTGTTTACACTATAATAATATTACAATTATTCTGAAGTCAACCTTTAAAAATTTGTGCCCTGTATCTTCCTCAGCCGCATGTGGAAAATGATAGTTTGAAAAGCTGAAATATATGGTGAAATTGAACTTCGAATGTGCTATACTAAACAATAGCTTAGGTAATATAAGGTAAGAATAAAGCAGGCACATAGGATTTGGAAGGGATTAAGCACGGTTATTTAAGGAGAACCTCAGGACATTATAATATACGGAAGGAGTACAGCGGAAATGGGAGACACGAAGAACATAGCACTGATCATCAATGCGTCCAATTTTGAACGCCAGAAGGTGGTTATCAAAGCTGCCCATAGAACCTTAAAGGAAAGGGGAGGTTATACGCTGTACGTGTTCAGTAATTACGGGGCCTTTTATGACGATACGTGGCATGAACACGGAGAGGGCGCCATATATGATTTGCTGAATTATATGACGTTTGACGGCTGTATCATGGAGGGAAACCTGGGGAGCGGGCTGCTTGCGAACTGGATTGCCAATAAAGTTAAGGAAAAGGGAACTCCTCTTGTGACGATTAATATTGAAGCCAGTGACGCACCTTTTCTGACCATCGATGCCTATAAAGCCGGTTATGAGCTTATGGAGCACCTGATTGACAAGCATGGCTGCAAAAGGATCAACTTGATCCAACAGGATAAGCTGGATGTGATTTCCATGCAGATGAAAAAGGCATATCAGGAGGTGCTTGAAAAGAAAGGCATTGCCTATGATGATAGGAGGGTGCAGGACAGACAGGTATCCATACAGAACGGGCGCAACCTGTACCAGGAATTTTTGGATCTGGGGATCGGGGATGCAGATGCCGTGATTTGTGTCCATGACGTGATGGCCATCGGACTCTGCCTTGAGCTTGAGGACAGGGGGATGAAGGTGCCGGAAGATATGCTTCTGTGTACGCTGAATTACAGCACCAACAGTATCGTATTCCGTCCCATGCTCACGGGAGCGGACAGGATGGATGAAGATGCGGTGGAAGCCGCATGTGACCTGCTGGAAGACATGATGGCGGGAAAGGCCGTCAGCAGGGAGAATTATTATGAATGCAAAATGCATTACGGAACCAGCTGCGGGTGTGAGAACTATGATGAGTCGGCATATGGCGAGAGGTATCAGGAACTGATCCTGTCCAAAGTGGAAGCGGCTACGCAGGTGAGCGGGATGATGCAGTATAATAACGCTTTGGAAAAAGTGGATTCCCTTGACCAGCTGGCGGATAACCTGAAAGGCATGCTGGAAGGCATAAGCTGTTCGGACTTCTTCTGCTGCCTGAACCAGAGCGATTTGAAATATATCGTCAACGAAGAGAGCGAAAGGAAGATGGGGCAGGGCAGGATATACGATAAGACTATGGTGGCGGTCACCGGAGTGTCCCAAAGGACGGGGCAGCTTAAAAATGTGGCCTTCCCTGTGGAAAAACTGTTCCCGGCCGAAGCCAGGGAAGGTGACATACTGATGTTCCTGCCGATCCATTATAAGGAGCAGGACTTCGGATATATGGTATTTTTAAACGAATATTTTCCCATAGAGATTTATAATTACCGGATCTGCCATGAGAGCATAGGGAGCAGTATTGAAAACCTGCGCCGCCAGATGATCATGAAGAGCAGTATACAGAAACTTGATGAGCTTCATATGACGGACCAGATGACCGGGTTATACAATCGGTTCGGTTTGCAGCGTTTTCGGGACGATTATACGTCGGGGCAGGAATTTACCGTGGCCATAATGGACATGGACGGGTTGAAAAAAGTCAACGATGAATTCGGCCACCTGGCAGGTAACCATGCATTGTGTATCATTGCCAGCGTGCTCCAAGCCGTGACAGAGAAGGACGAGCTGCTGGTGCGGTATGGCGGGGATGAGTTTCTGTTGTTATCCCGCAATGTGCAGCCGGAACATTGGCAGGGGCTTCGGGAGAGAATCGACAGGATATTGGCTGACAAAGTGAGCAGGCGGCAGATACGGTACCAGTTGGGCGTGAGTATCGGCTATGCCATGAGCACCAAGGAGAACCCCCTGCCGGTGGAGGAGTGCTGTGATCTGGCTGACCAGGCCATGTATCAGGACAAAAGCAACCGGAAGCGCATGAGGCAGGCGGAGGTGTGACAGACAGATCGGCCCCGGGAAGAGGATTGGTTACATAGCGGAATTGGGTGAAAGGGACGGGTGTATGGATGAAGATATTAGTGATAGGCGGCAGCTATTTCTTCGGAAGGGTGTTTGTCATGCTGGCCGCACAGGAACATGATATTACAGTGGTTAACCGTGGCACGTATTCCATGGAGGCGCTTGGAGTAAAGCAGATCAGGGGCGACCGCCATGACAGTTCACTCTGGCAGGGTGCAGAGGGGGATTATGATGTGGTGGTTGATTTCTGTGCGTATAATAAAGGTGATATCAGAACCTTCCTGGACCACTTCAATGGCAGTATCCGGCAGTATATTCTGATCAGTACGGTAGATGTCTACGAGAGGGTCAGCGGAGAGGCAAAGGGAGAAGACGCGCCTCTGGAGTCACGGGTATTTCCCGGGGAAGCGGGTGCATATATTGCCGGGAAAGTGGCGCTGGAAGAGGAATTGGCGGAAGCCTGTAAGGAGAAAGGAATCCAATTTACGGTGCTCAGGCCGGCTATTCTCTACGGCCCTTTCAATTATGCCCCCAGAGAGTCCGAGTACATCCGGTTTATGGTGCAGCAGGGGATTCTGCCCCATATTACGGATGGGACGGGAAAATTTCAGTTTGTCTATGTGAAGGATGCCGCAGAAGCGGTAAAGAGATGCCTGCTGAATGAGGCCGCTTATGGGCAGGCATATAATCTATGCCAGGACGGCATGGCGGATTATGACCAATTCTATCAATGCCTCTCGGAGGCCGCAGACATGGAGATTACGGAACTGCCCGTAACCTGCAGCCAGGCGCAGCAACAGGGCATTCCTTTACCCTTCCCCGTGACGGAGGAGGAAACATTGTGCTATGCCAATGAAAAGAGCAAGGCGGAACTGGGGATAGCCTATACGGACCTCCGGGAGGGTATGGCAAAGACCTATCGCGCCTTTCAGGGTGTATTTAAAAGCTGAGCCGGTTTCCGCCATGGGGGCAGGGTTGGCTTTATGTGGCAGGATTGGCCTTATTATGAAATATAACACATGGTTTGCCATGGCCAATGCCAAGGGGTACCATTTGCCGATACTTTTTATGTGCAGGTTAAACCGAAATCTGGGTTCTATAGGATGAAAACAGAATAGAGGGAGAAATCCCGTTATACAGGCAGCCGTCCGAAGTGGATGGCTGTCGTTGTTTTGCATCCGAGTGGATGATAAGGCAGTAATATTTAAGGGTATCGCGTGGCAGTTCATTATATGAAAGCACTGAAAGTGCAGTTTTGCGGATGGCGCGTGTGAACTGTATCGATTTTATGAAAACAGGACAATTTATTCCCGCGAGCAACGAGCCAAGTGGCTGCTTGCAGCGGGGTCTTTGATTGTAGAAAATAATAATTGACAAAGCAGAAATTGTGTATTAGTATGTACTTAGCAATACCAAATACAAAGCATTGGAGAAGTATTCTATGGGTGTTTATATCATAAATGTGGTGGTTTCTGTGATGATAGGCTTGCTATTTATCACGTTGGGAATCCGCCAGTGCGGCAGTGAAGCACCTGTGACCATGAATACGGGGGAGCGGCCCTTAAAGCCGGAACAGCTCAGTGACGTGAAAGCATGGAATACAGGCCATGGCAAAGCATTGGTGGCATTTGGCGCCGGGATAGCTTTGGAAATAGGAATCTTCCCTGTCGTGTTGAACTTCCTGGATGCCGGGATTTCAACGATAACACTTGTGATTGTGGTGACAGCGGAAATCATTGGCCTGGTCATTAACCACAACAGGCTGACGCGGATGTATAAAATAGAAAGATAGAAGGTAGCATTGTGGGAGCGGCAGGGCGGCAAGGCGGTGAGGGATTGAAACAGAAATATGAGCAGCAGATGAAAAAAGGCGTTTTGGAGATGCTGGTGCTGCATCTCCTTTCCGAGAAGGAGAAGTACGGATACCAGCTGATATGTGAGCTGAGGGAATTAAGTGACGATATGTTCTTATTAAAAGAAGGGACCTTGTATCCCATCCTTTACCGTATGGAGGATGACGGGTTGGTGGTGAGCAAATGGAGCGAACCCAGGGGCAAGGAAGTTTCCAGGAAATACTATGGTATTACGGAAGAGGGCCGGGAGACGCTGGGGCAGCTGCAGGTTCTCTGGGACAGGTTTTCGGAGAAAGTGGATTATATTATGAACGGCCAGGGGTTCTGCAGTGTGCGGTGCGGCACATAACACAGCCGGAAATTCCGCGGCAACCGCCGCGCTATAAAACAGGACTATACGCTTGTGCAGGCAACGGAAAAAGCCGGCACACAGACAGGACTGACAAGTTGACAAGGCCTGGAAGCTGGCAGGATTGACAAGTGAAAAAGGCCTGGAAGCTGGCAGGACTGACAAGTTGACAAAATCGATAAGTTGACATAGCCGGCAAGCTGGCTTGGCTCGTTGCCGGTGGGAATAAGCAGCAGGTCGCGCGGCAGAATGGGAGGGTATGGAAATGGATGCGGAGAAGTATGTGGCACAGGTGGTAAAACACCTGAATTGCCCCGGAGGGAAAAAGAGAGAGATCAAGAAGCAGATCATGTCGGATATACAGGCGGCCATGGAGGAAGGAAATCCTTTGGGGCAGGTCATTCAGGATATGGGGGAACCCAAAGAGCTGGCAGCGGAATTTAATGAGAGCTTCAGTGAAAAAGAGAAAAAGGCAGCTGTCAGGGCAAAAAGGTGGAGAATCCTGGCTGTCGTTCTGGCCGTCCTTTCTTTAGTGGCGGCGGTGGCCTGGTGGGCGTTGCCCAAAATGAGATATTTGAGTGACAGCAGGGTGTTCTCGGAGGATGAGGTGAGGGGGCAGGCCGAACAGATTATTGACTTGTTTAACGCCGGTGATTATCCGGGAATAAGGGACTGCCTCTCGGAACAGATGCAGGAAATCTTCACGGAAGACGCCATGGTCCAGGCAAAGCTCTTTATCGGCCCCGAGTGGGGAGAGATGAACCACATAGGGAATACCTATCTCGTGGAAATCAGCCAGATGGGGAGAAGGTACGCCAGGGCGCAGATGACGGTTTCTTATGAGAAGGTCAGCGTGGTCTATACAATGAGCTTTGACACAGATATGAAGCTGGCAGGGTTTTATCTAAAGTAAAGGAGCCTAAAGTAAAGGAGTTTGGCCATAAATGAAAGAAGATTTATAAACAGAGGAGAGAAATTATGGCAGAATGTATTATTTATTTTTCTATTTTATTTCTGGTGGCTTGTATAATGTTTGCCATTGGGATCTCCCAACTAAAGAGCAGGGAACCGGTGGGGTTTTATACAGGGGTTAAGGCCCCGGAGAAAAACAAGCTGAGGGATGTCAGGGCATGGAACCGAAAACATGGCATTATGTGGATCCTGTATGGCGGAAGCATTTTGCTGTGTGGCCTTATATCTTTGGTCGCGGGCGTGCTGGAATGCGATTCTGTCTTCCTGATAATCATGGAGTGCGCTGTTTGGGTGGCAGGGATCTTTGTCATGGCGTGGTATCATGGGAGGCTGGAGAAGAGGTACCGATTATAGGGATATGTGCCATATATTGCCCTTTACTCCGGGGTTGGCAGTACATGTACACGAGATGTATGAAAATACTTTATGGTGGCGTGGGTAAAATCCCCCATGTCACAACGGGCCAGGCAGCTATCCGCCATTATTGACTTCTCACGGGAGAGTGAATATAGTATTAATATCACATTTACTATATTTTTATGAGGTACGGAGGAGAAAACGGAGAGATGGATGAGTTAAAGCTTTTGAAACTGGCGGAACTGCGGAGTAAAATAGGAGCTATCCCGGCAAAATTGCTGGTAACGTTCCTGATTTCAGGCGGATTGTATTGGCAATTCAGCTTTGAGAAATTTATGGAAGATCCCGGCACGAATATTTTTGCCTTTGTCGTCACATACGGTATAATTTCTTATTTTTGGCTCTGTGTGAAAATGACGCGTAACTGGCTGGTGGGATTTGGGGTGGCGATTATCCTGATCCTTGTCTGGGTAGGCAGTATGGATAAGATGAGTGAGGTCTTTCAGGTGTTGATTGGAGGCGCTATCTGTTTCGGCGGGCCTGTAATCGATGTCCTGACTGTCATCCGCTATTTTGTGATCAGGAAACAGGTCTTCGGCATACCCGGGAATGCCGTGGAAGACGAGCCGGGGGCAGATTGGGGACAATGGCAGGAGAACCGCAGCCAGGAGGGGCAGCAGGCAGGGCAGGCACAGGAATCCGCACCTGTATTTTTTGCGGATTGTAAGGGTCAGGCCGGAATTAAGAGAAGGTACCGGGATCTGTGCAGGGTGTACCATCCTGACAACGGCAACGGTTCCCCGGAGGTGTTCAACAGGATCACGGAGGAGTATGAGAGGCTGATGGCACAGTACGGGCAGGAGAATGCATGAAAGAAGGCTGTCTGTGCCGGCATTACGGGGAGAGTGAGAAAGAAGCTCAGGGATGCAGGAGAGAGCGCCTTAGAAAATGGTTATGGAACAAAGTAGGAGGTTTTTTATGGGAATGTGGGTTTTTATGTTCGTAATGAATATGCTGATCCCCCTGGTTATGATTGGTTTCGGGAAATTATTTATGAAAAATGCGCCGGGGGAAATCAATGCTTTTTTCGGATACAGGACTTCCATGTCCATGAAAAATAAAGATACCTGGGAGTTTGCCCATAAATATTGCGGGAAGCTGTGGCGTAGATGGGGACTGGCGCTGCTGCTGTTGTCTGTGTCTGTCATGCTCTTTATTATCGGAAAAGATGAAGATACAACAGGCACAGTTGCAGCTGTTCTCTGTACCGTGCAGGTGATTGCGTTGATATTTTCCGTATATCCTACAGAAAAGGCGCTGCGACGGAATTTTGACAAAGACGGGAAGAGGCTTTGACCTTTTTGCCGGGGACGGTGGCTTTGTCATTATGGTTTGCCTTTTTCTCGCTTTTCGGGTTGAAGGATGATTTTCCATGTGCTATAATTTGAAAGCAGTTCGGCTCTATCCATATTCCGGTAGGGCGGACTGCTTTCAATTTGGAGTGTCATGGCAGGAAAACCCAGGCGCAGGGTTTGCAGGTGTTTTGTGGAGTTGCCTACTATCTGCATATTGTTCCGGGCGGCGGGGGAAGCTGCAAAATTTTTGGCTGAAAAGGAGTAAGGAAGAGGACTATGAAAAAAGGTTTAAAGTTGGTTTTGGCTTTGGTTATGGCAATGGCGTTGGCCGGCTGTGGTGAAACGGAACAGGGCAGTTCTGGGGCACAGGGCAGCTCGGAAGCTTCAGGAGTACAGGGAAGTGCGGATGCATCCGGAGTGCAGGGAAGTGCGGAGGCATCGGGAGTACAGGGAAGCGCGGAGGCTTCCGGAGAACAGTCTATTGATCCTGCAGGATTGCACCATGTGGAGATCACGATCAAGGATTATGGGACTATCTCTGTGGAGCTGGACGGTGATGCGGCGCCAATAACGGTGGAAAACTTTTTGAAACTTGCCGGGGACGGTTTCTATGACGGATTAACATTCCACCGCATTATCAGCGGTTTTATGATCCAGGGAGGCGATCCGCTGGGGAACGGGAGAGGAGGCTCCGACCAGAATATCAAGGGTGAATTTGCATTGAACGGAGTTGAAAATAATCTGTCCCATACAAGAGGAGCTATTTCCATGGCTCGATCAAATATGATGGACAGCGCCAGCTCACAGTTTTTTATCGTCCATGAGGACAGTATCGGGTTGGACGGGCAATATGCCTGCTTTGGCTATGTGACGGAGGGCATTGAGGTAGTGGATGCCATCTGCGAGGCTACTCCCGTGACGGACAGCAATGGTACGGTGACTGCGGAGAACCAGCCTGTGATCGAGAGCATAGTGGTGATTGACTAACAGGCGGCCTGCAGCGAAAAGGCAGCCTGCAGCGTCTCAATTGGGTCTTGCATCCCACAAAGTGTGACGCACGCCCCGGGGAAAGTATTTTTTCAAATACGCGCTGGAACAGAGCCGGCGTGATGAAAATGGACTGCCGTAATCTGTTTTGGCAGTGAGGAATGATTGAAAACGGTGATGCGGAGTGGCAAGGTGCACAACCTGCCACTCTGTTTTTATGAGCTTTTTTCACAAAAATTTTATTTTTCATTTTAATATTTTGACAATTTGCTGTTTAGTCTGTTAAAATAAGGATATAACAATAGATAGAAGTATTACAATAGGGAGAGTGTGGCAGTTCACTGACAATTGGGACAGTCATCCGTCACAGGGTGGGCAGCAGCACAAAACAGCACATGGCGGCAGAAAGGAGATTTTTGTGTTTGAGATTGGTGAATATGTAATTTGCGGAAATAAGGGAGTATGTATTGTGGAAGACATTGCTACGCTGGATATTTCCGGTGTGGATAAAGAACGGAAATACTATATTTTAAAGCCGAAATATGTCTCGGGAAGCACTGTTTATGTACCGGTGGATTCACCCAGGGAATCCATGCGTAAAATACTGCAGCCGGAGGAAGCGAAGAACCTGATCAGCCAGATCCCCCATATCCCTCTTCTTACATTCACTGATGACAAGCTGTCAGAGCAGACTTACAAGGATTGCATGAAGGCCAACAGCTGTGAAGAGCTGGTGAAGGTCATTAAGACCATTTATATCAGGAAGCAAAAGCGTGTCCAGGCGGGCCGCAAGGTTACCGCTGTGGATGCTAAGTATTTCCACCTGGCGGAGGACAGCCTGTATGGGGAATTGGCGGTATCACTGGGAATAAACCGGGAAGAGGTGGCGCAATATATTGCCGGTGAGATTGAAAAGTAAGGTGGATCTTTGAAAAAAGGACTTTACTTTTTTCCCGAAAAGTACTATGATGATGTTGAAAACGATGAAGAGAACAGTAGCATGGCGAAGTGCATCAGAGAAAACCGCCCGCCCGGTAATTTCAGGCGGCGCTGAGAGCGGTTTGGCAGGAAGCCTTGTGAAGACCATCTCCGAGTGGCTCTAATACAGTCCGGCAGCTTCCGTTATGAGCAAATGAAGGTGGCGTATTTACTGGTATCACAGTAGATCGCAACAAGGGTGGAACCGCGTGTAAACATTAAGAAATGTGAGCGTCCCTTGCAATGAAAATTGCAAGGGACTTTTTGCGCGAATGAGCAGAGCCAGAAGTGCCTGCTCGTCCCCTGCAAGCTTGCATGCAAGGGAGGGAGCATGCGCTTATGGCGAGCAACGCGAACCCGTGAGGCGCAAGCCGAAGGGGTCTGCTCATAAAGGTTGCAGGGGAAGAAGTGCCTGCTCGTCCCCTGCAAGCTTGCATGCAAGGGAGGGAGCATGCGCTTATGGCGAGCAACGCGAACCCGTGAGGCGCAAGCCGAAGGGGTCTGCTCATAACAGTTGTGCGGGAAGAAGTGCCTGCAAGGGAAGAATACCAAAACAGAAAGGGGAATTTTTATGGGAAAGAAAATGCAAAAACTGATGGAACAATGCTTCCAGGGGGAGCTGACTATGCCTAAGGTGACTTTATGGCTGGTTGGCGCGGTTTGTATGCTGGCAGGGATAGTATACGGCCTGTGTATCGCGCCTTTGACGCATGGCATCACAATCGGCAGCAATAATGGAAACTGCAACGACTGCACATGGAGCAATGAAGAGGATAAGGAAGACTAAAGCGCTTCTTACGCGGCGGAAAGGGAGAAACAATGAGGATTATATTGAAGGACGGCTCCGTGAAGGAGTATTCGGAGAATAAGAGTGTGTATGATATCGCTTTTGATATCAGCGAAGGCCTGGCAAGGGTTGCCTGCTGCGGCAAGGTGGACGGCGAGGTAGTTGATTTGAGGACGGTTTTGGATAAAGACTGCGAACTGAGTATTTGCACCGCCAATGACCCCGAAGGCCTGGCAACCATCCGCCATACGGCGTCCCATGTCCTTGCGGAGGCGGTGAAGCATCTTTTCCCCAATGCAAAACTGGCCATCGGACCCAGCATCGACACAGGGTTTTACTATGATTTCGACCATGAATCTTTTTCCAGGGAAGACCTGGACGCACTGGAAGCCGAGATGAAGAAAATCATCAAGCAGGGTGCAAAGCTGGAGAAGTTTACCATGCCCAGGGAAGAGGCGATAAAATTTATGGAAGAGAAGGGGGAACCCTACAAGGTAGAGTTGATCCGGGATCTGCCGGAGGATGCGGAGATTTCTTTTTACAGCCAGGGTGACTTCGTGGATCTCTGTGCCGGACCCCATCTGATGAGCACAAAGTCCATCAAGGCTTTTAAGCTGATCTCATCCTCCATGGCGTATTGGAGAGGGGATTCCGATAAGGCGCGCCTGCAGCGTATTTACGGGACTGCCTACAGCAAAAAGGAGGAATTGGCGGAACATCTGGAGAGGATGGAAGACGCGAAACGCCGGGATCACAATAAACTGGGCCGTGAGATGGGACTGTTTACAACAGTGGATGTGATTGGCCAGGGCCTGCCGCTGTTTACGGCTAAAGGCACAAAGATGATCATGAAGCTTCAGCGGTGGATAGAGGATCTGGAGGAGAATGAGTGGGGTTATATACGTACCCGCACCCCTTTGATGGCAAAATCTGACCTGTATAAGATGTCAGGCCACTGGGATCATTATAAGGATGGAATGTTTGTGCTGGGGGATGAGGAGAAGGACAAGGAAGTGTTTGCCCTGCGCCCCATGACCTGCCCTTTCCAATATTATGTTTACAAGAATGAGCAGCATTCCTACCGTGACCTCCCCATCCGTATGGGAGAGACCTCCACATTGTTCCGGGCGGAGGATTCCGGGGAGATGCACGGCTTGACCAGAGTAAGGCAGTTTACTATCTCCGAGGGCCATTTGATTGTGCGCCCCGACCAGATGGTGGATGAATTCAAAGGCTGCCTGGCACTGGCAAAGTACTGCCTGCAGACACTGGGGTTGGAGGAGGATGTGACCTACCATCTCTCCAAATGGGACCCTGACAACCGGGAAAAGTACATCGGCGAACCTGAGGTATGGGAGGAGACCCAACAGCATATGCGGGATATCCTGAACGAACTGGACATCCGGTTTGTGGAGGACGTGGGAGAAGCTGCTTTCTATGGCCCTAAGGTGGATATCAACGCAAGGAATGTATACGGTAAGGATGACACCATGATCACTATTCAGTGGGATGCCCTGCTGGCGGAACAGTTTGACATGTATTTCATTGACCAGAACGGCGACAAGGTCCGTCCCTGTATCATTCACAGGACTTCCATCGGATGTTACGAGAGGACGCTGGCATGGCTCATTGAAAAATATGCAGGGAAATTCCCCACATGGCTCTGCCCCGAGCAGGTGCGTGTCCTGCCCATCTCCGAAAAGTACGCGGATTATGCTGAGTCCGTGCGTAAACAGTTAAAGGAGCGCGGCGTGGATGTTACCGTAGACAACCGCTCCGAGAAGATCGGATTTAAGATCCGTGAGACCAGGCTGGCCAAGGTGCCCTATATGTTAGTAGTGGGCGAGCAGGAAGCAGAGAGTGGACTGGTGTCTGTCAGAAGCCGTTTTGCGGGGGACGAGGGTCAGAAACCTCTGGCAGAATTTATGGATCAGATCTGCGAAGAAATCCGCACAAAGGCTATCCGTAAAGAAGAGGTGCAAGAGGGGCAAAAGTAAGGCCGGCTGAGAAACCAGTTTTGAAAACAATGCCTCAAACAATGTATCAACGGATGTGATGCGAAAAAAATGATTGCGCGTTTTGCATAAATTGGATGTATGTGCGCACCCGTTGAAGGATACCGTTTCCTATGTATATTTTTGCCCGGTCCAGGCATACTAAAGGCAGGTCTGTGGACAGACCGCATTGAATATGTAAGAAGACCAGGGTGGAAATTAAAAAGGAGGAAACGATATGGCAGAATTGAAATGCACCGTTGACAATTGCGCTTATAATGACCAGCATCTCTGCAGTAAGGGCGACATCATGGTAGGCGGCAGGCATGCCAGCTGCTGTGATGACACATGTTGCGAAAGCTTTGTCCAGAGAAGGGAAGGGCAGGACACATTTAGAAATTCGACCGCTCATCCCAGCCGTACCATCAGCATCGACTGTGAGGCCGGAAATTGCGAATACAACAGCGACTACAAATGTACCGCAGGCCACGTTGACATTTGCGGATGCGGAGCCTGCAACTGTGAAGGAACCGCATGTACAACATTTACCGATAAGTAAAACGTGGGGCGGGTGGGACGGTATGTTCAGGCACAGCAGTTTTGATAATCGCCCGAAATGCTACAGGATGCCAAGGAGACGGATCAAAAAAGTGAAATTATGTATTGACAAATAGAGCGCCCTGTAGTAATCTATTTAAAGTGTGAGGAACACAACAGCAAGCAGAGTATCCACTCTCACCTTACGGCAATTGAGCTTGTAAGCGTTCACAGTTAATACAGTGTACCTGTGGTTTTTATAGGTATGGTCTGCGAAAAGTGAGATCAGGTGGATAGTTATGCTATCCACCTTTTTAAATTATTTTCTTATGTATGGGAGGTATACAGCCATTAGCGATTTAATGATTAACGAACAGATTAGGGACAAAGAAGTACGTCTGATTGGGGAGAACGGCGAACAGCTTGGCATTATGTCTGCCAGGGAAGCGATGAAATTGGCCGAGGAGGCAGAATTGGACCTGGTGAAGATTGCGCCTACCGCAAAACCCCCGGTATGTAAAATTGTTGATTACGGCAAGTTCAAGTATGAGCAGGTCCGGAAAGAAAAGGAAGCGAAAAAGAAGCAGAAAACCATTGAAATTAAGGAAATTCGTTTGTCCCCCAACATTGATACCAATGATTTAAATACCAAGGTCAATGCTGCAAGGAAATTTCTTTCCAAGGGAGACAAGGTGAAAGTCACACTTCGGTTCCGCGGTCGCGAAATGGCGCATATGAACAACAGCAAGCATATTTTGGATGATTTTGCTGCGAGCCTGTCCGATATCTCTGTGGTGGAGAAGGCTCCCAAGGTGGAAGGTAGAAGTATGACAATGTTTTTAACTGAAAAGCGTTAATCGCCGAAAGTTAAGATAAATTATTTTAAAGTTTAGGAGGAAACTGTTATGCCCAAAATGAAGACAAGCAGATCTGCTGCAAAGCGTTTTAAAGTAACCGGAACAGGTAAATTAAAGAGAAGTAAGGCCTATAAGCGCCATATCTTAACCAAGAAGACGAGGAAGAATAAGCGTAATCTGAGAAAGCCTGCAATAACCGATGCAACAAATGTAAAGAACATGAAGAAGATTTTACCCTATTTATAAGTCAGGTGAGGAGGAAATAAGACATGGCAAGAATTAAAGGCGGCATGAATGCCAGGAAGAAACATAATAGAGTATTGAAGCTTGCAAAAGGTTACAGAGGAGCGAGAAGCAAACAGTACCGTGTAGCGAAGCAGGCCGTTATGAGGGCTCTGGCAAGCTCTTATGCGGGCAGAAAAGAAAGAAAGCGTCAGTTCAGGCAGCTTTGGATCGCACGTATTAACGCTGCGGCAAGGATCAACGGCCTTTCATACAGCAAATTTATGCACGGCTTGAAGCTGGCTGGTGTTGACATTAACAGAAAGATGTTGGCTGAGATGGCAGTGAACGATGCGGAAGGCTTTAAGAGCCTGGCAGAGCTTGCTAAAGCCAAGATTGCTTAATGGCAGGCTGCGTGGTAAGCGTATCATAAGCAACTCTGTTTCTGATAGCAAAACATAGAAAAATATTTCCTGGCGGTTTGGGTTCGGCTAAGACCGCCAGGCAGATAAAAAGGCAATTGAGTGGCAATTAAAATTTTTTCTTTTTTTTAAAAAATGTCTGTTCAAAGTCAGGTTTATATGATATAATAATTGTGTTCAAGACGTAGACAGGTTTATAAAACAAAATACAGTAATTATGCAGGATTAGTACATCGGTAGTATGTCAGCTTCCCAAGCTGAAGAGGCGGGTCCGACTCCCGTATCCTGCTTTATTTTTTTGCTCTTTTTTAGAGGCTTGGCTAGACCACGGCAAGTTTCTTATTGCAGCATAGTGCATTTGAGGCTTTAGTTCATTGAAGTTTTGGCAATTTGAGGCTCAGGCTCATTAAGGCTTTGTATTATTAAAGCATCGGCAGCCTGAGGCTCAGGCTTATTAAAGCATTGGCAATTTAAGGCTTTGGCTTAAATTGTTGGTTGAAAAATAAGGTCATCAGAGATATTTTTTAACCTGACTCCGGCGGAGCATCTCAATGGCATCTTCCATAGAAACGCATTGGGCATACCTCTTTGGCCAGATGAAATCGTTATAGTAGTGATAGCAGACATCTTTTTTCATATATTCGTTGTCAAAAGTGGAATTTGTATATTCCGGCACTATCATTTTGAAACCGTGCTCAAAGCCGCTCTTTATGGTGGCATCTATGCAGAAGTTGGTCTGCAGGCCCACAATCATGATGGTGTTTTCCTGCTTCTCAGACAGGTATTTTAACAGTCCCGAGGGATCGTAAAAAGCGCTGTTCTCAGTTTTGTCAAAGATATGCTCACCTTCTTGGGGGGCAAAACCCTCATAGATTTGAAATTCGTCGTCACCTACGGAGAAGCCTGTCCCCGGGCCGTCGTCATGCCTTATATATACAACTTCTATGTTGTTTTGCCTGGCTTCGGTGATCAGCGCCTTAATATTGCGCTCTATTTTCTCAAATGAATATAACCGCCCGTCTGTGATGCCCTTCTGTGTATCTACCACCAATAATATCATTTCGCTGCTCCTTAATGGTTTGATTTCTGTTTTTATTTATCTTAACATGGATATGGGAGGAAGTACACCAAAATATGATTCTATAATAATGGAGGAGTGGAATTTGGCATCAGTATGTTGGTGATCGATATGTTAGTACCACGAATCATTCATTTCTTATACATTGGCGCAGAATGATTCTTTCATGCGCAGGGCGGAGGAATGAGGCGGTAGCGGCGGCTACGTTAATTGACGTGCTGTGTGCCGGTGGCACACGTCCAGCACGGACCGAAGCGGGCGTAGGCCAACGAAGCAGATGATAAATCAGACAAGCCAAGGTGTCAGTTAATTAATGTTCGTTGTACTGGGTGGTAAAAGGAGTTAATACAGTACAATTTTATTTTGGCTTATTGCATATTTCCGTGTGGATTGGGGATAATACTCTTTTGTAAGGTGCAGCAGAGCATTTTCAAACATGTTTAGGCCGGGTGAAACATGAGAGTGTAATACGGCCAATATGACGGGTACTAGTATATTTTAAATAGTAGAGACGTAATCCTCGATAGCTCAATGGTAGAGCACTCGGCTGTTAACCGAGTTGTTGTAGGTTCGAGCCCTACTCGGGGAGCTAAACCTATCGCTTAAAGCGGAAAGTGCCGGAAAATGGTGATTGAAAAAGCTCGCAAACTTTGTGTTGCGGGCTTTTTGCAACAGAAAAAACAATAAAAGCCTCGGCGGAATAGGGCGAAAAAGTTTACTGTATGAGAAAAAATTTTAGGTCTTTCTATGTCTTGACATATTTAGTAGAAAACTATACATTATAAATGTAAAGGAGATATTGATTTATTGGGTACTATAAAATCTTAACATATAGAATATTTGGATTGAATATACAAAGAGTAATCTAAGGATGGGATGTTGAAAGGAATAATACAATGGAAATGGGAAATATTGAAATATTGGAGGGTGTTGAGGAAGAACAATTATATAGTAGTTTACATAAGGAAGAAAGAGTAGAACCATTCGATCCCAAGGATGTTGATATTGTTTCTGAACCTATGGTTGTCTCCAATATAGTGGAGCAATTAAAATATAATGATATTTTGCTGGAACCAGATTTTCAAAGGCATCCTGATTTGTGGAGTCCTAAGCAGCAGAGTAGATTAATAGAATCTTTGATTATACGCATCCCTTTGCCAACATTCTATTTTGATCGGTTAGAAGATGATAAATTAATTGTTGTGGACGGTTTGCAAAGGTTGTATACACTTAAAAGATTTATGGCGCTTGATGAAGACGACCCCGATCGTCTTGTATTGACGGAATTAGAGTATTTAAAAGAATATGAAGATAAAAAATTTGAACAACTTCCAGCGATAATTCAAAGGCGAATCAAACAGCAGCCTTTAATGGCTTATATTATTAGACAAGGAACTCCGGATAAAGTAAGAACAAGCATATTTAATAGGATCAATACAGGCGGATTGACCTTGGAGCCAGCAGAAATTAAAAATTCTGTTTACAGAGGTCAGGCTGCAAGTTTATTAAGAGAATTGGCGCATTCTGAAGAGTTTGTAAAAGCCACAAGAAATAAAATAGATTCTTCAAGAATGATGGATTGCGAGTTTGTCAATCGGTTTCTTGCATTTTATTTGCTGGGAATAAAACATTATTCTGGTAATTTGGAAGATTATTTAAATGATGTCATGATTCGGTTACAAAAGGAGTCTGGTTCAACAATTGCCAAGTGCCGTATAGATTTTTTGAAGGCAATGAAATATTCTGCTTGCATTTTTGAGGATATAGCTTTTCGGAAAATCAATTCAAACGGCAAATACGGGAGAATTAATAAACCACTTTTCGATGTGGTAACAGTTAGTTTGGCGAAACTTGATGAAAAAGATTGTAAAAAATTATTGTACAAGAAAAATGAATTAATTGAGAAGTATACAGAATTGTTATTGGATTCAAAATTTGTGGATATTATAACAAGAGGTACGGCTACCATAAATAATGTAGAAGGCAGATATAAAGCAATTCAAAAAATTTTTCAAGAGGTATTAGAAGATGATTAATTACCTGCAACTAGAAAACTTCAAGTCAATAAAGAAACTGGCATTGCCCTTGGAAAATTTGAACTTGTTTTTCGGAATGAATGGCATGGGAAAATCATCGGTGATACAAGCGTTATTGTTATTAAGGCAGAGTTTTTGGGAAAACCATGAATCAGGTCTGGAATGTCTGTTCACAAATGGAGACATGATACAGTTGGGAACAGGTAAAGACATTTTCTGTCAAAGCGGAAGTCCTGAAATAATAAGATTTTATGTACAATATACCAACAACATAAAATTTGATTGCTCTTATAAGTATGACTTAAATAATCCTAATAGTGATCAGCTTATACGAATTGGAAAAGGAACCAGTGACGATTATTCAGTTTCATTATTTTCGCAACACTTTTCTTATTTGGGAGCAGAACACTTAGGGCCACAAAAACAATACAGTATTGAAAACTGGAAAAGGAACGGAGTTGCCAAATTAGGGACAAAAGGAGAATTTGTAGTACCTTTTTTGGCTCTTGAAGGGGAAAAAATACGTGTCCCAAAAGAGATGTGTCTTCCTACTGGAAAGACAAACCGCCTGAACGATCAAGTTTCAGCATGGATGGCGGAAATATCTCCAGGCATCAGATTAACAGCGGAGTTACTTCCGGTTATTGAGAAGGCGAAACTAGCAATTAGTTATATTGGAAATGGGTTGATGTTAGATGCGTTTCTTCCTGTTAATGTTGGTTTTGGGATTCCATACGTTTTACCTCTTATTGTGGAATTGCTTGTTTCTGAGAAAGACAGCCTTTTATTGATTGAAAATCCAGAATCGCATCTTCACCCTAAGGGGCAGGCAACGCTGGGAAAATTAATAGCATTGGCGGCCGAGCAAGGCTGTCAGATTATTTGTGAATCTCATAGTGACCACGTGATAAATGGGGTAAGAGTTGCGGCGAAAAACGGATTGATTGATAATGAGAAAGTAGAAATTTCTTTCTTTTCTAAAAACCTTGAACAAGAAACGAAGGTGAATAATATCTTTATTGATAGAAATGGAAATTTAAGTGATTATCCTTTGGGGTTTTTAGATGAATGGGGAAATCTTATGGCTGAGTTAATGTGATCCGCAAATTAATTCATACATTGTAGAAAGAATAAAATTGTAAATTACTTGGGGAGAAAAAACTTGGATTTGTTTTTTAATGAACTTTCGATAGAGGGAATGGAAAGTGTAAACGTAGATACAGTAATAATGCTTGCAAAAACTTATCGTGCATTACGAAGTTGCAATATAACAACGTGCAGAATCAGTGCAGTTGATCATCAGAAGTTGTTTCAGATGTTTCAAAAGATGCCAAATAGTGTAAATGTAAGAAACTTTTATTATTCTTTTTTTAGAGCTCCCTACGAGTCTGAAAATGTAGAAAAGGAGCAGGACGAATATCTGGCTCATGAATGGTTATATGATAATAAAAGCTGTACAGGCCTTGCATTAGCTTCGATAATAAATTCTGCTGGTTTAAGTATTTATGGAGCACGGTGGGATATTGCGTTTATCCGTCTTTTAAAGGATGGCACAGATATCTTAGTTAGAAATATTTGTACAGAAAAACATGTTAATATACATATTCCACAAATGCGATTAGCCGAAGAGCCGGAACTGATAAAAAGTGATTTGCAAGTTATAGATAAAAAGATTTCTTTAAGAAGTGATCACGGGATGGATGTTTTACTGGATTTTTCAAAGCGTTTGATTAGATGCCCTTATGTGATAGGGGTAGTTAATTCTCTGCCATTTAATCCTCACGAACGTAAATTTATAAAAGAGATACACGATAATGGGTTGGTTGAAATTGTGTTGCCTTGGACGGATGAAGGATATGGCATTGTTGTTAAAACAACAGGGAGAAATATAAATGAGACAAAGAAAATAGGTGAAATAATATATGAAAAATATGGGGGAATATAAAATTTATTATCGATAATGTGAATGCAAATTTGGATGTAAGTGTAGGTGGCTGATACAAACACAAATGTCTGGCAACTTCTATTTTAGAATTTTCTGGTTGCATATCATACAATGGTAGAGCACTCGGCTGTTAACCGAGTTGTTGTAGGTTCGAGCCCTACTCGGGGAGCGCAAGCTGCCAAAGAGATGGCAGCTGAAAAAAACCGTAAACATCAAAGTTTGTGGTGATAAGGAAGTAATTTCAGATTAGGCGGTATAGCCCCGATTACAAGGGTTGTACCGTCTTTTCGAGTTTTTATGCGCCTTGCCGTTTCGGCTGCATGGCAGAAAGGAAATTGATTTCCCTCACAAAGTTGAATACAATATCCACTTTCTGTACCCGTTTCCCGTCTACCTTTTCCGACGCACGGACTATGATATTCTTGATAAATTCATTGACGATTGCGGGGGTGAGTTCCTTTATCCCCACATACTTACGGATAATTGCGGAAAAGCTGTCAAAATCGCTCTTATTCTGTTCGTAGGTATCGACTTCCTGCTGGTCTGCCTTGACCTTTTCTTCCAGTTCCCGCTGTTCCGCTTCATACTCTGCGGACAGCTTCAAAAATCTGTCATGGCTGATTGCACCGCTTATGTCGTCCTCATAAATCCGCTTGAAGATACGGTCAAGTTCCGCAATCCTTTTTTGTGCCTGTCCGACTTCACGCTTCCTGCGCTTCATTTCCTTTTCTGTTTCAGCGGAGCGTTGCTGATACATCATTTCATGGAAAGCCATGATGTCATCAAAGAAAAGGGCGGTCACGTCAAATATCCTGCTCCATACTATCTGCTTCAACACTTCCTCGCGGATAAAGTGTGCCGTACAGCTTCCCGTATTGCTTTTGTACTTTGCACAGCGGTAATGGTCTTGTGAGCCGTTAAAACTTTTGCAAGTGGCGAAATGTAGCTTGCTTCCACAGTCCGCACAGTATACCAAGCCGGAAAACAATCCCTGTCTGTCCGCTTTTGTGGGGCGGCGTTTGTTTGTCCGAAGTTCCTGTACCCGTTCAAATACAGCATCATCTACAATCGCTTCGTGGGTATTGAAAAAGATAGCCTGCTGTTCCTTTGTGGATGGAATCCGCTTTTTCAATTTGTGGGATTTGGAATAGCTTTTGAAATTTACGGTATGTCCGCAATAGTCCATACGTTCCAAAATGCCGACAATCGTGCTGTCTTTCCAGTTGTACGGATTTTCGGGAAGTGCTTTCCCCTTTTTCTCGGCATAGTAGGCTTTGGCAGTCGGTACTTTATCTTCCTTGAGGATTTTTGCTATCTGCATAGGGCCTTTCCCGCCGATACATAAATCAAAAATCCGTTTCACCACAGCGGCGGCTTCTTCGTCCACAA
>CANRWO010000044.1 GCA_947643615.1 uncultured Lachnospiraceae bacterium
CTGGGACTGGGACTGGGACTGGGACTGGGACTGGGACTGGGACTGGGACTGGGACTGAACCGGGGTGGTGCGTGCCTGTTTGCGAGACGGCTTATGACCTTGTTGCCGGAGGAGGAAGAAAGACAGTCAATCTGCTGGTTTTTGACGAAGGTGCGGATATGGCGCCTTTCCTGAACCTGCATACGGCGGACAAAGAACCGATTGCATTCCCCGGGGCGGGGGAAGTGGTAATCACAGACAAGATTGCAAATGATTTTGGGATTAAGGTGGGGGATACAGTCACACTGCAAAATGAGGACATGCAGGCCATCACAGTGAAGGTATCCGGCATCAATCAGAATTTTATTTACAATTATGCCTATATTAATCATGTAACTTACAGGGAACAGACAGGCGAGGAGGCTGAATACAAAAATCTGTATCTCAATTTGCCGGAAAATGCAGATGTGCATCGGATTTCGGCTGCGCTTATGAAGTGGGAGGATGTTGCCAGCGTTACGGTGAATGCGGATACCATGGAGCGCTTTTCCAGCATGATGCGGAGCCTTGACCTGATCGTAGTATTTGTCATCGCATGTGCTGCAGGATTGGCTATCATTGTGCTGTACAACCTGACCAATATCAATATTACGGAGCGTATCCGTGAGATCGCTACCATCAAGGTGTTGGGGTTCCATAGGAGGGAAACTTCTTCTTATGTATTCCGTGAGAATATGGTGCTGGCGGCAATGGGGATCGCGGTTGGCTTACCCCTGGGACACCTGCTCCATCTGTTTGTCATGAACGAGATCCATATTGATATGATTGCCTTTGACATCCGTGTGCGGACAGTAAGTTATCTCTACAGCGCGGTGCTCACATACCTGTTTGCGTGGGTGGTGAACCTTCTGATGGGAGGAAAGCTGGAGAAGATCAGTATGACGGAATCTTTGAAGAGTGTGGACTAGTACATCGTTGCATTAATTCTTGAGTAATCAGCACTCGCTGTTCACGCCATCGCCGCGTTGTCGTCAGTCAACGATGCCACCGCATCGCCTCCTTCCTCCGCCCTGCAGGCTGAAAATGAATGGTACAGTACACTAGATTCGTTGGAGCTATTGGCTCTGCCGTTGGGGAAGCGTTTATACTTTTCTTAGACAAAAACTCCCTTTTCGGAATTGTGTATCCATTAAAAACGGGTTTATCAATATACATTGCAGTCAACAGGCAAAAATTTATAATCAAGTATATAAATGGATATTTATTAAGGAGAGCAAAACGATGGATAAAGAATGGGAAAGATTATATGAAGAAGCAATGAGTGTTTTGAACCCCCATGATGTTTCAAATAAAATGTGGGTAGGAAGTGTGGCATCTGCCGTACTCACAAAAAAAGGTAATATTTACAAGGGTATATGCATTGACACAGATGGCTCTATAGGAATGTGTGCTGAAAGAAATGCTTTATCAACAATGCTTACATATGGCGAAAGTGAGATTAAAAAAGTGGTTTCAGTATATAAAGATGGAAATATAATTCCGTCTTGCGGTATTTGCAGAGAATTTATGATGCATTTAGGCGGGGATGTGGAAAATATTGAAATTCTATTGGATAAAGAAGGACGAACAATTAAATTGATTGATTTGATGCCCGAATATCCACGACATAAATAAATTCGATAGGCATTGAAAAACCGCCGTTATGGTGTTACCCATAGCGGCGGATTACATAATTATTTACTGACTGCAAGCGAGATTTTCGGGCAGTAGAGAGGAAAGTTTTTCATCTCAGTATTTTCTTGTATCATTGTTCGGGTTTTATTGCCGCAGACAGGGCAGAGTATCCATTGTTGCTTACTCATTTCTATTATCCTTCGTTTGAAACAATTTCTCATTCATTTTTCTTACATTATATCTGCCTATACCAAACTGTATTATCCATATAACTACAAAAATTAAAGCGAAAATTCCAAAATAAATTAAAAATCCAACTACACTATGTTCCATCCAATATGCAAAATAAGCGATTGGTAACATTATTACTGAAATAATTGAAAAGTAAATTCCTGTCTGCTTTACAATGCTCCAACTATCCATTTCCCATATTGCTGAACTTGCCGCAAATCCCACACCTAATGTTCCACAAAGAATTGTTTGCAAAATAACAGCATTGATTTCATTTCCCATAAGTGATATGAGTTCGGGGGCACAAGGCCAGTAATATCCATTTGCCCAACCAAGAGAAATCAAGATTGTAATTAAATAGCCCATTGTAATTCCAAGTGGAAAACCTAAAAGACTACGCTTAATAATTTTCTTTTTCATAACATTCACCTCATATTCCTAATATCTTTTTTAGTTTTGGAACATAGCGTCTGGATACATATGTTGTTATTCCATTTGATAATTTAACGCAAATTGTACCTGTAAAACTCAAGTCAAAATTATTGACTTTTTTTAAGTTAATAATTTCTGAATTTGATATACGAATGAATTGATTAGAAGGTAATCGATTTTCTATCTCATATAACCTAAGTCGAAGAATATATTCCCCTTTGTTAGTAACTGCATAAACTTTTCCAGAATTTGCATAAATACGAATCAAATCTGTCTGTTCCAATATTTCAATTTTTTCATCTTTATAACCCGAAATTATTTGTGAGGCGTTTTCTGAAAGTTTTTTTACAATGTTGCTCACATCCTCTGTCATTGAAGCAGTCAGTATGATTACTTTGGGGTCGGTACATGAACTGTCAATTTTAATCTCGACCTGCATGATAATCACCTCTTTCTTTACCTTTACAATGCCATTATAAGTAAAGCAGATAATAGTTTCAATGAATTTGCGATAGTTGGTTGATTTCAAAACACAACTGGTCAGAAATCCTTTCTGAGTTCTTACTCTCTGCACCCACTCTAAGGCGTTTTCCGGCTTTAACTGTTCTGTTATGCCCTGCGACTGTTTCATCCGTTTTAAAAACTTTTAATAAGGGAAAGAGCAGTTCGTGCGGTGAGATATACCACTCATGCGGGAACTGCTCTTTCTAATTTGCACTGTAGTATAATAAAAAGTAACTTGGCAGCCAAGCTTGCGCAAAGGCTGCAGAATGATTTGGCATGGAGAGCGGGAGGAAATATGGCATTTGAGGATAGGGAAAAACTGGATCGTGTCTTGAATGAGCTCGTTTTAGAGGTACAGTCGTGGGCCCGTGAGAATTTCAAGTTTGCCATGGCCCGGAGCAATATTGTTGGGGAAATATCCGGGAAGGTAATATTTGCAAAAGAGGAGCCGATAAAAAAAGGACAGGAAGAAAATAAGTCCGGGGAAGATGTCGCGGAACTGGTCTTTGTCATGGGCAAAAAACCCGGGAACTTTGCCCTCTTTTCAAACAGGCTTACAAAACTGGTAGCCAAATACCGCAGAAAATATAATATTATTTTTCAGCTGGTCTTTCAGTGGGAAGAGGAAGACGGACAAATCAGTGCAAGCGAGAACAGGACATTTAATGTGGACTCCATTATAATGGACACATACAAGGAGGGTTAAGCAAAGTGTCGATACAACTAATGCAGCAGGCGATATCTTTTATGGAAGAGCATATGTGTGAGGATATAAGTTATATTGAGGTTGCCCAAAATGTGCATATGTCAAACTATAATTTCCATCGTACATTCAGCTTTATAGCAGGAATGACGGCTAATGAGTACATTCGGAAAAGGCGTCTTACATTAGCGGCCCAGGAACTGCAGGCAACGGACATATCGGTAATTGACGCCGCATATAAGTATGGCTACGAATCTCCGGAAAGCTTTTCCAAAGCGTTCTCGCGGTTTCATGGTTCATCGCCCAAACAGGCAAAACAAAAGGGCGCAAAACTACACTTATTTAATCCACTTGTCATCAAAATTATATTGGAAGGCGGCAGTGTTATGGATTACAGAATTGAACACCGGGAAGGCCAGCGGTTTATTGCGCTGGTAAAGTCTTTCCCAAACGAAATCATCAATGATGACAATGACCACAGCATCCCTGATTTTTGGAAAGAATGTTCTGAAAAAAATCTCATTGAGCCTATGAGAAGGCTTCGTGTAGAAGGGAAAAGAGACCTGTATGGTTTGTGCGGTCCCGCAAAAGACGGTGAAACTCATTTCGATTATGGGATTGGCATTGTGGTTGACGGAGACACCGATGCTGAAAAGGCGGAGCAGTTTCTCAAAAACGGTTATTCCATATGGATAACCGAACCTGTCGATTATGCCGTTTTTAAATGCTTTGGCAATGACGGCGACTGTATCGGTGAGACATGGGGCAAGTTTTTCAAAGAATTTGTTCCTCAGACCGGATATGCACAGACAGAAGATACAGACTATGAAATCTATTATGAAAAGTCGGAAGCTGGTCTGTTCTGTGAATTGTGGATACCGGTAAAGAAAATCTGATAGTTACGAGTGGGCAGAGCCGGATTTTTTGGTTCTGCCCTTGTCCGTATTATATAAAGGGTTCCGAGTCTGTCAATTCAGTTTTCTTTTGAGACAACATGTAAAGGTTATAGATATTTCTTATGGAGGACTTGTGCTGTGGGATTAATAAAATGCCTGAATGTGAAAATCGTCCCGAGAAGGAATTCCTCAAAATCGTTGCGCGATCATTCCGGAACTGTGATATACTTAATTTGTTTCAAAGCCAAACAGGCAGGGGGAGAATGGATTATATGAATCACTATATTCTGATCTGGTCTGTGTGTACCTTTGTGGAAAGCCGAGTGTGTGAGGATATCCGTATGGAAGAACTTGTGCGTCAGACCGGTTTTTCTTTGGCACATATCCGGGATGTATTCCGAAAGTATACCGGAAAGCCACTGGCTCGGTATGTGCAGGAGCGCAGAATTGCCAATGCCGCCCAGGAGCTTCTGGACACGGATAAAACAATCCTTGACATCGCCGTACAATACGGATTCTCCGGCAGAACTGTATTTTCCCGGGCTTTCCAGCGGCACACCGGCTATACGCCTTACCAGTTTCGCAGCGAAGCTCCTGTTCTTGCCAGGATGCGGCTTTGCGCAGGGGTATACGGGGCAGCGCTTCCGAAGAGATGGGGTGACGGCAACGACGACAACCACATCCGTGCTGCAGAGCGAGCCAGTGTAATCTTATACGGTGTCCCGAAAGTTGCCTATGGCCAGAACGGATGCACCCCCTTTCCCATGTGCCTCCATTCCTGCGCAAAGTATCTGGGACTGTGCGTTGACTACACCCGGGCCATGGCCGAGAGCGGCGCAGCTTTCCGGCTTGTCTGGAACACCGCCTGCTGGGACGGCGGTAATGTGGATGCCATCTTCACTTTCGACGATCCCGTAAAGATGTTCCGCTGCGGTATGGGGGCCATGGAGCGGGAGCTTAAGTTCATGGGCCGGACGCCGCAGACGAAAAAGGAAGATTTCATGGATTTCATCCGCAGGGAGATCGATGCGGGGAATCCGGTCATTGCCCTTGGCATCATCGGCCCGCCGGAGGCCTGCATTATAACCGGCTACCGGAAAGGCGGCAGTGTGTTGATGGGTTGGAATGTATTTCAGGAATACCCGGAATACCGGACATGCGTCCGGTTTGAGAAAAACGGCTATTTTATCACTGAGGACTGGTGGGAGAATCCCAATACAACCGCCTTAGTCGCTACCGGCACGGAAAGTCTTCCTCCGCTCACACTCGGAGAAGTGCTCCAAAATGCGGCGGAGGCTTTGGAGGGACGCATGTGCGGGGGTTATGCCAAGGGCATTCTGGCCTATGATGCCTGGAAGGACGCCCTGTTGTGTGACGGGGAATTTCCTGCCGAAGCCGTCTTTCCCTTGCTGACGGAGCGCATGATGTGCCACGGCGACGCCATGGACTGTCTCTTTGACGGACGGCGCCATGCGGCAAAGTATTTACGCAGACTGGCAGAGCGGCACCCGTCGATGGCTTCCGGCCTGAATGCCGCTGCCGGGGAACTGGAAGGAATACCGGAAATCATCCGGAAAGAAATGATTCCCGTCTTGGGCGGCTGGGAGCGGGGCGAAGCTCAGACACACCGGCTGGCCAGAGCAGAAAACCGCCGCCTATTGGCCGGACAAATTGAGCGGATGAAGGCCCACGATGAAAGGGCGTATGGCTATATCCGCGAAGTAGGGCGTGCAGACTGAGGGTATGATTTTCAAACATGCTCCAGACCGTCCCGGTTGTATTCTGGAATAAATGGTTTTGGATTGTTACAAGAGTAAAAAGGAGATTATCGTGATATGAAAAAAATCTTAGAACATCAGGTACCCTTTCCGATAAATGCGGAATCGGACAACTTCACTGCGGCACTTGCATCTGCGCTGGTCATTGCCCGCGGATATACGGAAGAAACGCCATATTGGTGTACAAAGAACCGCTGCCACTGCGTCCATTGCAGTCCCTGCGGCGATCATCCGCTGGAAAACCATCAGACTTCCATCTACCACTGCCTTTTGACGGCATCCACACTGGCGTTTGGTTTCGACTATCCGTGGGATGACACCGTGGATCCCCATACCCTGCCGGGATTTTCCAAAGGCTGGCGCTGGGACGACGGTTTTGTAGATGCGTTGGCTCGGTTTGCAGGATTTTCCTATCTGCGCTTTGACGGTACAAGCACCCAGGAAGAGGTGCTTTCCGCAATGAAAAGCTCTCTGGATAATGGCTTCCCGACTTTGCTGCGGTTAGAAAACGAAATGGAATGGATCCTTGCAGTGGGTTATGACGCAGATACCATATACGGCTTGGATTCACAGCTTCATGCTTTGTCTGACAACTGGCATTCCGTACTGCGCGACGCCATTGTCATCACCGGCAACACTGCGCCTGAGATGTCCTACAAAGAACTTCTGGAACGCATCGCATCCGCCCTGTCCTACGAGGAACATGGGGCACTTGAAAGCGTGATTATGGATACGCTGGACCATGTGACGGCTGAAAACGCCATGGACATTGCCGGCATGATGAACGGCATCAACGGTGTGCCCATTGAAGCAAGATGGCATGCCGCAGAAAGCTTTTGCGGAGCCGAAAACCTGCTGTGCAATATTTGCACAAATGAAGAAATACACAGCCGGCTGAGTGAAGTTATTTGGGCGCGGTATGTCAAGGATAATAATGATGAAACACATGGCATCGGATGGAAGATATGGAGCGCGCTGGGTGTGGGACCTAAGACCGGATATGACATCACCCCCCAGTCTGCAGATTTGATTATGCAAAAGGAAACACAGGAAACGCTGAAACGCCTGTTTGCCAAGGTCTTTGAGAATGACCGCGCCGTATGTGCCGAAATCCGGGCTTTGGTAAAGACGCTCTAATATGCGGGTAAGAAGCAAACCCCATTATTTATTGAAGATTTCAATAGTTTGCTGTATTATGTTAATTGGAGCAATCGTACAAGTTACAGTGAAGAAATGAGGGAACATGCGGATTATTAAGGATTCTACACCGTCTGCGGATGGTTTTTACATGCCTGCGGAATATGAGCCTCATGAGGGATGTATTATGATCTTTCCTGAGCGTTCTGATTCGTGGCAGTATGGAGGGTACGCGGCCAGAAAAACGTTTGTTAGGATTGCAGAAGCCATAGCTGCGTCGGAGAAGGTGACCGTATGTGCCGGAGCCGCCCAGTATGATAATGCCAGGGCGCTGCTCCCATCTCATATCCGTGTGGTGGAAATGTCCAGCAATGATGCCTGGGCCAGAGATTACTGCCCTACTTTTGTGAAAAACGGGCAGGGGGATGTGCGGGGGATAGACTGGGGATTTAACGCCTGGGGAGGTCTCCATGACGGACTGTATTTCCCTTGGGACAGTGACAATAAAATGGCCAGAAAGCTCTGTGACCTGATGGACAGGGATGTATACCATAAGCGGGATTTTATCTTGGAGGGCGGTTCCATCCACGTGGATGGGGAAGGGACATGTATGGTTACCGAGAGATGCCTGCTCAGCCAGGGCCGTAACCCCCATTTGACGAAGGAACAGATTGAAGATACTCTGAAGAAATATTTGGGCGTGTCTACGGTCTTATGGCTTCCCTGTGGAATATACCTCGACGAGACCAACGAGCATGTGGACAATATCTGTGCTTTTGTGAAGCCGGGGGAGGTAGTGCTGGCATGGACGGAAGACCGGGAAGACGTGCAGTATGGGATGTCCAAGGCGTGCTTGGATTATCTGAGCCGTGTGAAGGATGCGAAAGGCAGGAGTATAAAAGTCCATAAGCTTCCCCTGCCGGAGCCTGTGGCTATCACCGGCGAAGAGTGCCAGGGGCTGGACGCCTGTTGGGATGAACCTACAAGGACACCGGGGGAGAGGCTTGCGGCTTCTTATGTGAATTTTTATATTGCAAATGGGGCGGTGGTTATGCCTGGATTCGGTGACCCTGCGGATGAAAAGGCAAGGGAGATACTGCAGGGCCTGTTTCCCGACAGGGAAGTGATACAGATTTATTCCAGGGACATATTGATCGGCGGAGGGAATATACACTGCATTACGCAGCAGATCCCTCTTTAAAATGGATAGCAGGGGAGCGTCAGGATGAAAAATGTTACGGTAGCGGCGGTTCAGATGTACTGTAACCGTACCAGAGAAGAAAATATGGAAAATGCGGACAGGCTGGTGAGGGAGGCGGCTGCCAAAGGCGCCCAGGTGGTTCTGCTGCCGGAATTGTTTGAAACGTGGTATTTTTGCCAGGAGAGAAATTACGATTCCTATGAACTTGCTACGACTTTAGAGGAAAATCCTGCCCTTTGCCATTTTCGGAAAGTGGCGGAGGAACTTAAGCTGGTTCTCCCAATCAGTTTTTTTGAAAGGGAAGGGAATGTGACGTATAATTCCGTGGCAGTTCTCGACGCGGACGGAAGCGTACTGGGAGTTTACCGTAAGACGCATATTCCCGATGACCATTTTTACCAGGAGAAATTTTACTTTACACCGGGTAATACGGGATTTCGGGTCTGGGACACCGCTTATGGAAGGATTGGCGTAGGAATCTGCTGGGATCAGTGGTTTCCCGAGGCGGCGAGGTGTATGGCTTTAATGGGTGCGCAGCTGCTTTTGTATCCCACGGCAATCGGCTCCGAACCTATTATTGATTGTGACAGTATGCCTCACTGGAGGAGATGCATGCAGGGGCATGGGGCGGCCAATGTGGTGCCGGTGATAGCGGCTAACCGCGTTGGGAAGGAAAGAGTTACCCCCACGAAAGATAACAACAATCAATTCTCTGAGCTGCTGTTTTACGGATCTTCTTTTATCACGGACGAAACGGGGGAATTATTGGAAGATGCGGGAAGGACAGAAGAGAAGGTGCTCCTCCATACCTTTGACCTGGACGCTGCCGAAAGGTTACGCTTCAGCTGGGGACTGTTCCGGGACAGGCGCCCGGAGATGTACGGGGAGATTGTAAAGTAAGCACAGGAAATGATAGTGCAGGTATTATAGGGATAAAACAACAGAGCATGTTTGACAAATCATTTCCGCGTGGTTTTATATACCGCGTGGAAAGCATTTGCCAAACATGCTCTTGTAGATGAATGACAGTAAAGCCGATGAGCCGGATCAATTTTTATTTTATCTGAAATTGCTGTAGCTGTTTTTCTTCAGGCGGTTCCGTTCCTTTTTCATGAGATAAGAGTCCAACCCAGCCACATGGTTATTTAAGCGGCAGCCGTAAACAATCCTGCCGTTTTCCAGTTCCTGGATGCGGGCTACCAACCCATAAAGGTGGAAATAGTACTTTTCCCCAAAACCGCCAATCTGATCGTTTAAAACGACATGGATCAGGCTGCCTGTGGGAAACTTGACATCATTGTCACAAACGACTGCAAAGCCATTGGAGCTGACATCCCGGATAATGGCTTCATACGCGGCACGGTTGGTACCAACCCGGATGGAGGTCTCGATACCCACGTAGCACCGGAAGTTTTCCCTACGGTTATATGCCACGCTCTCCGCAATGGTAGTGAGGCTGTAACAGAGAGTTCCGTCGGATCTTCTGAGCAATGTGTTGGAAACGTTTTTAAATAAGTGCGGCTTATCATCCCCTGTGGCCGCCAGGACATTCAGGATAACGCCTTTTCCACGGAAAGATATGGGTTTGCCGTTTTGGAACACGGCATCCGCAAAGACCATGTGCCTCCTGCGGTTGATCTCCTGAACTTTGCTGGTGAAGACAAGGGAGTTTTTATTGACGCTGACAAACAAAGTGAGTTCCTGCCCGGGGTGTAATTCTTCAATACGCATATCAGTATAACCTCTATTTTATTTCTAATTTGAATTCTGCTGCTGTCATAGCAAGATGTATCCGATACAGCTCATGGTCCCATGCTATCCTGGGCCTGGCATCGGTGATAGGAAGGATCTCTACGGATAGAAGCTCTGCCCCTGAAAAGGCGGCTTCTGCCAGAGTGCCGACCATAATCCGGTTTCCTGCCATTTCCGGCTTTTCATAAGTGATGAAATTCAGGATAACATTCTCCGCATCTGTGGTATCCGTCAGCAAAACCCTGTTATCTATTTTATCAAAAAATACTTCCCGCGTATAGTACTTTTTACACATTTTTAAAGGATAAGCGCCGGAGAGTTCCATGGAGATTTGGCTCTTGGTCCCGCCGAAAAGAGTCTTTACATCCCTGGCGCTGAAATCGGCGCCGTCCTGCTGGTCCATGCCGTCTATGGCAGGATGTGTCATAGTCTATAAGCTCCTGATAGTGGAAAACGGCCTGCATCCGGCAAAAGAGATTCAATTAAATTTTTGTTTTTAATTCTGCACCTACCTGTTCTTCATTACATAAACTGGTTGTTTAAATATTCGGTGGGGGAGACACCCTCCACTTTCTTAAATACTTTACTGAAATAGAAAGCACTCTCGAACCCCAGCATTTCCGCGACTTCGTAAACCTTAAGGTTGCCCTCTGCCAGAAGGCGTTTGCTTTCCGAAACCTTACAGGTATTAATATACTCGGAAAATCCCATTTCACTGTGTTTGCCGAAAAGCTGGCTCAGATAATTAGGACTGATCCCAAACACGGCGGCCACTTCGTTGAGGGACAGGCGTTCCTTTATATGTGCGTTAATGTATTTCTTTACATTGGCAACAATATGGTTTTTGTAATCCTTATGATGGCTCTCAAAAAGATGACACAGCTGTCGTTTGAAAGAGCTTAACCAGTTGACGATTTGTTCTACGGTCGCCTGTTTATAGATGGAGCGGTACCCGTCAGGATTATCCCGGAAGAAATCGGAGACTATCGCTTCTCCGTCCTGGAGCAGGGAAATGGACAGATACAAAATGTTGCATGCACCGTCCATGGCCTGGACAAAATGGTCAGGATGGGCGAGGAAAAGCTCGCACAGGTTGTCCAAAGTACGGTTTAACACATCGGCGTCATACTCTTCGAAGGCTTTGGTCAGATCCTGCCTGAACAGGCTCATATTAAAAGAATTATGGTGGGAATCCGCCTTAATACATTCCTCAAAAAAGACAATGGGACATTGGCTTTCAGCGGAGAGGCTGGCCTGTCTGGAGCACTGGTAGGAGTCACAGATGGACAGCGGAGTATCCACCAGGCTGCCGATACCGCACCGGAAAGACACATTGTAGTACTTTGTCAGGGTCTCGCTGATGTTTGCCAGGATTTCTTTTAATTCTGCACCATATGGCAAATTGTCGCTCTGCCCTGCCTCATAGCAGAAAATGAGTGTAAAATGTCTGGTGTCAAGGGAGAGGCAGAAACAGGGACGATATTTCCCCGCAAGCTCCTTCAGCATCTGCATGGAAGTAGAGAACAGGGACAGCTGCTTCTCCTTCGGTAAAGAATCCGCCTGATTGCCGGTCATCTCACCGTAGCAGCAGACATAACCGCTATAGTGGAAATCCAGGTTAAGGTCCTGGCTTTGAAGAGAAAATTGCTCTTCCGATTCAAAAAGATTGTTGATCAGGCGGATAAAAAACTTGTCATAAAAGGGATGGACAATGGTCTCTGCCGGAGGGGTCCGGTTTGTCGATTCCTGGATCCGCTTCAGCACCCTTTGTACGGCTTCCGTCAGGGAAGGGGGGGTAAGTTCCATTTTTACCAAATAATCCGTTACCTGGTAAGTGATAGCCTCCTTAACCATGTGGAAATCTTCATAGCTTGTGAGGATGATAAAATAAGGATATTCATGGCCGAATTGCTCCCTGCATTTCCGGATCAGCTCCAACCCGCTCATAACCGGCATCTTGACATCTGTGATCACAATGTCAGGGGACTGCTCATATATCATCTTTAATGCGGCTTGACCGTTGACGGCAGTGCCGATCACTTTTATATCCAGTTCCGCCCAGTTCAGCATGGACTTAATGCCTACCTGGACCAGCGGTTCGTCATCTACGATCAGTAATTTATACATGGCGTCTCCTTAATGCCGGCCATTCCGGCGGTGCTGTGTTTTTACGGTACGTGAGGGCCGTTTCTTCATAAAGCTTTTACGGGCATTTCCGGGGAATGTGGATGGACATTATGGTGTATTCTCCTTCCACGCTTTCTATAGTGATGCCATATGCTTCGCCGAACTCATACTGCAGTCTCTTATGGACATTGCTGACACCGATCTCCCGGAAGAACTCGGTACTGCTGTCGTCGTTAGACAGGAGAATCTGTGCCGCTTTTTCAGGCGGCATCCCGACACCGTCATCCGTTACGTCAATGCGGATGGAGGCATCATGTTTTTCCGGCAGCATCTCAGAAAAAATATGTATGTGGATATGTCCTGTCCCTTTGGGTTCCACGCCGTGGAAAATGGCGTTTTCCACCAGAGGCTGCAGGGTAAATTTGATAATCTGGCACTCTAAAAGGGAATCCTCATCCACCTGTATATCCATTGTTATAGTGCCGCCGTAACGGTAGCTCTGGATCGTAAAATAATCTCTCAGGAGGGACAGTTCTTCCTCCAGGGACACCAGAAGCTTTGTTCCTTTGGAAATGCTTTTCAGAAGCTTGGCTAACGCCGTGGTCATTTCGGAGATCCCCGGGGAACCCTGGATAGTGGCCATCCATTTAATGGAATTCAGGGTATTATAAATAAAATGGGGATTGATCTGGCTCTGAAGCATTTTATACTCCAGATCTTTTTTCTGTTTTTCATCCTCCAGCCTTTTGTTCATCAGTAAATAGACATTTTCGGAGAGGTCGTTGATACCTCTGCCGATCTCCCCCAGTTCATGATCCCACTCTATGGAAGGGTCACGTGCAAAGTCACCGTCTGCCACCCGAAGCATTTTGGCCCGGATCCTGGAAACGGGCACATTGATCATACGGTCCAGGAGGATCATCAGCAATATCCCGATCCCCAAGATGCTGACCAGGATGCCTCCAAGTATAAACCACAGCAGGCGCTGCTGGTTGCGCAGCTCCGAACTGGAAATGCTTTGGCCGATATAGCAGTCCGGCATGTTCAGAGGGGATACCACCACCAGCCGGGTCCCCTCCTCATCCAAGACCTCGTGTACAAGGATGTTGTCAATCAGCGCAGAAGAAGACAGGTCCTGGGTTATCTGATAAGGGAGATCCGTCTCCGTAAGCCTTCCCTCCGTGTAGATGTAATTGTGCCCGCCTACGGACAGGTAAATGGAGCTGTCTTCCGCAACCGTATAGCGTCTCAGGGCATTGGTAAATAGGTCCGAAGAGATTTCCAAAAATAAAATCCCGCCCCGGACGGAACTGTATTGGTAAGATATTGGCCTGATAACCGGAAGCACTTCTTTTCCGTTTCGGTAAAAAGGATCTTTCACAAAACCTGTGGAAAAATCGTAATCGGAGGCTTCCAGCAGGGCATTAAAGTACGGTAATTCAGGAACCAGCGCAGCCAGGTCGTCGGTGGAGGAATAAGAAGCGCTGACGATCTGCAAAAAGTGTTCGTTGGTGATAACGGCAAGCCTGTTAATATACCCATTGGACGGATTGTTGCTGTATTCCTCATAAATGCGGTCATAGGTGGACACGGAAAGCACGGAACCGGGGTTGGGACTTTTCTGTATATAGGATGCGATATTGGCATTTGTCTGGCAGAACCGCACAATCTGTGAAATGTCGTCCATACTGTTGTTAATGGAATCCGAAAGCAGCTGCAGGCTTGCCTCAGTGGAATGGATCAGGCTGTCCTGCAGGTAATTGCGGAAAATATAGTAACTTGCGGAGCTGATAATAACACACATACAGAGCAGGCAGGACGTGGTAATAAGCAGAATCCTCTTCTGGATACTGCCAGCGGAAAGGCGGATATTCTTTTTCAAGCGGTCAGGCTGTTTCATAGATGATACCTGTGCCTTTCCCTCATGCGTTTTCCCCTGTGGAAACAGGCCCAAACGTAGATTAATATATATTTCACATCATGATATTTAAATATATTTTATCACACATTTTAAGAAATGGTAAATTTATTTTATAACTGTGAGCGCTGGTGCATTGCTTTTTGATATCCTTGGCGGCTTCCGGCAGTACAGCTGACAGATTTCATGCTTGACAAAGGGCAGAAATATGCTATAGTACTAGATGCGAATGAGTTGCATTTGCATCTGCGGATGCTTTTGGAGACCTGCCGCAAGCCGGCCTTTGTATGCAACTGCCGGAGAATGGAGGCATATTATGTGGGATGTGATAACAGATACTTTACTGGATACCGTGAAGCTGGTTCCCTTTCTGCTTGTGACTTACCTGGCCATGGAATTTCTGGAACATAAGACGGGAAGGAAGGCTCAGGATCTGGTACGGAAGGCAGGGAGGTTTGGGCCTGTGATCGGAGGGGCGCTGGGGGTTGTGCCGCAGTGTGGTTTTTCCGCGGCGGCATCCAGTCTGTATGCCGGAAGAGTGGTCACATTGGGCACACTGCTTGCGATTTATCTGTCCACTTCGGATGAAATGCTGCCCGTACTGATCTCGGAACAGGCCCCTGTGGGAACCATCGCTTTCATCCTGCTGGCAAAAGCGTTGATTGGTATGGCCGGAGGATTTATTGTGGATCTGCTCTTTTCTGCCCATAAGGAAGAGGAACACCATATCCACGAAATCTGTGAGCAGGAGCATTGCCATTGCGGGGAGGGCAGTGTATTCCGTTCCGCTTTGGTGCACACGGCGCAGATAAGCTTTTTTATCCTGGCAATTACTTTTTTGCTGAACCTGCTCTTTTTCTTTGCGGGAGAAGAATTCCTGAGGGAAATGCTCATGGGGCGCAGGATATTGGGCCCTATGCTGGCAGGCCTTGTGGGGTTGATACCGAACTGTGCGGGATCCGTGGTGATCACTCAGCTGTATTTGGAGGAAGTGATCGGCGCCGGAGCCATGTTGTCGGGTCTGCTCACCGGTACCGGGGTAGGACTGCTGGTTCTTTTCCGTGTAAACCATAACAGGAAAGAGAATTTGAAGATACTGGGACAGTTATATTTTATTGGTGTACTGGTGGGAATTGTGGTAGGATTGATCGGGTAAGGAACAAGTGACAACCGGGAGAGGATGTTTTGAAATGGGTAACATGGAAGAGATAGAATACCCCAAAGGGGTAAAATGGACCAGGCAGCGCAAAAATGTCTATAGAGTATTGCAGACGGCAAAGGAACCCCTCAGTGCGGTACAGGTCTACCGTCTGGCGGAAAAGCTTGCGGAGGGCGAGGAATATGCGCTTTCTACTGTTTACAGGATTCTAGCGGCTTTCGAAGAAAAAGGGTTGGTGTCTAAGGCTGCCTGGATGGGGGACGGTGCGGTGGCCTATGAGCTGAACCGGGGCGGACATACCCACTATGCAGTGTGCCTGGAATGCCATAAGCGGATCGCCCTTCAGAGCTGTCCCTTTGCCCATGTGAGCCTGGAGCAGGAGACGGGAGAGTTTACGGTGACAGGGCACAAATTGGAGCTGTACGGGTACTGTAAGGATTGCAAAAAGGAAAAGGGGAATACAAAATCGGAGAAAGACGGGAATTGCAATGGTACGTGAGACTTCTCTTCCAATCACATATCGCGAATACGTATTTTCGCAAGATTTCCCCGTGCTGTTAATGCAGGGGACTCAGATTACGGATCACGTAGACTTTATCCATTTCCATAACTGCATAGAAATTGCATTCTGTGAAAAAGGAACTATGACATGGAATCTTGAGAATACATATGTACAGGCGGAGGAAGGGGACTTTCTCTTTCTGCCTCCGTTTTATACCCACGCATCGTTTTTTCCGCCTCAGAAGGATTCGGAGGTGTGCTGCCATTATCTGTTTTTTAACCCACAGGAGGTTTTGGCCCCTTTTTACCCCAAGGGACTTCCGGACGAAATGTGCTGGTACCGCTTTGTGGATTTCCCAAAGATTTTCCGAAAGGATATGTTTGGGGAAGAATCCCGGTTGATCCGCCTGATCATTGCGTCCATTGCACAGAAGAAAGAGAACTGCCGCCAGACAGTTGCGGGGTTGCTGGAAGCGCTGCTGATATACCTTTACCGCTGGCATCAGGAGAGACAGGGCGGCCTTGGACGGGAAAATATAGCTGATTTCAGGCAAAAAGCGCCTGCCGCAGCATTGCCGGAAGGAATTTCTGTTCTGGGACAAGAGTATGCTGCAGCCCCCTGTTCGGAACCTGCAGCAAGCTATCGTCCTGAAAATCTTCGTGCCAGGCTGTTCCCGGCGATATCCTATCTGGACAGGGAGTACGCCAGGGAGCTGGAACCTGCACTGCTGGCACAGATGTGCGGATTGTCCGTGAAACAGTTCCTGGCATATTTCCGCCGCAGCTTCCACCGGACGCCGCTTCAATATCTCAGGGCGGTACGTATCCAGAAAGCGTGCTTTTATCTTGTCAGTACGGAGGACAGTATCCTTTCAATCGCGCTGGAGACAGGTTTTCATTCCCATTCCGTCTTTAACCACACCTTTCGCCATATGATGGGCTGCAGTCCCCAGAGCTTCCGCAACGAGAAGCGTGAAATACTGAAGTCCGCGCCCAAATACGCGCCCTACAGGGCCAGCGGGCAGATTGGCGTGGAGAATTAATTTTTGTCATGCCGGAAATTTACAATTCGATGTCATTTAAGGCTATTACTGCCATGGTGTATATCTTCATGGCTTCTGTCAAAAGCCGCAGGTTCAAAGCCTCGTCCGGTTCATGCGCGCCGCCGTGCCCCGGAAGGAAAAGCTGCTTTTTGATCCGCCGGTCCTCCTCCGACTCTTTCATGCCGCCCACGCCATAGGCGAAGGCCCGGGGAAGCTTTCGCGCATAGGTTCCGCCGCCCATGACGAAGCTTTCCGCGCTGCTTTCTGTAAGCTCGTTGTACAGATCGGTGAGAAGCTGCACCGCGGGATGTTCTTTCGGGAAATAATTGGGTGCGGAATCCCTCTCCGCCACCCAGGCCAGGTTGTTTTCAGCAGCCGTCTGGGCCAGGTTTTCGGAGAGCTTATTCCGGTCTGCCGTGATGATGTAGCGGATGTTAAAGTGGAGTGACACCTTTCCGTGATCCAATCCGAGTATGGTAGCGGCACAGGTGGTCCGGCCGGATACTTCGTCGCTGCCCCCAATGTTTGTGTGCTTTCCGTAATATTCTTCGGACAGAAAGGCCAGTTTTCCGAACAATTCCCTGTCGCTGTGGGGCAGCGGAGCCAGATCTGCCAGGAAACGCATTAATTCATGGATGGCATTTACGCTGCCCTCAGGAAAAGCGCTGTGCCTGCTCTCGCCGGTGGCGCGGATGCGGATCATCTCTTGGCTTGTATGAATGGTGATGCGGGAAATGCTGTCTGTGCCGTCTTCCATATTGGGCGGAAGATCTTTGCTTGCCGTCTGCGTATCCTTCTGGGGGTTTCCGGCTGTAGGCAACATTCCGGTGTAACCGGAATCTGCAATGGCTTCTCCGGCCTTTATTTTGGCTGCCAAGGCCTCTGCCAGCTCGGCGCTGTATTTCAATGCCGCACAGGCGGCATCAGGGATCATATTGCTGGCATTTCCACCCTCCAGCTCCAGGATGGTGTCGCTGAGGGGAGTTTTGCCGTGGAAGCTTCCCTCCAGGATCCCCTTTTCTCCGTAGCATACGGGGAATCCGCTGTCTGCTATCATGGACATACGGGGGGCAGGGTAGCGGCCGGTATAGTATTCCATATCTTCCATGCCCCGTTCTTCATCGCAGCCTACAAACAACCGCAGCTGGTGCTTCATGGTTATGTTCAGTTCCCGGAGGCATTTCATCATATATAAGATCCCGACAGCAGGCCCTTTGTTGTCCTGGGCCCCTCTGCCGATGAGGAAATATTCCTTTAAAACAGGTTCAAAGGGTTCATATGTCCATTGATTCCCCACCGGAACCACATCCAGATGATTCCAGAAACCAATCATATTTTCCCAGTCCTTGTCTTCGGAACCGATGCTGCCCACGTGGTTCCCGTAATTTTCCGTACAGAATCCGTGCTCCCGGCCTAAGGCCAGCATCTCCTCCAGACAGTCCCTGCAGGCTTCGCCGAAAGGGGCCTCGTGGCTGTCCTGTGGGCAGGATATACTGGGGATCTTTACCAGTCTTATAATATCCTCCGTCATCCTGTCCCTGTGCTGGTCAAACCATTGGCTGACTCTGCCATATAATTCTCTTTCCATCTTCGTCCCACGCCTTTCCGTTTGAGCCATTTATATTTTTTAAACCGGCTTTTATACTTTCCGTATTACTGTAAATGCAGTTCATCGATCCCCAGGATCCCCGTGATATATATTTCCAGGGCCTTTCGGATTCTCTCTAAGGAGATGCTTTCGTCCGGCTGATGATAATCTCCGTGTCCCGGGCGGAAGAGCGTTTCCGGGCGCTTGGGCAGTGGCATGCCGGTCCCGAAAGCAATGGCATTGGGAAGTTTCCTGGCATAAGTGCCGCCGCTCATGACAAAAGGCGCATCTTCTCTCCCCAAAATCTCATTGCTGCATTCGGTGAGGCGTTTCACTGCCGGTTTCTCAGGATCAAAGCAGTTTGCTTTTGCAAATCTGGTGACTTTAAGCTCAAAACCCCGTTTTTCTGCTGCCTGCCGGGCACGGTCTTCATAAGGGATTTCGCTCTGGGTCACCGGAAACTTGGAGATAAATCCCAGGACAGGCCTCCTTTTTCCGTTTGACTGCCCTTTGCCTGCTTTGGAGGGCGTCTTTTTTTCCTGTTCTTCCTGCCGTAGTGACAGCTGTGTGGCGACCATCACCATGGGGCCGGAGAGCTGATCCTCACAGAAGACATCCAGTGCATCGCCATTGTGGTTTCCGTTTATGTCCCGTGCCATGGCAAAGACCTCCAAGTCATCTTCGGGAAGCAATTTTCGCTCACAGAGAAATTCCGAAAGCCTGTTCAGGGCGCTTTCTCCTTTGTCCGGGTTGGCGGCCTGGGTGGAGATGCCTTTGGCTGAGATTTGTATCCGGTCTCCGTCCAGGGACACTTGGATATTATCCGGTGTGGCTTCCCCCAGGGGACTTGCACAGCGGTCCCATCTTTCTTTTGTGTATCTGAGTATGGCATAAGCCTTGTCCGGCACGGTATATTGGCCGCAGTCACAGGAAATTTCAAGCAGCTCATCGCTGACTGCCTGATGCCGGGTGAGCTCACCGTTAAAGGAACCTCTCTCTCCACAGCAGACAGGAAATCCGCTGTCCGGCACCAACGAAAATGCAGGACATTCATAGTGCTCCGTAAAGTAATCCAGGTCGTACATACCCTGTTCCTCACAGGTGCCCAGATACAGATCCAGGGTGTGCTCCAGGTTAATTCCGTGTTCCTTCATGTATTTCAGGACGTACAGTCCCATGATCGCTGAGCTCTTGTTATCCTGGCACCCTCTCGCAATGAAATAGCCGTCCTTAATAACGGGTTCATAGGGAGAGTAATCCCAGTCGTCTCCTTCATCCACCACATCCAGGTGTGCCCAGATAGCAATATTTTCTTTTTGACGGCCGGGGTAAGTGATACGGCCCACGTAATCGTCGAAATTCTCTGTCTCAAAGCCTGCCGCCCGGCCAAGCTCAAGCATGTCACGCAGCACCTTTCTGCACCCTTCGCCATAGGGTTTGCAGGCGGGATCCTTTATGTCCGCCACGCTGCGTATCCGGCAGATGGTTTTCAAATCCTCTGTCAGATCGGGCATTTTCCGGTCAATCCACTCTCTGATTTCTTTTCCTTCCATAAATTTCCCCGTTTCTGTTATATTTGTCAAACCGCCGTTGCCCTATCAGGAAATAGGGTGTTGTCAGCCAGAACTATTGGGACAGGATTTCTTCTATGCGATTTATCTCGTCTGCAGAAAAATCAAGCTTTTCCAAAGCTTTCAGGTTCTCCAGGATCTGCCCGGGACGGCTGGCGCCCAGAATGACAGAGGTCAGTTCGCCGTCCTTTAGGGCGAAAGCCAGGGCCATCTGTGCCAGGGACTGCCCCCGCTGCATTGCCAGTTCATTTAATGCGCCGGCAGTCTTAAGGTATTGGGAAGTAATATTTCCGCTGTTCAAAAAGACACTTCTGCCTGCGGCCCTGGAGTCCTCGGGAATTCCGTGGAGGTATTTATCTGTCAGGAGTCCCTGCTCCAGAGGGCAGAATGCAATGGTACCTATTTTTTTCTTCTGCACCACCGGCAGAAGGCATTTATTTTTTCGGTCCAGCATGGAGTAACGGTGCTGGTGAATGAGGCACCTGCTTCCCAGGCGCTCCAGGATTTCTGACGCCTGCTCCAGTGCCTGGGGCCCGTAATTGGATAAACCGATATACAAAGCCTTACCCTGGCGGACAATATCTGCAAGGGCGCCCATAGTCTCCTCTAAAGGCGTGTCAGGATCCGGCCTGTGGTGGTAGAAAATGTCCACATAATCCACACCCAGCCTTTTCAGGCTCTGGTCAAGGGAAGCCATCAGATATTTTCTGGATCCGCCGTCGCCGTAAGGCCCCGGCCACATTCCATATCCTGCCTTGGTGGAGAGTATAAGCTCATCCCTGTGGGCGGAAAGCTCTTCTTTTAAAATCTTGCCGAAAGTGAATTCCGCGCCGCCTGCCGGAGGCCCATAGTTATTGGCCAGGTCAAAGTGCGTGATGCCTGACCCGAAGGCGGTCAGTACCATTTCCCTGGCAGTTTCGTAGGGCCGGTCCACCCCGAAATTGTGCCACAGGCCGAAGCTCATGGCAGGCAGAAGCAGGCCGCTGCCGCCTGTACGGTTGTATTTCATTGTTTCATATCCTGTTTTCTGATTCATCCTGACCTCATTTCTGCGCCGCTTTTTTGCGCATCAGCAATTTGTGTTTCCGTTTTCTTATGTGTGTTTCTCCAGCGCTTCCCTGACCCAGATCAGCCGCTCATGGTCTATGTCGGCGGGAACGGTACAGTCGGCGCCGAAGATCACTCCCCTGCTGCCGGTCTCTGCCAGAAGCCTCTCCACTTCCTTTTCAATTTCCTCTTTGGTGCCGGAGTAAAGCAGGCCTTCCCTGCGGTTATCGAATCCGCCCATAACACAACGTCCGCCGAAGAACTTTTTGCCCTCTGCAAGTGTAAGATTTTCTACGTATACGGCCCAGTTCACTGCCTTTGCAGGGTAATCCTGCCAGACCTCAATCCGGTTGGGGTCTCCGGCCCAGCCGCAGCAGTGCAGGATGTTGTTCTCGCTCAAGGTATTGGCATATTCCAGTACATTCAGGTCTGAAGGCCTTACCAGTCGGCGGTACTCCTCTTCGGTAAAACGGAAGGTTTCCGCATTCTGCACGCAGTAATAGATGCCGTCACAGCCTGCTTCGGTAATCAGCTTACGCACCAGGGCCTTGATGTCCTCTGCGATTACCTGGAAGGCATGGCAGACTGCTTCCGGGTTTGCCTTGAGGTGGCTCATCAAAAGCTCTTCACTGGTTCCGAAACGCATCAGGGACATGGGGCAGAATACATTGTAGAACACACAGCATTCCCCCTTCGCCCCTTCTACCACTCTTTTCGCGCGAAGCACCTGATTTGTGATGTAAGGATGATCTTCTCCTAAGGGTGTCAGACCAAACCAGTCTTCGGGGCAGGTGACTTTTTCTATGTAGGGGTTGGGGTAATTAAAATAGCCGTCACACATAACCTTGATCATATCCATTCCTGTTTCATGGAACAGATCCAGGTGCTGGTCCACAGTCTTTTGCCCGAAATCGTCATCGGGAGAGAAATGATACCAGAACCCTACGGGAACCCTGTCTACCTCCTGATTCTGAAATGCTCGTAAAAGTCTTTCTTTTTTCGTCATAGCAGCCTCCATATAATTATATTTTTATTGCTCCCTGCCGGCCATCATCATGTCCAGTATGACATGGTCGGTAACACGCATGCCGTTATTACCCAGATTGCCCAGATTGCCCAGATTGCATATGGTGTCTTCCACATCCTCACAGACAATTCCGTCGTGTTCCGGCGCCTCCACGCCTTCCAACGCCAGGTAGGCGCACTGTATTGCCCCTGCAATGGAGGTGGCAATCTTCAGGGCACATCCCGCCTTGGCGCCGTCGCAGATCAGGCCGGAGATGTCCGCTACCATATTTTTCACGGCGCCCACCACATTCTTATATTCCCCGCCAAGGAGGTATGTGACACCGCAGGCGCTGCCGATGGATGCCGCTATGGCACATCCGCACAGCGCGGACAGCTTTCCGATATATTCTTTCACATGAATGGTCACCAGCTCGCTCAGCGCCAGTGCCCGGTACATTTTTTCTTCGCTGCAGCCCAGCTGCCTGGCTGCGGCTATCACCGGCAGAGAAGCCGTCAGTCCCTGATTGCCGCTTCCGGTGGTGGCCATGACGGGAAGGGGGCAGCCTGCCATTCTTGCGTCTGCGGCAGCTGATACATAGGACACCACACAGGTCTGGAAGTCCATCTCCTTTTGCCGCCGGCCTCTGTCAGCCAGATGCTTCCCTACGCCCATTCCGTAATTCCCCTCCAGGCCCTCCTCGGCAATACGGCTGTTTACTTCGATGACTTCGCTCAGAAACTGAAGATCTTCCCGGGGACATTTCCGAATAAATTCCCAGATTCTTTTCAGTGTCAGCCGATAATCTCCGGCAGCATCCTCGGGAGAATTTTCTTTCTTTTGGAAATAAATCACTCTGTCATTTTTGCAGACGTTGACGAAGTTAGTGTGATATCTTTCAATGACGGCCTCTGCGGATTTGTCTCCGCTGATACATTTTGCTTTTATATAGAGGCGTTCCTCGCAGTCCTTTAACTGAATTTCCAGTCTGCCCTGGTTGACCATATCCTGAGCCTGCTGAATATGCGTTTCGTCAATTCCCCTGAGCACTTCCAGGCCGTATTCGGCTTTCCCCGCCACACATCCCAGGGCGGCTGCCGTTTCGATACCCTTTAAATTGGTGCCGGGAATTCCCACGTTCATAGCATTTTTTAATATATTGCCGCTGACCTGAAGTATTACCTTATCCGGCTCTGCTCCCAGAGTGTCTCTGGCCTTTGCTACGGCCAGGGCCACTGCGCTGGGTTCCGTGCAGCCTAAGGCGCATACAATTTCACGTTTCATAATATTGAGCATTTCTGCATCAGTGAGTTCTCTTTCCGGTGCCTGGGTCTCCATGCTGTTTTTCCTGCCTTTTTCGTTATGAGCAATTTTTACCGTTCTTTTGTCATTTTGTTTACTTTTATCGTTTTTTCCACTATACTTTTATACATATTATACAGCGGCTTTTGTTTTTAGGCTAGCCGCTAAGGAGTTAAAAACTATGCAGAAACGATCATCAGTGTATTTGCCCCTGAGATACCGGCCCTATAACTTTCCTGCGTCCTTTCCCGTTCTGGCCTTTTTGGGGGATTATTGGGTAAATGGCGTTTCAGTGCCGGAATTTTTACATTTCCATAATGGGATTGAGATTGGGCGCTGCCTTGGCGGCTCTGGCAGGATCTGCTGCGGGGAAACGGAAAGCTATCCGTATAGTGCCGGTGATTACAGTATTCTGTTTCCACAGATACCCCATATTGCAGTAAATGGTTCCGAGCCTGGTATTTGGGAATATCTGTATGTGGAACCCAGGCTGTTCCTTCAGGAGGATGGGAATGACTGTGATACACTCTGGCAGTTTTTCTACATTCCCCAGAAGCTGCCGGTGATCATACGGAAGGAGCAATATCCTTTGCTGCATTTCTATATTTCCCGGATCTTTCAGGAGTTTCACGAGAAGAAAACCATGTACCGGAGGATGGTGCATGGTCTATTTGTGGCGCTTTGTGCGGAAATGAACCGCCTGACCCTGACAGGCCATACGGAAAGCAGTTCCACGGAGAATTTGGCAAGCGCACATTTTTATATTCGGACGGCGCTTACCTATATTTATGAGCATTATTCGGAAGCCATTTCCATTCGGGAACTGTCTGCCCGCTGTTGTATCAGCGAGAGCCATTTCCGCAGGCTGTTTCGGCAGGTGGTGGGCATCAGTCCCCTGGAGTATATCCAGCATTACCGCATACGGCGGGCTTGTCATCTGATCTACCTGAATCAGGAACCTATCAATATTATTGCCCAGCAGACAGGATTTCGCAGTCTGTCCAGCTTTAACAGGCAGTTCCGGCAGTATATGCACAATTCTCCTACGGGTTACCGCAGAGAGCACCTTCATGAGCCTATGCGGAATGAGGTTCTTTCTTATGAGGACAGCGCTACCCGGCATATTTTTCAAATATGAGGCGTGTGAACTGTAATAATATTTGCAAAAAAATTTAAGAAAAAATTAAAAAAGGGGTTGCATTTTGGAAAAACATATAATATAATCAATCTTGCGTTGTGAAAGACAAACTTATAACAGCGGACGCACCGCTAGCTCAGTTGGTAGAGCACCTGACTCTTAATCAGGGTGTCCAGGGTTCGAGCCCCTGGCGGTGCACTTGAAGTCCTAGGACTTGCATTTATGCAGGTTGTGGGACTTTTTTTGTACAAAAACATAGCCTTTTCTACACTATAAAGCTGTACAAATATAGATGGGAACGGAATCGTTTTAACGTTGAACGGGAACCGGATTGTGTTGAGCAATTTACAATAGAAATATTTATTCAAGAAAAGCGGGGAAAATTATGGGATTCAGTAAAAATCATTTCAAGGACAGTAAATTATCGGCTTTATGCAGAAAGGCGGCCGCCCAGGGCGCGGTTCTCTTGAAAAATACGGACAGGGTGCTTCCTCTTTTGGAAAGCGATAATGTTGCCGTATTTGGAAGATGCCAGAAAGAGTATTATCGAAGCGGCACAGGTTCGGGAGGCGCGGTGAACGTGCCATATACGACGAATCTGTTGGACGGACTGCGGGAGAGCAGAGTGGCCGTAAATGAAGAGGTGGCAGGATGCTATGAAAGATGGATTCAGGAAAATCCCTTTGACAACGGAGGCGGAGGCTGGGCATGTGAACCGTGGTGCCAGAAGGAAATGCCGTTGGGCAACGAGCTGACGGACAAAGCCGCAGCTGTTTCGAATAAAGCTTTGGTGGTAATCGGCAGGACCGCAGGTGAAGACAGGGATAATTCGGCAGAAGCGGGAAGCTATTTTCTCACAGAGCAGGAAAAGCAAATGCTCGGTCAGGTGTGTGGCAGCTTTCAGAATGTCATTGTAGTTTTGAATGTCTCCAATATCATAGACATGGGATTTCTGGGGGATTATGCCGGAATTAAGGCCGTAGTATATGCATGGCAGGGTGGCATGGAGGGAGGCAGCGGCATTGCGGATGTATTGACGGGAGCCGAGACATTCCAGGGTAAACTTACGGACACCATAGCCAGGAGCATCACCGATTATCCCTCACATAAGAACCATGGTGGAAAGGACAGGAATGTTTACCAGGAGGATATTTATGTAGGGTACCGCTACTTTGAAACTTTTGCAAAAGAAAAAGTGCTGTTTCCCTTTGGTTATGGACTGTCCTATACGGAGTTTGGGATTCTTGACAATGCTATGGTTGTCAGGGGAGCCGGGGCGGATACAAAATTTATATTTACATGTAAAGTGCAGAACAGGGGAAAAAGCGCCGGCCGGGAAACGGTCCAATTGTATGTGGAGAGACCCGGTTCCGGCATGGGGAGGCCGGCAAGGGAGCTGGTCGGATTTGCCAAGACGGGCGAGCTGAAGGGTTCCGAGGCTGAAGAGCTGAAAATAGAAATTCCGGTATCCCAGCTTGGGGTGTTTGACGACAGCGGTATCAGCGGATATAGAAATTCTTATGTTTTGGAGGCAGGCAGCTATTTCTTTCATGCAGGCGCAAACGTGCGTGACACCCAGCCGGTGGAGGTGATGGGGGAGGAGGGCTGGTATTTGGCAGAGACCCTCTTGGTGAAGACATGCAGGGAAGCGCTGGCTCCGGCAGAGGACTTTATGCGCATGCGGGCTGTGCCGGGCAAAGACGGTGTTACCAGCCTGGAATACGAACCGGTTCCTCTGGGGACCATTCGCCTCAGGGACAGGATAGAAAAGAATTTACCGGCAGAATTGCCTTACGTCGGGAACCGGGGACTGATGTTAAAAGATGTGGCAGCGGGAAAATGCGGCATGGAAGAATTTATCAGCCAGTTTACCCCGGAGGATCTGGCCGCAATAGCAAGAGGGGAAGGTATGTGCAGCAACAAGGTGACGCCGGGGACAGCGGCGGCATTTGGCGGAGTATCCGATCATTTGCTGGGGTTTGGCCTGCCGGTGGGATGCTGTGCGGACGGCCCGTCGGGAATCCGTATGGATAACGGTGCTTATGCTACCCAGGTTCCCATAGGCACATTGCTGGCATGTACATGGGATGAAACCCTGGCGGAGGAACTCTTCCTTTGTGTGGGGGATGAAATGCTGTTTAACCGGATTGATGCGCTTTTGGGGCCGGGGATCAATATACACAGGCATCCCCTGAATGGCAGGAATTTTGAATACTTTTCGGAAGATCCGTTACTTGCGGGGAAAATGGCTGCTGCAATGGTGCGTGGGTTGGGGAGAAAGGGAACACAGGCCGTTATCAAGCATTTTGCCTGCAACTCACAGGAAACAGGACGCCATATGGTTGACGCAGTGGTTTCCCAGAGAGCATTGAGGGAAATATATCTGAAAGCGTTTGAGATTGCCATAAAGGAGGGAAATGCGAAAGCGGTCATGACCTCCTACAACCCGGTGAACGGACATTGGGCCGCATCCTGCTATGACTTGACTACCACGATCCTCAGGGAGGAGTGGGGATTTGACGGCATGGTCATGACTGACTGGTGGGCGGAAATGAATGATGTGGCGGAAGGGGGAAGGCCTTCAAAGCAGCGGACGGCAGATATGGTAAGGGCACAGAATGATGTATACATGGTAGTGAATAATAACGGGGCGGAAATAAATGCCTCCGGGGATGATACTCTGGAGGCCCTTGAAGGAGGAAGGCTCACATTGGGGGAGCTGCAGAGGAACGCCATGAATATATGCCGCTTCCTCATGGAGATACCGGCTTTTCAGAGAGAAGAAGGCGGAACCGTGGAAATACCGTTTATCGGGCCGCTGGAACAGGTGAAGTGGGACGGGGATGATATGGACGACAGCAGCCGGATCAGCTGGCATACTTCCCGGGAGCAGGAAAAACGCTTTTATATAAAGGAATCAGGTTTGTATGATATTATCGTCAGGTTAATGTCGGAACAGACGGACCGGGCACAGACGGTCTGTAAGAGTATTTTGAACGGCAAAGAGCTTGCCGTGTTCCAGAGCAACGGAACCAACGGAAGATGGATACAACAGAAGGTTTTGCGGGTAAAGCTTGAAAAGGGGCCATACTTACTTGAACTGCAATTTCCTAAGCCCGGCATGGAAGTTGACTATATGGAATTCCGTTTCTGTGACGAATAAATACGGGTTTCCAACCATTCGCTGAAAAAGGTATGCCATCGGGTAATTGTATATTTCAGGAAGAGACTGTAACAATTTCTCGTATTTGAAAATTGAGGACTGCTAAAATTTCTTGCAAAGAAAAATTTTTTGTGTTATACTCTGTTCAATCTTTCGTATGAAGACGGGCAGACAGAAAGGAAACGAGGTAACAGTAATGAACTTTAACAGGTTATATGACAGAAAAGCAGCAATCAGATTACCTCGGTGGAATGTGTTTCAAATGGATGCCCGCAGCATGGATGTGCTGCGGAACGGGAATGGAATAGGTTCGATTGGATAAAACCGTGGCGGTCTGTCACGGTTTTATTTATTTTTGCGGACAATGCGCTTACGAGGGGTATATCGGATGAACGGTTTTTCAAGCATGCCCAAGGGTGTGTTTAAAAAATAAGCTTACAATCTACAGAAAAGGGGGAGAAAATTTATGCTGTACAACAACGGTGCGAGAATGGAGAAAAAATCCGGGAAATACGGGTTCTTCAGTAATCTGCGTTATCACTTCAAAAATCTGCGGAAATGGGAACCTGTCATTTTCTGGATTTCCTATTTGAGCCTGATCCCATGGACAATCAATTGCCTGATCAAGGATATCCTGCCTTCCGCTATTGTGGCGGGATTGGAGCAGCACTGGGAATTGAATCATTATTTGCTGGTGCTTCTGGGGTTGATACTGGTGATGTGGGTCTGCACGATGCTCAGCAATATGAAGGAGGAATATGTGGGCGGGAGCCGCGCCATTTACCGGATGCACTATTCCAAACCCTTCATTAAAAAGCGTATGGAACTGGATTATGATGTGTTGGAAAAGAAGGACTTCATGACCCATGCCAGCGCCTCTTATACGGCCATCTATCAGGGCAGGGGGATCAACGATTCCATAGACAAGCTGGCCTATGTGCTGGAGGCCCTGGCCCCTGTGGTGGTCTATACCATACTGCTGGCAAGAGTCCGGCTGTGGATACCTGTGCTGACGCTGATTGCATCTGCCGGTGAGATATGGATGCTGAAGATAGCCAGGGAAAAGCACAGTGAGGCCCACCCGGTGCTGTCCAATCTGGCCAGGAAGCTGGCCTATCTCAGTAATGAGACCATGGAGACAGGGGCGGGCAAGGACGTGAGGATTTTCCATATGCAGGACTGGCTGATCAAGAAGTATGCCAATAACCTGGGTGCAATGAACCAGGTTTACAACCGGATCCACAGATGGTATTTTGCATACCACGGGGGCAGCGCAATATTGAACATTATCCGAAACGGCGCAGTTTATTCTTACCTGATTTATCTGACTTCAAAGGGAAGCCTGAGTATAGCGGAGTTTGTGCTGTATTTCGGGTTTGTGAACAGCCTTTCCGTGAATATGTGCGTGGTGCTGCGGCAGGCGCTGGCTTTCGGCATCATCAGCAATACCTTCAGCAGCATACGGGAATATTTTGACACAAAGGAACATCGGAACGAAGGCAGCAGGCTGCCGGAGGAGGAAGTGGATGCTATGCGTAAGGCGCCTGTCTCGCTGGAGTTAAGAAATGTTAGCTTTACTTACGAAGGGCAGGATAAGCCGGTGATCTCAAATCTGAGCCTGACCGTTACACCAGGGGAGAAGCTGGCCCTGATCGGCCTTAATGGCGCCGGAAAGACTACATTGGTAAAGCTGATTTGTGGTTTCTATAGGCCAACGGAAGGGGAAATTTTGCTAAATGGCAGGAATATTGAAGAGTTTGGCAGGGAGCAGTATTACAGCTTGCTTTCCGTGCTGTTTCAGGATTATACCATCCTGCCCGTCACATTAAAGGAAAATATTGCTTCGTGTAAGGCGGAAGACATCGATGAGGAGAAGCTTCAGGAAGCGTTGCTGACGGCCGGTTTCAAGGAAAGGTATGACCGGCTGCCCAGAAAAGGGGACAGTATGCTGGTGCGCGAGATCCATGAGGACGCAGTGGACTTTTCCGGCGGGGAGAAGCAGAGGCTGTTGTTTGCCAGGGCATTGTACAAACAGGCTCCGCTTTTGATCCTGGATGAACCTACGGCGGCATTGGATCCTATTGCAGAGAATGAGATTTATATGAAGTATAGTGAAACCACACTGGGCAAGACTTCCATATATATTTCCCACAGGCTCTCTTCCACCAAGTTCTGTGACCGCATTGTGCTGTTGGAGGACGGAAATATTGTGGAGAGCGGAACCCATGACGCGCTGATGGCGCAGGGCGGGAAGTATGCGGAGCTGTATGAGATGCAGAGCAAATACTATAAGAAGGAAGCTTAAATGTGGGAAAGGCATGGGTATGATGATGAAAAAAGAATCGGATATCAAAATATTGCGGCGGCTCTTCTCTTTATATGCCGTACATAACAGGTCAACGATTGTTGCAGGTGTTTTCTGTGCGGTTGTGACGGGACTGCGGCCTTATATCATGATTGTGCTGTCAGGGATTTTGATCGACAGCCTGATGGGTGGGATGCCGTTCCCTACGCTGATGGCCTGGCTGTTGGCTGGGCTGGGGATCAATTTTGCGGCGGAGGGCCTGGAAGCATGGCTCAGGGAGGCCTTTAATGCAAGGGTGGAGAATTGCCTGGAACGGCAGAACAGGGATATGAATGAGAAAAGCCTGTACAGTGACTTTGAAAATCTGGAGAACCCGGAGCTTCAGGAAAAGAAACGGAAGCAGGAGCAGGTGGTGAATGTCAGGGGCGGCATCTATTGGATGCTGATTTGGCCCATGGACAAAGGGTTGACGGGATTGATCACTGTGATTACGGCCGTTGTTGTGGCAGCGTCTCTTTTTGTGCAGGACAAGGGTTCGGGGCATACGGGCCTGGCTGTCATGTCGGTCATATTAGCGGTGACAGTTGTGGCCTGTTCCTGGGCAAGCTATAAGAACAGCGATTATTGGAATAAAAAGATGCGTAAGGTGTTCGACCGGTATGCCAAATGTAACCGTGTGAGCAACTATATTTTACACAGTATTCTGGCAGGTAGCGAGACAGGAAAGGATCTGCGGATATTCGGGCAGCAGGAGCTCATTGAGAAAGGCGTTCTGGGGCAGCAGCAGGAGGCTCTGGAGAGGCTGAAAGAGATGCGGAGGCAGGCTATGACACAGAGCGGGATCGAGGCTACCCTGACCACCGTAAACTGCGGCCTGATCTATCTGTACGCGGCTTTCAAGGCCTACCTTGGCATGATCACCGTGGGCAGCGTGGTGAAATATGCTTCCGGCATCATCCAATGTATTACGGGGATCAAGAACATGCTGTTCTGTGCCACCGGATGGCGGCAGGCTGTGGATTACGGGCGGGAGTATCTGGAATATCTGGAATTTGAAAACAGGACGAAAGACGGCAGCGAACAAGTGCCTGAAAATGAGGACCAAAGCATTTTACTTGAATGTGAACATGTGTCATTCCGCTATCCGGGGACGGAGGAGGATGCCATCCATGACCTGAACCTGAAGATGGCCTTGAAACCTGGCGACCACATTGCCATCGTGGGAAGGAACGGTTCGGGGAAAACGACTTTTATCAAGCTGCTCTGCAGGCTGTATCAGGTAACGGAGGGTGTAATCCGCATAAACGGAAGGGATATACGGGATTACACCTATCAGGAATATATTGATGTGTTTTCCATAGTATTCCAGGATTACCGTATGTTTTCGCTGGAGCTGGGGGAGAATATCGCGGCTTCCGAGAAAGTGGATGAAGAGCGGGCCCTTGACTCCATGAGGAAGGCAGGATTGGCACATCGCCTGGAAAATCTTCCGAACGGGCTGGATACTTATGTAGGGAAGGAATTTGAGGAGAGCGGCGTAAATTTTTCCGGCGGGGAGCGGCAAAAGCTTGCCATCGCCAGAGCTATCTACAAGGATGCTCCTTTTGTCATTATGGATGAGCCTACGGCGGCATTGGATCCCATTTCCGAATGTGATGTGTATGAGAGCTTTGACCGGCTGGT
>CANRWO010000045.1 GCA_947643615.1 uncultured Lachnospiraceae bacterium
TACGTTACAGGCCCAGATAGCTCAGTTGGTAGAGCAGAGGACTGAAAATCCTCGTGTCACTGGTTCGATTCCGGTTCTGGGCATTGCGCTGTGACCAGGCGCGTTGCCTTAGAAGATGTGCGGGTGTAGTTCAATGGTAGAACACTAGCCTTCCAAGCTAGACACGTGGGTTCGATTCCCATCACCCGCTTACAGGAGACCAGCCTGTCCGGCAGGGTACCTGTATTAACAATAGATGGTTTATATGTCCGGGCGCAGGCCTGTGACAGCATGCGCGAGTGGCTCAGCGGTGGAGCACCTCCTTGCCAAGGAGGGGGTCGCGGGTTCGATCCCCGTCTCGCGCTTTTTCTTTTATAAGAAACCGCATTATCGGGTTTCTGTGTTTACAAGTTTGCAAAGCGAACTTGCAGGAAGTGCCGCTCTGCGGCATTTTTTACTTTATAGGAAACTGCGCCGTCAGGTGTATGCATTCATGGGTCTGTTTCTTATATCACAGATGATTCCGTCTGTGTATGGGAAGAAAGCGGATCTTGTGCCTTGCAGGAATTGGCGGTAAAACAGAGGAAAGATTAGAAAAGGATTAGAATATGTCGATTAGAGTACACAATTTTATGGGACGGTTAGGCTGGGAATTGCAGAAGAAGCTTCCTTTTCTGTCCAGCAATGCCTATCTGAAGCTGCAGTTTGTAGGGCGGAGGAAATCACAGCAGGCATATATTAAATATTTTATGGAGGCGGATGAGCTTCCATATCCGTTGATCGTAAACCTGGAGACCATCAACCGCTGTAATTCGGACTGTGCTTTCTGTACGGCCAACAGGAATGCTGAAAAGCGGCCTTTCCAGCGGATGGAGAAGGAGCTGTTCTATCAGATTATTGACCAGCTCCGGGACTGGGGATACAAGGGACATCTCACTTTATACGGAAATAACGAACCCTGGATGGATGTAAATATTGTGGAATTCCATAAGTATTGCAGGGAACAGCTGCCTGACTGCTACATCTTTATGTCAACCAACGGGTTGCTTCTGGATGTGGAGAAGGTAAAACAAATCAAGCCTTATATTAATCAATTGGTTATCAATAACTACTGTGACGATATGAAGCTGCATGAAAATGTAAAAAAGATTTATGACTACGTAAGCGCCCACCCGGACGAGTTCGCCGATCTGGAGGTCCTGATCCAGATGAGGTATAAGCAGGCTGTGCTGACCAACCGTGCAGGCAGTGCGCCCAATAAGAAAAATTCCGCCAAGGTTATCAAGGAGACCTGCCTGATGCCTTACACGGATATGTTTATCTTCCCTGACGGAAGAATGGGGATCTGCTGCTGTGACAATTTTGAAGTCACTACCCTGGCGGACCTTAAGGTAACGCCTATCAAGGAAGCCTGGAACAGCGAGCAGTACAAGGAGATCCGCCGGAAACTGCAAAAGGGCCGCCAGGAATATACGTTTTGTAAATATTGTGACTTTATAGATGCGGGACTGCGTATGGATGCGGTGAATGACGCGCTGACCGGTGGGAAAATGCATGGCGCCCGGCAGTCACTATTTAAAAAGTAAAACAGAGAATACTTATTGGTTATGGGGATTCCCCCGATTCCAGACTTTGGAAGGCTGTGCCTTGGGTGTGGGACTGCGAAACAGCAGCCTGCCCAAGGCTTTTCTATTGAAAGGGAACAGGGGCCAGAAATAACTATAGCCGCCGAAGGTGGGGGTTGTGGCTATGGAAAGCAGGATCAAGGTCAGGCCCGTCAGGAATCCCGGTAATCCGAAAAAGCCTGTTGCGAAGATCAGCAGGATACGGTAAAGCCGGATACCGTCGCTGAATTCCGTGCCGGAAACGGATAGGGAGGCAAGCAGGGTGACTGCCGCATAAAACAGTACTTCCACGGAGGCCCAGTTTAAGCTCACGGCAATATCCCCTATGATCAGCCCGCCGATGACGGAGAGGGAGCCGGAAAGCCTGCCGGAATTCAGGGTGGCGGAATATTTCAGCAGATCCAGAAGAAATTCCACTGCCAGTACGTAAAAGAACAACCGCTGTGGGGCAATGCTGCCGCTGTCTGACAGAAGTCCCCACTTATCGGATAGCTCCGGGAAGTATCCGGCCAGAAGCAGGAAAGCAGGCATCAGGAGCAGGCTTACGGGAATACAGAAAAACCGCACCAGACGGAAGTAGGTCCCTACGGAGGGACTGTTATAATAATCCTCAGAGTTTTGGGTGAATTGGAATATGGTGCAGGGAAAGACCAGGACCACCGGGGAGTTGTCTACTATTACCAGGATATGTCCCTCGGAGAGGTAGCTGCATGCCACATCGGGGCGCTCCGTGGTCTGGATAGCGGGAAGAGGGTTCCACCACCGTTTGGGCAGAAGGAGCTCTTCAAGGCTCTTGGAACCCATGGTGAGCGCGGAAACGTTCAGTGCATCAATGCTCTCCGACAGCTTTTTCAGCAGCTGCCGGTTTACATTATTTTCCAGGTAGGCAATGCAGACATCTGTCTTGCTCTGGGATCCTACGCTGTGCACAGAGAAACAAAGGTCGGTGGAGCGGATGCGCCTGCGGATCAGGTTGGCGTTAAATAACATGGTCTCTACAAAACCGTCCCGGGCGCCCCTTGTCACCCTTTCCACATCCGGTTCCGAAATCCCTCTGGCAGGGTAAGTCCTCACGTCAATCAAAATCCCCTGTGAAAAACCGTCGATCATGAGCAGTGAGGGGCCGCTGAGCACATTTCTCAATATACTGTCCCAGGAGTCGCAAAGGGATGCCTGGGCATAACCGATTTTGGCATTCATATACAGGACGATATCTTCCACCTGTCCGTTTTCCACATAAAGGGGATTCTGCAGGTCCGAAAAAATCTGCTGCAGAATATCCGTTTTGCAGAATCCGTTGACGCCCAGAAAATAAGCTTTGGTCTCACCCAGGCGAAGATCTCTGGTCATGAGGTCAAAGCTGGCGCCTATGGGCAGTTTTGATTTTAAGTATTGGATGTTTTCTTCTAAACTGGTGGACAGTGGCATTGTGTTTTTGCACTCCTTACAGGGGATTCATGGTATCGAAAATAGAATCCCCGCCAGAGGCAAAATTATGCATGGGTGATATGATCCAAAGAATTCTGCACGGCCGTTCCCACTATCTGGCAAAGGAGCTGCCGGGGCAGATTTTTAATAAAATACCCGTTTAAGCCAGGCCTGGAATAAGAAGATAGATCAATGTGCCCACTACGCCGGAACCCAGAATAATTTTGATGGCGCCAAGCTTGAACTTACGCAGCAGGAACAGGCAGACTGCAAACAATCCGATCTCCACCCACTTCAAGTTAGACAGGGAGAAGTTCACGGCTCCGTCCCGGAAGATGGCAAGGGTCAAAATAGAAAGTCCTGCACAGGAAATCAGGGAGACCACAGCAGGCCGTAGGCAGCCTAAAACAGTCTGGACACCGGAAAAATTGCGGTATTTATAATAAAAGTATGCCAGCGTCAGACAGATTACAAAGGGCATCAGAATACATCCAAAAGTACAAAGCAGCGCCCCGGGGATGCCCATCAGCCGCATTCCTACAAAGGTAGCGGAATTAATGGAGATAGGGCCGGGGGTCATCTCGGCGATGGTGATAAGGTCCGCAAATTCCTCCATGGACATGAGATGCCAGACGTTGACGATCTGGTTCTGGATCAGGGGGATCGCCGCGTATCCGCCCCCTACGCTGAACAGGCCAACCTGTAAAAAGCTGATGAAAAGTTTAATAAGGGTATTCATCCGTTATTCCTCCTCTTCTTCCACTGGTCAAATACCACGCAGAGAATCCCGGTGGCAAGGCAACCCAGTATAATGTACATGGCGCTGACATCCAGAAAATATCCCAGGATAAAGGTGATTACCATCAGGGCAATATACAGGGGTTTCTTTGTCCCCAATACATTCTTGGCCAGGTTGATGACAACGTCGCAGATTACGGCTGCAACCCCCGCGCGCATGACTGTCAATGCGGTATTCACCACGTCATTCTGGCGGAACCAGTCGTAGAAGACTGCGATCAGGGACAGCAGGATCATAGGGGGAAGTATGGTGCCGCCCACTGCTACCAGGGAACCCACAATGCCCTGCAGCCGATAGCCTAAAATCACGGAGGCATTTACGGGGATGGGGCCCGGAGAGGATTGGGCAATTGCGGTGATATCCAGCATTTCGTCCTCCTCCAGCCATTGCCGTTCTTCCACCACTTTTTTCTTCATCAGCGACACAATGACAAAACCGCCGCCAAAGGTGCAGGAGCTGAGGGAGAACATAGTGGCAAAAAGCTGCCATAACATAGTTCCGTTTAAGGGTTTTCTGTTTTTGTTTTTCATGGTCATACTCGCTTTTCTAAATAGGATTTATTACAGTATCTGCCGGAGCAGCATTTATTATTAATTTAAGGGGAATTTAACAGATTTGAGCCACACTGTAATCTATTATAAGCAATCTTGTTGGAAATGTAAATGCAGAATTATAGATTATGTAGAGCGAAACAGGAAATCCTATTTCGCAGTCAGACACATACAGGTTTGCGATATAAATACCGCAAGCGGATCTGTACGTATTTTACAGAAAGGCCTGTAAGAAGGCCAGAAGAATCAGAAGAATGCCGGACACCGGGTCTGCGGCGGCGCCGAAGAGCTGAAGGGGACGGCTTCTGCCCAGGCGGTTCCCTGCAAACAGGAACAGCAGGGAGCAGGACAGAGTGGCAATGGCGGCAGGCAGCAGGGTCAGGCCGGAAATGCTGGCACTGAGCCCGATCCCTATATTGTTCAGTGACAGGCTGATTCCCAGTCCCAGCACTTCTAAGGGGGACAGGCGGAGAATTGCCTCGGCGGCTGCTGCCTGCGCCGTTTCCCGTTTGTGCGCCAGCATTTTTACCAACCATTTTACCACATACCAGACACCGAGAAGCATAAGCACGATACTGCCCACATATTTGCATACCATATAGGGAAGTTTCAGGGCCAGCCAGTCGCCAAAGCCTACGGAGAGGCAGGTGCCGGCCAAAGTGATGCCGCTGATCAGCAAATTCTGCCAGAGATGGATGCGGATCCCGCGGATCCCGTAGCCTATCCCGATCAACAGGGCATCCAGGCTGGCGGATATACCAAACAGCAGAGAGGGAATGATCTGCATAGATTGCTCCTGTGAGAGTTTTATTTATTATATTCCCGGGAAGGGAAAAGTGTTTTCGTTGCATTCGTCCGATTTTGCCGCTATAATGTCTATAGACAATTATGGTTACATTGCTTTGGGACAGGCAATGTTTTTGAGGATTGGCGCGGAATCCATAGACTGCCAAGATATAAATAGCCGCGCAGAAACGAGGAAAGCATGAATTACGAAATATTTTCAGATGTGTCTTTGGATATTGACAAGGCTTTCATGGAGCAGAACGAGGTGCATTTCGTCCCCATGGAGTATATGATCGGGGAGGATACGTTTCATTGTGAGAGGCCTGAGAGCGATGAGATGATGCACAATTACTATGATAAGCTCAGGCAGGCGATTCCCACCAGAACCAGCCAGATCGCCCCTTTTCACTATGTCTCAATATTTGAGCCTTATGTGAAGGAGAAGAAACCCATCCTGTATCTCTCCCTTTCCAGTGGATTGAGCAACACTTATGAGTCTGCCCAGATGGCGGTGGAGATGCTGAAGGAGACCTATGGCCAGGTGGATGTGGAGGTGGTAGACAGCCTGGGAGCCACCGGAGGAATGGGCCTTCTGGTGGAAGCTGCTTGCAAAAACCGTGACAGAGGGATGAGCCTTGGCGACAATGCGGCATGGCTCCGGGAAAATGTAAACAGGGTAAATTATTGGTTTAAAGTGGAAGACTTGATGTATCTGAAACGCGGCGGCAGGATTTCTGCGGCTACGGCGGTGATCGGGACGGCCCTTAACATCAAACCGATCCTCACTATCAAAGGGGACGGGAAGCTGGACACCATTGCGAAAAAGCGGGGAGACAGCCTTGCGCTGAAATATATGATTGACCTGTTTGCGGAAAGCTTTGACGCAAGTTTCGGCAATACGGTCTATATCTGCTGTGCGGACTGTTTGGAAATTGCCGGAAAGCTGAAGAAGATGGTGCTGGAACTCCGCCCGGAGCTTGAGGTCAAGATTACCATGTTAAGCCCTATTATCGGCGCCCATACGGGTCCGGACATGCTGTCGCTGATACATTTCGGAAAGGCCAGAGAATAAAAGGGATGAATGGTTTTAAAAAAATTTACTGTAGATGTTTCCAGGCTGCCATGAGGATGGCGCTGCCGGTCCTCCCTTACCGCAACCCGGAAACACTGGGACATATAGAAGAAATACCGGAAATTTTGAAAAAGGAAAATGTGAGGAAGCCACTGATCATTACGGACAGCAATCTGTCAGCCCTGGGGGCCGCCGACCATCTCAAGAGGGTGCTGAGGCAGGCGAAGGTGGACTTTGCGTTTTACGACGGCGCATTCCCCAACCCCACCACAAAACTGGCAGGGCAGACCACGCGGTATTATACGGAGAACCAGTGTGACGGCCTGATTGCTTACGGCGGCGGTTCCCCTATGGATCTGGCAAAGGCTGTGGGGGTCTGCCTGGCCAGGCCGGGGAAGCCGCTGGAAAAGATGGCGGGTATCCTGAAGGTACGGCGTAAGCTGCCGCTCCTGATCGCCATCCCTACCACTGCGGGGACGGGCAGTGAAACCACTCTCGCCGCAGTCCTGGTGAATGAGGAGGACAGGCACAAATTCTCCATCAATGATTTCCCGCTGATACCCCGGTATGCGGTGTTGGATGCGGAGACCATCCATACCCTGCCCCCAGGCATAGCGTCCACCACCGGACTGGATGCCCTGACTCATGCCGTGGAGGCGTACATAGGGCGCTGCACCACCAGGGGCACAAGGGCGGATGCGGAAAAGGCAGTGGCGCTTATTTTCGCAAACCTGGATAAGGCCGTCCGGCATGAGAGCAGGGAAGCGGAGGCCGCAATGCTTCAGGCTTCGCATTATGCCGGACGCGCTTTTACGCGCTCCTATGTGGGATATGTGCATGCCTTGTCACACAGTCTGAGCGGCAAATACAACCTGCCCCACGGCTGGACAAACGCGGTGCTTCTGCCTATTGTGCTGAAGCGGTACGGCAGCGCGGCCTGGAAGAAGCTTGCAAGGCTGGCCGCCTGCGCGGGGATCGGTAAGCCGGGTGACAGCGAAGAAACGTTGGCCAAGGCACTGATTGCAGCCATTGAGGAGAAAAACCGCGCCTATGGTATCCCGGATTATATTGAGAAAATAAGGGAAGAAGATATCCCCTCCCTTGCCAGGTATGCCCACCGGGAAGCAAACCCGCTGTATCCCGTCCCCGTGCTGTGGGATGCAAAGGAACTGGAGGAGATTTACAGGGATGTCAGCAAAAATGAGTGAACGGAATGTGAGGAAAGATGGAACGAAATGAAATAGAGGCAGCGCTGGCGAGGCAGAAGCAATATTTTTCTACGGGAGCCACCCTGCCGGTGGCAGCCAGAAAAGAGGCGTTGAAGAAACTGCGGCATGCCCTTGAGGTGCAGGAAACGCTGTTGACGGAAGCTTTGGAGCAGGATCTGGGGAAGAGTCCGCAGGAAGGCTACATGTGTGAAATCGGACTGGTAAAGAGCGAGATCAGTTACCTCTTGCGCCATGTGGGAAGGTATGCCAGGGAGCACAGGGTACACACTCCCCTTGCCCAGAGCGTATCCCGCAGCTTTATAAAGCCTATGCCATACGGGTCGGTATTGATCATGAGTCCGTGGAATTATCCGGTATTACTGGCCCTTGATCCCCTGGCGGATGCCCTTGCCGCCGGCAACACGGTGATACTCAAACCCAGTGCCTATGCCCCTGCCACGTCCGAGGCTTTGGCGAAGCTTGTGGGGGAGTGTTTCCCGCCGGAGTATGTGACGGTGGTCACGGGGGGCAGGGAGGAAAATACCTGTCTGCTGGATTGCGGATTTGATTATATTTTTTTCACCGGAAGTAAGGCTGTGGGCAGGGAAGTGATGCGAAGGGCGTCGGAGCGCCTGATCCCTGTGACGTTGGAGCTGGGCGGGAAAAGTCCCTGCATTGTGGACGAGACTGCCGACCTTGCCCTGGCGGCCAAGAGGATCGTATTCGGAAAATATGTGAATTGCGGGCAGACTTGCGTTGCTCCCGACTATATTTACTGTGCCGAGGCCGTAAAGGATATTTTTATCCGGGAATTAAAGACACAGATCGGAAAGCAGTACGGGGAGGAACCGCTTCAAAACCCGGCCTACGGCAAGCTGATCAACCGGAAGCATTTTGACAGAGTGTGTGGGTTGATCGACAGGGAAAAAGTGGTTTGCGGGGGAGAGACTGCCCCGGACCGTCTGCAGATTGCCCCCACGGTAATGGACCGGGTTACCTTTGAGGATGCGGTTATGGGGGAAGAGATATTCGGGCCCGTGCTGCCGGTACTGACATATAAAAGCCTTGAGGAGGCCGCGGAGAAAATCAACAGCATGGATTCGCCGTTGGCGCTGTATCTGTTCTCCTCGGACAGAGAGCATGTACGCTTCGTGAAGGAGCGCATCCAATACGGCGGGGGATGCATCAATGACGTGCTGATCCATCTGGCTACCAGTGAATTGGGTTTTGGCGGCGTGGGTGCAAGCGGAATGGGCGCGTACCACGGTAAACGGGGATTTGACACTTTTACCCACGAGAAAAGCATAGTGGATAAGAAGACGTTCCTGGACCTGCCCATGCGATACCAGCCCTACACGCCGTTCTATACGAAGCTGGTGCGGCTGTTCCTGCGCTGACAGCATTTCTGTGTCTTTTGTCGGTTTTGTAACGTTGCCTGCGTGAAGTTTTTCGCACATAAAATCTGCCGGGACGCAGTGCGGATAATATTGTATACCCGGCAAGGAGGTAGATCATATGAGATTTGTATACCCACAGGGAGCCAGGAAGGCACTGACCTTCAGCTACGATGACGGGCAAAGTTTTGACAGGCGGCTGGCGGAGCTCTTGCGCAGCCACGGTATGAAAGGGACCTTTCACCTGAATACCGGGAAACTGGGACTGGTCAGGGGAGACGAGACATTTATCGGTGCGGAGGAGATCAGGGAAGTATACGCGGGGCATGAGGTGGCCTGCCATGGGGTGCAGCATCGCAATCTTCCCACAATTACCAGGCAGCAGGCCGTACTGGAGATCCAGGAGGACCGTAAGCGGCTGGAGGAGATCACAGGAGGACTGGTACAGGGTATGTCCTATGCTTTCGGGAATTATGACCCTGAAATCATCCGGATTGCCAGGTCCCTTGGAATAAAATATTCCAGAACAGTGAATGATACCTGTGGGTTCTTTCCCCCTGCCGATTTCATGGAGTGGCATCCTACCTGCCATCACGACAACCGTTTGCTGGAGCTGGGCGACAGGTTCCTGGATATTGCAGGCTTTTATGAGCTGCCCGTAATGTATGTCTGGGGACATAGTTTCGAATTTGGACGATCCGGGGACTGGGGCGTTATAGAGGCCTTTGCGGACAAGATGGCAGGCAAGGAAGACATCTGGTATGCTACCAATATGGAAATCTATACGTATGTCAGCGCCACCAGGCAGCAGGAATTTTCCGCAGATGGCATGACTATGTACAATCCCACCGCCACCGGCGTCTGGTTGAAGACGGAGGAAGGCTTCCTGGAGGTGAAACCCGGGGAGACAAAGTATATCGGAGAGCAGTAAAACAGTTTGAGAAGAGGGATATTATGACAGAGGATATGGCAATCATAGGGGAAGAGGCATACAGGGCGGCAAAGGAGATATTGGAGGCGGCACAGCTGTCCCAGGGAGACCTTTTTGTGGTGGGCTGCTCTACCAGCGAGGTGAGCGGGGCAAGCATCGGCAGCTTTTCCAGCCCGGAACTGGCGGAGGCGGTCTTTGGCAATATTTATCAGGCCACCCAGGAGGCAGGCGTGTATCTGGCGGCACAATGCTGCGAACATTTAAACCGCGCCCTGATCTTGGAAAAGGACGCGGCGGAAAAATACGGTTATGAAACGGTCAATGTAACACCCCAACCTAAGGCCGGAGGATCCTTTGCCACATCGGCATACAAGTCACTGGAACATCCGGTGGCGGTGGAACATATTAAGGCTCACGCGGGAATGGATATCGGAGATACCTTGATTGGCATGCATCTCAAAAACGTGGCGGTGCCGGTCCGCATCCGCACTACGGCAATCGGAGATGCCCGAGTGGTCTGTGCCCGCACCAGGCCTAAATTCATCGGTGGCGCCAGAGCCATGTATGACGAAAATTTGCTGTAATTTGCCGGTTCCGGAATCTCACCCGGCCAGGCACAAATTCTCCGCGCCTGTTACTTTGACAGGGCGGCTTCTTCAAGCAACCCTACGATGGTCTTGATAGAGTCCATCTGGCCGCTTTTGGCCATGGTCTCATGGTAAGCCTGCCTGGTAAAGTACAGTTCATGTACCCTGTCCACCAGCAGGTCGGTGAGCAGGTCATCCTCGCTGATCACAATGGAAAAACCCTGTGATTCAAAGGAATGGGCATTCAGAATCTGGTCCCCCCGGCTGCTGGAAGCGGGCAGGGGGATCAAAATATTGGGTTTCTTCAAGGCAAGCAGTTCACAGATGGCGTTGGCGCCTGCACGGGAAATCACAATATCAGCCATGGCAAACAAATCTTTTAATTCTGATTTCACGTATTCAAACTGCTTGTAACCTGGCGTGGTGAGAAGCAGGTTATCCATCTTGTCCTTACCGCACAGATGTACCACCTGAAAGTCCTCCAGCAGCTTGGGCAGGGCATCCCGGACCGCCTTATTTACATTGGCTGCGCCCAGGCTTCCGCCGATGACCATGATGACAGGCTTATTGGCGGTAAAGCCGCACATGTTCAAGCCTGCAAGCTTGCTGCCTTTAGAAAGCTCCGGGCGGATAGGGGAGCCGGTCAGCACAGCCTTGTCCGGGGGCAGCAGCTTCAGCGTTTCCGGAAAGTTACAGCATATCTTTGATGCGGAGGAAATACAGAGTTTGTTGGCAAGCCCCGGCGTCATGTCCGATTCGTGGAGGATGCAGGGGATATTCAGGGAGGCGGCAGCGCGCACTACGGGAACGCTGACAAAACCTCCTTTGGAAAAGACCACATCGGGCTGGTATGTTTTCAGGAATTTCCTTGCCTCGGAAAATCCTTTAATGACCCGAAAAGGATCGGTGAAATTCCGGATATCCAGATAACGGCGGAATTTACCTGTGGAAATGCCTACATAAGGAATATTAAAATCAGAGATCAATTTTTTTTCAATGCCGTCGTAGGAACCCATATAGGTAATTTCATATCCGGCTCCCTGCAAGGCTGGCAGCAGGGCGATGTTTGGGGTAACATGGCCAGCCGTGCCGCCGCCTGTTAAAACAATTTTTTTCATTTTAACGAATCCTCATTTCTGCCGCGCTGGTTTAGAGCATGCTCTCCAATGCCCGGGCAAGCTGGTCGGGGCAGGAAGTAGGCTTAAAGCCGCAGCGGATACCTTTGCATTTAGCGATCACATCCTCCGGCTTCATGCCTTTTACAAGGGCGCTGACGCCCTGCAGGTTGCCGTTGCATCCTCCGGTAAATTTTACGGAATCAATGACGCCGTCTTTCAATTCGATTTCAATGAGCTGTGAGCAGGTTCCTTCTGTCTTATACGTCATATATATCATCTCCTTATCTAGAAATTGTATCAGTTTCATTTTCATATATACTCTATCAGATTTTTACAATTTTTGCAATCATTTACAATGTTGCGCTATTCTGCCTTATTAATCATATTTCTTTCCTGACCAATGCATTCATGGTCAGGTTTGTACACTTGAATATATTTAAAAATAAGTATATTATGGGAAAAGAACATGGTTCTAAGCTATGCGTAAAAATTGCGCGGAAACGGAGGATTATATGATACAAAATCCGATTTTGAAGGGTTTTTGCCCTGATCCAAGCATTATCAGGGTGGGACAGGATTATTATATCGCTACTTCTACTTTTGAATGGTGGCCCGGCGTGAGGCTGTTTCATTCCAGGGATTTACGGCATTGGGAGCAGATCCCGTCCCCTTTGCGGCGGACAAGCCAGCTGGATCTCACAGGGGATCCTGCTTCGGGAGGCGTGTGGGCTCCCTGCCTGAGCCATGACGGGAAGAGATTTTTCCTGGTATACACAGATGTGAAGACCAAAAAGGGGAGATTCTACAATACGCATAATTACCTGGTGTATACGGACGATATTTATGGGGATTGGTCCGAGCCGGTGTATTTGAACAGTATCGGCTTTGATCCGTCCCTGTTCCACGATACGGATGGGAAGAAGTATCTGGTCAACATGGTGAATGGGTTTAAGGGCATCCTGGTACAGGAACTGGATGCCGAATACCGTCTCACAGGCCCCCGGAAGAAGGTATTCGGCGGTTCTGGCATCGGCTGTACGGAAGGGCCTCACATGTACCATATTGGGGATTGGTATTATCTGATTGTGGCGGAGGGAGGCACCGGTTATAACCATTGTGTCACTATGGCCCGGGCAAAAACAGTCTGGGGGCCTTTTGAGACTGCGCCGGGAAATCCCATACTGACTTCCCACAGGGAAGACATGGATTCCTTGCAGAAGTGTGGCCATGCGGATATTGTGGAGACGCAGAATGGGGAATGGTACATGGTGCACCTTTGCTCCAGGCCCCTGAACGGGGAGAAATGGTGCACATTGGGCAGGGAGACGGGAATCCAGAAGATGCACTGGGACCAGGAAGGCTGGCTGAGGCTGCACAAAGGCGGACAGTTTGCAGGAAATGAGACGGAGGCTCCCGACGGCGTGGAACCGGTATGCCTGAAGGATGAGACGGAAGGGTTTTTCGATGATTTTGACCAACCGGAATTGCATGTGCGCTATCATTCCCCCAGGATAGATTACCATTCTTTTGCAGACTGTACCGCGAAAAAGGGTTGTGTCAGGCTTACAGGCCAGGAGTCCCTGAATTCATTGCACAGGGTATCTTTGCTGGCAGTACGGCAGCAGCGGATTTCCTGCAAGGCGGAGACGGAGATGGGATTTGAGCCGGATTACCCGGAACAGATGGCAGGTTTGGTTTATATGTATGACGCCATGAATTTTTATATTCTGGGCAAAACGGCAGCCGAGGACGGGAAAACGGTTTTGGTACTTTTAAAAAGCGATACCGGCGTCGTGACGGATGAATCGGAGCCTGTTCCCGTACCCCGGGGGGAGAATATATGGCTTCGGGCGGAGGTGTCTGGAGACGGCAGGAGCGTGCTGTTCCGCTATAGCACAGACGGGGCGGATTGGCAGCAGGTGGGCGGAGAACAGACGACGCAGATATTGACGGACGAGCACTGCAGAGGATTTACAGGAGCGCACTTCGGCATCTACTGCCATGACATGACAGGGTTGTCACAAAAGGCTGACTTTGGGCATTTTTCCGTTTCGTAATAATTCTCCCATGTGTACGGATTGTATCTTTTTGTCTGAAAAGGGAATAATTAGGCGACGAAAAAATCTGTGAAAACAGGAATAATTGTTTTATAATCATATTATACAAAAGCCGATTCCGCAAATAGCGGTTCGGCTTTTATGTCTTTTTTTGGACATTATCAGATAAGCGCTTGTAGAAAGAAAAAGAGGTGTGTCATGTTTCATGTATTTCAGGAGGAAAAAATTGTAACAGCTTGCATGCTGTCTCTTTTGGCAGCCAGTATATTTCTGAGGATTGCCCTGGGAATGCTGTACCAGAATATGATAAGAGAATCGGACAATATGGCTTCCACGGAAAATAAAATGCTGAAACAGTGTAAGCTGAAGTTTGCAAACTGCTATCAAATGAGTAACGGGGTGGCAAACATCCCAATATTTGTGGATAAGTTTCTGAACCGGATGAAGTGGGGGCCGTTTACTTTTGAGACATTGTACCATCTATCTGGACAGGCTATGCTGCTGTCGGTAGTGTCCGCGGGAGTTGGCATATGCCGGAGTATCATGGCAGGGAGGACATTGGGGGATATCCTTCCCTTTTATATCGTGAGCTTTTTCGGGTTATATCTGTATTTTTCCATCTCTACAGTGGTGGATATAAAGAAGAAAAAAAGGGTGTTGAAGGTAAACCTTGTGGATTACCTGGAGAATCATCTCTCTCCCCGGATCGATATTACCAGACAGGATATTGAGATGCTTTATGGGGACACGGGAACGGACGGGCGAGTGGTATCGGGAAGAGCCGGCATCGGAGGACGGAACCGGGGCAGGCAGGGCAGGAGGACAGTGGAGCTGATGCCCATCGGACTTCGGCAGCCTGTGGACAGGCTCACATTGGATGAGGCAAGAAATATTGAGATGGAGAGCGAACCTGTGAGGCAGGCGGAAGATAACATGAGAGGGGATTCTGTGCTGCAGGATGCGGCGGTGACGGAGGAGGAGCTGGAGGCTCTTTTAAAGGAGTTTTTGACGAATTAAGGGTTATTGCATAAAGGAGGCGTGAAGAAATTTCTCGGATCGCATTGGATCACAGCTGCCAGGATGGGATTTCCGGCGGCTGTTTTTTCCGCGGGCAAAGGGGTTGGTTAAAAATCTTTGAAAGAATCAGGGATTATGGTACAATGTTGACACGGAAAGCCATGGACTGGTTATCAAAATCAGAGAGGAAGAGGCAAATAGGATGAAGATTGTTATTTTGGAAAGGAATTCTGTGGGGACTGATGTGTCGGTGGACTGTATCAATGACTTGGGCGAGGTCACGGTTTACCGGAATACGGTGTCGGCAGAGGAAATACGGGAGAGGGTAAAAGACGCGGATATTATTATTGCCAACAAGTCGCCCATGAATGAAGAAACTTTGGGAGAGGCCCCTAATGTAAAGCTGATCTGTGAATTTGCCACAGGTTATGACAACTGCGACCTGGCTTACTGTAAATCCAGGGGGATCAAGGTTGCCAATGTGGTGGATTATTCTACGGCAATGGTGGCGCAGCATACCTTTACGCTGGCTCTTGCTTTAAGCCAGAAGCTGGTGCACTATGACAATTATGTGAAGTCAGGCGAATACAGCGCCCAGGACCGTTTTTCCAATTTTGATTTACCCTTCTATGAGCTGGAGGGGAAGACCTGGGGTATTGTGGGTATGGGAAATATCGGCAGGCGTGTGGCGAAGATTGGGGAGGCCTTTGGGTGCAGGGTGATTTTCCACTCTGTCACTGGACGCAGCGCCTGCACGGACTATACCCGCGTGGATAAGGACACGCTGTTGAAAGAAAGCGATTATTTGTCCCTGCACTGCCCCCTCAGCGATCTGTCCCGGAATTTCATTGACAGGGCGGCTCTTAAGAAAATGAAAAATACCGCGGTCCTGGTGAACGTGGCCCGGGGGCAGGTGGTAAACAATACAGATCTTTATTACGCCCTGGAGGAGGGGGAAATACAGGCGGCGGGGTTGGATGTGATGGAGAAGGAGCCTCTGGAACTTTCCAACCCCCTGAGTAAAATAAAGGACAGCAGCCGCCTGATCGTCACACCACATTTGGCTTGGGCCAGCGTGGAGGCCCGCACCCGGTGCGTAGAGGGAGCGTACTTGAATATTCAGGCCTTTCTGAGGGGGGAGGAGAGGAACATAGTGAACCCTTAGAAGCAGCAGGATCTGTTGGGGCGCAGAATATAATATGCAGGAGGAAAAGATTTTCCTTGACCTTCTACCTGCTGGATGGTTTACAATTACTTCGATAAAATGATAACCAGCGCTTATGCAGGCTGTGTCGGCAGGACAGGAAAGGAAGGTTATACAAATATGGGAAACGGATCATTGCAGGAATTGGAAATCACACAGGGGACAGTGGTAAGCCTCGCAGTTACGGCGGCGGTACTTTTTGCACTACCCATAATTTATGTGGCGCTCTGGAAAAAGCGTTGTGGCAAAAACGTTTCTTTCGCGCCGCTGATCATCGGCGCCGCAGGCTTTCTGGTAACCGTACGTGTACTGGAGCTGGGAGTGCACATGATCTGTATCGTGCTGGATAACCCTATTTCACGGTTTATCAACGGAAGCACTCCTGCATTTGTGCTTTATGGTATCTTGATGGCAGGTATTTTTGAAGAATGCGGCAGGTATGTCATTATCAAGTTCCTTATGAAAAAGAATAAGACAAAAGAAAATATGGTCATGTATGGCATTGGGCACGGCGGTATCGAAGTCTGGGCCATCACTTTGCTGACGGTGATCAATTTTCTGGTCATTGCGGTTATCCTTCGGACTCAGGGTACGGAAAACGGATTACAGCTTTTGGGCATTACGGGAGATGCCCCGGAAAGCGTGATAAACTCTGTAACTGCCGTGACCGCAATGGTGGCGGATTTTGGCGCCGTTACGGGTGCGCTGTATGTGTTTGAGAGATTCTGCTGTATGTTTCTGCACATTGGGTTTACGATTTTGGTGGCATACGGGATTGCCAAGGGGCAGAAGAAGTATTTGCTGTATGCGATTTTGGCACATGCCATAACAGACACGCTTCCTGCGCTGTCCCAGCGCGGCGTGGTGAATATGTGGGTTGTGGAGCTGTGGGTGTTGGCCTGTGCGGCCGTGCTGACGGTGTGGGGTGTAAAATTGTATCAAAAGTGGGCAGAGTGAAGGAAATACTTTGGTAGAACGAAAATCCTCATCCTTGCCAAGCCTGTTATTTTATAGTAGAATGACAACATAAGTTTTGCACAGCGGCAAATACTGTAGGAAAAATATATGTATGCACAAAGGCAATGTGTGGAAAAGAGGATTGGAATGATAGAAAAGATAAGAGAGCAGTATGCAAAGTATGAAGAGATCATAGTCTACCTGATTGTGGGTGTGATAAACACTTTGATTTCATGGGGGGCATGGTTTTTATGTGCCTATACGTTCCTGGATGCGGAAATAGTGTGGCAGAATGTATTACTGAGTGTCATTTCATGGGTGGTTGGTGTTGTCACAGGGTATTTTATGAACCGCAAATTCGTGTTTAAGAGCCACGAACCGAATATTTGGAGAGAATTTCTTCAATTTTCCGGGGGAAGGCTTTCCACCTGGGCGCTGGACGCTGTGATGATGGTATTGATGGTTAATGCACTGCATATCCATGAAGGGCTTTCCAGGATATTTGTATCTGCGCTGGTTATGGTGGGAAATTATATAATCAGTAAGTTTTTCGTGTTTAAGAAATCCGAGCCTGAGGAGGAATACATGGCAGAGCAGGATATATGATGCCATAGGGTATAGACATGATTACTAAAAAGCAATTAGAAGAATCCATGGACAGATTCTTCTAATTGCTTTTTTTCTAGACCACCTGATGCTGTGAAAAGCTTTTCTTTGACCACAGGATTCCCACGATCAGTACGATCACTGTGATAGGGACGGCCAGGTACACCGGCGGGAAGGTAATGGAGCCTATTTTAAGCAGGTCAAATTCAAACAGCTTTAAAAGCTGCATTTGGGTGATAGGCAGTAAATATCCCCATAACGCCACGGAATCCGGAAGTATGTTCCAGGGGAGGAACATGGGAATGGCATATATTACAAAGGATATCACCAAAGCGCTGAAGGAGCTTTTTCCCAAAGCAGACACCACCAGGACGATAGAGGTCAATACCAGCATTCCGCCAAACCATGCGATACAGGCGAAACCGTAAGCCTGGAGCCAATTCAGTGAATAGGGGACGCGGTCATAGTATCCCAGCTCGCCCAGCTGCACCGAACAATCCCATCCTGCGGTGCCGTGTACGGTCAGCATCAGCGAGGTACAGATTCCCAGAAGCAGGAGGGACCCGGCTATTGTAATGAAAAAGGCGGAGATGATTTTTGCCAAAGTACATTTTTTACGCCCGTGAATTCCTGTGAGTATCAGGGCATCCATATGAATAGTGTATTCCTCCGAGAACACAGGGGATACGATGACGGTAACAATGCATCCCCAGAGCAGGAAAGAGTACAGCAGTGCATATATAGTACATTCCCAGCCGGTAGAGTAACCCAAGATCAGCTCCGGCGCCATATCCCCGAAAGCCTCTTCCACGGTTTGCCCGCTGTAGCTCCCGTCAGGATTCACAAAGCCGTTGCTGGATAGGATATTGTATACCAAATTGTGTACATAATGATATTCACGGTTCGGGTCAATGTCGTTGGCTTCCCAGACGGAATCAGGTATGTCATAGGTTTCCACTATAGTACGCACTTTCTCGTCAGTGACGGAACCGTGATAGGAGGCACAGATTTCTTTATCTACAGGTATTGCTTCAAACCCTTTTATGGTGACTTTCTGTCCGTTTTCTGCCATTTGGATATCGGCGTAACCGGGTACCACCCAAGAATACTCCATAATAGCTATAAAGCTGACAAGACCTAACAGTGCGGCCCATACCAAAGGCTTCCGCAGCATTTTCTTAATTTCAAATTCAATCAGTTGTCTCATTTCGTATTTGCACCTTTCCGCGCATTGCTGCGCATTTATTTGCCGTTGCTGCTTTCTTCGTCATTAAAATAGTAAAGATATAAATCCTCCAGATTAGGAGCCGCATTCAAAGCGCTTTCCAGAGGCTTTTCCTCACTGATGATGCGCAGTATGGTATTTTCGCCCTCGGTGCGCATATTCCCGATATTGTATCTGCCCTCCAGGGAAGGAACTTGGCCGTTTGGCACTCTGCATTCCCAGACCTTGCCGTCAATGGAGTGGATAATCTCATCCGGCCGGCCTTCATGAATAAATTTCCCCTTTTTCATGACCAGGATATCCCCCGCTATGTATTCCACGTCTGATACGATGTGGGTGGACAGCAGGACAATCTTGTTTCGTGAAAAGCTGCTGATCAGGTTGCGGAAGCGGACGCGTTCCTTGGGGTCCAGTCCGGCGGTGGGTTCGTCCAGGATCAGGATTTTGGGGTCGTTGAGCATTGCCTGGGCAATGCCCAGCCGCTGTTTCATCCCGCCGGAAAAGGTTTTTATTTTCTTGTCTTTCACCTGCAGCAACCCTACTTCATCCAACAGTTCCAGGGAGCGCTGCTTGGCATAACCCTTGGACAGTCCCTTGATGGCGGACATATAGAGTAAAAATTTCATGGCGGTGAAATCGGGATAATAGCCGAAGTCCTGGGGCAAGTAACCGAGAATGTTTCGGTAGTGGTCCCCATTTTCCCGAATATTCTGGCCGTCATAACTGACGGTTCCGGCAGTGGGGGACTGTATGTCGCAGAGGAGACGCATCAGGGTAGTCTTTCCGGCGCCGTTGGCGCCGAGCAGGCCGTAGACGCCGCAGGTGAGTACGGCGTTGAGGTCATTGACGGCAAGGAAGGTGCCGTATTGTTTGGTAAGGTTTTCTATCCGAAGTTCCATAATTTTTGATCCTTTCTGTTTTCGTTGAGATAATGTACTTCCGTGCAAAGCCTCAGGGCATTGTATAAAAGGAGCGCCAGAGCCAGCAGCGTAGCGAAGGGCACGCTGTTGTCAAGGGGGACCGGTATGCCCAAAAAGCTTTCTTTGCTCAGGGAGAATATCAGCAAGTAATCCAAAAATCCGGCCGTTAAGGGAACTGCAGACAGCAGGGCGGAGCTACAGCGGCTGCCTATGCGGCGCAGGGCATACAGTGACAGTGCGCTGGTGAGGAAGAAAGGCAGCAACGTATACAGGCAAAATTGCCAGAGCGGTCCGTCCGTCATGCGGTAGCCAATCAGCGCCCCCCCCAATACCAGAAAATCAGCGCCGAACAAAATACAGAGCCGGAAGAAAAAAATCTGGGCCAGATTATACCGGCAGGCGGATTCCATTTCCCAGGTCTTGGCGCGAAAACTTTTGGACAGTTCATAGACCAATATCAGGGACAGACCCGGCCCAAGGCAATACAGCAGCATGCTGACTGTGAGCCTGTTTGACTGGAATGCATAATAATAGATCAAAAGCAGTATGCCTGCCTGTGAAAGCCAGACCCAGCATGATATATATGACATATGCGTCAGTATTTGCGATGGGAAAGGTTCCCGGGGAAGATAATCCATTTTTTTAATGTCTTCAGAAAATTGGGCAATGTGAAGCGTGCGGATTTTCTGATCAACTTTGGGGGGAGTATGTTGTTTTAACAGTAAATCCAGTTCCGAATCTTTTTTCATACCAATCTCCATCAACTAGACCTCCTCATGGCATTTTGATTTGATTAGCTGTCGTCTTCTTCCGTCAAATATTGTTTTAGCTTTTCTGTTGCCGCATAAAGCCTTGTCTTTACGGTGGAAAGCGGAACTCCTACAAGGTTTGCTATCTCACGCAGCTTATACCCCTGGTAGTAGTAGAGGACTATCACTTCCCTCTGAGGCTCCCCCAGGCGCATCAACCCCTCCTTTACGGACAGCTTGGTAAGGGTCTCCTGCTCCGGTCCATCTGTCGGCGGGCAGGCCGGTTCGCCGCGTCCTGCGGCACCCTCATCTTCAATCCAGCGGCTGTAGGAAACTTCTTTGCTCATGCGGCCGGAATTTTTGCGGAAGTAGTCCTTGCACACATTCAGGGCGATTCGGATGAGATAGGGTTTGAAACGGTTCCGTTCTCTGTAATTGTCAAGAAAGCGCATAAGATGAAAGAAGGTTTCCTGTGTGCAGTCGTAGGCGGTTTGTTCGTTTCCTGTCTGGTAGTAGCAGTAGCGGAAGACATCATTATAGTATTTCTCTACCAATTGCCCAAACAGTTGTTTTTCGCCTTTTCGAATGCGCTTTATCAGTTCGTAGTCCTGCAAGTGTTCCTCCTTTCCCGGTGATGTACAGCCTTATAATAAAGAAACGTTTTCCATGGCCAAAAAGTTTGCCCGAATAAAAAAATTTAAAATTTTTCAAAAAAAAACTGTGCTTTTATTGCACAGTCTTTTCAATATGCCTTAATGTTACCCTTATATGGAGGCCACCATTTCCTCTACCAGAGCTGCGGAGTGCAGGGCGGCAGCTTTCTCAAAGGTGGGATAGTCCATTTCCGCGCTGTCGTCGGCCTTATCGGAAATGGCACGGATAATGACGAAGGGTATCTGGTTTAAATATGCGCCATGGGCAATAGCTGTTCCCTCCATCTCTGCACAGTCGCCCTGGAAATCAGCGCTCAGCTTTTTCTTGATTTCCTTGCTGGAGATAAACTGGTCGCCGCTGACCACACGGCCGATGACGGCATGGCAGTCGGGGTTTACTCTTTCGCAGGTGGTCTTTGCCAGCTGCATCAGGCGTTCGTCGGCAGGAAACTCGCGGATCCCAAGTTGGGGGACTTCCCCGAGTTTATATCCGAAAATGGTTGCATCCACATCATGATGGATGGCGTCTCTGGAGACCAGGATATCCCCGATATCCAGCATTGCATTCAGGGAACCTGCCACACCGGTATTGATAATGTGGGTCACTTCAAAAAGATCTGCCAGGATCTGCACACAAAGGGCGGCATTTACTTTGCCTACTCCGCTGCGGACAATAACAACCCGGGCGCCGTTGAGGCTGCCTTCAAAAAATTCCATACCTGCCTTTTTCACAATTTGGGAAACAGCCATTTTAGACTTTAGAGTTTCCACTTCCAATTCCATTGCACCAATTATTCCTGTTTTGCTCATCATACCATGCCTTTCTCATAAGCCAATTTGTTAGTAGGCCAGCCTGCTGTCATCAATCTGGCAGAGTACATTATCTAGGTACTTCTTTGCCAGAAAGTTTGCCATGGGCAGGTTCATATCCAGGTAGTTGCCACAGTCCTTGGGGGAAGCGCCGGGAACTTCGTCCTTGAAATCCCTTATAAATTCAAACATTTCCACTATAAGAGGTACAATTTCCCTGGAGGAAAGATCCCCTGCCAGCAGGAGATAGAACCCGGTGCGGCAACCCATGGGGCCAAAATAGATGGTCTTATCTTTATAGGTGGGATGGTTGCGCAGGAAAGTAGCTCCCAGGTGCTCTATGGTATGCACTTCCGCGGTGTTCATGACGGGTTCTTCGTTGGGGCTGGTCATTCGCAGGTCAAAGGTGGTGATAGTCTCCGTGCCTACTGTGTCCTTGCGGGATACGTAGACGCCGGGTTGTAATTTGATGTGGTCAATAGTAAAGCTTGCGATCTTTTCCATATGAGTAACCATACCTTTCCTGAATGTATTTCATATAAGTTCTGGTAAAACTTAGACAAAACCGGTTTTGCCTACCGGCCAGCCTTTTTGGGGAGAATCCATTCATTTTGCCGCATCAGGCCATCAGCTGCTCCAGACGGTTCTCAAATATATTCTTCGGCAAGGGTCGGTCAAAACAAAACCCCTGTGCCAGAAAACAATTATTTTCTTTTAACATTTTCACGTGTTCAATGGTCTCCACGCCTTCAACAATAGAGGTGATACCCATTTCCTGCGACATGGCAATAATATGTTTAAGCATGACACGGTTTTGCTGGGGGGCGCTTTCGGTTTCATCCAGAAAGCTTTTGTCGATCTTGATCATATTCCAGGGAAGTTCCCTAACCAGGTTCAGGGAGGAATATCCTGTTCCAAAATCATCTACGGCGGTACTGATGCCGTTGGCCTGCAGGCCGAAAACAATATCTTTTAAGTCTTTAAAACTGACGTCGGTGGTGGTCTCAGTCAATTCGATCTCAATGTACTGGTGAGGCACATTATGCCTGTCTATGGTATTCAGGATGTCATTCAGCAGGTTTATATTGCCGAAGTGGCACCGGGAAAGGTTGACGGATACTTTTACCACCTTACGTCCCTCATCCAGCCATTTTCGGATGTCCCTGCATACATGGTCAAGCATATAAAAATCAAGGGCGCAGATTGCCTTGCTCTGTTCCAGAACGGGAATAAATTTTCCGGGAGGGATAATCTCGTCTTCGTGCTGCCAGCGGCACAGCGCCTCTGCCCCGATCAGCTCGTAATTTTTTAAATATACCTTAGGTTGGTAGTAAACCAGAAATTCTTCGTTCTGGAGCGCCTTCGGGAAAAGGTTCTGTACCACCGTAATATCGTTGATATGCTGCAGCAGCGCTTCATTATAGAAAACGGCGGATTCCGCGGTGAGATCTTTGGCTACGCTGTTGGCCATGCTGACCCGGTCTACGATATCCGAAGCGGTACGGCAGTCATCTGAAATCAAATAGAAACCGGCGGAGGCAGTAATCAGAATCTTGGTCTGCATGGAATCATCCACGGAGATCTCTGTACCCTCCAGAAATTTTCTGATAGCGTCCGTATGCTCTTTGTAAAAGAGAGCAATAAAGTTATCTCCCCCGACTCTGCAAACCATCTCTTCCTCAGAGTCGGAAAAGAGTTCGTACAGCTGGCGGACAAAGGAAAACATAATCTGGTTGCCCCGCTCAATACCCACCTGCTGGTTGACATTGGAAAAGTGGTCCAAATCAAAATAACATGCGGTAAATTCGCTGATCCGGTTCTGCGAAATCAGTTCTTCTGCGTGTTTCTTGAAATAGGTCAGGTTGTAGATTTTCAAGTCCCGGTCATAGAAAAGCAGATACTCCGCCAATTTCATAATGCGGCTCCGGCCATTGTATACAAAAAGCATTTTCGTGAGCACCTGCAGCTTTTCCCTTTCCGCCTGGGACCAGTCGGGGTCATCCGCTTTTTGATAAATGCTGTAGGCAATCGTATTTCTGCTGCTGGTGATTTCCCGCTGGTAATAAAAGCGCTGCATATCAGCGGTTCCGTTTTGGTAGAGGCAGAAATCTTCCCCTGTTTTATTCAATTCGTTTTCCGGGGTCATATAGAAGGTGGCCTTGATCAAAGCTATGCGGAGCAGTGAGCCGATCTTTTCAATGGCCGTCTGATAATTGGGGTCGTCTTCACCGGACAGCTTTTCCATCTTCAGTAGGAAGTCATCTATGGCTTCTGCATATTGCGTTGCGTTAAGTTCCATATGACAAGTCCTTTCTCCTGTTATATAGGAAGTCCCACCGCAAAAATGCGGTATAAAAGCGTTTCATCAGATCCGTTCTGCAGGCAACTGCGGTATTTGTATAGTATAGGTGGTCCCAATGTTTTCCATACAGGAAATTTTTACGCTGCCTGACATCTGCCTAATCAAAAGTCCGATGATAGAAAGTCCAATGCCACATGCTTCCATATTTTCTATTAACTGAAAGTCGTTGTTTACCAAATAGTAATTTGCATTATTTAATTCGTCAGCCGTTATGCCGCCGCTGTTATCAGAAACTTCGATGGTCAGCAACCTGGCATAGGATGCCGTTTTGCAGTATGCGGTGACAGTGACCTCGGTAGTGCCGGGATAGTTTACAACGTTGCTCAGTACCTTTGTGATCACCTGGCTGATACGTCCCTCGTCGCCTAGCAGGTATGTGGGCACGGAATCGTCCACATGAATATGAAAGGTAATATCTTCTGCCTGGAGATATTTTTGGGTTCTCTTACAAATGCTTTTTAACAGAACTTTAAAATTATATTCCGTTTCGCTTAATTCAATCTCGCCTTCGTTCATCCGGGCATATTCCACAGTATCTTTTAAGGAAGAAAGGAGTTCTGTTCCTCGGATGGTTATATCGTCCAGGGTGTTGAACATGGAGGTGTAGTCCTGATTATATACGGCCTGCCTGGCGGATTCTATCCAGTGCATCATGTCGCGTTGGATATTGGCGTTCATGTCGATAATAAATGCAGTCTGGGAATGGGCGGCACGTTCCAGCTTCTTGCTGTTCTGAAGCGCTATATAATTGGTGTACGCCATGGCGGACAGTGTGGAGGCAATCTCGGACAAAAAACCGGCGGCGCGCTCTACTTCCCCAAGCTCCCGGTAGGGAACTTTTCTGGCGGCTTCCAAATACGTTTGTTCATCAATAGAAAGTTCACGTGCGGTTTCGCGGAAATCCTCTTCCTCCAGGGGGTCGGTGAGAACCTGGCCTCCGATAATGCTGCCGATAAAGGTATCTTCCAGCATAATGGGGGCGGCATAGTCCACTAAACCGGCGTGACAGTGATATACGGCAGGCTTGCCGTTTTTCAGGGTTTCCAGGGCACCCTGCTTGTCACATGCCTCACAGCGTGAGCACCCCAAAGGGGATTTCCTGGTAAGATTCATACAAAATTCGGTAAAGCCGCTGCCGTTGGTAACAGGGGTACCGTTTTCGTCCGCAATCAGGCTGGCCATTCCGATATAATTGGAAAGGCTGTCCTGCATTTTCTGCAGGATTTCGGAATCAATCAAATCCGTTAATTTTACGTTCTGCATGGCAAATGCTCCTTGTATAGTTATATTTTATTTTTTTAGGCAGAGATTGTCAAGCACCGGAACCGGTGAAAATAATAAAATGGCTTTGCAAGAACATAGTAAAATGCTGTATTTGTAGCCGGCCGTAGAGGCAGGTACAAGATGGTGTATTTTAAAACAGGGAATATTTTTAACGGCAAAGGTGATACTGCTCAAAAACAAAACCAGATAAGGCAATTTATATATAAACACTGAAACCGAAAATCAACATGTCAAATAAATATTGATGATTGATATGATATGGCCTATCGAATAGAATAATATGCACAAGATATTCGGCCGGATATTCTTAATTTTCGTTAAAATGATCAATATCAACACAGGGAGGTAAGAAACTTGAAGAAAAAAATAATATCTCTACTGATGGCGGGGTTAATGGTTATGTCCATGGCAGCCTGCGGCAATTCGGAAGAGGGAAATTCCCAGAGTCAGTCAAATCAGGGTTCCGAAGGGTCAGAGAGCAGTACTGTCGGAAGCAGCGCAGCATCCGGAGGAAGTGAAGCGTCCGGAAACAGCGAAGCTCCGGCAGATGATTTTACATATCCTATGGAGCCAATTACATTTACTTTTAATGGCAGCGGCAGCGGCGGAACAGATTTTTATGACGACAATGAGCATCCGGCCTGGGCCAAGGATATCTATATTCATAAAGTTATGAGGGACAAGACAGGCGTCAGCTTGACGGATGTGGGGGGAGCGGCAAGCTCTACGACCATGTCGGAGCAGTTTCTGCTGATGCTGGCCAGCGGGGAGCTTCCCGATATCATCAATGCCCCTTGGAACGCTTATACCGGCGGCGCGGCTGCAGCCATTGAGGAAGGCTATATCGTGGATATGATGGAGTATGCGGATTGTATCCCTAACCTTCTGAAATATCTGGACGAGAATCCCGAGATTGCGGCGCAGGTGTTCACTCCTGACGGGAAGCTGGGCTTTGCGCCTTTTATCAAGGCAAAGTCGGTGACGGGAATGGGCCTGGTAATCCGTAAGGACTGGCTGGATGAATTGAAGCTGGATGCACCCACTACCATAGAGGAGATGCATGATGTCCTGGTCGCATTTAAGGAAAAATATAATTGTAAGGCCCCTCTGACTTTTGAGGCCAGATGGCTGTTCCAGCAGGGAAGTGCAAATCCTCTGAGCAGTCCCTGGAACACCACTTACCAGGAGTATATTTTGGACGGCAAAGTACAATTTGGGCCTTTGACGGAGGAATATAAAGAATTTATTTCCACCCTTGCCCAATGGTATAAGGAAGGGCTCCTGGACCCTGACTTTGCAAGTGTCGATAAATCCACTGTCCAGGCTAAATTCTCTAACGGGGAGGCAGGCGTCAGCATACAGCAGGTTAACAATATCGAGAATTGTGTGATCGCCAATGAGGGAACCGGATATGAGGTATTGGCATTGGAATCACTGGTTATGAATAAGGGAGACGAGCCTGAATTTTCCCAGCAGTCCATTCAGCACTACGATGGCGGTATGTGTTATGCCGTGAGCACTACATGCCCTGATATTGAGGCCGCCTGCCGTTATCTGGACTGGAGATTTTCAGAGGAAGGCCTGATGACCATGAATTATGGAATCGAAGGTGTGACATACGAACTTGTAAACGGGGAAGTGCAGCTTACAGACCTGATCCTTCATAATGAAGAGACACCTGTAGCCAACAGCGCCAGAGATGAAATCGCCCAGAACCAGAACAGGGCAGGAATCTCCCTGGATATTTCATTGGCATATACGGACAGGGCAAAGGAATGGATCGATGTGTGGACGGCGCATATGGATGAATATGTATTGCCCACAGTACCCTATACAGCGGAAGAGCAGGACATTATTGCGAAGAGATGGGGAAATATAGATGATTACTGCCAGGAAATAATCCTGAAGTATATAGTAGGTTCCTCAGATATTTCCGAGTGGGATTCCTTTGTAGAAACCATTAACGGGATGGAGATCAATGAGGTTCTTGCGGCAAAGCAGGAAGCTTATGACAACTATCTTCAGAGAGTGGAAGAGCTGAAAAAATAATCGATCTGTGTACGATAACATAATAGAGCGGTAGCAGCAAAAGGAGCGGCAGCCGGGTTTGAGCCTGTCTGCCGCTTTTAGAGATTATTATGTGAGGAGGTTGCAATAAGGTATGAAAGAGAAAAACCTACAGCCTAAAAACCGGAAGTATATCCTGGCAAAGGACTTTCGCAGGAACAAAGTACTGTATCTGATGGTGCTTCCGGTGGTGGCTTTTTACATATTGTTTTCTTATGTGCCCATGTCAGGCATTATTATTGCGTTTAAGGACTATAAACCCATGCTGGGAATGTGGAAGAGTCCCTGGGCAGACAGCTGGGGATTCGGCAATTTCCTGGAATTTTTTTCAAATCCCTTTTTTGGGAGGATTTTGAAAAACACGCTTCTGATCAGTCTGTATTCCATTATTTTCAGCTTTCCGGCACCGGTTATGCTGGCGTTGCTTTTAAATGAAGTGAGGCTGAAAAAATGCCGCAGGGTGGTGCAGACGGTGAGTTATATGCCCCATTTTATCTCTTTGGTGGTGGTTTGCGGAATGGTGAGGCAATTCTGTCTCAGCGACGGGCTTTTCAACAATTTATTCCAATTGTTAGGTGTGGACAGCGTCAATTCCTGGCTGCAGATTCCCGGAGCCTTTCGTACCATCTATGTGGGTACCGACATCTGGCAGTCCATGGGATGGAACAGTATCATTTATCTTGCGGCTATTGCGGGGGTTGACCATCAGCTGTATGAGGCCGCCGAGATAGACGGGGCAGGCAGGTGGAAAAAGTTACTCCATATCACATTTCCTACCATCCGCCCTACCATCATCCTGCTTCTGATCATGCAGGTGGGTAAGACCATGAACGTGGGTTATGAGAAAATCCTGCTTTTATACAATTCCACCATTTATGAGACGGCGGACGTAATCTCCACCTATACCTATCGGAAAGGATTGCTGGACTTTGATTACAGTTACTCCACGGCCGTGAACCTGTTCAATTCCGTAATCAACTTCGCACTGGTCATCATTGCCAATAAAATCAGCAGCAAAGTGTCTGAGACAAGCCTGTTTTAGATAGGTGGGAAAGGAGCAAGGTATAATTATGAATAAATATCTGAAGAATAAAAAGTGGGTATCCTGGATCCCGGATGTAATTATGGCCGCAATCCTTCTGGGGATAGGGATCATTATGGTATACCCTGTTTTGTATGAAGTGTTCGTATCTTTCAGTGATTCCGTACAGTTTGTCCGGCAGAGAGGGATCATGGTGCGGCCGGCAGGGTTCAGCACCCTGGCATATGAGATCGTTCTGAATGCAAAGCCTATCTGGACCGGATTCCGAAACACCATCCTTGTGGAGGTGATAGGACTTGTGTTCAACCTGACACTGACATCTTTTGGCGCTTATTTCCTCACCAGGAAAAATGTCCTCTGGAAGAAACCGGTTAATATACTGATTATTATCACCATGTATTTTTCCGGCGGGTTGATTCCTACCTACCTGACGGTAACCGGCTATGGCCTGGGCAACAGCATTTGGGCGCTGATCCTGCCGGCTGCCATGAGCACATATAATATGATACTGTTACGTTCTTACTTTTCTACGATTCCCGACAGCCTGGCGGAATCGGTGATGATGGACGGAGGCGGGCATTTTACCATATTGTTCAAGATTTTCATCCCTTTGGCCAAACCGGGGATGATGGTAATGCTGCTGTACTACGCGGTATCTCATTGGAACAGCTGGTTCTCTGCGTTCATCTACCTGCGTGATGTGGACAAAGCGCCCCTGCAGCTTGTGCTGAAAAATATGTTTGCCGAAGAATCCACGGAGCTGCTGAAGCTTATAAATAAATTTGATAATTTTGACTCTCTGCAGGAGACTGTGAGAGCTGCAATGATGGTGGTCTCCACACTGCCGATCGTATGTTTGTATCCTTTTCTGCAGAAATATTTTGAGGGCGGTATTATGATCGGTTCTTTAAAGGAGTAAGTACGGACGGAGCCGGAATGAAAAATTTTTTTACAGACATAAACCGAAAAATAAAAGAAAAAACAATTGCTACCTGGGTTGTCACTTTTATGGTCATCTCCGTGGCACAGTTTTTAGTATGGATCCTGGCCACGGAGACGGTGGTCCATGTGGTAAAGCGCCAGACCAATGAGGTATATGGCAAGGCGCTTAATATTCTGATTCAATCTTATGACAACAGCATGGAATCTGTCCGTTCCATGCTGAATGTGTTGACCCTGGATAAGGATATCAAAAAGGGAATGGAGGGTTCCGGGGATGTATGGCAGAATGAAATTATCAGGCGCAGGCTGGTGTCCTACAAAAGCCAATATCCTTATATCGATGATATTTTTATCTATTATCTGGATGAAGAGCGTGTCATTTCTTCAAACACGGTTGCGTCTTCCCGTCTGTTTTTTGATGTTTACGGGGATATGGGCGTATCCTATGAGGAATGGCAGGAGTTTATGAGGCAGGGTTTTTCCAAACAGGATGTGTCGAAGAAAAATGCAGAGGGCAGGGAAACATTGTGGATCCTGCATACCTGGCCTGCTTTTTCGGGAAATGACGCAGGTGCAGTGGTAGGGGTAAAATTTAATATTTCGTAACTGTTCAGCACCCCGTTAAGGGCACATTGATTTTTGGACAAAACAGAG
>CANRWO010000046.1 GCA_947643615.1 uncultured Lachnospiraceae bacterium
GGCGGATTCCGGACTTGCACCGGTTAGAAACGTGCGCCGCCGGGCGCACAAGAAATGCCTGTCAGGGATTCTCCCCAACAGGCATTTATCAGCATCATTCAACTACATTATTCCACTGCCATTCCCTTGGCAGTCTCCTTGAAAGCAGCGGCAACACTTGCAATTCCCTGCAGTTCAGCGGGAAGGAGTATGGTGGTAGCCTTACCGTCGGCAACTTTCTCGAAAGCTTCCAGGCTCTTCATCTTAAGCACTGCCTCGTCGGCGCCGGCCTCTTTCAACAAACGGATACCCTCCGCATTAGCCTGCTGCACCTTCAGGATTGCCTCTGCCTCACCTTCCGCCTCACGGATCATCTTCTCTTTCTCTGCTTCCGCACGGAGGATCGCAGACTGCTTATCCGCCTCTGCGCGAAGGATCGCGGATTCTTTCGCACCTTCTGCCTCCAGGATCTTCGCCTTCTTTTCACCTTCCGCACGTGTAACCGCCTCACGCCTCTCACGCTCTGCCTTCATCTGCTTCTCCATGGCATTCTGGATCTCTGCAGGAGGAATGATATTCTTCAGCTCCACGCGGTTTACCTTGATACCCCAAGGGTCAGTGGCAATATCCAGTGCCGCCCGCATCTTTGTATTGATGGTCTCACGGCTGGTAAGCGTCTGGTCCAGCTCCAGGTCACCGATTATATTACGGAGCGTGGTAGCCGTCAGGTTCTCAATGGCCATCATAGGATTCTCTACACCGTAGGTAAACAGCTTGGGATCGGTAATTTGATAGAACACTACCGTATCGATCCTCATGGTAACATTATCCTTTGTGATAACGGGCTGAGGCGGGAAATCGGCCACCTGTTCCTTCAGGTTCACTCTTCTTGCCACCTTATCCAAAAAAGGCATCCTTACATGAAAACCTACCGACCATGTGCCCTGGTAAGCGCCCAGGCGTTCAATGACAAAAGCCTGTGCCTGGGGAACGATCTTGAAACAGGACACAAAAATCACAAGGACTAATACTAACAGCACACCAACTAACCAACCTAAAAATCCCATATGTTACCTCTTTCCGTGCCTTTATCAAAGCGGCACACACTTTATTTTTCAGGGAATAGTTTCCTATTCCGGCTGTTTCTCGTCCAGTGCCTCCATCTGTGATACACTCATCGGCTCCGGTACGGACGGCGGAGCCGGGTTCAAGCCTTTCAGCTGTTCATCGGCCTTCACAATCAGCTTGACTCCGTTGATGGATAGTATATTTACCACGGCACCGGCAGGAATGACCACGTTGTTTTGCGCGCTCTTTGCGCTCCACTGCTGGCCGCCCACCGTCACTTGCCCCGTACCCTGTATATTGTTGATCTCGCTGACCACGATTGCCTGCCTGCCCACCATGCTTTCCACATTCGTCCTCACGCGGTCCTTATTAAAATATTTTACCGCCACAGGCCGGGTAAAGAACAATAGCAGCAATGATACAATAAAAAATAAAATCACCTGTATCATTATAGGTGCATGGAGCAGCGTTGCCACAATGGCAGCCAGCGCACCTCCCGCGAACCATATCGTCGCCAATCCCAGGGTCAGGACTTCCACTACCACCGCAAGGATCAGCACCACAAGCCATATGATCATCATCGTCATTATCTCGGTCATCCAATCACTCCCTTTACCTTTATGTTAGCCATAGTTTACTACAAAACCACCTTCCAGGCAAGCCATTTCTGTGCACGATAAGTTTCTTTAACGTCCCCTGTCCCCGTAACCCGTCCCTGTATCCCCACAAAACCAGGGCAGCGCTGACCTGCGCTGCCCCGATTGAATTTCCTGATATTTACAAAGCTTACCTCCGTAGGATCAATAGAACACATGGTTCCCGATCACAATGCCTTCCCGGCCATTATTACGGCGGAAATGAGTACAGTCTCCTACGTTTGACACACCGGAGATCGCTTCTCCTGCTGCCTGGATGCAGCTGGACTTGATGTTGCCGGACTCATACAGGGCGTTTACTTTGCCGTTCAAAGCAGGTGTAAACTGGCCCGATGCGTATATAACGCCGTGGATGCTGTTAGGATATGCACCACTCCTGACACGGTTCATAACCACTGCCCCGACTGCCACCTGTCCCTCGTAGGACTCGCCGCCTGCCTCGCACTGGATCAGCGCCGCCAACAGCATGGTGGTGTCCGCATCCGTAGTATAAGCGCCATAATTGACATGACGTTTCGCTTCTTTCTCAGCCTCCTCACGGATCCTGATCTCTTCCATGGTTTCCCCTGCGTCGATCTGGAAATCCAACACCACGAATTCCGCCGACACATAACCGTCCGCCCCTTCGTAATCAATACAGACCCATCCGTTGTCATCCTTGCTCAGGACTTCCACGATTTCACCCTTGGGAAGCAATCCCAGGATTCCCGCGTCCGTTCCCGGCTCAGTCCTGACCCGGAGCGTCTCCGTATCAATGGTGGCCATCGTCCTTCCTACGTCGTTCGCCAGGATCCTGGCGTCTTCCCCGAACAGCAGGTACTCGTCAGATGCCCAGCCTATGATGTTTCCTGACTGCAGCTTCGTCCATCCGTCCCTTCTCTCCAGTATGATTCCTCCGCAGTCCTTATATAGCTTTCCTACCTTTGAAGCTTCTTCGCTGGCATCGCTCCGCACATTCAGGGCGTTCTGTACATTAGCCATGACCAATGTGCCCACCTCTTCTTCCACCTGGGGTGTAAGGTCAAGATTCAACTCCTTTGCGGTAGCGCTGACTATATCGGAGGAACTTGTAGAACCGGGATTCAGGATCGACGCTACGCCGCCACGCATATTGTCCAAGTAATCTGTGCTGCCGGCCTGCGTGGTTATGCCTGTATGCGCAAACAGGGCGAAGGACATTGCAATTCCCGTAAGCGCAGCAAACAGCCTTCTGCTCTTTACCATTTTATTTACCTCCCTAACAAATATTAACAATTATTATTACCTTCTTTTGGTAAAGATATTACGAACTTGTTAAATTTGTTACAGACATATCATAGCAAAGAGAAATATGTTTGTCAAGTTTTTGCATCATAATTGCATCATGCTTGTATCCATTTACATATTTCTGGACTTTTCAATACAGGCATCCATGGCATCCATTACGGCTGCCCTCATACCTTTTTCCTCCAATACCTTTACCGCCTGGATCGTAGTCCCGCCGGGAGAACAGACCATATCTTTCAATTGGCCGGGATGCATCCCTGTCTCCAAAACCATCCTGGCGCTTCCCAATACCGCCTGGGCCGCAAACTCATAAGCCTGTTTTCTGGGCATGCCCGCCGCCACAGCCGCGTCCGCCATAGCCTCTATAAACAGGAAGACATATGCCGGCGAACTCCCGCTGACCCCCACCACTACATCCATCAGCCTCTCCGGCACCACGCTGGCCTTGCCGAAAGATTCCATCAACCTTACCACTCTGTCCAGATCCTCCCGGGGAACCTCTTCCCCGGCACAGACCCCGGTGCATCCCTCCAGAACAAGGGCCGGCGTATTGGGCATACAGCGAATGATCTTCAGCTCAGGCCTGTCAAATGATTCTTTCAGGAATTTTAAGTCTCTCCCTGCCGCAATGCTCACTACCAGCGCATCCCGTTTTACCGCTTTCCTGATCTCCCGGATCACGTCATCCAGGAATACAGGCTTTACCGCCAGGAACAAAATATCCGCTGCTTCCGCCACCTGCACATTGGTTTCTGCGGTTTTCACCCGGAACTTTGCGCTTACCTTGGCCCTGGTTTCCTCCGTCTTTGCCGAGCCTATAATATCCTCCGGTGCCACCAGCTGCTTTCCTAGAATTCCGCCGATCATGGCTCCCGCCATATTTCCCAGTCCGATAAAACCTATGGTCATTCCCTGTACCTGTCCTTTCTCCAAATGAAACTGCTTACACTTTAGCGCATTAAATAATGTATGTATATTAGTATGATTTCAGGCAAACCAACATTGATAAAATTCATGATTGCAGATTTTCTGCAAACATCAGCGGGCAGAACGCTGCCTGTGCGCTTCGTACATAAGCAGAGATGCCGCCACAGCCGCATTCAAAGATTCCACCTTTCCCTCCATGGGGATCTTCAGATACCGCTCCGCCTGGTCCGCCGTCTCCCTGGCCAGTCCTCTTCCCTCATTCCCCACCAGAAAAGCAGTGGGTTCCCGGAAGGAAAAAGCATCATAAAAGACTTCCCCTTCCAGATGTGCAGCATATGTGTGAATCCCTCTCTGCCTCAGCGCCCCGATGGTTAGCGGCAGGCTGTCCACATAGAGGAAAGGTACTCGGAACACAGAACCCATTGTCCCCCTGATTGTCTTGGGATTAAAAAGATCCACCGTCCCCGAACTCATAATAACACCCGTCACCCCGGCAGCCTCCCCTGTCCTGATTATGGTGCCCAGATTTCCCGGGTCCTGCAGATCCTCCAATAACAGCAGCAAAGGGGACTCCGCCTTCAGCAGATCCTCCAGGCAATAAACAGGCTGCCTCACCACACACAATATGCCCTGAGGGGCCTGGGTGTCCGACATCTTCCCGAATACATCCCCTGCCACCGTCTCATACCCCACATCATTTAATTTCCGCTCTATCTCAGGCTTCCTGCCGATCCGTTCCAAGGCCACCTCCGAGACATAGACCTGTTGCAGGCACTCCCGGGGGACTTCTTCGAACATTTTGAACCCTTCTGCCAAAAACACACCGGCGCTGCGCCTCTCCCTGGCTTTATTCTGCCATTGTATGACCTGCTTTACTTTCGGGTTGGAATGGCTGGTAATCATGCCCTCTCTCCTTTCATCTTTTTTTCAAAAAAACGGCTGTTATGTCAAAAAACAGCCGTTTTGTCAAATCTACATTCAATTAATCTACATTTAAATCGTCAGAACCTGGAATACCTCATACTGATATTCGTCAATGCTCTTCTTCATCTGCAGCGCTTCTTCAATATCAAAATCTACAAACTCACCCTTCCGGTAACCTACTACCCTGTTGGTCTTGCCCTGGAGCAGCACATCCACCGCATATGCCCCCATAATAGAAGCATAGAAGCGATCCTTTGCCGTAGGGCTGCCGCCCCTCTGCATGTATCCCAGGATCGTTGCTCTTGTCTCCACGCCGGTAGCCGCCTCAATCCTGCGGGCCATGGAGGTGGAATGGCCGATGCCTTCGGCATTGATTATAATATGGTGGGTCTTGCCACGCTTGCGGCTCTGTATGATATGGTTGATGATCTCCTGCTCGTTATAATCGTATTTCTCGGGAAGCAGCACATCCTCAGCGCCGTTTGCAATACCGCACCAAAGCGCAATATAGCCGGCATTACGCCCCATAACCTCGATGATACTGCAGCGCTCGTGGGAAGAAGAAGTGTCCTTTACCTTATCGATGGCCTGCATTGCCGTATTCACCGCCGTGTCAAATCCGATCGTGTAATCCGTGCACGCAATGTCAAGGTCAATGGTTCCGGGAATGCCCACCGTATTGATCCCCTGCCTGGACAAGGCCTGTGCCCCGCGGTAGGAACCGTCTCCGCCAATCACGATGATGCCGTCAATCCCATGCTTCCTGCAAATTTCCGCACCCTTTTTCTGGTACTCCTGCTCTTTGAACTCCAGACACCTGGCCGTGCCAAGGACCGTGCCGCCTCTCTGGAGAATATCGGAAACATTACGGGCTTCCATATCAATTATCTCTTCATTTAAAAGGCCGTTATAGCCTCTTTTAATTCCTTTTACCTTCAATCCCCTGAAAAGCGCCGTGCGGACCACCGCACGAATGGCAGCATTCATTCCCGGCGCATCTCCGCCGCTGGTCAGCACAGCAATTGTCTTGATCTCTTTTGCCATAATGGTCACCATACCTTTCTAAAGATATATCTAAATTCCTATTTTAATCTATTTTTCCCCTGTTTTCAATAGCTTAGATCATGTAGTTACCGAATTTTTACATTTTCCGCACCAAATAAGGCGCCCAGCTTTACCTGCAGGCTTTCATTTGCAGATACCCTGCGGTTGGGAGGCAGCACTTTGATCCCCCTGGTGTTCTTTAAAAAGATGACCACATCATCATTGCCGTCGGAGTCTGCAATGGCGGAAAAAAGCTCTTGTTCTCTGGCAAAATAGCTGTCCGCATCGGAAAATTGCAGCCAGATCCCTTTCGGCATCCTGCCCTGCCGTATGGCTGCCGCCGTGTCCGGGCTACTTCCCGCCCCAGTATTGCTGCCTGCCGTGTCCGGGCCGCTGCCCGCCCCGGTATTGCTGCCCGCTGTGGGAGCGGGCGCTCCTGTGCCGGGCATGGCGTCCCTGGCCACGGATCCCCCTCCGTTCCGGGGCGGATAAGAATAGCTTCTGTTATTCCATCCTCTGTTCTGAAAGACCGGATTCCCGTTGGCGGCGGCTGCCTCATCAAAACTGACGATCTGCTCACAGATCAGCTTTCCGTCCCTGTCCTCCTCCACAGAGGCCCGTCCCTTGATAAACACTTTGGCATCTTCCAGAAGAATACTGCCGTACTTTTCATAATCCTTGGGGAAGACTATTACCTCCACATTGCCCACCAGGTCCTCCAGATTCAGGAATGCCATGATTTTATCATTTTTCGTGTATTTTACCGTTTTATCGGCAATCATGCCGCCAAGTACCACATTCGCCTGGTCTGCCACGGAAACTGCCCCGCTGTCCTCGTCCAGCACAAAATCATTGGTGGTATTGGTGATGTACTTTCGCCACAGATCCTGGTCTGCCTCCAACGGATGGCCGCTCAGATAGATCCCCAGCACCTCTTTTTCAAAGGCCAGCACCATCTCCATGGAATATTCCCCCACATCGGGCATACGGATATCAAACTCCTCCTTCTGTTCTTCTCCCGCAATGTCAAAGAGGGACAGCTGGCCGGCAAGGTTATTCTTCTTATCCCTGACCACATGATCCAGTATCTGCACATAAACGCTCATAAACTGTTTCCTTGTGCCACCCAGGCCGTCCAACGCCCCGGCTTTGATCAAATGCTCTATGATGCGCTTATTCATTTCCATATCCGCGGTGCGGGTGATAAAGTCCTGCAGATTCGTAAAAAGGCCTCTTTCCGTTCTCTCTCGGACAATCTCTTCTATGACGGACCTGCCGATGCTCTTGATGGCCGACAGGGCATAACGGATCCCGCCTTCCGTCACGGAAAAGCTGCACTCCCCTTCATTGATATCTGGCGGCAGCATCTGGATCCCCATGTTTCTGCAGGTCAGGATATACTCGGAAACCTTTTTGGGATTGTCGATCACAGATGTCAGCAAGGCAGCCATAAATTCCACAGGGTAATAATATTTCAGGTACGCCGTCTGTAACGCCACAACAGCATAGCAGGCCGCATGGGATTTGTTAAAGGCATATTTGGCAAAGTCCATCATATCTTCATAAATGCCGCCTGCCACCTTTTCATCGATTCCCTTGGATACGCAACCCGGTACTTCTTCTTCCTCATTGCCGTAGATAAAATTTGCCCGCTCCTTCTCCATTACCGACTGCTTCTTTTTGCTCATGGCACGGCGCACCAGGTCACTCCGCCCCAGGGTGTATCCGCCCAGTTCCCGGACGATCTGCATGACCTGCTCCTGGTAGACAATGCAGCCGTAGGTAGGCTTTAAAATGGGTTCCAGCTGGGGGCAGGAATACACTACCGCGTCATGGTTATTTTTCCCTTTGATATACTTTGGGATAAAATCCATTGGCCCGGGACGGTACAGGGAGATTCCCGCAATAATATCCTCCAGGTTCTGGGGGCGCAGCTCCTTCATGAAATTCTTCATCCCGGAACTTTCCAGCTGGAAGATGCCGTCCGTCCGTCCTGTGCCGATGGAAGCAAGGACCTTGGGATCGTTGTAGTCGATCCCGTCTATGTCAATGATTTCCCCTCTGGTCTTCTCTATGAATTTCACCGCATCCTGTATCACCGTCAGAGTGCGCAGTCCCAGGAAATCCATTTTCAACAGTCCCAGCTCCTCCAGCGTAGTCATGGTAAACTGGGTGGTGATGGAACCGTCGCTTCCCCTGGATAAAGGCACAAATTCATCTGCGGACTTCGGGCAGATGACCACTCCCGCGGCATGCATGGAGGTATGCCGCGGCAAACCTTCCAGACGTTTGCTCATATCGATCAGATGACGGACCTGCTCGTCTTCCTGATTCAGCTTCCGTAGCTCAGGATTCAGCTCCAGGGCCCGGTCTATGGTAATATTCAGCTCATTGGGAATCATCTTGGCTATGGAATCCACAAATGCGTAAGGCAGGTCCATGACGCGGCCCACATCCCGGATAACGCCCTTGGCCGCAAGCGTACCGAAAGTCACAATCTGCACCACTTTGTCCGCGCCGTATTTCCGGCCCACATAGTCAATGACCTCCTGTCGCCTGTTATAGCAGAAATCAATATCGATATCCGGCATGGAAACACGTTCCGGGTTGAGAAAACGTTCGAACAGAAGGCTGTATTTAATAGGGTCAATATTCGTGATCTTCAGGCAATAAGAAACAATGCTTCCCGCAGCGGAGCCTCTCCCCGGCCCTACCGGAATCCCGTTGGACCTGGCATAATTGATAAAATCCCACACGATCAGAAAATAATCCACATACCCCATGGTCTTAATGACATCAAGCTCAAAGTCCAGGCGCTCCCGCAGCGTCTGCCCTGTTTCTCCCGCCGGCAGGCAGCCGTCTCCGTACCGCTGGGCCAACCCGTCATCACAGAGCTTGTTTAAATAAGTCCATGAATCATATCCTTCCGGCACCTCGTAATGAGGCAGCTTTGTGACGCCGAACTCAATCTCCACATGGCATCTGTCCGCGATTCTCTGGGTGTTCTCCACCGCCTCCCAGGCATAAGGGAATAACCCTTTCATCTCCTCCTCGCTTTTGACATAATACTGCCCGCCTTCATAACGCATCCTGTCCTCGTCCGCCAGCTTTTTCCCGGTCTGGAGGCAGAGCAATATATCATGGGAATCCACATCCGTGGCATAGGTATAGTGGACATCATTGGTGGCCACCAAGGGAATATCCAGCTCCCTGCTCATTTTCAGAAGCTCCGTATTGACAAATCTCTGTTCCGGCAGCCCGTGGTCCTGGAGTTCCAGGAAATAGTTTCCCTTGCCGAAACAGGCCTCATACTTTCTGGCCGCTTTCCTGGCCTCCTCCGGCAGCCTCTTGGAAATGTATCTCTGGACCTCCCCCGCCAGGCAGGCGGACAAGGCTATAATACCCTCATGGTATTGTTCCAGGACTTCCATGTCTACACGGGGTTTATAATAATACCCCTCTGTGAATCCTTTGCTGACAATTTTCATCAGATTGGCATATCCCGTGTTGTTCTCCGCCAAGAGCACCAGATGGTAATATCTGTCCTCCCCGCCGGTCAGCTCCTTGTCAAAACGGGAATTGGGCGCCACATACACCTCGCACCCCAGGACCGGGTTAATCCCCTCCGCTTTGGCCGCGCGGTAAAAATCAACGGCGCCGTACATAACGCCATGATCCGTGATAGCGGCGCTGTCCATACCCAGCTCCTTTACCCTTGCCACATATTCTTTGATTTTATTGGAACCGTCCAACAGGGAATATTCCGTATGGACGTGAAGATGTACAAATGCCATGGTCAGGCTCCTTGTCTGTGGGGGCGGTAACACCCTGTTTCCGTAAATCTACTATTCCAATATACTGAATTTTTCGGGGTTTGTAAAGAGGGGCGCGGCAACCGCAAATATGCAGCTGCCGCGCCCCTATGTATATCGTATTTCACAATCCCGTACTAATTACAGGTACTTCTTCAGCGTCTCCACTTTGTCCAACGCCTCCCAGGGCAGGGAAATGTCGTCGCGGCCAAAGTGCCCGTATGCGGCCGTCTGCTTGTAGATCGGCCTGCGCAGATCCAGCATCTTGATGATGCCTGCGGGACGGAGGTCAAAGTTCTCGCGGATGATCTCCACCAGCCTTTCGTTGGACAGCTTTCCGGTTCCGAAGGTGTCTACCATAACGGAAGTAGGCTGCGCCACACCGATAGCATAGGACAGCTGGATCTCACATCTTTCGGCCAAACCTGCAGCCACAATGTTCTTCGCCACATAACGTGCCGCATAGGCCGCGCTCCTGTCCACCTTGGTGCAATCCTTCCCGGAGAAAGCCCCGCCGCCATGACGGGCATATCCGCCATAGGTGTCCACGATGATCTTACGCCCGGTAAGGCCTGCGTCGCCGTGAGGCCCTCCGATCACGAACCGGCCCGTAGGATTGATGAAAAACTTGGTGTTGCCGTCAATCAGCTCCTCAGGCAGCACTTCATCAAACACATACTTCTTAATATCCTCATGGATCTTCTCCTGGGTCACATCCTCGTCATGCTGGGTGGACAATACCACTGCCTCCAGGCGCACGGGTTTGCCGTCGTCGTCATACTCCACGGATACCTGGCTCTTCCCGTCAGGCCGGAGGTACTTCAAAGTACCGTCCTTGCGGACTTTGGTAAGCTGCCTGGTAAGCTTATGCGCCAGGGAGATGGGATAAGGCATCAGTTCCGGTGTCTCATTGCTCGCATAACCGAACATCATTCCCTGGTCGCCTGCCCCGATAGCTTCGATCTGGGCATCGCTCATCTTCTGCTCCCTTGCTTCCAGCGCTTTGTCTACACCCATGGCAATATCCGGGGACTGCTTATCCAGCGCTACCATGACCGCACAGGTATTCCCGTCAAACCCGGTCTTGGCATCATTATAGCCAATCTCATTTACGGTATCCCTTACAAGCGCGGGAATATCCAGGTTTGCCTTTGTGGTGATCTCACCGGTAACCAGCACAAAGCCGGTACAGCACGCCGTCTCACAGGCCACGCGGCTCATGGGGTCCTGGGCCACACAGGCGTCCAGGATAGCGTCCGAAACTGCATCACAGACTTTGTCGGGATGTCCTTCCGTTACAGATTCTGATGTAAATAAGTGTTTTTCCATTTGTGTCTTCCTTTCCTAAAGAGTTAAAATGTTTGCATGGGTCAAAAAAAGTCCGCTCATTTAATAAGCGGACTTAAAATCTTACGATTGTCAATCCTCTTATTGTTCGATTCATTTTCGCTCAGGTAGGCACCTTCCCGCAAGGGGGGTTGCCGTGGCTTCATCGATCCTATGTATCTCCACCAACTCTGAATAAGAGAAAATCTATTTAATTGTCATCACTATACTACTATACAAACCTTTTGCTGTCAACAAAAATTTCAACCCGTTTTCAGCTTAAATTTCTGGAAATCCTTTTCGGTCTGGACAAGCTCTATCTGTGCCCCCAGGCTCTGGAGTTTTAAATGAAAATCCTCATATCCCCGCTGGATATATTTAATATCGTCCACCGTAGACGTTCCCTCTGCCGCAAGAGCCGCAACCACCAGTGCCGAGCCGGCCCTGAGATCCGGCGCCGAAATGCTCGCCCCGGTATACCTTTCCACTCCGTCTATGATGGCAGTTGTTCCCTCCACCTTAATACTGGCTCCCATCCTGGTGAGCTCGTCCACATATTTAAAACGGTTCTCAAAAATGGTCTCCGTCACAATGCTTGTTCCCTTGGATAACGCCAGCGCAACCGTAATCTGGGGCTGCATATCCGTAGGAAACCCCGGATAAGGAAGGGTTTTGACATGAGTATGGATCAGAGGCTTAGACGACACCACCCGGATACAGTCATCCAGCTCCTCCACCTCACAGCCAATCTCCAAAAGCTTTGCCGTAACCGACTCCAAATGCTTGGGAATCACATTCTTAACCGTCACATCGCCCTTAGTGACAGCGGCGGCAAACATAAAAGTCCCTGCTTCAATCTGGTCGGGAATCACGGCATACTCCGTACCGTGAAGCTTTTGCACTCCCCTGACGCGGATCACATCCGTGCCTGCGCCTTTGATATTGGCTCCCATACTGTTCAGGAAGTTCGCCACATCCACCACATGGGGTTCCTTGGCGGAATTTTCGATGATCGTCAACCCGTCCGCCAATGTGGCAGCCATCATGACATTGATGGTGGCGCCCACGCTGACACAGTCCATGTAAACATGGCCGCCCCTCAGCTTCTCGGCCTTTGCCTTGATCAGGCCATGCTCAATGGACACTGTGGCACCCAGTGCCCGAAAGCCTTTTATATGCTGGTCAATAGCGCGGAAGCCGATATCACAGCCTCCGGGAAGCACCACCTCAGCATGTTTGTATTTTCCCAGGATCGCCCCCAGCAAATAATAGGACGCCCTGATCTTTTTCAGCGGTTCCTCCTCTACTATCATACTGTTTACATTGCCTGCATTCAACGTTACCTTATGCCTGTCGGTGCGTTTCACCATCACACCGATATTCTGCATTGCACTCAAAAGCACGTTTGTATCCCACACATCGGGCATATTCTCTATATATACGGTCTCATCCGTCATAATGGTTGCCGCCAGAATAGGAAGCGCCGCGTTCTTAGCACCACCTATCTCCACGTCACCCACTAAAGGATTGCCGCCTTTGATTGCATATTGTTCCATCTATCTATACCTCTTTAAGGTCAATTTCTATCCACAAAAACATTCTAATGGCAAATTGCCGAATAAATACTTTTTACACTTTACCATATTTTTCTCTTTTTGTAAACTGAATGTACGTTCTTATCTTACTCGAGGTACTTCAAGGGGTTCACCTGTGTGCCGTTAATCAGGATCTCAAAGTGCAGGTGGGGGCCCGTGCTGATACCGGTATTGCCGCTTAACGCGATCCTCTCTCCCTGTTTTACCGTATCTCCCACAGACACAAGCACTTTGCTCAGATGGCCGTATCTGGTCTGCCTGCCGTCCTCATGGTCAATGTAGACCACATAGCCATAGCCGCTTCCCCAGCCTGCCCTGGTAACCCTGCCGCCGCAGGATGCATAAACAGGAGTGCCGGTAGGGGTTGCCCAGTCAATGCCCTTGTGATAGGTGCTGGCCCCTTTCTTAGGCGCTGACCTCCTTCCGAACCCGGAACTCTGGCGGCCGCCGGAGATAGGCTTGATATAGGTAGGCGGGATCTTGGTTCCCCGTTCTACCACTTTCGCCACCGCCTCCATGACAATCTCCTCTTGAATGATCTCCCTCTCCACCTCTTGGTCATTTAAAAAGGAGACATCCGCCACAATCCTCCGGAAGCCGGCGGAAGGCTGCCGGTGCACCACTATCTGATTTGTATACCAGTTATCATTTTCTATATAGATAATTTCCGCATCATAACTTTCTTCATAGTAATTCTCCTCTACCCTGACCACGGAAAGCTCCGGCTCCGGCACAGTGATCACCAGTTCCTGGCCGATCTGAAGGGTAGTGCGCTCGTCCTCCAGGCTGTCATTCATCTCGATAATCTTGTCCATGGGAATGTTCACCTTGATGGCAATCTCCGATAGCGTATCTCCCGGCACCACCTCATATATGCTGGGCGTTTCCTGTTCTTTGGTAACCTGGTCGATGGCCAGGGAAAGTTCCGTCAGCTGGCTTTCCGGCAGGTACGCCTCCACGATCTCCACATCCTCCGCAAAGTCCATGGTAAGGATTCCCAGCTCATAATCCTCAAAGTCCTTTTCTTCCTCTACCGTCACCCGGGCAGCGCCCATGCTGGACAGAACGGGCTGTATGCCCGCCTCCATCTTGACACTCCCGTCATCCTCCTGGCCGTTGGACAGGTTCACAACATTGGAAGTAAGGACGCTGAACTCCCTGCCGGGATCGTAGACCAGCTCTACCTGAAATTTGTCCCCTCCGCCATACTTGTCAATGGCTGCCTGCAGCAGCTGGCGCACTTCCTCCATGCTGGCCAGGTTCACCATGTATTCGTTTACCTTTAGTGTATAAGAGCGGTGCATGGTCTCCTGAATATGGCTTCTCAGCACGGCATCCATATTTTCCAGCACATCGCTTTCCCTGTCAACCTTACCCCAAAGCACCTCTTCCCCGGCTATCTGCAGGTCTGTTTCCAGAAACAGCAGTTCCTGGCTCTCCGAAGCGATTCCCCTGCGTGCCTCTATCAGCAGTTCTTCCGCGCTTTCCCGGTCTCCCAGCGTCCCTACGGCTTGTCCGTTCAGCGTGACATGGAAGTAATTGTCCCCTGTCTTCTCGAAAGGCGTACGGCCGTTTACGAATAAGGTACAGCAGAATAAAGTCAGCACTGTAGTCTTAATATATGTAAATTTGTATTTTCTATTATTACTCATGCTCTTTTTCATAGGTTTTCCAATTCTTCATAAATTTGTAAGTTACCGTTCTCTCCGTTCACAGCGTCGATGTATAAACAATAACATTTATAACAACAGTTTCCATTTTATCAGCAAACAAAAGGGTTGTAAAGTAGCATTTCCGTGCGTTATAGTAGAAACAGGAAGCGTTCCGGCAAAGGACGCAGCAGCGCAAAAGGAGGCGGCCCCATGAATACACCCTTGTTTTTCCATATCGACGTAAACTCTGCCTTCCTTAGCTGGTCCGCACTGGAACGGCTGGAGTCAGGCAGCGAGACTGACCTGCGCCTGATTCCTTCCATAGTGGGGGGCGACATGAGCAAACGCCACGGCGTAGTGCTGGCCAAATCCATTCCGGCCAAAGCCTACGGCATCGTCACCGGCGAGCCTGTGGTAAATGCTTTCCGCAAGTGTCCCCATCTGGTGACAGTGCCTCCCAGCCACACACTCTATCACCGCAAAAGTTCCCAGCTCATGGAATACCTTTCCGGGATCTGCCCTGACATCGAACAGGTCAGTGTGGATGAATGCTATATGGATTATTCCCCCATTTCTTCTAATTATTCCTCCCCCGAATCCGCGGCTGCCATGATCAAGGACAATGTGCGCGAAAAATTCGGCTTCACCGTAAACGTAGGCATTTCCGACAAAAAGATCCTGGCAAAGATGGCGTCGGATTTCAAAAAACCCGATTTGGTACACACGCTTTACTCCTGGGAAATCCGGGATAAAATGTGGAAGCTCCCGGTGTCTTCTTTATTTATGTGCGGGAAGTCCAGCGTAGATACCCTGCGCAAGCTAGGCATATTGACAATAGGGGACCTGGCGCTCTCCGATCCCGAAATCATAGAATCCCATTTAAAAAGCCACGGAAAGACTCTGTGGCAGTATGCCAACGGCATCGACTCCTCCACGATCTTTTCCGAGCCTGCCAAAATGAAAGGCATCGGCAACTCCACCACTCTGGGCAGCGATGCCGCCACAAGGGAAGAAGCCGCCAAAATCCTCCTCTCCCTTGCAGAGTCTGTGGGAAGAAGGCTCAGGGCCGACCACAGCAGGGCCGGGCTGGTCTGCACGGAGATCAAATATAACACTTTCCGGTCCGTGTCCCACCAGGCAGTCCTGGAGGTTCCCACCTCTTCCACCAATGTCATTTACAGCCAATCCCTTGCCCTCTTTGACGAACTCTGGGACGAGACCCCCATCCGTCTCCTGGGCATACGCACCAGCAAACTGGTACCGGACAGCGAGCCGGTACAGCTGAACCTGTTCGACTACAAGGCGCCTGTGTCCGAAAAGCAGCAAAAACTGGACAGCGCCCTTGATTCCATCCGCCAAAGGTTCGGAAAAGATGCCATAAAAAGAGGGAGCCTTCTGGACTCCCGGGAAGATGACTGACGGTTCCGGCTAGCAAAACATTTACGCGCCTCAGGGACGGATCTCTGCCAGCACATACCTCTCCGTCTCCATCACTGTCTCCACGTCAAAGGGAAGCTTATCAAGCTCGGATACATGGAGCAGGTATAACCCCTCCCTGTCCCCTTCTTTCATATAATTCACATCCACAAAATGGTATCTCTCCGAGTAAGGAAGCAATTCCCTTCCTCCGGTCACATCCGTAACCTCCTGGAAATACAGGGCATCGATCCCGCAGGCATATTGGGTCAGTATCTCGGCCATGGAAAGATTGTACTGCCAGTCCATGTTCCCCGTAATATACAGCCTTTCATACCCTTCCATGGCATCCGCCTCTTTCACCGCCTCCAGAAAATCCACATTAAAATATGTCTTCACCTCTTCCCTGAAGGAAGTAAAATAAGTCCCTAAAAACAGGGAGAAACAGATACCATAGGCAACCGCCGCCGTAAAAAAGAACCCTTGCCGCCCCGGGAAAACCCTGCCCTGGAAACGTTCCGCCAAAAAGCGGCCTGTGGCCTGCAACCCGTAACCGCCAAGGAAGATCAGCGGATAGAAAATGATATTGATGCGGTTTACATTGACTTCATATGTGATCATCCCCACCCAGACGCCTGTCAGCAAAAACCCCCACAGCGCCAGCATCCTGGTCTGCCGCCCTATATCCTTCTCCCGGAACAGGCCCCGGGTGAACCCCACGATCCCCACAGCCATAAAGGGGATGGAAATATGGTACAGAGGCCCGAAACCAGGCAGTGTGTTAAACAGGTGGTCCGGGAACTGCAAAAAGCAGGCCTTTAGCATCGCCCAGATATTCCTGCCAAGCTGCGCAAAAGAAAATTTCAGGAACAGAATGTCGTTGCCCCGAATGCTCTCAGGAAAATAACCCATGGTGAACAAAGGGGTCTCAATTGTTTCCCACTGAAACAGGTTGATCGCCATGACCAGAATCTCAGGCAGTGCCACCGCACCGAATATCAATGCGCACAGCAAAACCTCCCCTGCCCTCAGCTGCCGTTTCCAGAGACACCATATCCCGTATACCGCCAGAAAAGGGGTCACGGAATAAACCGCAATGCCGTAACAGTAAAAAGTCAACCCGAAAAATAACATGGACAGATACAGGTATCGGCGCTTTTCCAGTCCCAGGAGCAACAGATAAAATGCCAGCAGAAACACATGGGGAAACAGATTACAGTCCAGCGCCCACCTGCTCTGCATAAAGTGCCACGGGTTGATTGCCGTAAGCGCCATAACACCCAGTCCAAACCGCTCACCCAAAAGCTTCCTGCCAGCCAGGTAGGCAACCGCCACACTGCCGCAGCCGGCCAGCAGCGCCGGCAGCCTTACCGAAAGGATCTGGAACCCAAACAGCTTAATAAAAGGGACCATACAATAGGACAGCAATACGCTCATCTGGCCCACCTGCCAGGCAGCAAAGTGAACCGGCAGGCGCATGCCGAACCGGTCAGTGCCGTACTGCGCCAGCGCCCGCCCGTCCACCGCAGCCATGGCTTCGTCCTGGTTGACGCCGCCGGGCACGGAGCCGAAAGCGATACACCTGACCAAAACAGCAAACAGCAGGATGGCCCAGAAAGCCATCCTCCTCTGCCGGTCACTTATCTTACTGCCGGATACTCCGCACATTTCCCGGCCCATACTTGTGACCGCTTTATATCCATGCATATCCCTGTTTTTCCTCATCAAAACCCTCCCGCATTGTTTCCCTGATACATATAGCAGAAAAAGACGATACCGCACACCAAATGATACGCATATGTCACCATCTCCGGCGCCAGGAACAATTTATACATCAGGTTTTCCCGCTTCAATGCATTTTTAAATATCTGCAGGATGGAAACCAAAAAAACAAAAAACAACCCGTGCATATATCCCCAGGAAAAGTTCATATGCTCAAAGCGAAACCCCTTTTCATACAGCAGAAGGAAACTCAGGAAACCCACCGCCATGACCTGCCAGGCCAGGCGGAAAATTCCGTTTCTTTTCAGCTCCCTGAAGTTCAACGCCAGGACGGAAAAAGGAAACAGCAGAGCCATCATGACGCTCAGGGGTATATTGCCCGTAAACACCTGCCATGCCTTTCCCATCTCCAACCCGATCCCGGTTTCCTCCCCCCGGGAGTTCGTGCCCATGAACACGCCCCAAAATTGATAGACCAGCAAGAGCGCGGTAGGCAGAAAACAACAGCAAAGCTTCACTGTGTTTTTCCAATGGGCAAATTTTTTCACGAACAGTCTCCAAAATACCGTAACTGCCAGCACCGGCGCCAGGACAAAGGTAAAACTGGGTTTGGTGAAAGTTGCAAGAAATACGGATACCCCCAAAAGGATCCCGTCTTTCAGGCAAAAATGCTCTTCATATTCCGACAGCACCCTGGCAGACAGAAAAAAGCAGAGCACCGTGAAAGGGCGCACCGCCAGGTAAGTGGCATTCCAATAAGGGTTCGCCGTATAGATACCGCTGCACCGGTAGATATAGTCATAGCTCCAGAACTTCTCCTCCCGTTCCCCGAAAATCATGGACATAAAGAACAGGGAGAACACGGCTATGGTTGCCAATATACGCCACAGGGCATTCCAGCGCAGTCCCTCTCTTTTCGCATATTCCCCTAAATACAGGTCAAAATAATACTTTACTAAAACCACGCACAGAGAATTTAAGAGCATGGTGGAAAAAGCTACCGCTGCCTCGGGAGAAACGAAGACCATCCAGATCCGTGAAAGCCAGAAGAATAAACGGTAAGGCAAATCAAAGCCGCTGTCCAACCCCTGCGCCTCCAGGATATACGCCTTCATATCCGAGTAATATATCCCCCTGTATTCTATGGATTGCCTGTAAAAAAACAACAGCATCATCAGGGAGTACAGCGTTATCAGGATGCCGAAAAAAATATGGTCTATAATATTTCCGCGGTTCGTTTTCCTACGCTCCATTATCCCTTTCCTCTCCCCACTTTCCTTCTCGAACTTTCTTTTTTGTACTTTCTTTCTAAAGCCTTCTTTACTAATCTTTCTTAACTTTCCTTTTGTACTTTCCTTTTTATGTTTTTCTTCCCGTACTTTTCTTTTTTTACTTTTCTTCCTGTACTTCTATTTTTGTGTTTTTCTTCCCGTATTTCCTTTTTTTGCTTTCCTTTTCCCAAACCCGCGCTATTCCGCGGCGGGGATCCCTGCCGGGTTCAGAGTTTCTTTCCCCTCTTTGTGCTGCCGTTTCCATTGTCGCTTTTCTTCACACTGTAACCGAATGTGCCCAGCTGCTCCCCGCAGCACAGATACGCCCCGTGGGAATAGACAATGGGTTCCGCCTGTTCCAGATGAAATTTGCGCTTCTCATCCATATACTTCTCGTCCGCGTGCACAGCCACCACATCCGCCAGGAACATGTGATGGGATCCCAGGGGCATGACCTGGCGCACACGGCATTCAATATTCACCGGACTTTCTGCGATCAGCGGCGCCCTTACCCTGTCTGCCTCCAGCGGAGTCAATTGCAGGGCCTGGAATTTGTCAATTTCCCTGCCGCTTTTCACGCCGCAGAAATCTGTGGCAAAAGCCAGTTCCCTGGTTGTCAGGTTTATGACAAACTCCCCCGTTTCCTTCAAAATGGGATAGGAATACCTCTCCGGGCGGACCGAAATACTGACCATGGGCGGATTGGTGCAAACCGTCCCCGCCCATGCAATCGTTATGATATTAAACTTTCCGTCCCTGCCTGCCATGCTCACCATGACCACCGGCAGGGGATAAAGCATATTTCCTGCTTTCCATAATTCCTTTGCCATTTACAAAATCCCCATGATCTGCAGAAGCTGCAGCAAGACGCTTCCCAGCGACGCCAGCAATGCCACAACCGAAATGCTCAGGATCGCTCCCGTCTTGCCTTTCATTTTCCCCACGGCAGACAGCGTCTCCGCCATGGCGTCACTCTGCTTGCTGTTCTCCTCCACAACGACAGCCTGCACATTCCGGTATACTTTTACGCATTCTTTGTGTACGTTTTCCTCCAGGACGGCAAATTTCTCAGTCAGCTTGTTGTCGTCGGAATCCTTTGGCGCTTCCGCCTGACGCTCCAGCTTGCCCAGGGTGGCTCCCACCTGGCGGTCCAATCCGCTGAGTTTTTCGTCTACCTGGCTGTTCAAGGTTTCCAACTGATCGCCCAGCTGCTGCTCCAGAGTGCCCAGCCTGCCCTCCAGCTGCTGTTCCAGGGCCTCCAGCCTGTTCCCTACCTCTTTCTCCAGAACCTCCAGCCTGCTCCCCAGCTGCTGTTCCATGGTCCCCAGCCTGTCACCGGTCTGCTGCTCCAGGGTCTCCAGCCTGCCGCCCACCTGCTGTCCTATGGTGTCCAGCCTGCCGCCTACCTGCTGCTCCAGGGTGCCCAGCCTGCCGCCTACCTGCTGCTCTATGGCATCCAATTTGCCCCCTACCTGTTCCAGGGCATCTATCCGGCCGCCTGCCCGCTCCAGCACTTCCAGCTTGGCACTTATCTGCCTCTGCAGGTCGTCCAGCCTGTCACCCACCTGCCGGTCCAAGGCATCCAGCTGCCGCGACAGCTTCATCTGCAGCTCCTCCGCCGCCCTGGAATCCGCCTGGACCGCTCTGATCTTCGCTATGCCCTCGTCCACCAGTCGGTTGACATTTTCCCCGCTTATCTGGGAATTTTTCAGCTTGGCGGTCTCCTCGTCCAACAGCTTCTGGAGCTGTTCCAGACAGCGGTAATACTCCGAGACCTGCGCCTTCAGCTTATTCATCTCCTCCATATCGGCAGCCGTATTTGCCTGGATGATATCTTGTGCAGTCAGCCTCTGGGCCAGCTTGTCCATAAAAATATCCATTTAATTACCCTCCCTGCGCGCTTCAAAAAAGTGTGCAAACATCTCAATATCCTTGACAATAAAACCCTGTTCCCGGATCTTACTGCATAAAGTTTCCCAAACTTGACCTTTCAATATTAGAATGTGTATTCATTATTCAGAAACATTTTATCATTTTTTTCTTTCCATTACAAGATTCACTCTCCCCTAATCTTGCTTTTTTCCCTGTTACTGATTATAATTTAACGGAACTGTCCGGAACCGGCGTGGCCAGCGCCACGGGTTTCCGGCATAACGAACCGGAGGAAACCAAATGCGCATCAGTAAAATCAAATGCCCTAAACTATCGAAACAAGCCTACGCCTTTATCGCCCTTCAGTTATTGATCATGGCTGCCGCCTTTATGGGCTGGCTCATCCAACGGGGAAACCTTTTCCACAAAAGCTTTTCCTTAGATGAATACATTGTGTCGGAAAACACTGTGGTAGTCCAGGACGTCACTACGGACGAAACCATGAATGGGGGGGGCGCCTTTATAAGCACCCCGGAGCTTCCCCTGGACAAGGGAACCTATTCCATATGTGTCAGCTATAACGCCAATGCCGGTGACAGCATTGTATACGCAGGGAGTTCCCAGCTGAGTTCTCTGGAATCCCAATGCCCGGAGATGAAGCTGAACCCCGCATACCATACGGCTGTGCTGACTGCTGACCTGTCCCGTGACGTGACGGATTTTGCAGTGGGCGCTTCCTTCTCCGGAAAAGGTTATTTGAGCATAACCGGCGTAAGCATTACCCAAACCACGGACCAATGCAAAAGAAATATCGTGCGCGCATTTGGGTTATGCCTTCTTTTGAACCTCCTCTACCTGTTTCGGAAAAGCGACGCTTCTTCCCGCAGGGTCATCCTGGCGCTGGCTGCCATTTTCGGCATAACCTGCTATCCCTACTATCTGGATTACCTTCCCGCCGGCCATGATATTCCCTTTCATCTGCTGCGCATCGAAGGGATCGCAAAAGGACTTTCCAACCATGTGTTTCCCGTCAAGATCCATCCTGTGTGGGCCAAAGACTATGGTTATGCGGTTGGCGTTATGTACGGCAACGCTTTCCTGTATTTCCCGGCGCTGCTGCGGCGTTTCGGCTATTCCGTACAATCCGCCTACAAGCTTTACGCCGCGGCTGTGAACCTGGGCACGGTGGTCATAAGCTACTTCACTTTCAAAAGAATGTTCCGGAGCCGGAAGGCCGGCCTCCTTGGCTGCCTGGTCTATTCCCTGTCCGTCTACCGCCTCATTGACCTCTATACAAGAGCCGCAGTGGGCGAGTATACGGCAATGATGTTCTTTCCCGTGGTGCTGTGCGGTTTTTACCTCATCTTCACGGAGTCCTCAAAGGAAAACTGGCACAGGTTTGCCGTTTTGACCGCGCTGGGGATCACCGGCCTGATCCAGTCCCATGTATTAAGCTGCGAAATGGCTGCCCTGGTGATCCTGCCCCTGTGCCTGATCCTGATCCGGCGCGTCTTCCGTCGTTACACCTTTGCGGCGCTGGCCTCCGCCGCCCTGCTGACGGTGCTTTTAAACCTGGGATTCCTGGTGCCGTTTCTGGATTATTACAACGCCGGCCTCTACATCACCTCCGATCAGTGGGCCGGGAGCACCATCGGGTTCTTCCAGGAAAACGGGCTTTTCCCCGCCCAGCTCTTCACGTTGTTCGGACATGCCGTGGGAAGCGCCTGGCAGGTTCAGGCAGGCGCCGCACAGGAAGCCACTATTTCCATGGGCATTGCCCTTTTACTGGGGATACTCCTTTTCCTGTATCTGCTTTTGTGCCACGGAAAGGAATGCCGGACTTACCGGAATTTTATTCCGGCGCTGCTCTGCACCGCCCTGGGATGCCTGCTTGTGTATATGGGCACCTGCTATTTCCCCTGGGATGCCCTTGCCGCCCTGGGAGACCCTGTGAAAAACCTGGTCTACAGCCTGGAATTTCCCTGGAGGCTATTGGCCCCTGCCACAGCTCTCCTGGCGTTTTCCTGTTGTTTTTCCGTATGGACATTTTACGATATTTATAAAAAGACAACGGCGCCTGCCGTACTTGCCGCCATGCTTACGCTGCTGGCCGTCAATTGCGGATGGTTCCTGTATGATTTCACCTTTTCCGCCGAGCCTTACCGTGTTTATACCTCCTATGAGCTGGATTCCATGACCATGTATTCCTATGATTACCTGCCGGAAGGCACCGACCCGGAAGGGATTGAAGATAACCTGGTGATCCGGGAAGGCATTGCATCCTTTGACGCATACCAAAAGCAGGGCACAAAAATTCTCTGCGGCGTTACCGCAGAGAATACAGGGGGATACATTGATTTTCCCTTAAATTACTATAAATATTACACTTGCACGGACACCTCCACAGGAGAGCTTCTGGAAGTTTCTCCCGGCTGCAACAATATGCTCCGGGTAGCCTTCCCCCCAGGTTACAGCGGCAGCATTTCCGTCAGGTTTCAGGAGCCGCTCCACTGGCGGCTGTCGGAACTTCTGTCCCTGCTGGCTTTTTGCGGCCTCGGCTGCCTGCTCCTGCATCAGAAGAGCCGTCTCTTTCGGAAACACAGGCCAGAGCCGCCAGCACAGGGACTGTAACCATGATGGGTACCACATAGCGGAACTGGACGGTTGGCCCCAACAGCATAGTCCCGAAATAAACCAGAGGAAACAGGCAGATATAGGCCTGTTTTTTCTGTTTCCGGTAGAGCAGGGCCACCGTGGCCAAAACCAGCGACAGCGTATAGGCTGCAGGTTTAAACAGTAGGGAAATCACCGGCCACTGATAGAAGGCATTATTGCTCACAATGTCTTCCAGCCTTTCTTCCAGCCAGGGGAATTTGGAAATATGCTGGATTCCTTCATAGGTATCGGAGGAAGATGAGTTATTGGTAAAAATTGCCCCTTTCCTTTCTTCCCCGCCCCATCCCTGCATTTCGCAGTATGTCCTGTCATCCGGGAACCAGTAACCTCCCGTCACACACAGGAAAGCGTCTATATACTCGTTAGGGTACTTTAACCCCACCTGAAACCAATCCTTCACCACCTGCCCCATATCCGGCTCCCACACCGACGCAAAGCTTACCCCGGCCCGGGACGCGTCGGCAAGGGCCGGCATATGGTCCGGCCAGGACTCCGCCGACACATATTTATCCACCAGGCCATAAATTTCCGGCTCCATATCCTCCTCATGAAAATACCCCACCCTGGCAAACTGTTGGATCAGAATGCTGTATTTCTCCACGGAGCTGCCGCGGATCTCCGTCCCCAACCCATGCTGTATCCCTTCCTGCGCCGCCTTTCCCCCCACCGCCATAAGGGCGCACAGCAGGAAAATGCGCAGTTTCTCTTTCCCCTTTGCAAAGACCAGGGAAAGCACGCCAAAAGCAGCTACAGCATACAGCGCATTGTAGCGGAACAGCATCATCATTACCGCAGTGGCCACCATGGGGATCTCCATAACCCATTTCCTCTCCTCATGGTACAGATTACGCTCCGCCAGCAAAATCGTAAACGTCAGGAACAGGGCGCTGAAGATTGCATCCTTCGTGCCTACCATGGCGGATACGGAGCAAAAGGGAAATATGCCGTAAAACGACACCGTCAGGGCCACCGCCCATTTTCTTTGCGTCATCTTATATATGGCGGCGCATGCATACCCCATGGAAGCGGATACCACCAGCATTTGGAACAGGGAAAACAAACCCATCCCCACTTCGTTGGAGCCCAATGCCCCACCGATCTGCAGGAAAAGCCATATCAGCCAGGTATGTATCAGCGGCTGATAGGAATTGAACCATATCCAGCCTTTATATGCCTCATTCACCTGTCTGTGGAAATCATAAGACATCACTATAGGATAATAGGCCATCCACACCGGGATCCACAGCAAAAAGACCATACCGAAGGTAACGCCGAATACCTTCCCCGGTTTCCAGGGTTTTACCGCCTTTTCCACGCCCACGGGAATCCTTTCAATCAAGCCGAAGAGCATGTCCCCAAAGGGAAGCAGGGCCATGGACAGGCAGAGCGCACGCAGCAGGATCAGGCCCTTCCCCTTCACCCCGCAGTCAGTCATGCCATACCGGTCCAGCTGGTATCCCAATATCAGAAAAAGCGACAGGATATAGCTGGCCGCCGCCCCATACAGGAAACGTCTCCGCCCCCGGTCCCTGGGAATCCGTTTTAACAGAATATAGATGCCCCCTGCCAGGAACACTGTCAGCACACTGTAATCCGGGTATCTGCTCCCGGTCAGTTCCAGAAGATAACACACGCCGTAAGTTCCCAAAAAAGACAGCAGGGCCAGTACGGCCCGTTCTTTCATATTCGATGCATTTCTCATTCCATATCCCCCTACTCGAAGTTTTCCGGCCGGCCCCCAAGAGAAGCAAAATCCTTGGCGGACAAATCATTTCATAAGTATATCATAATTTTCTATATACAACCTATTATTTGCCATTTTTGTATATATTGTACAATTTGGCAGTTTTTACCATGCGTTTTTTATAACATTAACCAAGTTTTTACACGTCGTTCATACTTTATTCATATTTAATTGTTATACTTTATTTACATTCAAAGACAGACCATTAGATAATTTTTTCATAATAGCCCAGATGCCGAAAGGTGTCTGGGCACTCCTCATTTTACACTTGGCAGTACTCCACGCCTTTGTTATAATAAGGAAAATATGAGGAGGGTTTGTGCATGGCTTTTCAGAAAAAAATCACCCGGCAGGAGCTTGTAACCTTTGCGCTTCTGCTTTTTATATACCTGGCTGCGACATTGTTCCTGTTCCATCGCCAGAGCGTCAGTTATGGCGGAGCCTACGCCTCCGATATCGGCCCTTATATTGCGGAAATGCAGGGAGAGGACACCGGTTACGACTTTCCCTACCCTATATTGTTCCTGACAGGAAGGCTTTTCCTCAGCTTTACCGCCCCGGCTCATGCCATGGCGCTGGCAGTTGCTTTCTGGAACGGCCTGACTCCCTTCGCACTGAAATACTTTTTTGACCGTTTTCTCCGGGTTGGGGATTCCCATACCTCCAAAAGGGGGATTCTTTCTACCCTGTTAAGCTTTTCGATCCTGTTTGCTTCCATGCTGTATCCGCTGACCTACCTGGGACGTTACCATGATTTTGAAGAAGGGTTCCTCTACCGTTATCTGGGGACTTTTACGCCCAACCCATACCATAATGCTACCTATCTTGCTGCCCGTCCGTTTTCCGTCCCCGCCTTTTTCCTGTTTGCGGATGTGTTAACCTTTTATGAGGACGAGGACCGTTGGTACCACCCTAAATATCTTTGCTTTTCTCTTTCCCTGCTCCTGGCCACATTGGCAAAACCCAGTTTTACACTGGTGTTGGTCTGCACTGCCGGCATTATTATGCTGTTCCGGCTTGTATCCGGCCATTTTCAGAAATGGAAAGCATTCTTTCAAATGGGGATCTGGTTCCTTCCCACTTTTCTTGTTTTGTTGTATCAGTTCAAAAATGTCTTCCACCCCGGCAGCGATGCCGACAGCGGCATAGGCTTCGGTTTCCTGACAGCCTGGTCACTGACGTCGGACAATATCCCTCTTTCGATCCTGCTGGGAGCGGCATTTCCTTTAACGGTACTTTTATTTTGCCTGCTTGGGAAGCAGCGTTCCACCCTGCTGAATTTCTCCTGGCAGTTCTTTGCGGCCTCGCTGCTGACTCTGGCCTTCCTGTACGAAAAAGGGTATCGGTTAAGCCATATGAATTTTTCCTGGGGTTATATGTACGGACTGTTCTTTTCTTATACCGTCAGCCTTATGGCCTTGGCCAGAAACACCCTGCAGCGCAGGCAGCCTGGCTGGCAGCTGAGGATCCAATGGGCCGTATACGCCCTGCATCTGGTATGCGGCGCCGATTATTTCCGCATCCTGCTTCAGGGGGGACTGTTTCATTGATTTTCGCCGTACACTTCCTCCCTGTATGCCACACCGTAACAGGCGTCCGCATGCACCGTCACATATCCCCGCTCCCTGAAACCCTCTTCCATGCCATAGGGGTATACATAGACCACCTCGTCCTTCTCCATTTCCGCCATATCCCCCGGTGTATCCATATTCAAATAATACCTGCCGAAATGTACCACATCCATAAACTGCGGATCTCCCTCATATTCTACGGTACTCAGGAATTCGTAAGGGGAAATCTGGTCATACAGCATAATATTGGCATAGTTCAACGCAAACACGGAAATATCCCCGTCCGTAAGGGACTGGGCATAAGCCAGCGCCTCCTCATAACGGCACCAGTTCATATGCGAAACCCAGGGATTCCCGTAAGTACTGTAATCCACAGGATAGGTTGCCTGGGCATAAATGTAATAGCCAAAGCATACCAAATAAAGGCTCACTGCCCCGGCATAAACCAGCGCTTTCCTCCGGAGGGCCTTGCCCAGCCGCCATATGCCGATCCCCCCATACAGGATGACAGGGATATGAATATAGTTCACCTTATGGAAATATACATAGTCTATGCTACAGCCAATCATAAGACCGGCGCAGAACCATATGGCCAGCAGAAAATGCAGCGGCAGCTCCCTTTTCCGGAACGCCCACTGAAAGAACACCTTTATATGGTATGCAAACCCAATCAGAATGAAAGGCATGGACACATAATAATATGACCCCACGGTTGCATTGCTTATCCACCACCTGTCGTCATGCTGCCGGAAAAGCATCATTGCCAGGGAGATTATCCTCTGTTTGACCACCCAGGTATGAAAAACCAATTCCCCCGTCCTCAGCGCCGGAAGCTTGGGTACGGAAAACACTTTCGTGCGGATTTCCGGCAGAATTCCGAAATTCACCGCTAAAAACAGCAGCAGCGGCAGCGCAAGGATAAACAACAGCAGCAGGCCCGCAAACAACTTTTTGTCAAACACCATTTTTTTACGGAAAAAGAGCAGACTTGCCAAGAGAATCACAGGGATCACCAGCCAGGTAAGGGCATAGCTATACAACGTCATCCCCCAGAAAAACAACGCCCCCCAAAGGCTTCTTCTGTGTCCGTTTAAATACCGGCAGAAAAAATACATGGCGACCAGAAGCAAAGGTACCGCCAGATTCGACTCCAACCCAAAACGGGACTGTTGAATATGCCACGGATTAATGGCAAGAAGAAACGCAAAAAATGTTCCCATCCATTTTGACCGGAACATTTCCTTTCCCAACCCGTATACTACAACAATGGAAATACAACCCAGAATTGCCTGGGGCAGGCGGATCGTCTCCACTGAAACACCAAACAGTGCAAAAAGCGGCATGGTAAAATAGGAATAGAGCACATTCATGCCACTGCCCCATGCCGGGTAATAGACAGGCCTTACATATCCGTGGGAATCGATTCCGTAATTCATCACCGCCCATGAATTATACGCGGAATACGCTTCGTCCTGATGCAGCCCCATAGGGTGGTATCCCAAGCACAGCAATCTGACAAGGCTGCCGGCCAGCAGAATAACCGCCAGCCAGCATTCCGGTAACTGAATCCATTTTTTCAAATGCAATTTCATCCTGCTAATTTCCTTTATCCGTTCAGATTACTTTTTTCGTTTGTTTCTTTCCTTCCAGTTCTGCCTGCTGTACCAACGACAAAATCTCTTCGTTCAGCGAAAGCATCCTGGCATCCAGATCCGTCACCATCTTGGCACACTCCACCAGCTCACTTCGGATATGCTCCGGCGCGTCCCCCTCAAATTTGTAATGGATCTTATGCTCCAGGCTGGCCCAGAAATCCATGGCTACCGTGCGAATCTGGATCTCCACCTTTGTATCCACATTGCGGTCGGAAAGATAGACCGGCAGCGTGACGATCATATGGTAACTTTTGTACCCGCTGGCTTTGGGAAACGTAATATAGTCCTTCACCGCAATGACTTTAATGTCCCTCTGCTCCCGGATCATGTCCGCAATACGGTAAATATCCGACGTAAAGGAACATATAATACGGATTCCCGCTATGTCGTTCACATACCGCACCATATTATCGATCGTAGACGCATAGCCGTGCCGCTTCAGTTTTTTCACGATGCTTTCCGGCGTCTTAATGCGAGCCTTGATATGTTCGATAGGATTATACTGATGTACATGTTGAAATTCATCGTTCAGGATTTCCATTCTGGTCTGAATCTGGCGCAATGCCGCATTGTAAACCAATGTGACCTCTTTCCAACTGTCGATTCCGTCCCCATTGTCCACTTTTAAATCCATAACTACTCCTTTGTCAGAATCGCTTTCTAATATTTCACATTCAGTATAACATAAATTGTATTGGAAATGTATATTGTTCACAAATATTTAATCTTTTTACTCCTTTTTTTATCCACATCTTTCTATATATATGACAGAGCTGAAAAAATATGCATTGCATTTCATGTCCCGAAAAGGTAGAATCAGTATATCTGTTTAGAATCACCTTTAAAACACACGGAAGGAGCAAGGATTGAAAATAAAAATTTTCAATCTATGAAGAAAAAATGTTTCGTTTATGGGCAAGGATTTTCCAAGACAACCACATGCTGAAGGACACCTGTATTGAGGATGGCAGTACGGACACCCGCACCCATAAGGTATTTCGTGCCCTGGAGGAAATATGTTACGAATTTGACCTGGGGAAGCCGATCTGGCTTGACAAAACCGTATCCGACTTCAAGCGCCACAGCAAGGCGCGTTTCACCCAGGACAATTTTATAGAAAGCATCGACTTTGATTATCTGGAAATCCAGGTGATAGAGGAAGATTAGTTACTGTTCACTTCCAATGTCAGTAAGTTAAGGAAGAGATTAAGCAGCCTTAAGGTACCTGGTTCGTT
>CANRWO010000047.1 GCA_947643615.1 uncultured Lachnospiraceae bacterium
TTTTGCTTGAAAGTTCAAGCATCTTCACCGGATTTACTGGTGGGAAAGTTGAGTATATAATAAAATAGTATGTTAAAAGAAAATATAAACCGACGGCATAATACATAAGAGAGGTGGAAGATACGATGTTTTTCTTTTTTGGGGAAGACGAAAACATGGATGGGGTTCCGGGGTTTGAACAGACCTTAAAGCCAATTCTGAAAGCATTGCAGGAAAGAGGGGGAAAATCTTCTGTTGCAGAGTTGGACAAAGCGGCAATCAGGATTATGGGGTTACCGGAAGATGTCATGAAGAAAAAGCACAAAGGTTCCGCCAAGCGGAGCGAAATGGAATATCGCATGGCATGGGGAAGGACATATCTTAAAAAATATGGCTTAATCAATAACGAAACCAGGGGTGTTTGGGCATTTACTGATAAATTTGACGGGAATATTGAAGGAATAGATGCAGACCAAATTGTGCAAAAAGTACGAAGAGGCAGTGTGGGCAATGAAGAAGAAAACATCTTTGAAACAGCTACTGCATTTGAAAATATGGTGGGGGCCCTTCTGCGGGAGATGGCGGACAAGGAGGGGAAACAGGTAAAGGAAAGATACTCGGATTATACTGGTTCCGAATATGACCTGGTTTTTCCAAGCGGTTTCGGTAATATTAAAGAAGAAATAAAATGTTATATTAAGTATGTACATTCATCAAAGCAAGATGCATATTTTTTTAATGAAATTTGCAAGAAGATTATTGATAAAAATACCGGGAAAGGAAAAGTTTTACTGATAACCAATATTGCGATTCCTGAAAAAATGAAGGGTAGTTTCGGACAAAATGTATTCATCTGGGACAAAAGGGATTTGCTGGAATATATTGAACCAGATGCACCATATGCTCAATATCTTATCAACCCCAAACAGGCGTTAATTGAAGACGTAGTTACTGGGGATCAGTCTGTGCAACGGAAGACCACAGAGCGGGAGGGATACCTGAAACAGGCAAAGGAGGCTTTCCTCAGTCAGGACATGGTATTGTTTTTAGGGGCAGGTGTTTCGATCGATGGCGGGATACCGTTATGGTCAACTTTGATCAAGACATTGCATGTTTATATGCTGAACCGTCTCACTGAGGATAAGGGATTGAGCATCCGGCAGAAGGAAATGATAAATGAACTTGCTGCCAATAATGAAATGGAATCACCGTTAATGCAGATGCGGTATATCAAAGCAGCTTTTTCAGATGAAGAGTATTATGAGCTGGTGCGTTCCGCGCTATACGGACAGGAAATCAATCTCAATACTGATCTACTAAATGCCATTGCAAAAATATGTACGCCACAAAGGACATATTGTGGCATAAAAAGTGTTGTCACTTATAATTTTGACGACTTATTAGAAATGAAATTATCGGAAAAAGAAATAAAATATCATGTTATTTCCGATGAAAGGGAGAGGCAGTCGGTTGATAAACTGAATGTATACCATGTCCATGGCTATTTGCCAAGCGATATTTCCCAAATATCCGACGAACCAAACTTGGTTTTTTCGGAAGAGGATTATCACAGGGTTTACCGTGATTCCTATTCATGGTCTAATTTAGTGCAATTAAGTGCACTGCGGGATAATATATGTCTTTTTATCGGTTGCTCATTGTCGGATCCAAATTTAAGAAGGCTTCTTGATGCAGCTGCCAGAAATGGGGAAAGTCCCAGGCATTTTGCAATTTTGAAGAAGGAAGAAGCGGTGCAGAAACAGTCTACTGTGACGTATAAAGACGTTCTGGAACTGTACAAAAAAATTGATAATAATATTAAGACGGCATATTATAAGACTTTAGGGTTGAATATAATCTGGATAGATGATTATAAAGAAATACCGGATATTTTGAATGGATTTCTGAAATAATCCCATGCCGAAAGCAGTTAATTCCCAAAGTGTTTATCTCATCGGAAAATAACAAGTAAATGTGCTGCCGCTGCCCGCCGTGTCGGATACTTCGATCCTGCCATGGTGGGCGGTGGCTATTTCTTTGGCAAGGGGGAGGCCCAGTCCGAAATGGTCCTTTTGGTGGCGGGAACCGTCCGCCCGGTAGAACCGTTCAAAGATTTTATCTTTCTCACGGTCATCGATTCCGATGCCGGTATCCGTCACCTGAAAACAGAAATATTTATCTGCGGTAAACAGTCCAAGAGTGATGCGATTACCGGAGGGAGTGTAGCTGACGGCGTTTTGCAGAAGGATCAGCAGAAGCTGTTTCAGGAGGTCACTGTCCGCAGTGAGGAAGGGTACGGAATCCTCGGGCAGGGATAATTCCATTGCAATGTCCTTCTGGCGGGCGAGAGGTTCAAACTGCTCATAGAGTTCCAGCAGGAAAGTGTCAGGGGCAAACGTGGAAAGCTGTAATTCCAGGGAGCGGTTTCCAAGGCTGGTAAGCATCAGCATATTGTCTACCAGGCGGCCCATGCGCAGAACTTCTTCCCGTATCATTTGTTCATAATGTGGGGGCCTTGCATCCACGGAGGACAGGATCACAGCCAGGGGAGTGCGCAGTTCATGGGAGGCATTTGCCACAAACTGAAGCTGTTTCTCCTGGTTTTCCCGAATGGGACGGAGCAGTTTTCCCGTAAAAATATAGGCGAATAGAATAAAAAGCAGACTTCCGGATAAGGAAAGCAGGACGTACAGAAGCCGTTGGCGGGACAGCTGCCTGTGAAAATCCTCCTGGGGAGAAAGGATCAGAAGCACAAGTCCCGTATCATTCTGCCTGGTCTGCAGGCCGGATAAAGGGTTGGACTGTCCGGTGTAGATCGTGGCGATTCCGGCCTGCATGGAAGGGGAAACCCCGCGGCTTTGGGCAAAAATGTTCCCGCCGCCGATTCCAATGCCCAAAGAAGCGTCGTCATTTTCGGTGGATGGAACCCGGATATCCTGATAGAAAAGCCGAAGCGAAGCGTTTCTGGCATCGGCGGCGCTTTCCTGGTAGGAGGAATATATTTCCTGAGCCAGGCCTGAGACCGGGCCATGGGTATCTAAGGAGTTAAACAGCAGCGGAACCCCGTTATCCCAGAGGAAGACATAGTAGTTACCGTTTTTTTCCACCTGCTGCAGGTAGCGGTAGGAGATTACATCTTGCTGCATGAAAGAACTGCAGATTGTGTCAAAATCATGCTGAAAAGACAGTGCATGGTTTTCTGACAGGGTATGCTCTGATGTGCTAAGGTACAGTGCGGCAGACAGGATAAGGATCCCTGCGGTGGTCAGTGCGCACAGAGCGGTCAGTTTAAAGTGAAGTTTACGAAACATCTTTTGAGGATTCTCCTGTTTTTCTATGAAAGATTATCTGGTACGGCGTTACCTGAATTTCTGCGGGCATGGAGGCCGTTCAAAGCGGACGGCTCTATGGCCCTTTTTCTTCAATACGGTACCCGATGCCCCGGAGAGTGGTGATGGCGGCTCTGGACTTCAGGCTCTTCAGACGGCGGCGCAGAAAGAAAATGTAATTGTCAAGGTTCCCTTCCTCCACCTCACCCTCCATTCCCCATACTTTGGAGAGAAGCTGCCCGCGGCCCAGCGTCTGCCCGGGGTTGCGCATAAAGACCTCCAACAGGGCGCATTCCCTTCGAGAGAGTGTGACGGACCCGGAAGGGGCGGTAAGCTCGCTTGCCTGGGGATTCAGTGTCAGGTCGAGATAGCAGAGAACATCCCCTGTAAGGGAGGCGGTGGATGTACTGCGGCGCATCAGGCTGCGGATACGTGCGCTCAGCTCCTCCATGGCAAATGGTTTTACCAGATAGTCGTCGGCTCCCATGTCAAGGCCTTCTATGCGGTCATTCAATGTTCCCATAGCGGTGAGTATCAGGACAGGGGTAGTAATGCCCTGCCTGCGGATGATTTTCAGCACTTCCGTACCGGACAACAGAGGGAGCATCCGGTCCAGCAATATCAGGTCAGGCAGCTGCTCCCTGCAATAAAACAATGCTTCTTCCCCGTCAAAGCAGGAATCCACCGTATATCCTTCCCTGGTCAGGTAGTATTTCAGGTTGTGATTGAGGCGGGCATCATCTTCCGCCAGTAAAATGTGCATGTGATTTCCCTCCTGTTATGATCCATAATTTCACGCAAAACCGGTAATAAAGAGATTTCGGAATTATTATACCACTAAAATCTCTAAATGTTCTCTAAAGCAGTAAATGTTTAAAAGAATTATGGCACACTTTTTGTGGGGGTTTAGAGGATATTTAGAGAAAGGCGTGATACAGTAAGAAAAAGATCAAAAAGAGGTGAAAAACGGTCAAGCGAAACCTAAATGAAACAATTTCAAATAAATCAAACCCAGATAAATCAAACTCAGATAGATCAAACCCAAATAAATCAAATCCAAAGGAATCAGTAAGAAACCATGCATGGGACAGGAAATGCAAAACGCAGGGAATGATTTTTCAAACACGCTTTAGCAGTGAATGATAGAAGGGTAGTGCCAAGTAAGGCCAAGTAAGATCAAGTAAGGTCAAAGGAGCGGAGAACAAGAAATGAAAACAGAACCAAAGTCCCTATGCAGGATAAGGCGAACTTATAAATATAATAAAAGTACGATCCTGGCTGTGCTTCTGGCAGCTGCGCTGCTTTGCGGCTGTGCAGGGCCCCTTCAGGACTCTGCGCCAAATGGCGGCATATCGCAAGGATCTTCGGGGGGAGGCGCTGTCGCCTCCGCTGCCATGGGGCGGTATGTGGAAGAACAGATTCCTGCCAATTATAAAAGTTATTATGCTACGGATATTTTCCCTGTAGAAGAGGGAATCTATCTGGCCAGAAACCAGGGCATGGATGAATTGTTGGTAGGGGATGGCCAAGGGGTGAAGGCACAGGAGCTGCTCTCCCAGGATTTTCTTTCCGTTGCGGAGAGCAAAGCGATGGTTTCCATGTCCGTTGCGGAAAACGGGGCAAGAATATACGAATACGTGGAGGGCGGACAGAGGAAACGTTATTTTATGACATCGGCGGGAGAGCATCTGGAGTGGGATTACTACGGGGACGGGCCGGCGGTTTTCTGGTATGGGCGGGACGGATATTTTTACGTCAGCTCTTTGCGGGGCAGCGCCGGCGCCGGTTACACTACGGCGCTGTGCCGTGTGGACGTGGAGACGGGGGAAACGGAATACCTGTGGGATATCCCCCAGGCGGTCATCAACATATCGGTGTGTGGCGATTATTTGTTTGCCGGATATAACGACGGCCATGATTGCGGCATTATGATCTACAGTATTTCCGGCAGGGAACAGCTTGAGGAGGACAAGGTGCTGACGGAGGCTTTACAGAAATATCTGGAAGGCAGTATGAATACAGAAAGGCATCCCTATCTGATTGCGGCGTCGCAGACCGGAGAAGGTGTTTATGTCCTGACGAGGGAGGGACTGTTCCGTCATGTGATATACGGGACAGTGATGGAACAGGTGATAGAGGGTTCCCTATGCAGCATTGGTGATATCTCAAAGCTGTTTACGGCTATGTGTGTGACGGAGGGGGGATCGGGGGGCATGCCTGTGTTCTGGCTGGCCTATGACTCGGGGGAGGCAGTGCGCTTTGTATATAATAAGGAAATCCCTGCCGTGCCGGACACCCTGGTGCGGGTCTACAGCCTGCACAATGACAATAATGTGCGGCAGGCAGTGGCAGGGTATCAGTCACGGCACCCGGAGCTGTATGTGCGGTATGAGACCGGTATGGCAGAAGGGGACGGGCAGACAGAGGAGGATGCGCTGAAAAACCTGGCTACGCAGATTGCCACAGGGGACGGGCCGGATGTGCTTGTCATGGACGGCCTTCCCTATGATTCCTATGTGGAGAAGGGTATCCTGATGGATCTGTCGGAAATGTATGCACGGTTGGCCGCGGAAGAGGAATATTTTGGCAATGTAGCCGATGGCTTCTGCCGTGAGGGGAAAAGATACGCCATTCCGGCAGCCTTCCAGTTTACCGTTCTGATGGGAGAGCGGGAAATGATCGAAGGGATAGACGACCTGGAGGAGTTTGCCTCGCTTTTGGAAGGATTGGAGACGGAGGGCACCAGCAAGATAGGGTTGCTCACGGAGGACAGGATATTAAAAGCAATGGCCATGGTGTCCGGAGGCTGGGTCAACGAAAAGGGAGAGCTGGACAGGGAAGCGTTGAACCGATTCCTGTCATTGTGCCGCCGCGTGTATGCCGCGGACAGGGCAGAGATGGGCCGGGAAGAGGTACAGGAGGAGATCGGACTTCGGGCGAACCGTCTCTGGTATACCAGGCATGGCGCTTCGGTATATGATTTTATGAACGGAAACGATCTGTATTGCAGAAATACCCTTTCGGACAGCTATTGTTTTTATGGAAATCCTCTTTTTATGGGCAGCATGGGCGGAGACATCCTTACCGAACTGAATTATCTGGTTTCGGAGCTTGCTTTTTTAGGAAAGGATTACCGGGTCTTTTCGGATGGGGATACAGCGTGTATGCCGGTGAGCATGTTGGCGGTAAACCGGGCATCCGGTGTGCAGGTGGAGGCGGAAGCTTTTTTGCAATATGCACTGTGCGCCGATTTTCAGAAAAGTGTTGTCATGAACGGAGTCCCTATTAACAAGGATGCCCTTTATGAAATGGAAAAGAGTAGCCTGGACCACTGGCCGGGACACTATAGTTCCATGAGCTGGAACTATGACGGCCAGAGGGAGGAATCTGTGGTACTGGAAATAGAATGGTCATCCGGGGAAGATCTGAGAAAATTAAATGATCTGCTGGATGGCATTGACCGGACAAATGTCTGTGACACAATGATATACAATACGGTGATGGAACTGGGAAGGCAGGCAGTGAATGGAGAGAAAGACGTTGAGGAGACGGTGGACGCAATTGCGGAAAAAGTACGGATTTACCTGGCTGAGTAAATTGATGTTTTTGCTGCCGGGAATTCTGGGCATATGTGTTTTTACCCTGATTCCTTTCCTGGATGTGTTAAAGCGCTCCTTTTACACATCCCTGTCAAAAGAGTTCTGCGGCCTGGCCAATTACCGGGCCGTGCTGCAGAACCAGGCTTTCCGGCTGGCGGCGTATCATACGGCGAGATTTGCAGGTGTGTGCCTGCCGCTTTTGCTGGTAGTGGGACTTGGGCTGGCTTTGGCCATGGACAGGTACCCTTTTCTGGAAAAGTGGAAGGCAATGTATCTGTTTCCCATGGCCATGCCCGGGGCTTCTATTGTATTGGTGTGGAAGCTGTTCTTTGCAAGGCAGGGGTTGCTGAACGGATTCCTCGGCTCCCGTATTGATTTCTTCCAGGGGGAAAATGCTTTCTGGATGCTGGCTTTTATTTATATATGGCGGAACCTGGGGTATACCCTGGTGCTGTGGCTGGCCGCGCTGAAAGCGGTTCCGGGGGAGGTGCTGGAGGCGGCCAGGATGGATGGTGCGGGAAACGCCGAAAGCTTTTTTTACATAACGCTGCCCTGTCTGAAAGGAAACTGCTTTACCATTACCGTACTGTCCCTGCTCAATGTTTTTAAGGTATTCAGGGAGGCGTATCTGATCAGCGGCCCATATCCCCCTGCGGAGGCCTATCTGCTGCAATATGTGTTCCATAACTGGTATGCAAATTTGGATTTCGACAAAATGGCGGCAGGAGCCGTACTGTCAGCGGCTGTGGCCGGCAGTACGGTTCTGTTATTAAAAAGGATTTGGGATAAGGGGGAAGGGAAATTATGAAAGACTCGCTTATGAAACGGGCAGGATGCGGCGTACGGCACGAAGAGCTTTTTGCCGGGAAAGGCGGAAAAATGGGCAAAAGACATAAAATAGCGGGCACCGTGAAAAAGTACACGGTCACCATGGCTGTGGCAGGCTTGGGAATCAGCTTCCTTCTTCCCATATTGATCCTACTCTCCGGTTCCCTGGCGGACGCATTGGAGTGGCAGGGACGGGCAGAGGCACTGGCCTTGGATACGGAAGGATATGTGGACTGGAAATGGATACCGGATTATCCTACCCTGGAACAGTATAAAAGGCTGCTTTTTTACAGTCCTGCCTTTCTGAAGCTGTTTTGGAATTCTGTCCGGATGGCGGGGATGATCCTGGCGGGGCAGCTGTTGGTGGGCATCCCCGGCGCATGGGCGCTTGCCTCTTTCCGCTTTAAGGGAAGAGGGGCGCTGTTTACGGGGTATGTCATTCTGATGCTGCTTCCCTTTCAGGTAACCATGCTCTCAAGGTATCTGGTGGTCAGGCAGCTGGGACTGCTGGACACCGCAGGGGCAGTGACACTCCCAGCCGTATTTTCTACTTTCCCCGTGTTTTTAGTTTACCGCAGTTTCCGGAGTATTCCGCCGGAACTCCCGGAGGCCGCCCGGATAGACGGGGCAGGGGAATGGAGGATATTTGTACGTATAGGGATCCCATTGGCCCGGGGCGGTATATTGGCCGCTATGGTGCTGGATTTCCTGGAATCCTGGAATATGGTGGAGGAGCCGTTGGCTTTTCTCAAAGACAAATCCTTGTGGCCCCTATCCTTATACCTGCCGGAGATCGGGTTAAGCCAGGCCGGGTTTTCCTGTGCCGCTTCGCTGGTAACGATTTGCATGTCATGGTTTGTTTTCAGGATATTCAGTGACTCCCTGGAAAAAGGGATTATCAATTCAGGCCTGTGAAAACCTCAGTAGCCTGAGACAGAGGAGAGGAAAAAGGGCGATATGGACGGAAAAAATATCCGGATAAAAAAAAGAGCATTGGTAGGCTTTGGTTGCTTTCTGGCGTTTCTGGCGGTATGTACATTGATCACCAAGATTATCTATGTATCCGGTATGGCGTTGGTCACTGTCGGGAACCCGGAACGGAGATCCATAACCCATAATATCGTCCTGCAGGGAAGGGTAAGGCCGGTACAGGAATATGGCATATATGTGCGGCAAGGCCTGCGGGTGGAGACAATCTATATAAAGACAGGCCAGAGGGTGGAGGAAGGGACTCCTTTATTCCAGGTGAGAATGGAGGACTTGGAGCAGCTGATCGCATATACCAAAGAAGAGATCCGTTACCGCCAGGCGCTCCTTGCGGATGAGTCGGGGCAGAAGAAGGAGGAGTGGCAGGAGCGTCAGGACAGACTGGCAGGCCTGTGGGAGGATTATGACATGATGGTCCGGGAACTGGACATTGCCGTAGAAAAAAAGCTTCTGGCTTATGAGGCAGCGAGGCAGGCACGGGAGCAGGCAGAGGAGGACTTGCTCACGGTTTCAGGAGGCGATGGGGCCAGCCTGGAGCGCTGTAAGCTGGCGGAAAGCCAGGCAGCATTGGAATTGGAAGAGATCCTGATGCAGAAGGAACAGAGGATCCGGGAATGGGAAAGGCAGTACGGGATTGCCCAGCGTGTAGGTTATGATGCCGTGGCGGAAACCGTATCCCTGGAACATCAGCTGGGGCAGAGCCGTGACACCCTGGAAGTCCTTCAGGAGCTGTACGTGGCGGAAGGGGTGGTATGCGCGCCGGAGGAGGGGATCATTGTGGAGAGCAGGCTGCGGACAGGGGAGTATACAACTGACACAGCCTGTATGCTGTTTGCCCAAAATGAGGATTTGGGTTCACTGGAATTTGTATTGGATGATGTGAGCCTGGGATGCCTGTCCGTGGGCGACAGCGTAGATTTGGAATATCGGACGGACAGCGGTGAAAAGAGGCTTCAGGAGGGCACCATTGCTTATATAGAAAGCCGGGGCGGAGATGATGTGGCAAGGGTAAACCTTGCCGGGGCGCAGTGGACGGTGGGGCAGACCGTTACCCTGAAATATCAGTATGTGACGGATACATATCCCACAGTAATCTCCAGGCAGGCTCTTGTGGAGGAGAACAATCAGTATTATGTTTATGTGGCGGAAGAACAGGCAGGGTTCCTGGGAACGGAGGAACGCATCCGCAAAGTATACGTTACCCTGACAGACTCAAACGATAGCCTTGCGGCAGTGGAAAGCGCGGTTCTAGGCGCGGAAAGCAAAATTGTGTTACAGTCAAACAGAGATTTGGCCGAGGGTGATTTGGTACGGTTGTTGGACGGAAAGTAGGATTATTTTTAGTGGAATCTGATATTGATTAAATGGAATGAATCCGATATAATGGTAGTACCCTGGCGGTACTGGCAGGGTAGTTTTATGTATTATATGCGTTACGGAGGATGAAGGAATGAAGAGGACACTGGCATTTTTATTGACAGCGGTGCTGATGCTCAGCACGGGCCTGACGGCTTTTGCCTCAGAGAATACGAATACTGTGCAGGCTGTTTCCCAACAGACAGGGCAGGTGGATGTAGTCATCGGCTCGGCACTGGTATTGATGAACCCGGTGGCATTTGCGGTGGAACTGAAGGATGCCCAGGGGAAAAGCCGGACCGGCGAGATCGTTATAGGCGGTGACCGCATTCAGGAAAGCAGGGTGAGTTTTGCCCACCTGGAGGAAGGAAACTACAGCCTTACGGTATCGGCAAAGGGATTTGCGCTGTATTCACAGACCATCACAGTGGCGGATAAAGCATACGCGGTAAATCTTATGACCGGATTTGTAGACCGGATAGATTATACGTCGGGGACCAACCATCCCGGTGTGCTGCTGATCGGGGATGTGAACGGGGACGGCAGGATCGACGATGAGGACAGGACTGCCCTTGTAAATGCCATTGACAGCAAAGCGGCCGGCGGGCAGGGCGGCCTGGCCACGGACCTGAACGGGGACGGCAGGGTGGACCTGGTGGACCTGGAATATCTGGCAAAGGGATACAAGGAGACGAGGGACATCCAGGCGGGAATCGAGAGATTTATTCCTGTGGAGCTTATCACACCCTCGGCAGGTTCCGGCACAGCCGTGGAAGGCAGCCTGGAGGGACTTTTAGGGCACACCGAGAACGTTACCCTGACGGCAAAGAAGCCTGACGGAAGTGCGGCGCCCATTTCAAAAGACACTCCTGTTTCTTTGGAATTCCTGTTTTCGGAGGCCGGCAGTGCGGTGATGGCAGACGGTATCCTTATCGAGACAGGCGGAAATAACCCCATCAGCAATGGGGTCATTACGATTGCCTATCAAGATGAGACCGGTGCGGAACAGGAGAAGGTTATCCCTGTAGACGACGGGATCCATTATCTGCTGACCGATTCCTCCATCCGTGCGGAGCGGGACAGCCGCGGTAATATCCGGCTCCATCTGGGGTCCCAGGTGGCCGTGAAAAAGGTTACCCTGACCATCACGGGAATGAAAAATAATAACGACCTTGCGGTGATATCCAAGGTTGAATTTGTCAACGGCATGGAGGAGAGGATCCCTGAGCCGGAGATGGATATTCCGCTTAACCTTATGGCATCGGGGGGAAATAAAAGTATCAGCCTTACCTGGGATGCCTGTGTCAATATCACGGGATATGAAGTGATGATCAGGCAGGGTAACCGTCAGGAGACCAGGATGGTTGCCGGGAATTCCCTGGATATTACATCTTTTGGCGGCAAAGAGCTGGTTAATTATCAGGAGTACCGTATCTGTGTGCAGTCGGTGAACGGCACATGGCGGAGCGGATATTCCAGTGAAGTGACGGCAGTTCCCAAACCGGGAGGCAGGCCGGATAAGCCGGATAACGTATCTGCCAAAGGAAATTACCAGAGCATCCAGGTTTCCTGGAAGCAGATGAAGGATACCCTGTCTTATAACCTGTACTACAAGGAAAGCAGTGCAGGGGAGTACTTGAAGATAGAGGGGATCACAGGCAACAGCTACACCATAGAAGGCTTGAAGGACCTGACAGAGTACACGGTATATGTGACAGGGGTCAACGAGTATGGAGAGAGCGGCCCGTCCCTGTCTGCGGCAGCTACCACGCTGGATAACAACCCTGCGGTAATGCCCAAATATAATTTGATCAACATCGGGGAAAAAGGCCAGATCGGAGCACATATTATCAGCGCTACGACGGGTTTTTCCATGCAGAACAGTCCTTTGGACACAACAGCAGGGACCGCATGGGGGACCGTTGACCATGACCCGGCATCTTATTATTATGCCGACACATGGGATGTGGGCGGATTTAATCCCATGGGCACTAATCATGGTATTACTTATGAATTTGACCAGGCATATAAGCTGGATACTATCGCGTTCCATGATATGACATCCAGGGATACCGGCTATGCATATGTCAAAGTGCGGTATTGGGACGAGAACGGTACGAAACAGGATGTGGCAGGCGCTTCCCTGGAGGGCAAGAGGGATGCGGCGGGAAGGGTATATTATGTGATAAAGCTTCCCCAGCCGGTCAATGCAAAGAAGATCCAGTTCGGGATAGCCCGTTCTTCGGCATCAGGGACAATCAGTATCTCGGAGGTTTATTTCTACTATTATGATACTTTGATGGATGAGATTATGTCCCTGTATGAGGACGATCTCCATACAGTGCTGAAATCCGGGGTGACACAGGCAGCTATAGATGCGCTCCGCGTCAAGATCAACACCGTGGATCCGGTCAGCGGGGAGTATCATCCTGACAGGGAGTTATTGGAGAGAGAACTGCAGACCGCCGAAGCTATTTTGAAAGACGGAAACTTGAATGCGCCGGTAACGATCCACAGCGGGATCACTACCAAGGACGTGGGCAGGGGATTCGGCGGACTGAACGCATGGCAGCCGCTGGGGATCACTGCGGCCGCCCAGGAAGAAATCATGGTCTATGTGGGCCATGGCAGTAAGAAAACGGGAGAAGCTGCAGATCTTCAGCTTGTGGCCACACAGTACCATTCCGAAGCAGCAGGGGTAGCTACCGTGGTAGCCACTCTGAAAGTCGGAGCCAACAAGATAACCGTACCCAAGATCGGCAGTTCCACAGGAATGGAATCCGGCGGAGCTCTGTATGTCCAATACACGGGAACGGGGCAGAACGATCCTTACGCAGTCCGTGTCAGCGGAGGGGTACAGGTACCTGTACTTGATCTGTACCGTGTGACAGAGGACAGCGAACGGCTGGCACGGGCGAAGGCTTATGTGGAGGAATTGGAAACATATGTAAGCCAAATGGAAACAGTCCATGGGGAAGTGCACGGAAATTCCCAGAACAGCCAGGTGAGGTATGATTACAGCGCTAATGATTGTATTCTGGGCGCATCCGATATCCTGCTGGATACCATGATGCTGTCCCTGCCGGCAAAGCAGATATTGGCAGGCGCGGGAAGCGGCAGCGCGGAACAGAAGGCACAGACAATACTGAACTCCATGAAAGCAATGGAGGATATGATGTATCTGTTCTACCAGCATAAGGGGTTGAACGGCAGTGCGCCGGAGGCTTTGAACCAGATCCCGAAGGGACATCTCAATATCCGTTACCAGAGAATGTTCTCGGGAGCGTTTATGTATGCATCCGGCAACCATATCGGTATCGAATGGGGTTCCGCCCCGGGAATGATGGGTGCAGTGCCTGTAACTGCCGACAGTGAAGGACGGTATGTGAGCGGGAATTATTTTGGCTGGGGCATTGCCCATGAGATTGGCCATTGCATCAATCAGGGCACCTACGCCATAGCCGAGATTACCAACAACTACTTTGCCGTGCTGGCCCAGGCCCGGGACAATAACGGAAGTGTACGGTTCCAGTATGACAATGTTTATAAAAAAGTCACTTCCGGGACCGCGGGAATCGCTTCCAATGTATTTACCCAGCTGGGCATGTATTGGCAGCTCCATCTGGCTTACGACAAGGGATATAACTATAAGACATATGCGGATTATCAGCAGCAGTTGGACAGCCTGTTCTTTGCAAGGGTAGATACTTATGCGAGAAATGCTGCCGCAGCGCCTGCACCGGGAGGAACGGCGCTTGCTTTGACAGGGGACAGGGATCAGGATTTAATGCGCCTGTCCTGCGCTGCGGCGGAGAAAAATATACTGGAGTTCTTCAGGCGGTGGGGAATGACCCCCAACGAAGATACCCGCAAGTATGCGAAGCAGTTCCCGGAGGAGACCAGGGCAATATACTATGTAAATGACGATGCGCGGGTATACAGCCTGCAAGGCGGCACAAGTTCTCTGAATGATACGGTTGCGGCCGTGGGAGACGGCACGTCTGCGTCTGTCAGCGCCGGGAATCCCAACCAGGTGGATATATCCCTCAGCTCTGTGGGAATACCGGAAAGTGATGTACTGGGATTTGAAATTGTAAGGTGCATGACCTCCGGAGGACAGACCGTGAAGGAAACGGCAGGATTTACTACAGGAAATTCTTTCAGCGATATAGTGTCGGCAAACAACAGGGTGGTATGGTATGAGATTACGGTGATTGACAAGTATCTGAATCGGTCTGCTGTGAAGACACTGGATCCGGTGAAGATAGGGGACGACGGGAGCCTGGATAAGTCAAGCTGGACAGTCGGCACACAGAACCTGACGGCCACGGATCCGGGACAGGGTACGGACGGCTCTCCCTGTGAGCCGGAGGACAACCCTGCTTACAAAGTAATCGATAATGATGCCAATACCGTCTATACGGCGAACGCAGGCGCAAATGCCGAGATTCTTCTGGAGTTCCATAAGACTCTTATGGCCACAGGATTGAAATACACCGGTATCACTGGTATTTCCGGGGGCAATTATGAAGTACAGGTGCTCTCCGGCGGCAGCTGGGTGAAGGTGGCCGAGGGTAACTTCGGGGCAGGTGATTCCGACTCCGGCACGATTTATTTCTATAACGGAGGCCAGGGTGAAGCGCAATATGTGAGCCTTTATAAGGCGGATGCAGTGAAGCTGATCCTGAAGGCAGCCGAAGGCAGCCGGATATCCCTGGCGGAATTGGATGTGCTGGGGGCCACGGGAGATAATGTGGAATTTAGATATGCGGATGACGGTACAGTAGTGATCGGCAATCTGGCATCCGAATACAAGTACGGTGAAAACGACTCGGATGTAATTCCTGCCGGATCTATTGTATTCAGTGGTTCCTATAAGGGTAACCCTGCTTACAACGTGGTGATACTGTATGACCAGGACGGCAATATCATAGGCGGCACAAATGAGGTGGGAGAGCTTGTAGCACAGCAGATCCTGCTGGCAGAAGTCCCTGTACAGGGCGATATCCAAAACGTTTGGGACGGTACCTGGATTTATTGGATTGAACCCGGGCAAGACCTGACGGGGATCACAAAGGTGCGCGCGGAACTATACCGTGTCAACGATGCTATCACAAATGAAGGACAGCGTCTTGTAAGTGATTCGCTGTTTGAGGCTATGCCGGCAACGCTGCCCAACGTGGAACTGGGGCAATAATTTAGCGTGGCAGAATGGAAATTAGAGCGGAAAGGCTTGAATACTGACATGAGAAAATTTTTACGGAATATACTACTTACTATGTCCCTGCTTATCTTTTTACTGCCCATGCAGGCCCGGGCCACAGGCAGGGACGGGTTTAAGCTTGACGGAGGGGGAACGGTCACTCTGGTTTCCCCCTATGCCGTCCAGGAAGGAATATCTTCCCTTGGGTTCAGCCTTTCGGTGGAACCGTCGGGAGCGGCAGATGTGGAATTCCAGTTTGAAGGCTCTTTGGCAGAGATCCTGGAGTACCGGTACGACAAGGACAACCGGAAGTTAAATGTGTATGTTGCGGGGACGGAGGCTCTGTTTGCGGAAGGTACGGATTCCCTGAAAGTGGGAAGGGTCATAGTCAGGGATGCAAACGGCAGGGAAACAGCGGCAAAGGTAAGCGTGGTGGAGAATTCCCTGCAATATGTATGCGGAACAGAACTAAAGACGATGGAAAATATTGACCTTCCGGGGACGGTACAGATTGGCCCTTCAACCGGAACTACGCCGGTACCGGAACCACAAGAGCCGGATGATTCCGATTCCCAGGAGGACGACACTCCTGCAGCGTCTCAGACGCAGCCGCCCGTACAGTCCGCTGGGGTGACACAAAAGCCTCAGCCAACCAGGACACCTGCCCGTCCCCAGAGCACAGGAGGCGGCCAGGCGGATCAATCCCAGGTTGTGGCCAGTGAATCACCTAAGCCTTCCGAGAGCAGCCTTCCGGAAAAAACACCGGAAAGGACACCGGAAGAAGAGGACGGCTTTATCTTTTCCAAATCACCTGAAGGGGAGGATGCGGAGCAGGCTGAAGAGTCGGAGGGAGTGAATGTGGTATTGGTGATAGCGGTTATTGTGATCGCTATAGTTGTGGTTGTGGAGATTGTGGCCTTTGTAGTGGTAAAAAGGAAACCGAAAGGATAGGTTTACACTTTACACTGCCGGAAACCCAAGGCCCACTGAAAGGTATGGTTTATTTTCTATGAAAGAAAAAATATTGAGCCTGTTCGGGCAGGTTGACATGACGGAAGGGCGCCCTTGGGAAAAGATTGTAGTGTTTACGATTCCCATGCTGATCGGCAATATTGCCCAACAGCTTTACAATACGGTGGACAGCATTGTAGTGGGAAAATACGTAGGTGACAATGCCCTTGCCGCGGTGGGAAGCGCAAGTCCCATTTTTAATCTGCTCCTGGTGCTGTTTGTGGGTATAGCCATGGGGGCGGGCATAATGGTCTCCCAGTATTACGGATCCCGTGACAGGGAGAATCTGTCCAAGACCATCGGCAGTACCATCACATTGACCGCCATAGCGTCTGTACTGTTGATGATCGTGGGTACTTTCGCTATCCGGCCTGTGCTGATGCTGCTGGATACGCCGGAAAGCATTATCGACTGGTGTACATCCTATCTGATGATTCTTTTGTGGGGGATAGCGGGACTGGCTTATTATAATATTCTCTGCGGGATCCTTCGGGGATTGGGGGATTCCCTGTCAGCGCTGGTCTACCTGCTGATTGCCACGGTGATTAATATCGTATTGGATATATGGTTTGTTGCGGGTTTCCATATGGGAGTATCCGGCGTGGCGCTTGCAACGGTGATCGCCCAGTTTATTTCCGCAGTGTTCTGTGTGATAAAGCTGCGGAAAATGACCGATTATTTTGACCTGAAGCCAAAGTATCTGAAACCGGATAAAAAGAATTTGCTCACGGTGGTCCGCCTGGGCCTGCCTTCCGGCATCACACAGGCAATTTTCTCACTGGCTATGGTGGTGGTCCAATCCCTGACCAACAGCTTCGGGGAGATGATCATTGCCGCAAACGTTATTATCATGAGAGTGGATGGATTTGCAATGATGCCAAACTTTTCTTTTGGTACGGCCATGACCACTTATGCGGGGCAGAATGTGGGCGCGAAACAGCTTGACAGGGTCAAGCAGGGAGCAAAACAGGGGACATTGATTGCTGCTGGTACCTCTGCGGCAATAACTGCACTGATATTGCTGTTCGGGCCTTACCTGATGGGTATCTTTACCAATACGAAGGAACTGGCGCAGCTGAGCGCTGATATGATGAAGATCCTGGCGGTAGGGTATATTGCCATGGCAGTGACCCAGAGCCTGTCGGGGGTCATGCGCGGGGCGGGAGATACCGTGACGCCCATGTGGATATCCCTGGTCACCACTGTGGCGATCCGGGTTCCGCTGGTATATGGGTTGGTATACCTGACTAAGACGCCGGAGCTGCCACAGGGGCGATATGAGAGCCTTTGGATCTCACTGCTTTGCGCATGGGTGCTGGGAGCTTTGATTACATTTCTTTTTTACCGGATCGGAAGATGGAAGAAAAAGGCGCTGTAATGAAAAAGCACTGTAATAAAAAACTCCAAGCGTATTTGATCCTTTATCTTAAACATAACAGGGAACCTTCGGGTTATTTTATCCTGTTTTCTATTTTCATGTATGATACCCGGTTTCTTGCTTATGAGGCCGGGTATTTGTTCATATTTGCAGAAAGCAATGAATACCATGTGATCAAAAAAGTTCCCGGATATCGACCTTTAAGACTTTACAGAAGGTCAGGAGCTCATAATCGGCAACAAAGCGTTCCTGTTTTTCGATGCGGCTGATCACCTTTTGGGACAGTTCTATGTTTTCTAACTGCATTTTGATAGCCAGTTCTTCCTGGGTCAGCTTCTGGCCGATTCGGAGCTGCTTTATTTTCGGCCCTACGATATTTGCCTTTCCCTCATAATTATAGATCTTCAAATCTTTTACCTCCTTGCCCGTTAATAATGGGCATTTTTCTTAAAAACAGTCCCCTTTTTCCTGAAAAAATTCTATCTGTCACAGGGTTCTTTTTATGAAAGCATACGATAGATAAACATACAAAAATCCCTAAAGATGACTAAGCAATGACTTTAATAACGATATGTTATGCAGACTATTTGTATTTTTATGCTTTACCCATCTTTAGAGTATTAATAGGCTAATTCTCACTTATAATATTTAATATTAGCGGGTTTACAAGCGCATTATTAATAGAGGGAGGAATATACTGAATGTACTTTTGTAGAAATTGCGGTGAAGCATATCAGACAGATGAAGCAGTTTTGTGTGTGAAATGCGGAGCCGGAAAGGGACAGGGCGCGAATTTCTGCCACAGCTGTGGCAAACCCATGAACCCGGAGCAGACAGTCTGTATGAACTGCGGAGTGGAGAATAAACGCGTTGCGGCGGCCGGGGCGAAGAGTAAGATGGCGGCCGGACTTTTGGGAATTTTCCTGGGAAGTTTTGGGGTACATAATTTTTATCTCGGATATACTTCAAAAGCTGTGATCCAGCTGGTATGTACCATAGTCGGAATCCTGCTGAGCTGTGTGGGCATCGGTGTCTTTGTGGTGATGGGAATTTCGATTTGGGGATTGGTAGAAGGTATTATGCTTCTCTGCGGCAAGATTGATGTTGACGGTGAAGGCAATCCTCTTGCGGATTAAGCAGTAACGGATCATTTGTAAAGAAAAGGGTTATAGGATTTTAAGCGATTTATTTTTGAGTGCTGTACTCGTGTGCTGAAAGTAACGCAGTCGTACTCTGGTTTCAAAATCGCTTATGAGGAAAAGTAACGTAAAAATGTGGATAGTGTAAAATAAGCCCGAAAGCTTTTTTGCACACAAATTTGTGCCGGAGCCACAAATTTGAATCGCAGGGCCGATGTGATATTCGGATTGCGTGCCTACGCTAAAAGCTCCGGCATGGAGGACAATATGGACGAACAGAACAGGCAGGGATCTCCCTACAGCAATTATCAGGATAATACAGCAAATATCCCTTATCAGGCAGTGGAACCTTCTACTCCCAATAAGGCAAACACACTTCAGATAGTAGGATTGATCAGCGGCATTGCAGGTATCGTTATAGGCTGCTGCGTGGGATATATCGGAATCATCCTGGGTATTGTCGGACTGGTTTGTGCCATCATGGGTAATAAGCAGGGGAAGACCGGTGTCGGTACAGGCGGCTTGGTGTGCTCCATTATTGCAATTGTGTTTGGTGTACTCAGCCTGATTATTGTAACCATTTTTGGCGCGGCGCTGATGGCGGCAATGCAGGAGGCAGGTTATTACTATTACTAATAAGACAGGCAAAAAGCCGGCCTCATTGGAAGATTGCCTTTTCAGGACCGGCCTGGTTGCACTGGCAGCCGGATGTGCTGCGGTGGCGCTTTACTATGGTGTGATTTTGGATAATTTCGACATACCGCCATGCGTGTTTAACACATATTTACGGATGTATTGTCCGGGTTGTGGCGGAACAAGGGCAGTATCCGCTCTGTTGCGCGGGCATGTGTTGGAATCTGTCTGGTATCATCCCATAGTCCTGTATACGGTGCTTGTTTTTGGATGCTTTATGCTGACGCAGGGGTTGGAGAGACTTGGAGCCAGGCGCATACGAGGATTAAAGTACCATGATTGGCATCTGTACGGGGCGTTGATTGTTCTGGTGTGTAATTTCCTTATTAAAAACCTGCTACGGTGGGTTTGGGGGGTTACTCTATAAATTTTTATACACTGAAAAGTGTGGAAAGGACGAAAGAAATGGATAAGAAGTTAACAGGTATCGTAGGTTATATCACCTGGATCGGATTGATCATCGCATTCTGCGCAGGTGATAAAGAGGGGGCTAAGTTTCATTTGAACCAGTCTCTGGTCATTTGGCTTTCAGAGATCGTGCTGGCACTTGTTGCCGGGGTTGCAGGGTTCATTCCTGTAGTAGGAACGATTGTCTCCCTTGTCGTTGGTATCTGCCAGCTTGTTCTGGCTGTATTCTGGGTTATGGGCCTGATCAGCGCTATCAAGGAAGAAGAGAAACCCCTTCCTCTGATCGGTGGCATCAAGATTCTGAAATAATTCTGAAAACAGTACAAAATAGGAAGCGGTTCGGAGAAGAGTCCGAGCCGCTTTTTTAGGTTGTTTGTACAGCTTCATATTTTATTAGAGACAAGCATTATTCTATCTGCAGGTCTACGTCTTCAGGGGTTTCCCCATGCAGAAAAGTGATAATGATCTGGACACGCTTGTATGCACGGGAATAATTTTCACTGGCGTAAGCAGCAATGTATTCATCATAGCCTTCCCCGCCATACGCGTCGTGGTAACTGGATACGGCAGTGGACATATATTCCCCGGCCTGGTCTGCTATCTCTTCAAGGTAATCAAATTCCGCAGGAAAGTCCAGCTCGGCAAATCCCTTGAAAGCGTCTTCCAGGCTGTCCAGGTGGGAGAGTAATTCTGCCACGGCGCCTTCAGAAGTGGCGTCAATGCTGTTTATTGCAGTGTCAATCTGAGATATCTCCGTACAGAAATTTTCTATATTGTTCCGAAATTGTGTTAATTCAGGGTCTTCACCGCATGCTGATAAAAAAGCGGAAAGAAGGAATCCCGCAATAAGCAATCGGAATTTATTTTTCAACTTTTGTACCCATGCCTTTCCCGTATGAGCCGGTCCTGTGCGGGGATAGGCCTCAATACGTAGACTGAAAAATTTGCTTTTAATCTAATACCCATGCCTTTCCTGCATGAGTTTTTCTATGCGGAATAGGCATAAGTACGTAGACTGAAATTTCAATTTTCAATCTTATCCTTCGTAATCATTCTGATAGTACAGTTTAATAGTAAATTCAAACCTTCAAACAGGCAACATGCCCTGGCCATAAAGCTTTTTACGGCAGAACTGTTACCTGAAAACTGTGTGATTATTCCTATTCACTTCCAAACAGTTATAATTTATCATATTATACGTATTTGTGCAACTATTTCAGCGGAAATAGTTAAATCCCACCCTTTACGAATAAATGAGAATTATGCTATTATAAAAAGAAATGCAAAGATCAAAAAACAATTATAATGTTAGAAACGGAATTGGTGTGAGAAAGTGACGAGAGAAGACTTTAGAGAATTGGCGAAAGAAATGATTTATCTGGACGGAGCTACCGGATCTAATTTAGTGAAGGCAGGAATGCCCTCCGGAGTGTGCCCTGAGCAGTGGATACTGGAGCATCAGCAGGTAATGCTGGATCTGCAGAAAATGTATGTGGCGGCGGGGACAAACATTCTGTATGCGCCCACATTTACCGCCAACCGTATTAAGCTGTCAGAGTATGGTTTGGAGAAAAACATAAAATCCATGGCCTGCGATTTGGCAGCGATTTCCAGACAGGCAGCCAAATCGGCAGAACCGGGGCAGAAAGTATTTGTGGCCGGAGACCTGACCATGACGGGCGAGCAGCTGAAACCCATAGGCAGTATGGAATTGGAAACGCTGATTGATATCTACAAGGAGCAGATACTTGCTTTGGAAGAGGCGGGTGTGGATCTGTTGGTGGTAGAAACTATGATGAGCCTGGCAGAGGCCAGGGCTGCATTGATTGCCGCAAAGGAGGTCTGTGAGCTTCCAGTGATGGTGACCATGACTTTCGAAGCAGACAGCAGGACACTGTTTGGCACGGATGCCAAGACTGCGGCAATAGTACTGGAAAGCCTCGGAGCCTGTGCCATAGGTGTCAATTGTTCCACAGGGCCGGCGCATATGAGGGGAATCATTCAGGATATGGTCAGCCATACCACAGAGATCCCTATCATTGCAAAACCTAATGCGGGTTTGCCGTTTCTAGACGAGCAGGGGCATACCTGCTACAATATGGACGCCACGGAATTTGTGGAGGAGATGAAACTTTTGGTGGAGGCAGGAGCCACCGTCCTGGGAGGGTGCTGTGGCACTACGCCGGAGTATATCAAGATGCTGCATGATACTTTCGGCAGGGAAATTAAGGCGGCGCCTGCCAGACGGGACCCTGCCAACCGGTACCTTGCCTCGGAGAGGCAGACGGTGGCATTTGGGTTGGACGGTAGGTTCATGGTGGTCGGTGAACGGATCAATCCTACCGGTAAAAAACTGCTCCAGGCTCAACTGCGGGACGGGAATATGGATAAGGTGCTCCAGTTTGCGGAAGAACAGGAGAAGTGCGGGGCACAGATCCTGGATGTGAATATGGGCATGAGCGGCATTGATGAGAAAGCCATGATGCTTCAGGCCATCCAGGAAGTCAGCGGCGTCACCAGCCTGCCGCTTTCCCTGGATTCCAGCCATGTGGAGGTATTGGAGGCGGCGCTCCGCCATTATCCGGGCCGGGCGTTGGTGAATTCCGTATCGCTGGAAACGGAAAAATATGAAAAGCTGCTCCCCATTGTTAAAAAGTACGGGGCCATGTTCATCCTTCTCCCTTTGTCTGACAAAGGCCTGCCGGAAAATATAGAAGAGAAGAAACATATTATTGAGAAGGTACTGGAACGTGCGTATTCTTTGGGCATGAAGAATTGGGATGTGGTGGTAGACGGGTTGGTTGCCACGGTGGGGGCCAATAACCGGGCGGCATTGGAGACGCTGGAGACCATTCGCTATTGCAGGGAAAAAGGACTTGCCACCATATGCGGGTTGTCCAATATTTCCTTCGGGATGCCGGAGAGAAGCTTTGTGAACACCGCCTTCCTGACATTGGCTATCCGGGAAGGACTGACCATGGCAATCGCAAACCCTTCCCAAGAACTGCTGGTCAGCTGCGCCCTGGCCACGGATTTGCTGCTTGCCAAGGAAGAAGCGGATATCCACTATATCGAATATGCCAATACAGTAAAGGAAAACCGGGAGCAAAAGGAAGCGGTCCTGCAGAAAAAGCTGGCGGAGGCTGCCCTCAGCGGTGGGGCGCAGAACCGGGAAGGCCTGCAACCCCGGGCCGGAATAGACGGGACAGCCTGTGGGGCCGAAACATCCGGCGAAAAAGCCGGTGCCCGGGAACCGGAAAAGGAGAACGAAGCCAGAGCCGTACTGAGAAATGCCGTCATGAAGGGAAACCGTAACGGTATTGCCGCTTTGACGCGAGCCGCGTTGGAACAGAAAGAGAATCCGTCCGCGCTGTTAAATGAAGTGTTGCTGCCTGCAATCAACGATGTGGGTGAGCTTTTTGATCAGGGAAAGTATTTCCTGCCCCAGCTCATAGGAAGCGCTGAGGCAATGAAGAATGCCATAGAGGTACTGGAACCTTTGCTGCTGCAGGAAACAGATACCCAAAATATGCCTGTAGTAGTCATTGCCACTGTGGAAGGCGACATCCATGATATCGGAAAGAACCTGGTGGCCCTGATGCTGAAAAATTATGGGTTTAAGGTGATTGACCTTGGCAAGGATGTGCCAAAAGAGGAAATTCTCCGTGCCGCCAGGGAAAACAATGCCCAGATCATTGCATTGTCGGCGCTGATGACCACCACCATGCAGCGGATGCGGGAAGTGGTGGAGCTGGCAAAACAGGAGGGTGTGAAGGCGAAGGTGATGATTGGCGGCGCCGTCATTACCCAGGATTATGCCGATGAGATCGGCGCCGACGGTTATTCCCGGGACGCGGCGGAAGCGGTAAAGCTGGCGCAGCGGCTGACGGAGGATGCTTTCCAGGAAATCTAAGCCGAAACAGGGCATACAGCCTGGAACTTGTTTGAAATTCATTTTCCCAGTTTGTACGCCGCGGGGGAAGCATTTTTCAAACATGCTCCGGAAACGGATTTGTGCAGCAGATTTGGGGGAAGTGACGCCGTTTGGACAAGTTTTGCCTGTAAAAGGGTACAGGAGTGTAAATACATTAACCGGAACAGGAGGAATTATAGATGATAGGAGCAGATGCAGTGATCAAATGTCTGGAGGCAGAAGGGGTAACCACGGTATTCGGTTATCCCGGAGTCGCCATTTGCCCGTTTTATAACAGTATTTTAGAGTCGGAGATCAGGACGATTCTGATCCGGACAGAGCAGAATGCGGCCCATGCCGCCAGCGGGATGGCAAGAATGACCGGAAAACCCGGTGTATGCGCCGTGACCTCCGGCCCCGGAGCTACCAATGTAATCACGGGAATTGCTACCGCCTTTGCGGACAGTATTCCCCTGATCTGCATTACAGGCCAGGTGAGCAGCGAGCTGATCGGCAGTGACGTATTTCAGGAGGCGGATATCACGGGGGCGGTGGAATCGTTTGTGAAATACAGTTATTTGATTAAGAATGTGAATGATATCCCCCGGGTATTCAAGGAAGCATTTCACATTGCGAATACGGGGAGAAAAGGCCCGGTGCTGATTGATATCCCCATTGATATCCAAAATGCGGCTATCAGCAAATTTAAGTACCCTGAGGAAGTGTCCCTGCGGACGTATAAGCCTACCGTAAAGGGGCACACTGTGCAGATCCATAAGGTCATCAAGGAACTGGAGAAGGCAAAAAGGCCCCTGATCTGTGCGGGAGGAGGCGTTCTGCTCAGTGACGCCCAGGAGGAACTCAGAACCTTTGCGGAAAGGCATCAGATTCCCGTAGTGTCCACCATGATGGGGATCGGCGTATTGCCCACGGACCATCCTCTGTATTTCCGTATGGTAGGAAATAACGGAAAGGCATATGCAAACCGTGCCATGAGCGAGTGCGACCTGCTGATCATGGTGGGGGCGAGAGTGGCGGACCGTGCGGTAAACCAGCCTGATCTGATCACCAAAAACAAAGTCCTGGTGCACATAGATGTGGACCCTGCAGAAATCGGCAAAAACGCGGGGCCTACCATTCCTCTTGTAGGAGATGCAAAACATATTTTTGAAGACTTTGAGAAAGAAGAGTTCAGCGGGGACTATCAGGAGTGGCTGGACTGCCTGAATGAGTATCGGAGAACCATGTCAAAGAGGCGCAATCCCAATCCTGCCTATGTGGATCCCGCGGAATTTATCATGCGGCTTTCCGCAAAGATGCAGGAGGACGGAATCTATGTGGCGGACGTGGGACAGAATCAGATCTGGTCCTGCGGCTACGTGAAAGTGAGGAAGGGGAAATTTTTGACTTCCGGCGGCATGGGGACCATGGGATATTCCATTCCGGCAGCGATGGGGGCCAAGGTGGCGGATCCGAAGCGCCAGGTGGTGGCAGTCTGTGGGGACGGCTCCTTCCAGATGTCCATGATGGAGCTGGCTACCATGTGCCAGCATGATATCCCGGTAAAGATTGTTGTCCTGAAGAATCAGTATCTGGGGATGGTGAGGGAGTATCAGCACTTTACCTATAAAGAAAAGTATTCTGTGGTAGACCTTTCCGGAAGTCCGGATTTGGAGAAATTGTCATCTGCTTACGGAATCCCCTTCCTGCGGCTGGAAAATATGGAGAAATGTGACGAAACCATAGAAGCCTTCCTAAAAGAGGATTCATCCATGCTGATGGAATGCCTGGTAGATCCCATGGACATAGTCCGTTAAAAACCCAGGCGGAATGAGACGGCATGGGTGTATTGTGCATGGAAGGATGCCGGTTTTACCCTGGCGGTACTTTTTCTGAGTCGAATGATTCTATGAATCGAATGATTCTATGGGAACGATCATCTCTGTGAAACGGTCTCTTTACAGGAGGCAAATGCCTGTTTCCGGGAAATGATTTTTGAAAAACAGTGAGGTAGGAGGATATCAATTTGAAAAAGAGGATTTATTCTGTGCTGGTAGAGAACCGCTCCGGTGTGCTTTGCAAAGTGGCAGGACTGTTTTCACGCAGATGTTTTAATATTGACAGCCTTGCAGTGGGGGAGACGGACGATTCCACGGTGTCCTGTATGACGATAGTCAGCAGCGGCGATGAACGTACCATTGAACAGATTGAAAAGCAGCTGAACAAGAAGCTGGATGTCATCAAGGTAAAGACCTATGAGGAGCAGCAGTGCATCACCAGGGAGCTGATGCTGATCAAAATAAAATATAACAAAAGCAACCGCCGTGAGATCATGGAATTGTGTGAGATCATGAAGGCTGATATCGTGGATATGTCCAAGCACTTCATGATGATCCAAATCTGCGATACTCCGGAGCGGATTCGGCTGATGATCAGCCAGCTTCAGACCATCAGTATTGTGGAGGTAGCCAGGACCGGTGCACTGGCATTGGCAAAATGTATGGAAAACGATTAAATGTGGGAAAGGCATGGAGGTAAAAATGAAGATTGCGGTCACTTATGAAAACGGAAATATCTTTCAGCATTTTGGGCATACGGAGCAGTTTAAGGTCTATGAAATTGCGGACGGGAAGATTGTGGATGCGCGTGTGACAGGCATGGACGGAAACGGTCACTGCGCTTTGGCCGGGATGCTGGCCGGATTGGGCGTGGATACCCTGATCTGCGGCGGGATCGGAGCCGGTGCACAGGCGGCCCTGGCCGAAGCCGGGATCAGGCTTTACGGCGGCGTGTCCGGCAGTGCGGACGAGGCGGTGGAGGCACTGCTGGCAGGAAACCTTGGCTTTGACCCGGATGTCCATTGCGACCATCATCATGGGGAAGGCCATTCCTGCGGCGGACACCATGAAGAAGGCCATCACTGCGGGAAAGGCCTGCACTGAGACGGGCAATGCCTTGATTTTGTTTGATCTGTGAGCAGAATGGGAAAAGGTGGTTGGTTGTGATATAATTGGAATTGAAAAAACGGAAATTCAAGGATGGCACAGAGTGAATATAATGCCCCAATAAAGAAAATGAAAATTCAATATGTCTAAGGCACATCACCATGAAGCCGCTTATTCTTATGGATTTTAAGAGTAAGCGGTTTTTTTTGCGTGATGCAACGCGCCAAGTGGAAATTCACGGCTTATGGCGTTATGGGAGTTCTGCTTAAAGGATGTGAAATCTCTTTACATAGGAGATTTAATCCCTCCAGGCAAGGGATGAAAATTCGTATTTGCACAGTTGAGATTGTTCGTTTAAACGGATACAATATGATTTAGAAGATCATAAATGTTTGAATATATGACGGCAAAAGAAGCTGCAGCACTTTGGAAAATGTCAGTACGGCGAGAACAAAGACTCTGCAAAGAAAATCGGATTGAAGATGTACTGAATATCAATCATGTATGGTTAATTTCTAAAAAAGCAAAAAAACCTGACGATGCACGATGAAAAAAAGGATAATCTGTGGCCCACATTTTTACTTTTAGTGCGGACTGTAATGAGATTGTAAGAAGTGTTCGCTATACTAAAATCACAAAAACATTGGAGGGCATAACTATGGCAATACTTGAAACAAAAGATTTACGAAAAATATATGGCAGCGGTGAGAGTGAAGTCCACGCCCTTGACGGAGTGTCTGTTACTGTCGATGAGGGAGAATTTGTTGCCGTTATCGGTACATCGGGCAGCGGTAAGTCTACTCTGCTGAATATGATTGGCGGATTAGACCGCCCCACCTCTGGAAGCATTACTATCCGGGGAAAAGAACTTTTGAAATTGAAAGACGAGGAACTGACAATTTTTCGCCGCAGGAATATTGGCTTTGTCTTTCAGAACTACAATTTACTTCCCGTTCTTAATGTATATGAAAATATCATCTATCCCATCGAGATAGATGGCGGCAAAACAGATACAGAATTTGTAAAGCAGATTATCCATACACTGAGGCTTGAAAAGAAACTTGAGAATATGCCGAATAATCTTTCTGGCGGTCAGCAGCAAAGAGTAGCGATTGCCCGTGCATTAGCTACCAAGCCTGCCATAATCCTTGCCGATGAGCCAACGGGTAATCTGGATTCCAAGACAAGTATGGATGTCATTCTGCTGATGCAGTCCATTAGCAGACAATTCTGCCAAACTACAATTATGATTACGCACAATGAGGAAATCGCCCAGATGGCAGACCGTACAATTCGTATAGAGGATGGCAAAGTTATTTCGGGAGGTATCAGATATGCACGATAACCGAAACAAAAATGCAATGAAACGGGTAGAAAAAGGAATGATGAAAGCAAACAGTACCCGCAATCTGTTTGCAATGTCCGCAATCATCCTTACCACCTTTATGATTACCACGGTTTTCAGTTTGGCTATTAACTATATAGAAAACACAAAGTTAATGCAGATGCGTACTTTGGGTACAGCCGCTGATGTTTCTCTTGCTATGCCGACAGCAGAACAAGAGCAGCAAATTACATCATTGGACTATGTGAAAACTGTTGGTGTGCGATATATGGCAGGCTCGGTTTCCATGAAGAACGCCGAGGGACGTGAACTTTCCATAGTGCTTCAATATTATGATGCCGCTGAATGGGAAAAACATTATCAGAAAGCAATCAGCGGTTTCGTTGGTAAATA
>CANRWO010000048.1 GCA_947643615.1 uncultured Lachnospiraceae bacterium
ATCTGAAAGGGCGGCTGGATAAAAGAAAGGATCTGTAGGAATATTTAACGCCCGGATGAGCTGCGTAAATTTCTCTATACTTGGGACATTGCCATGATTTTCAATTTCTTTGATATATCGGGATGATACTCCCGACTTTTCTGCAAGTTCATCATAGGTGAGTTTCTGGTTAGTGCGAGCCTTTTTTATTCGTAATCCCATATCTTTGTTGGTTCTTTTTGCTTTAGCCATTAGAATACCCCCTTTTTATATAGTGTATAGTGCATATTTTATTATGAAAATGCTTTTATAATGCACAAAATAAGAGGGAGATAATGCACTACAAATAGGATATTAAAACTTTGGACGGTTTATATAAAAAAAGGTGCTGTTCAAAGGTTTTTTACATGGTTTTTTCCTTTGAATTGTTTGGAAATATTATGGAAACCAGACTTTTCAAGGGGTTATTTGATAAATATAAGAAAACGGCCTTTGTTGAAAGGAGCCGTATATAGGCGAATGCTATTTAGTGGTGTGGGAAAATGCCATTGAAAGTGCATTATACACCATAGTTATAAGGGGAAATGGTATATTTAAAGCGATATTAGATGCCTGGCGGATCAACCATCTGTCAGGCATTTTTTGTGTGAAGTTTTTCTGCTTTTGTGTTGGTATATATAAACGTCAAATCCGCGCTCCCCCCTTTCGATTTTGAACAATTCAAAATCGAAAGGAGAGCGCCAAATGGCAGAAAGAGAAAAATATTATATTGAACTGAACGGACAGATCTTTGAGGTCAGCAGGGAATTGTATGAGGCTTATTACAAAGGTCGGAGGAAAGAAAGGTATTTTACTCAGGACTTAAAGCAGGAGCGTACAAGAGTGGATAAGAAGACGGGACAGATTACCGTCATACCCAGCCGGGAAGATTCCTATGAGCGGCTTTTGGAAGCAGAAAAACAGTTTGCCGAGGATGTGGAGAATATCGAAGATGTGGCGATCCGGGCTGTTATGCTGGAAAAGCTGACTGCAGCCTTACATACTCTTACAGATGAGGAAAAGGCGATCATCCATGCCTTGTTCTATCAGGAGGTCAGTGAGGTGGAGCTGGCAAAAAGAATGGGAATACCACGGACAACCCTGCGTTCCAGAAAAGATAAGATATTAGTGAAATTAAAAGAACTGTTATAAAATCAAAAAAGTTTTCGTCACCCCCCTTCACCTGGCGGCTAATCAGGTGGAGGGGTTTTCTTTTGTTCTTATAGAGAACACCTGATTTACTGCACTTTGACAATTTCATATCTGTGTGTCAGGCACACATCCAATCGGCTGGAGAACCAGAAAGCACCAGCCAGGATACGCCATGCGGAGAGAATGTCAGCCTTTGGCATTCTTTATGTGGGATTAAGTAATTCTTCTCACATTTTCCAAGCGAGAAATATCTGTGGCTGTACTGCCCGTGGTGGGGCGGGATGCGATGAAACCGGTCGGAGATAATGATACTTCCACGGCAGTGGCCCGCAAGAACGGCGGGAAAATGCACACCCATGTTTGAGAGAGAATGTGGGCGGCTTTTATGATGCCTGCTTACCGGCAGGATGCCTGACATACTTTGAGGTGAAACGATATTTCTCAAAACAGAACGTCGTTTCGCCTGATAGAGCAGTAGAAACCATGGGCTGGATGGCAGTTCTTTTTGTTAGTAAAAAGCCAGACAGGAGCCTTCCAGTCCATTCCTGTGCTGCTCTATGGCACTTAACAATACTCAGGAGGCGTAAACGATGGAAAGAAGTGCAGAAGAATTATTGATTCTTTTATTTGACGAGATTTTACCCAAGCATGGAATGACGCTGCGGATGAGACAGAAGGAACTTTCACTGGAAATGCTGCGGGCGCTGCAGGAGGACAGGCTGGCTTTGTGCGAGGCAGAGGTGGGGACGGGAAAGACCCACGCCTATATCCTTGCCCTGACAGTTCATAGCCTGTATTCCGACAGGAAAGCGCCGACAGTGATTTCCACATCCACCATAGCGTTGCAGAAGGCATTGACAGAGGAATATATTCCGCAAATATCCGGAATCCTGCTGGAGCATCATGTGATAGACAGGCCGTTATCCTTTGTGGTGAGAAAAGGGAAAAAGCATTATGTCTGTGATTCCCGGCTGGGCATATATGAGGCATCCATCCAAAATTTGAACAGAGAGGCGGATGCGGGGCTGCACGCAGAACTGGCAAGGCTGCAAGGCATGGATGACAGCCGGATCGACCTGGACGATACGGCGCTGACGCCATATGTGAAAGCAAGGATCAATGTGCTGCGCTGCAGCAGATCATGTCCTTATCTGGTTTTATGCCGATTTATGAATTTTCAGAAGCGGTGCATGACGGAAAAGTTCGACTTCCAGATCACCAACCACAATTATGTGCTGGCTGATTTAATCGGGCGGAAACAGGGGAAAAGGCCGCTTTTCCCGGCATATGGGGCCATTGTGTTGGACGAGGCTCACAAACTGCTGGATGCTGCCAGACAGATGTATAGCACAGCATGGGATGAGCAGGAGGCGGAACGGATTGTGAGGCTGGGCGCAGTAAACGTGAGAATGACCGGGATGGATGAACTGGCGGTGTTACAGGGCAGGATCACGGAATGCAACCGGCAGATATTTGACAGGCTGGCGGGAGAGCTTTCTGGCAGCCATATCAGGGAAGAGAACAGGACGGAGGTTGCGATTGGCCCGGTGGAAAGAAGATATATGAAACATATGGCGGAGGCATTAGAAAAGCTCCCTTTTGTTTACCAGAAAAACGGCGGACAGGAAATGCGGGCCCAGGGGCTGAAAAGGCGCTGTCATGAACTGGCGGACAAGCTGGCGGTATTTTTAGACAGCGGCAAGTTTATCTGCTGGATGGAAAAAGGGGAGAACGGCAGACTTGCCCTGTGTGCAGTCCCCATGGAGCTGGAACAGATTTTATATAGGGATCTTTGGAGCAGGCCCATACCGGCCATTATCACATCCGGCACTATGTCCGTCAGGGGTGATTTTACCCATTTTAAGAAGATGACAGGGCTTGCGTCCGCAGCGGCGGCAAGGATCCAGGAGACCAGCAAACCGTCGCCCTTTGACTTTCAGAACAATGGGCTTATTTACATACCGGAGCGGATGCCGTTTCCCAATATCAGGGATGAGCGCTATATACGGACGGTCATGGAAGAGATCCTGCGGATCGTATCGGCGGCCCATGGGCATACCCTTATTCTTTTTACATCCTACTGGCTTATGGAAAGAGTTTATTATGGGCTGAAAGACCGGCTTACCGCTTATCCGCTGTTTCTTATGGGCAGGGGCAGACTGGATGTTTTAAGGAGTTTCCGCAGGAGCGGGAACGGTGTATTGTTTGCCAGCGACAGTGCGGGGGAGGGGATTGACCTGGCCGGGGACATTCTTTCCTGCCTGATTATTGTCAAACTTCCTTTTCCGGTGCCGGATCCGGTTATGGAATACCAGAGAACTTTGTATGAGGACTTTGACTCATACCGCAGGGACATTATCATCCCGGAGATGCTGATCAAACTCAGGCAGTGGGTTGGCCGTGGCATCCGCAGGGAGGAAGATACGGCGGTATTCTCTATTCTGGACAACAGGGCATCCCTGCGGGGGCGATACAGGGCGGAAATTCTGAATACACTGCCCTCCATGCCGGTGACGGACAGGCTTGCGGACGTGGCGGATTTTATCATGAGGAAGAAGGCTGACAGCTATTTTATGGATAAGGCGCGGGATGAGAAATGAAGATTATGTTGATCGTGGCGGGCGCTGTAACGGGCGCCCTGCCTATTTCCAAGGGCACACAATGTCCTAAATAGTATTCTTATAGCGTTATTGTACCTGAGGCAGGGTATTGACTGCGTATCTGCTTTTTTCCAAAGCAGGGGAATACCTGGAAATAACAAGGCGAAATCAGATAGTTCCGCACATGGGACAATCCGGTATCCGCATAAGGTAATAGGGGAGGGAAAGTTATGCTGCCTACGATTGAGCAATTACAGCAGATGCAGACTATGAACATAATGGAACTGGAACGGGATAAGCTTGCCAATGCGGAGGACATTGTGATCGACACGGGAAAAAGCATGGAGAGCCGAGTCCGTTCCTTTATGGAACAGACGGGAAATCCCTTTGCGCTTAATGTCGGTGAATACATTTTACAGGTGGGATTTGCGGAGGGAACAGAGGATTTGATTGATGACCGTATGATACTGCTTGCGAGAAGAAGGGCGCAGATTCTGGTGTAAATTTATCGGGAAAGCCCTTTACAAGAGCGAGAAGTTATGCTAACTTAAAAGCAGGGCTATTTCAGATGGAACCTGATTTTAAGTTACATTACCCCGTAGGACGGGTTTTGCTGACACTTGTAAATCAGGAGGCCATAGATGAAAACGAAAGAATTTTATAACGCTGCCGTTTACCTTCGGTTGAGCAGGGATGACGTTTCTACCGGGGATGCAGGCGGAAAAAATTCCATTGCCAATGGAATTAGCGTTGCCAATGGGATTGGCAGGACAGAAAGCAACAGTATCAGTTCCCAAAGGGATATGATTCGTTCTTTTATCCGAAAACAGGACAACATGGAGATTTATGACATCTATGTGGATGACGGTTTCTCCGGGACGAATTTTGACAGACCGGAGTTTAAGCGGATGATGGAAGATATAAAAGCGGGTCATGTCAACTGCGTAATCGTAAAAGACCTGTCCAGACTGGGACGGGATTATATAGAAGCCGGGCGGTTGATTCAAAAGACTTTCCCGGCTTTTTCTGTGCGTTTTATCGCCCTGACAGACCATTTTGATTCCCTGACGGCCGATTATAATGAGACTTCTCTGGTTGTGCCGGTCAAGAACTTTGTCAATGACTCTTATGCCAGGGATATTTCCAGTAAGGTGAGAAGCCACCAGAAAGTTAAGAGAGAAAACGGAGAATTTATTGGCGCGTTTGCGGTTTATGGATATAAGAAAAGCGAAGAGAATAAAAGAAGGCTTGTGCCGGATGAATATGCCGCTGATATTGTACGGAAGATATTTGCGTGGAAAATAGAAGGTTTCAGTAATCTTGCGATTGCCGAAAAGCTGAACGGGCTGGGGATCCTCTCGCCGCTGGAATACAAGAAGATGCAGGGCGAGAGATTGAGTACCAGGTTTGCCACGGGAGCAAGGGCCAGGTGGTCTCCGGTGGCGGTAAAGAGGATCCTTGTCAACGAAAGCTATATCGGTACGCTGGTTCAGGGAAAAGAAGAAAAAATAAACTACAAGGTGAATAAATCCGTAATGAAACCGCAGGAGGAATGGACGAGAGTGCCGGGAGCGCATGAGGCCATTATCTCCAGAGAAGATTTTGAGATTGTGCAGGATTTATTACAGGTAGATACCCGTGCCGGAAACGGTGGGGAAAAAGCGCATCTGTACGCATGCATACTATTCTGCGGTGACTGCATGCAGCCGATGCAGCGCAGGGTGGACCGCTATAAAGGGCAGGAAAAAGTTTCCTTTATCTGCGCAACGAAAAATAAAGGCGGGCAATGCACGAGACACACGATCTCCGAGGATGATCTGCATGTGCTGGTGCTGACAGGGCTCAGACAGCAGATTGCCCTGTTCCTGGAAAAAAGCAAGGTGCTGGTCCAAATTGAGCAGATGGAGATTGACTTTGAGGAAGTGGTTTCCTTTGATGCGGAACTCAAAAGGCTGCATAAGGAGCAGGCTGAATATCTGTCTCTCAGGTCGGGGCTTTATGAGGATTTGAAGAAAGGGATTATTACGGAGGAAGATTTTAAGAATTTTCGTATGATCTATGAACAGCGTTATCAGGAGCTGCAGCAGGCGATCAGCTGCCAGGAGGATGCGGTAAAGGCGCTTTTTAAATCCGGCGTTGCCGCCGGAATCAATCTGGAGCGCATGAAATCTGCCATGCAGATCACGGAGCTTGACCGTATGACGCTTATGACTTTTGTGAAACGGATTCTTGTGTATGAGGATAAGCGTGTATATCTGGAAATGAGGCACAAGGAGTTGTTCTCCAAGGTGGTTATGCTGTCCGGATATGTGGAGTCAAAACAATGCTCCAGAGGGGAGGCGGTCTAAATGCCCAGAACCTCCAAAAAGAAAAATACAGTTGTAAAACCGGCTGCGGATTCATCCCCTGCTAAAATATTTTCGGTGGGCATATATGCCAGACTGTCCGTGGATGAGGAAAAGGCTGGGGAACACAGGACCTGCGGGCAGGCCCGGAAAAATGAATCCATTGAGACACAGATCGAGATTGCAAAGGCATTTGTCAGACAGCGGGAAGATATGCGTATCTTTGACTGCTATACGGATCTCGGAAGAACCGGAACGAATTTTGAACGGGAAGGTTTTGAACGCATGATGCGGGACGTGCGGGTGCGGAAGATTGACTGTATCATTGTAAAAGATTTATCCCGCTTTGGCAGGAACCACATAGAGACAGGCAATTACATAGAGAAGATTTTTCCCTTCCTGGGGGTGCGTTTTATAGCGGTCACAGATAACTTTGACAGTATGAATGTTTCAGGACAGGACGGGACCTTGGGTGTCAATCTGAAAAATCTGGTGAATGAGATGTATGCCAGGGACATAGCGGCCAAGGTAAAGTCCAGCAGGAGAGAAAAGTGGGAGCAGGGCAGCTATACAGGCGGAGTACCGCCCTATGGATACAGGGCGGAATGGATTGGGGATAAGAAGTGCCTTTTTATCGAAGAAACCACTTCTGACATTGTAAAAAAGATTTTTGATTTGTTCCTGTCCGGTAAAAACATGAAAGAGATTGCGGTATGGCTTTATGATGAGCGGATCGAAAGACCCTCGCAATACCATAAAACAGGACAGATTTACTGCCCGCAGGACGGTGAGCTGCTCCAGTGGCCCAAGGCTACCGTAAAGATGATTCTGACAAATCCTGTATATATGGGATGTCTTGTGCAGGGCAGCACCTGTGGAAAAGATTATATGATGCGCGACCGCCATGATATAGACTCGGAAGACTGGTCGGTAAAAGATCATACCCATGAGCCCCTTGTCAGCGAGGATGTTTTCTTTCAGGCAGCGTCCAGATTTGAAAAATCTTCCGTTTACTGTAATAAAAACGGCTTTTCCAAAACGGTTCCGGTGGATGAGGACATCTTTAGGGGGATACTTTACTGCGGGGACTGCGGGGCAAAAATGAAACGGGTAACACAGGTAAAGACCTTCAGTTCAAAGGACAGGGTAAGAATATACAGCTATAACTGCCCTCAGGCGAACAGGATTGACGGGCAGCGTTGTGTGACAAAGAGCATTACGCTGTCAGCATTGACCGGGCTTGTCAGAGAGGCAGTCCGCCAGGAATTTTCCCTGTCGGCCATGCGTCTGAAAGACCTGACAGAAGTGAGCAACAGAGAAGCGGAAACGGCAAAAAAGGAATGCAACAGCCAACTGGCCGCTCTTGACAGAAAGATAGAAGAACTGACAAAGAGCGGGAGCGAGCGGTATCTTAAGTATCGAAAGGGCGAGCTCAGCGAAGGTGTGTTTCTTAAGGAAAAGGAGGAACTTGGCCAAAGAAGGGCATTATTGCAAAAGCAGCGGCTGGATGCTACGGAAAGGCTGCGGACAATAGAAGTACAGACTGCCGAAAAAAACCATTTTCTCAGAGCATTAGCCAGGGGAAGGGGGAAAGCGGAGCTGACGGCGGAAGTGCTGGAAACGCTCATCCATAGGATAGAAGTATATCCGGATCACCGCATAAAAGTTATTTTTGCTTTTAAGAGAAGTGATTTCACAGGAGGACTTCAGGGATGAAAAGATGTCAGATTGCAATTTACATCCGGCTGTCAAAGGAAGACGAGAAATGCAAAATGGGAGAAGAGCACTCCATGGAAAGCAACAGTGTCACGATGCAGCGTCTTCTTTTACGGAGATATGCAGCGGAAAACTTTTCGGATTATGATTTGCTGGAGTTTTCTGATGACGGCTATACGGGAACAAACTTTGACCGGCCAGGGATGCAGGCCATGCTTGAAATGGTAAAGGAATTAAGGATAGACTGCATTATTGTTAAAGACTTTTCGAGATTTGCCAGGGACTATATTGAGCTTGGAACCTATCTGGAACAGATATTTCCGTTCATGGGTGTGCGCTTTATCTCTGTAAACGATGGCTATGACAGCCGGGAGTGTCACGGCGGATTGGCGGATGTTGACGTCAATTTTAAAAATCTGCTGTATGATCTATACAGTAAGGACTTATCGCAGAAAGTACGTTCATCCCTTGCTGTGAGAAAAGAGCAGGGGCAGTATGTCAGTGGGAACAGCCCTTTTGGGTATGAAAAGGATCCGGCAGACCGTCACAGACTGCTGATCGAAGAAGATGAGGCGGAGATCGTGCGGAGAATCTTTTCCCTGACAGTGGAGGGCTATACATCTTCCCAGATTGCGCAGCTGTTCAATCAAACAGGGGTAAAGACGCCGATTGAGTTCAAGATCGAAAAAGGAAAGACCAGCCGTGTTCCCAAGGGCGGGAGGTTCCTGTGGAGCAGCTCCGGGATATGCCAGATCCTGCGAAATGAGGTCTACATTGGCAACATTGTGCAAAAAAAGACCACAAAGGAATTTGTGGGCGGAAAAAATCGTTTAAATTCCCGTGAGGACTGGCTGGTTACATATGGGCATCACGAGCCGGTCATAGACAGGGAAATCTTTGATCAGGTGCAGGAGGGACGTGGAAAGAAACGGGATCCGGTGCGGAAGAGACAGCATCCGCTGACTGGGAAACTGGTCTGTGGATGCTGTAAAAAGAATCTGTGTTACCGTACAGGGCGGAATCCATATTTTAGCTGCCAAAATCGTTATTCCAATATGCTGGAAAACTGCGTCTGCAAGGTGAATGGGATGTTTATGGAGCAGTATGTGCTGTTTATGCTGACAGAGAGACTTTCAGCGGACGCAGAACTTGAAAAGCTGTGCAGGGAATCCGCTGACCGGCTGGAGACAGAGATAAAGGAATTAAGGCATAGACGGCAGGAAATGTTATCCAAGGCGGAAAAGCTACGGAACATGAGACTGGAGGAATATCAAAATTTCCGATTGGGAAAGACCGATGTGTTTCAGGGGGCAAGTGAAACCGCAAAATCGGCGGAGGCAGAACTGAAAAATCTGGACGACAATATTGAGCGGATGGAAGGGGAATATGCCGAATTGATAAATGAAAGGGATCTTCGGAGTGCCGGGAGCCGACTTGCTGTTCTCACGGAAGAAATGATAGACCAATATATCGAAAGGATAGAGGTGTATGATGAGCAGAACATTGAGATATGTTGGAAAGAGAAAGGGAGCAGCGGGCGGCCTGTCAGAAGTGTGGGATGAGATTTTGCAGTAGTTTAACGCATTCGGTATGGATTTATGGCAATTAGTTGACGGCAGGCTTTGATTTTTTGAAAATAAGCAGTAAAAAAACAGAAAATAAATGAAAAAATTAGTTGGAGATACTTGACAGAAGAGGGGATTGATTACACGGATCCTGTATTTCGCAATGAGGACGGTACCAGCCGTATCCTGGCCATCTGGGATCAGACCATCCAGACAGGAACGCCTCCCGCAGGGTTTCAGTACGGCACGGAATTTACCAGGGAGGATATTAACAGGGCGCTGCAGTCGGAAGACCCGTATTCCGTTGTGCCCAGCCGGGACGAGATCGGCCACGGAAGCGCCCTGGCATCGGTGGCGGCGGGCAGCAGGCTGAACGGAGGTTACACGTTCCAGGGGGCGGCGCCCGGTGCAGATATCGTAGTAGTAAAGCTGAAAGAATGTAAACCCTATCTCCGTAGCTTTTACCTGGTACCCCAGGGGGTTCCTGCTTATCAGGAGAATGACATTATGCTTGGAGTCCAATATGCGGACGGGTTTGCGGAGCCGTTCCGCAGGCCGGTGGTAATCTGCCTGGGCATGGGAACGAATTACGGCGACCATACGGGAAACTCCCCTTTGGGAAGGTATCTCAGTGCAGTGGCGGTGAAACGGAGCAGGGCTGTGGTGGTGGCAGGAGGGAACGAAGGAAATGCGGCACATCACTTTCAGGGGCAGCTGAACAATCAGGGCGGAACCGGAGCCAACAGCAGGGCGGTGGAGGTCCGGGTAGAGCAGGGAGTGGAGGGATTTGTCATGGAACTCTGGGGAAGCCTGCCGGATATCTTTACCATAGCGGTCCGCACTCCCGGAGGGGAAACCATTCCGCCGGTAAGGCTGGGGATAAGAGGCCAAATCACTTACAGCTTTATCTATGAGAAATCCCGGGTCACTGTCACCGGGAACCTGGTGGAGCCTGTCTCAGGGGAGGAACTGGTCGTAATGAGGGTACAGGATCCTACGCCGGGCATATGGACATTCCAGATAGAAGCGGTAGGGGAGATCCACAACGGTGAATTTAATATGTGGCTGCCGGTCAGCCAGTTTTTGTCAGCACCCGTGTATTTCCTGGAGTCGTCGCCTTATATAACGCTGACGGAGCCTTCCATGGCCTCCAGTGTAATTGGCGTGTCCACCTATGATGCTGCCAACAACAGCTTTTACATTAATTCAGGAAGGGGATTTTCCCGCTGCGGCGCCATCCGGCCGGACTTTGCGGCACCGGGTGTGGATGTGCCCACCGTAAACGGAAAGGGATCGGACAGCTCGCTGGCAGCGGCTATCACTGCGGGGGCCGTGGCCCAGTTTATGCAATGGGCTGTGGTGGAGCAGAACAACAGTGTGGTGGAAAGCAGGGAGATCAAGAATTACTTCATCAGGGGCGCTTCCCGGAGCTTTGACGTGACATACCCCAACAGGGAGTGGGGGTATGGGAGGCTGAATATGGTAGGGACGTTTGATGCACTGATCGGGGTGTAGTGGTATAATGTTTTTGGTGTGTCTGACACATACGGGGCAAAGAGCGAGGGCAAGAGTGCTTCCCTGATGGAGCAGAAGCGGCCGAATGTGTTCACTATGGATGTGGCAAATATCATGCCCGGCGATACTGTCAACATAGAACTACACTACACGGAGTTGATCACTCCGAAGGAAAATATTTACGAGTTTGTTTTCCCTACTGTGGTAGGCCTCCGCTATGCGCCGCCTTCCGAGCCAGACGGGGACACTGGGGAAGAATCCGGCCAGGACAGCACTGAATCTGCCAGGGACATTCAGGTCGTGTCTGAAGAAGATGGTTCCGTATCCGGCGGCAACGGCAGTAACGGCGGCAGCAATAACGGCAGCCACAACGGCGGCAGTTCGGATGACGACTGGGTGGCAAGCCCTTATCTGCCGGGCGGCGCTACTCCTCCCGGGGAATAGAGGCACCGCTGCTTACGGACATTTCTGTGACCTACAGGGGATTTGACGTTTATGATGTGGAACCTTCCATCCTGTATGCCTCACAGCCCATTGTACTCTTCGGGAAATGGCGCGGCAACCCCGGTGGAACCATCACCATAACCGGTGAAACAGGCGAAAAAGAATATACGCAGGAAATCCCTGTGAGTAATGTGACGGTGGATATGGAGAGCGAGGCAATCCGCTATCTGTGGGCACGGACGCATCTGGACAGGATCGCAGGGTACGGCAGTATCCGTAATGACAAGTCGGTAAAAGACGAGATCATCCGCAATACAGAGGGAGACGGCGCAGATGTGGATCAGCCCCTTCCCCTGCCCCAGAGAGTATCCGGCCTGGCCGTAGGCGGCGGATACAGGTCATATTCAGAGCCGGGAATGATTCTTTTGATCCTGCCCGTGGCAGCGGTGATCTTTGTAAAGAGGAAGTTTGTAGGGCGGAGGGCGATACAGAAATAATGCTGCTGGCAGCACTGAATTATCCCACGGGACTGTAACTGGGAAAAACAAGGACAAGGAACTTCTGATCTAATATCATTAATATGCCCGTCTTAAAACTATACCGTAAGGGGAAGCCCTATTGTTCTTTTTAAACTGACGTTTTCTTAGCATATGTAGAGATTGCGAGAAAATATTGTAGTAAGAAGAAATATTGACATTATATAATATTATGGTTTAAATTAACATGTAAGAGCAGTATTATTTTGGAGGTGATGCCATTGATTTGATGATGTCTAGAAAAGATCTAAATGAAATAGAAAAAATGAAAGGGTTAAAAAAATTATTGTAGGTCTATTATTGACTATAATGAAGGAGGAAGCCATGAGAAGAAAATATTGTTTTATTTCAGCCTTTTTCATAATGTGCATCATTTCCGCCTGCGGAAAAACGGAAATAAATTACAGCGAAATAACAGGTATGTCAAATGGCGAAAAAGAACAGAAATATATAGAATATCTAACAGATGAAATAAGAGAAGTGCTGGCGGGTTACGATGGCATAAATAATGTAGATATAGAAATCATTGGAGATACAGCTATTTGGAATGTCAATGTAAAAATAGATTATTCTGATTCATTGCTGGATGTAACTGAAATGAATCGGGGTATTGAAGAAGGTTTAATGAATTTTCTCCCAGAGGGAACGAATTTGTCTGTTACCGCAGAATAGTGTATTATTCCCTGGAACAGGGACAGGCTGCCATCTTCTGCCGCAATGGCTTTCATCAACGGCATTGACAGGACAAAGCGCAGACAGGGGTATGCAATGAAATTGTCATAATCTTTCTTCAGATACGTTTCCAGTCCATTTGGCATTTTTGCCAGTCTTTCCTCAAATCCGGCCTTGTTCAGGGCATCTGTCACCCGGTCACTGTCATAAGCGGTCTTTGACGCAACATTTTCTCCAAGCTTCAGGGAAAAAAGCTTAAAGTCCTGAAACACAACGGAGAATAGAGACATATATTCACGGTAGTCATATTTGCGGATGTCAATGTCGTTGAGAAGGATTTCCCCCCTCCGTAGGGTCGTACAGGCGACAGATCAGCTAGTTTTTCCGCTTCCGTTCATGCCTGCCACAGCCGGGCGTTTCCCAATCTCAAATTTCATGTTGACATGGCGGAGTGCGTAATCGCTACTGCCGGGATATCGGAAGGAAACATTTTCCAGCCTAATCTCATATTGCTTTTCGGCCGTGGCCTTCACCGGTTCGCCGCCCTCAAACAGGGACGGCTCGTGATAGTCAAGGCAGTCCCGGACGGTGGAAATATCCAGGGATTGCTGGTACAGGGTATGAAATCCGTCCAGTATGCCCGATACCCATTCGGTAAAACCGCTTGCCGCCGTGAAATATAAGAGAAATTCCGCCACGCCGAGCCCGCCCCGGATCACGAGGTTAATGAGGTAGGCGTATGCGATGGCATTGCGCAGGAAGGTCAGGATCAGATCCGACACCTTTGCTCATAAATATACGGCCTGGGCTTTCCGGTGGAATGCAGTATAAGCGTCCACTGTTTTATGGTACAGTTCTTCCAGCCAGGGACGCAGGTCAAAGATACGGATATCTTTCGCGTGACCCAGATCATGCGCACGACTGGGAATATAGTCCAGGCGTCTTATGTATTCCGCCGCCTCCTCACGGTGGCGGTAGCCGTATCCATTGAGATAATTGCCAATGAAATAACCTACGAATGCGGTGGTCAGGGTCACCAGGATCAAAAAGGGCTAGTACATCGTTGCATTAATTCTTGAGTAATCAGCACTCGCTGTTCACGCCATCGCCGCGTTGTCGTCAGTCAACGATGCCACCGCATCGCCTCCTTCCTCCGCCTTACGCTGACGCAAACATCAAGCACTGATTTACTTTAAGATTAACGCAATGCTGTACTAGAGGGTTGTCAAAAGGCTGGCATAGATGAGAAAACCCAGAAGGCTGGAGGTAAGCTCTGTCAGCGTGTCCCATATGGCCTCGGTTGCCGGTACGGAGTTATGCGGGTTTGCGAGTTTTCATCCTCAAAAAAGTGAAAAAAGTTCGTGACAATAACTTGACATCAGCGGGGTATGGGAGGCTGAATATGGTAGGGACGTTTGATGCACTGATCGGGGTGTGACTATCACAGTACGATCTGTCTTGCATATCTTGATTTTAGGAGCTTTGTATGCTAGAATTGTCCATGTTAGAGTTTCACCCGCAAATGTATTTTATGCGAAAGGAGATGTTTTCCTTATGAATGGCAAATTGCTTCGGAATTTGTCTGCGCTGTTGATTTCCGCGGCTTTACTGCTGCCTTCCTGCACTCCGGCTCCGGCAGATGCAGATTCCCCCAATGATGCGCTGACATGGGTAACGTGGAATGGCTGTGATAATTTTATCAATCTTTTGAAAGAGACCTATCCTGATATAGATATTGAATTTATCTCTTATGCCGGAGGAAATGCTACCGGATACAGCTGGGAACAGATGAAGGCTGACGACATACCCGATATCTTCATCACGACTCAGGTCATGGATGAGGAGCTGACTAAGGAGCGCCTGATTGACCTGTCGGGTTATCCCTTTATCAGCGAGCTTCCCACTTCTGTTTTGAATCAGAACGCTATTGACGGTGGTGTGTATCTTCTGCCTGTCAGTTATGCCATGTACGGCATTTTTTATAACAAAACGTTGATGGAGGAGAAGGGTTGGGAAGTGCCGGAAAATTTCCCGGAGCTTGAGGCGCTGTGCGGTGAGATTGAGGCAGAGGGGTTGATTCCCGGTGTGGCAGGCACGCTTCTCACCGGAAATACCTTTTCAGCCGTGTTTAATCTGGCGAAAACGGATTGGCTTACCACGCCGGAAGGGCTGACTTGGGAACAGGAATTCCTTGCGGGAAATGCCACAGCGGAAGGGCATTGGGAGGATACCATGGACTATGTCCAGCGATACATGGATATCGGGATGTTCCATACAGACCCTGAAGACAGGAATAACCCCAAGATGATCCTGGATTATCTGGGTAACAGGAAGGCCGTATTCGGTACTATGGTAGCTACCGTCAATATTACGGAGTTTCCGGAGACCGGGGATGAGCTGGGAATAATGCCCTATATCAGTGAAGACGGCAGCAAAAATATTTATATGTACAATCCTTATTTCTATTTCGGTATCAGTGAGCGCCTGGCGCAGCCGGGAAACGAGGAAAAGCTGGAAGAAGCAGTTAAAATATTATCTCTGCTGTATACCCCGGAGGGGCAGGCGGCATTTATCAGTGAAGATACCCCTTGTATGATGAGCGTGCTGGACACCGCCGGGATCTCAGAAGACTCCATGATCAGCGATGCGCAGCAGGCTTTGCGGGAGGGAAGGGCATTTCCCATGACTTATGTCCGCTGGGAAAAAGTCCTGAGCGATATAGGCCAGGCTTATAAGGAATGGTTCCGGGGAGAGAACGGCATGGACGGGGCCAGATGCATTGCACGTATGGATGAGCTGCAGCAGAGCAGCCTGCAGCAATCGGAGCAGCTCTACTTTTGTGAAAGTACGGAGAACTTTACTCTGGAAGAGACAGGCAGGCTGATTGGAAAAGTATTAGCAAATGCAGTGGGCGCGGACGCCGCCTTGATTCCCCTTGGCCAGTATCATGGCCCAGGAGTAGGATTGAGAAACGGTATCACCGGAAAATTGTATAAAGGCAAGATCAATATCGATATATTGACAACGATCCTTCCCACTTATGACGGAAAGTACGCCATTGCGACTATGACCGGGGCGCAGGTGAAAGAACTTGTACGTATGGGATTTGACGCGGATGGGGACGGTAATCCTTATCCCTATCTCCTGGTCACCGAAGGGGATGCGGAGTTGGAGGACGAAACAACCTATCGGGTGGCTTTTTTGTCGGAAGGTTACACCGAAGAGACAGGAAATGCTTATTCTGTTCAGGTAATGGAAGGTTCCCTGAAAAGCTATCTGCAGAAATGGATGGAAGAGCAAGGGACAATCTCGCCTGAAAGCGGCATGTATTAAAACGCACAGTAGGGCGTATTTGAAAAATCATTCCTGTTTTCTGGAGGCTCTGCTTTGCGTGGTATTTGCCTCTAATTCAGGTTACATAACCCGCCGTGCGCCCTTTATTGGAACAAATCTCAAATAAATTGTGCCGCACATCTGACAGAAGGCATTTTTAGAACACACTCTAGAAGAGGGAAAGAAAGTGAATGATATGAAACCAGAGGGAAAGAAACGAAACATTGCGTTTACGGTATCATTGGCAGTGTGCCTGCTTTTGTTTCTGCTGTGCGGAGGTATTTATTTTGCACAATATCTGCAGAAGCTGATTTTCGAAGAGAGAACCACACAGTTAAATGAGATAACGGCTCAGGTTCAGATCAACCTGGACAATGCATTGGATGCCCATTGGAATTATCTCACGGCGGCAGTCAATTTATTGGAAGTACAGAAATTTGTCAGCTTGGAGGATGCGGCAGCATATATAGAGGAGTTGGAAGGGATTTTGGGAACAGGCAGTTACAGCGCCAAACTAATGCTTTTGGACAGTCAGGGAAACTGCTATGACGATACCGGAAAGTATGGTGTCTGGACTGATATGGATCGGATATCCGGGGGAGAAGAACGTTATACTTTTATATCCGACAGCTATCTCTATCAGGAGAGCTGTTGGACTTTTGTCCAAAAACTGGACGTGGCCGTAGAGGTGAAGGATGGGGAGGTTCGTTTTACCCATGCCATCCTGTTGAAGGATGTATACGCGTTGACGGAAGATTATGGCAGTGAAGCTTACGGAAGCAGGAATGAAACCTATATTTTGAAATCTGACGGAACCAGGATGCACGACGACTTTTCCGGAGTGAATACCATTCAAGCTTACAATGTGCTGAAGGTGCTGCAGGAAATGGAAGGCCAGGTGTTTCCCGACATCAGGGAAGCTCTGGCGGAGCAGGGCGCTATCAGCGCTAATTTCCGGTATAACGGTATGGAGTATTACTATTGCCTGGCGTCTCTGGCGGAGTATGACACATTGCTGCTGTTTTTGATCCCGGCGCAGTATGTTGCGGAGAGCACCGTGACAATGGTGCAGACGGTTATCAGCCTGCTCCTGATCCTGACAGTGATCCTGTTTGCCATGATGATATTGGTGGTGGTCTCTATTCTGCGCCAGCAGAACAGCGTGCGCCTGATCAGACAGGAACAGGCCGCTTTGCGCCGGCAGGAGGAGATGAATGCCCGGCTTGAAGAATCCAACGCTATGCTGGCACAGTCGAAGGAGACGGCGGAACAGGCTTTTCAGATTGCGGAAGAAGCCAACCGGGCGAAAAGCTCGTTCCTTTCCAACATGAGCCATGATATCCGCACTCCCATGAATGCCATTGTGGGTTTTGCCGCGCTTATGGCCCGGGATGTGGAAAATGCGGATAAAGTACGGGATTACACGAGAAAAATCACGGCCTCCAGCCAGCACCTGCTGGGCCTGATCAACGATATATTGGATATCAGCAAGATTGAGGCGGGTAAGACTACCCTGAATCTGTCGGATGAAAATATGGTGGATCTCATCGAAAATATAGACGCTATCATCCGGCCCCAGATGAAGGCCAAGGGACATACTTTTGAAGTGCACAACAGGGAACTGAGACATGAACAGGTGGTGATGGATAAGCTCCGTCTGAATCAGATTTTGCTGAACCTTTTGTCCAATGCGGTGAAATATACACCGGACGGAGGACGTGTCTCCTTTATCGTCCAGGAGCTTCCCCAATTCACCAAGCAGCTGGCGCATTTCAGGTTTATTGTGTCAGATAACGGATATGGCATGAGCCAGGAATACCTGCAAAATATTTTTCATGCTTTTACCAGGGAAGAGGACAGTGTCACCAATAAGATTCAGGGCACGGGACTTGGAATGGCTATCACAAAGAACCTGCTGGATCTCATGGGCGGAAAGATTTCGGTGGAAAGCGAGAAGGGAAAAGGGTCAACCTTTACGGTGGACCTGGAACTGCAGATCAGCCAGCAGGAGATGGACCAGAGCTTTTGGGAAAAGCATGGCATCAGTAGAATTCTGGTTGTGGACGATGAAGAGGAAATCTGCCGGAATGTCCAAAGCACCATGGAGGGCACAGGAGTAGAGGTGGAATATTCGCTGGACGGAGAGGCGGCTCTGGGTATGGTAAAGGCATCCGGACAGGAAGGCCGGATGTATGATATTGTGCTTCTGGATTGGGAGATGCCGGGGATAGGCGGAGTGGAAACAGCGCAACGGATCCGTAAGGAAACGGATGGGAATACTCCTATTTTGATTTTGACCGGTTATGATGTTGCGGAAGCGGAAGAGGAAGACGCAGGTGTGGACGCGTTTCTTTCCAAGCCTTTCTTTCTCACAAGCTTCCGGCAGAAGGTAGATTCCGTGGTCAACAGCGGAAGTAAGGGCACGGCGCAGGAGGATGCCGGCGCTGAACAGAGTATTCTCTGCGGAATGCATATCCTTGTGGCGGAGGATAATGAGATCAACGCGGAGATCCTGGGTGAATTGCTGGATATTGCGGGCGCTTCCTGCCATTTCTGTGAGAACGGGAAACTTGTGGCGGAGGCTTTTGAGAAATCCGATCCCGGGCAGTATCAGTTGGTATTGATGGATGTCCAGATGCCGGTTATGAACGGATACGAAGCCACCAGGGCAATCAGGGAATTGAGCCACCCCACGGCATTGTCGATCCCCATCATCGCCATGACGGCAAATGCTTTTGCGGAGGACATCAGGGACGCCCTTGAGGCGGGCATGAATGCCCATGTGGCCAAACCCGTTGATATGGGTGTATTGGAGAAGACCGTCAGGGCAGTGATGGAGGCACAGGGAGAAAATACAAATTAAATACAGTCCGATTACCTTACAGAAGGGTTCTCCGCCGGCATCGTTGCCGGATGTTTACCCGGTGGATGCGGACAAAACAGTAATATTCCGGGGGCGCCTGTTCTGACCATAAGTGGGATAAAAGTATAGGCAAGCAGGCTTAAATATGGTAAAATGTTGACATGGAAAACCATATGTCAACTTCTGATTTCATGTGCGCTGAAGCGCACGGACCATGGTAAAATGTTGACATGAAAACCATATGTCAACACAATATATTTTGACTATTGATGAGGTGGCGGGTGCGCATTTTCGATAGATAAGAGGCGGAATAGTATTATAAAGTAAGGGAACCTATTTTGTAGGAAAGTACGCATAATGGGGAAAACGGGTCATAGGATATTACATATTCCCGGAAGGAAAATGGAGGAGAAGGAGGTTACTGACTGAGCACTGGAAACGATTCGGGGGGCAAACAGAGATATAATAAAACTGCGGTTAGGAGGGTATCGACATGGAGAAATTGCGATTGACGGATCTTTTTGATATGGAAACTCTTCAGCGGATGCAGGACTCTTTTTCCTCTGCGATGGGGATCTCCACGGGAGTTTCTGACGAGAACGGTGTGGCTATGACCACCCATATTTCAAATTGCGAATTTTGTTCCAAATATACAAAAGGGTCGGAGGAAGGATTAAAGAGGTGCCAGCTATGTGATAAGCAGGGTGCGGCACTGGCAGTGGAAAACGGAGGGATGAAGCTCTATACCTGTCATGCGGGCCTGAGGGATTATGCGGTGCCCATAATAATGGAGGGACAGCTTCTGGGATGTATTTTCGGCGGCCAGGTCCTGCACGAACCCATGCCGGAGGAGAAGGTCAGAGCGTACGCGGAGGAACTGGGTATTCCGCCGGAGGAATATGTGGAGGCAGCGAAAAAAATCCCCATTATATCCGAAGAAAAGCTCAAGAGTACGGTAGAATACCTGTATAACACGGTGAACCTTCTCTTCCAAATGGCGTACGAGAGGCATAAAACTTTGCAGATGAACAGCGCCATAGAGAGGGAGGCCCACATGAAATCGGATTTCCTGGCAAACATGAGCCATGAGATCCGTACCCCGATGAATGCGGTGATCGGTATGGCGGAGATGGCTTTGAGGGAAGAACTGCCACCTTCTGCCAGGGAGTACATCAAGCAAATCATGGCCTCCGGTAAAACGCTGCTGACTATTATCAACGATGTCCTTGACTTCTCTAAGATAGAAGCAGGAAAAATGAACATAAACCTGGCGGAATATGAACCGGTTTCCATCGTGAAGGACATAGCAGTCGTCATTATGACCAGGATCGGGGAAAAGAAGCTGGAGTTCCTGGTGGATGTAGCGCCTGATATCCCAAAGCAGCTTATGGGGGACAGTATCCGCATCCGTCAGATCATAATCAACCTGGTCAACAATGCAATCAAGTTTACGAAAGCAGGCTATGTCTACCTTTCCATAGGTTACGAGAAGCTGTCGGACCGTGAGATCCTGTTAAAAGTTACGGTAGAAGATTCGGGAATCGGGATCAAAAAGGAGGATATGGGGAAATTATTCCGGTCCTTCCAGCAGTTAGACAGCAAGCGAAACCGAAATGTGGAAGGAACAGGCCTGGGCCTGGCGATTTCCAAGCAGCTGGTCACTCTGATGAACGGACGTATCTGGGTAGAAAGCGAATATGAAAAGGGAAGCCGGTTTTCTTTTGAGGTGCCTCAGTTCATCATAAATGACCGGCCTTCCATAGAAGCCAGACAGTATGCCACAAAGGCTGCGGGCCTTTTCTGTACCAATAAATACATGAGGGCGCTTATGAAAAAAATGCTGCAGCGGCTGCAGGTGGAGTGCCTGTTGGTGGAAGAGGTGGATGACCTGAAGCGCCTGGAGGAGAAAGAAGCCGAATTCTTCTTTATTGAGTTGGAGGACAATAGTTATGCTTCCGTTACCAATGACTTTATGGCCTCTCATCCCAATATGACCGGAGTGTGGATCACCAGGTTCGGCGAGAAGATCAAACCTTTCCAGGAAAACGTCATAGCCGTTCCGAAACCTCTGAATATCATGGACTTGGACAGAATATTGTCCCATGAGGATATCTTTGGCAGGGACGACGATGGGGAGGATGGCTTTGAATTTATTGCGCCGGATGCCGAAATCCTTATAGTAGATGACAACATGCCCAACCTTATGGTGGCGGAAGGGATCCTGGCGCCGCTGCAGATGAAGATAGACAAAGCATCCAGCGGCAGGCAGGCCATAGAAATGGTAGGGAAGAAACACTATGACTTAATATTTATGGATCATATGATGCCGGAGTTGGACGGGATCGAGACAACGCGCATCATCCGCCGGTTCCATGAGGAATATGACAATGTTCCCATTATTGCCTTGACTGCAAACGTTATGGAAGAGTCCCAGGCCATGTTCCTGGTGGAGGGAATGAATGACTTTGTGGCGAAACCCATAGAGCTGAAGGTTATCGTATCCAAAATCAGGCAATGGATGCCCTCTAAAAAGATCCAAAGGATCGAGAGCAAGGGGGAGAAGGAAGCACAGAAACTGGAAAGGCTGAAACGGATCGCGGAGACCATTGTCATTCCTAAGCTGGATGTTTTCTCCGCTTTAAAGCTGGCCGGGAGCGAGCTGCTGTTTTGGCAGATCCTCCGGGAGTATGCCAGAAGTATTTCCAAAAAAGCGAAAGTATTGCAGCAGCATTTAGACGAAAAGAACTGGAAAAATTATACCATTGAAGCACATGCATTAAAGAGCTTTTCCAGGCAGGTAGGGGCTACTGAGCTGGCGGATCTGGCTGCCCAGATGGAGAAGGCGGGCAACAGAAACGACGTTGAGTTCATTCGGGCAAACCATGGCAGAATGCTGGCAAAGTACCAGGAATATGAAGCAATCCTGTCCGAATATCTGGAGTCCCCGGACAAAGCGATACGGCTGAAAGACGATTTTGACCAGGAAAGGCTGCTTGGCCTGCTGAACGAAATGTCGGAGGCGGTTGACAACCTCAATATGGATGTCATGGACGATATCGTGGAACAATTGGAAAAGATGGCAATACCCCAGGAACAGTCCCAGCTCTTTTCCATGGTTAAGAATGCGGTGGAGGATCTGGATGTGGAGACCTGTGAAATGGTCATCACGGAATGGAAAAAGCAGTTAAGGTAACCTTGTACCTGATATAGCTGGAAGTATATAAATATTTAATATTAAGAAACTAATAGGTGAATTTTTGGAGCAAAGGAGGGAAATATATGAAGTATAAAGTATTGCTCACCGGAAACAACAAGACTATCATCAATGAGTTTTTTACTTATATGGATTTCAATTTCGAGTGTATAAGCACATCGGAACGCTATGATGATATTATGGGGCACATTAAATATGTACGGCCGGATGTGTTTGTGTATTGTCTCTACAAAGAGCGTCCGGACGACGTGAAGCGTTTTGCCAATATAGAACGGCAGCTGTCGGACCGTGACATTCCCCTTGTGATTGTGGGTGATGCCGAGGATTGCGACGATTTCGCCAGGATAGCGCCGTTGCTGGATCCCCTGGTGCTCCAGAAGCCTATATCCACCCAGAATATAGCGGCAGCCATTACCAATATGCTGATGGGCAGGAGAAGAAACAGCAATCCCAACAGTGAAGCTGAGGATGAGACCCTTCGGAGCGCCCAGGATATGCTTGCCCAAGTGAAAGACGCGGTGGAGGAAAGCCGTAAGAAGCATATTTTGATCGTGGATGACGACAGCAGGGTCCTAAGGCTGCTCCAGAGCTATCTGTCAGGGCGGTATGAGCTTGCTACGGCTATCAATGGCAAAGTGGCGTTAAAATTTTTAGAAAAAAAGGAAACGGATCTTGTCCTGCTGGATTATGAAATGCCTACGGAGAACGGAGCCGCCGTATTGGAAAAGATTCGTGCCAATGAAAAGACAAGAGACCTGCCGGTAGTATTTCTGACAGGAGTCACAGAGAAAAATAAGATCCGGGATGTGTTGGCCCTGAAACCCCAGGGTTACCTGCTGAAACCCGTCGATATGGAAAAGCTTTCGTCTACCATCAAGGGTATCCTGGGTTAAAGGGAACCGGCTGCTATTTTTTCCAAATATTATATTTTTATTAACTCTCTTGACTTTTGAAAGCCGGCATAGTAGGGTTTGTGTAATGAAGGTGTTGTGGTTTGGTGGTTTGGAGAGGAGTAATTTATGAGGAAAAACAGAAGTAAATTACTGGTGTGCGGCATGACGGTATTTATGCTGTCGGCAAATGGAATGAATGTTATGGCGGCGGATATAGGCCAGTTCTTTGATGCGGAGTATTATGCGGAACAGTATCCCGATGTAGTTGAAATATGCGGTACTGACCGGGACGCCCTGTATGAGCACTATATGACCTATGGCATTAAGGAAGGCCGCAACGGCAGTGAAATATTGAACGTGGAGCTTTACCGCGACCGATATCCCGACCTGGAAGAAGTATTCGGGGATGACTGGGAAGCTTATGTGGAACATTATCTGACTTCCGGTGTGGAAGAAGGAAGGGACGGCTGCGGAGAATTTGACGCTGTCACCTATGCTGACAGATATGAAGACTTAAAACAGGCCTACGGATACGATTTGGAAAAGCTTTATGAGCATTACAAGCTGATTGGACAGGCCGAGGGCAGAGAAGCCGAATCTTTTACGGCATATCTAAACAGGGTTGAAGAAGAGGCAAGGATCACCGAGAAGCTGGAAGGTGAATTTGAAGAACTCCTGGAAGCCTATGTGGCGGAGTATGACAAGTATGTGAATACATTCAAACCCAGCTGGGAACGGTTGTACCATTCGGAGGCTTATCAGAAGTTTATGGCCTATATGAAGGATTTCTGGGACAAGGTTGCCGCAGGGGAGATTTCACAGGAGGATGCAAGGAATATTACGGAAAAGCTGCAGGAGGCATTTGCAAAGTATACCATAGAGTAAGCAGTCTTCAGGGTTGTGAGGCGTAAGCGAATAAGCTGTGACGCACATCTGTCAGAAAGCAATTTAAAAACACGCTCCAATGCACAGATAAAAACAGATAAAACCGGGTTGGTCCCTCAGGTATGAGAGACTGGGCCGGTTTTTATTGCCTTTATGCCTGCTCGTGTGCCAGGTGAGAAAACTCCCGCCGTTTGCATGCCTCCTCCGGCAAGAAGGGCAAGCGTGGCATCCATTGTCATTTGGGCCTTTGCCGGGAGACAAGGTATGATACAAAAAAACGGTTCATATATTGTAGGGAAAAGGAGAGTTGCTGGGATGTGATTTTCTATGAAGACAATTTATGTGAAGGATTTGTTTAAGGGTACGCTAAGAAAAGCAGCCATGGTAAGGAGAATCAATTGGGAAAAGACGATATCCGCAACACTGTTTCTGTGCGCCATGTTTTTCCTGGGACGGGAAGTGGCGGTTACTTTGGAGGGGGCAAAAGAGGCTTCAGGTACGGCACTGAGTTCCGGGGCGGTACAGCAGGGTACGGAAAACTGGGGACTGGGTTTCGGCCGGGAGGGGGAGAAACCCACAGGGAACGCCTCTGTCTCCGAAATGAAGCAGTATGACGCATATTATATGGCGGAGGGGGACGAGAAAGTATTGTATTTGACCTTTGACTGTGGTTATGAAAACGGAAATACAGAACCAATTCTGGACGCTTTGAAAAAACATAATGCACCGGCTACTTTCTTTGTAGTAGGCCATTTCCTGGAGACTGCGCCGGAAATCGCGCAGCGCATGGTGGAGGAAGGGCATACTGTGGGGAACCATACATACCATCATCCGGATATGTCCAAAATTTCCGATACGGCATCCTTCCAAAAAGAGATGGATGATGTGGCGGCGTTGTTTCAGGAGACTACAGGAAGCCAGCTGGCAATGTATTACAGGCCACCTCAGGGAAAATACAGTACCGCCAATCTGCAGATGGCAAAAGATTTGGGTTATACTACTTTCTTTTGGAGCCTTGCCTATGTGGATTGGGACCAGAACAACCAACCCAGCCATGAAGAGGCCATAAGTAAGCTGACTGCCAGAGTACACCCGGGAGCAATCGTGCTGCTGCACAGTACCTCCCAGACCAACGGAGAAATCATGGATGAGATTCTCACCCGGTGGGAGGAAATGGGATATACTTTCAGGCCGCTGTCGGATTTTCTGGAAGGACAGGGTACAACAGAGGCAGAAGGAAAAACCTTTTGACTTAAAGGCAGTGCTGGTATATACTTAAAATCAGTCGGGTGCTCCCCCAAAAGCACAGTATGGCATATGCCATCAAAACCCAAAATCATACGGTATCAATGGTTTATTTGTAAACAGATGGTAAGCAAGGCCGCTTAACATAAAATGACATAGTATACGCTTTATTGGAATTACCAAGGAGGATGAGATGGAAAAGGAACTGGTAGTAGTAATCGACTTTGGCGGACAGTACAACCAGCTGATCGCAAGGCGCGTCAGGGAATGCAACGTGTATTGTGAAATTTATTCTTATAAAACGGACCTGGCAAAAATTAAAGCTATGAATCCCAAGGGAATCATCCTGACAGGGGGACCCAGCAGCTGTTATGAGGAAGGGGCGGCTACCTGCTCCTCTGAGCTTTTTGAAATGGGGATTCCTGTACTGGGACTGTGTTATGGCGCCCAGTTAATGGCGTTTGTGCTGGGAGGAAAAGTAGAGAGGGCTGCGGTGAGGGAGTATGGGAAGACAGAAGTTGCGGTGGATACCTCATCGGCTTTATTTGCAGATGTCACCCCTAACACAATCTGCTGGATGAGCCATTTTGATTATATAGCGGAAATGGCGCCGGGATTCCGGGCCGTGGCATCTACGGCAAACTGCCCTGTGGCTGCCGCCGAGTGTAAGGAGAGGAACCTGTATTCCATTCAGTTCCATCCTGAGGTATTGCATACCACAGAAGGATCCAAAATGCTTTATAATTTTGTGAGAACTATTTGTGGGTGCTGCGGTGACTGGAGAATGGATTCCTTTGTGGAGGAAAACGTTAAAGCAATTAAGGAAAAAGTCGGAAACGGCAAGGTGCTGTGCGCGCTGTCGGGAGGCGTGGATTCCTCTGTGGCAGCAGTCCTGTTGTCCAAGGCAATCGGCAGCCAGCTGACCTGTGTGTTTGTAGACCATGGCCTGCTGCGTAAAAATGAAGGGGACGAAGTAGAGGCGGTCTTCGGCCCAGGCGGAAACTATGACCTTAATTTTATCCGGGTCAATGCCCAGGGACGGTTTTACGATAAATTACAAGGCGTGGAAGAACCTGAAGCGAAACGCAAGATTATCGGGGAAGAGTTTATCCGCGTTTTTGAAGAAGAGGCTAAGAAGATTGGCGCAGTTGACTTCCTGGTGCAAGGAACGATTTATCCCGATGTGGTGGAGAGCGGCCTTGGCGGTGAGTCCGCTGTGATCAAATCCCACCATAATGTGGGGGGCCTGCCTGCCTGCGTGGACTTTAAGGAGATTATTGAACCTCTGCGCAGCCTGTTTAAAGACGAGGTTCGCAAGGTGGGGTTGGAGCTGGGCATCCCGGAGCATCTTGTATTCAGGCAGCCGTTCCCCGGCCCCGGCCTGGGGATCCGCATTATCGGGGAGGTTACCGCGGAGAAGGTGAAGATCGTGCAGGATGCGGACGCAATTTACCGGGAAGAGATTGCTAATGCGGGATTGGACGGGAGCATCAACCAATATTTTGCGGCACTGACCAACATGCGGTCGGTTGGTGTTATGGGAGATGAGAGGACTTATGACTATGCCATCGCATTGAGGGCGGTGAATACAGTTGACTTTATGACGGCGGAGAGTGCCCAGATTCCCTGGGAGGTGCTGCAAAAGGTGACCAGCAGGATCATCAATGAGGTGTCCCATGTGAACAGGGTGCTGTATGATGTGACCAGTAAGCCTCCTGGGACGATTGAGTTCGAATAATTTTCAAAAGCTCGCAAAAGCCTATAAAATGGGCATTTGCGAGCTTTCTTGTGCGCCCGGCGGCGCACGTTTCTAACCGGTGCAAGTCCGGAATCCGCC
>CANRWO010000049.1 GCA_947643615.1 uncultured Lachnospiraceae bacterium
TTTGCTTGAAAGTTCAAGCATCTTCACCGGATTTACTGGTGGGAAAGTTGAGTTACATTATTTGTAACGGTTGAGGGCCGGCCATACGCAGCTGAAATGTGCGATGGATGCCTGCATGCAATTGCATATTGTCCGCTGAAATGATTTGGCAAGGGCCAAACACTGAGGAAATACAGGGTGCTTCCGGGGTGGCGGAACGGCAAATGCGCGGCAGGACTGTAGTGTAGGTATGGAAAGGTTTCGGAAAGGCATAGGGAGGGAAAGTTATGATCAGATTGTTTGAGCAGCACCGAATCAGACATGTGAAAGAATTAGACGGTATGTGGGACTTTGCCATGGAGGGCATCCCGAAGGGTTATAGGCTGCCTGTGCCGGGTTGCTGGGAACAGCATCCTGATTTCCTGGCCCATAGGGGAAGGGGATGCTACGGCAGGGAGGTCTATGTGGAAAAAGAGGGAAACCTGCGGCTGGAGTTTAAGGGCGTGAGCCACACGGCGGATGTATTTTTTGACGGGATGCAAATCGCCCATCATTATAATGCGTTTACACCCTTTTCCGCAGTGGTGAAGCATGTGCAAAAGGGAACACACCGAATCGAAGTCCATGTGGATAACAGTTTCGGGGAACATTCTGCGCTGCATGTTCCCAACGATTACTATACTTATGGGGGAATTACCAGGCCGGTAGCGCTGGAATGCCTGCCGGATGTCTATATTAAGGAGATGCATTTTACGCCTTCATGCGCGGACGGCCTCTGGAGCGCAAAGCTGGAGGTGACGCTCTGTAATATGGCGGAGAATGCGGTACGGGCAGTGATCGACAGCAGCTTGGCGGCTTGGTGCGGGAATGTGGCCGGCCAGGAAAAACCAGCCGCAGAAAGTGCATCCGTAGAGCGCGGTGCAGCCTGTGAGGGGCAGGCGGAAAGCTGTTTGGGCAGTAACGGGGAGGGTGCGTATTCCCTGCACGGGGAAGCGGAGATACCGGCAGGGGAAGAAGGCACAATACTTTTGGAGAGGGATTTCCCCGGTGTACTGCCATGGTCTCATAAAACGCCTAATTTATATTTGCTGCAGACAATTCTTTCCCTGGACGGGAAACAGGCAGATGACCTGATAGACAGGGTAGGGTTCCGCACCGTCAGTGTGGAAGGGACAAAACTGCTGCTGAACGGCCGCCCTGTGTATCTCAAGGGTTTTAACCGCCACGAGGACTATGCGGTGGACGGTTGTGCCGTTTCCCTGCAGCATATGGTCCAGGATATGGATCTGATGCAGGGCATGAATGTGAATGCGCTGCGGACCTGCCACTACCCCAACGACGAGCGCTTTCTGGATCTCTGTGACGAACGTGGTATTATGGTATGGGAGGAGAACCATGCCAGGGGACTGAATTTGGAGAAAATGCAGAATCCCAATTTTGAAAAGCAATGCGAAGACTGTATCAGGGAGATGATCCGGAATCACTATAATCATCCGTCCATTGTGATATGGGGCATTTTGAACGAGTGTGCTTCCGAGGAGCCGGAGGCCCGGGAAATGTATAAAAAGCAGTACCAACAGATAAAGAGCCTGGATTCCACCAGGCCTACCACCTCGGCGACCTGCCGCCATTTCACGGACATTTGCCTGGATTTGCCGGATGTGGTTTCCTTTAATATGTACTCCGGCTGGTATAAGGAATGCCCCATCGGGGAAAGAAACGACCAGGAAATAGAATGGATACGCCGGTCCGGGGGCGAAGGGAAGCCGATCATTGTCAGCGAGCTGGGCGCTGCGGCCATCTACGGTTACAGGGACCGTTCCCGGTGTAAGTGGAGTGAGGAGCGCCAGGCGGATCTGATCCGGGACAGCCTGGAAATCTATATGAATGACAAAAACATTACCGGTGTGTTTATCTGGCAGTTTGCCGACTGCCGCGTTACGGAGGAAGGCGAATGGTTTAAGTCGCGTGCCCGCTGCCATAACAACAAGGGCGTGACGGACGAATACCGCAGGCCCAAAGAATCCTATGATATTGTGAAAGAGATGTTTGCAAAATACGGAAATTGCTGAATGTAGCAGGCGCCTTTTTATGCCATTTGCCCGAAGTGGACTTTCCATACGGGCAAATGGCATTTTCGCTTTATAGGAAACCGTGCCGACGGGCAGTGTCTTTGCGGACGTTTTTCCGTTGGACTGGATCTGCCAGTGAAAGGCCCCAGGCGGCCTCCCCGGGATGGAAAAAGACTTATATGGGAAAGGCGGGGTATCGGAATAAATGTAACGAAAACATAGATTTCTTGTAAAGATTATGCCGTATGCACATTGACAAATATTTACATATGGGAGTATGATAAAGGTGTCATAGTATCATGTATCAGACGATGAGGTGAACGGTATGGATATGAGAGAAAAGGGAATGCAGAAAAAGATGATTTTTGTGGCGGTGGCTGTGGTTGCTGCCGTGGCAGTATTGGTGCTGCTGATACTCACACTGGGCAGAAAGGAAGAGGCCTACCGGTCTATTAAAATCATAGAGCTGGGGGGCGGCGTCACCATTGAAAGGGAAGGTGTAGGCGCCTTGGAGGCATACGCCAATATGAACCTGATCTCCGGGGACGCGGTGAAGACAGACCCGGATGCATATGCAGTGCTCCAGCTGGACGCAGATAAATATGTGATGCTGGCGGAATCGGGCAGCATGACTGTGGTGGCGGAAGGCGATGAAACGAGTAACAGGACGTCCATCCAGCTGGATGCAGGAAGCATGTTGAACGAGATTCAGAATCCCCTGTCAAGCGGTTCTTCTTATGACATTGTAACACCGAATGCAACCATGTCTGTCCGGGGCACGGTCTTCGAAGTACGGAGGAATGAAGACGATGCCGCGGGGAATATTGAAGTGCTTGTGTATGACGGAAAAGTAGCAGTGGGTATGGGGAAACAGGAGCCTTTCCTCTGCGAAGCGGGAGAATATGTGCAGTTTACGGCGGAGGAAAATCCGCAGTTTATCATAGAGAAAACAGAGATTACGGAGGAAAATTTGAATCCCCAGTTTATGGACCGGCTGGAGCAGATCAATTCTCAGAGCAGGGAACTGGATTTAGGTGAGGTACAGCTGGCGTCCGCCCAGACCCAGGTAGATGTGCCCCAACCCAGTCAGGCTCCGGCAACCCCCGAACCTTCTCCAACACCTTCTCAGACAACGGAACCCAAGCAGCCGGAGGCTCCTAAGCCGGAAGCAACCCCTGCAGTGACACCTAAGCCTGCGGCCACACCGAAACCTCAGGGCGGCGCGCCCAGTGTAACGCCTACGGCGCCTCCCGCAACAAGTCCTTCTGTGGATGCCGGGAATCAGGACGACGGGGATGATGACGAGGACGACGGGAACGACGGAGATACCCAGTTGCCCGGCGGAAACGATGGAAATGAAGGAAATACCGGGAATAATGGGAACGGCGGAAACGACGGGAACACCGGAGATAACGGAAATACCGGAGACGACGGAAACGGTGGGAACACCGGTGATGACGGAAATACCGGGGACGACGGAAACGGCGGGAACACCGGCGATGACGGAAATACCGGGGACGACGGAAACGGTGGGAACACCGGTGATGACGGAAATACCGGAGACGACGGAAACGGTGGGAACACCGGTGATGACGGAAATACCGGGGACGACGGAAACGGCGGGAATACCGGTGATGACGGAAATACCGGGGACGACGGAAACGGCGGGAATACCGGTGATGACGGAAACACCGGGGATGATGGAAACGGTGGGAACACCGGGGACGATGGAAATACCGGAGACGACGGAGATGACCAGGAAAATCAGCCGGGAAATACAGGAGAGGGACAGAGTTTTTGGCAGAATTATGTCTTTACCTGGAATGAATACAAACAGGCAATTTCCGACGGCGCTGAAGCAGGCACAGAATGTAAGGTATACTACTATATACCTTGTGTAGTGGAGGCAGAAGATGAGGACGGCAAGAGCTATTCCACATTAGTGAATACCTTACCTACCTGTACCGTGACTCAGGCTACCGTAGGAAGTACGCTGTCGGAGCCTGACGACCCTGTAGGTATGGAGGGTACGTCACTGACTTTCCTGTACTGGTGCCTGGAGGATGGCATAATATGGAATTTTGAAGATTATGAAGTGCAGGCAGACATGTGTCTCTATCCTGTATGGCAAGACGAAGAGGGTAATCGGTACTTTACGGTAATCGGCCGCACGGGCAATCCGGGCACATGTTACTGCAACAGCGTGAAAGAGGGAACTGTCCTGAAGGAGTCGGCTCTTTCAGGCGGAAATGACCCCGCTTTTCTGGGATGGAAGCGCATTCTTAACGGCAGTGAGTGGCATATGGGCAAGGATACCGTATATGGTGCGTTATCCCTTAAGGCTTTCTGGAACAACGGAGCAGGCGACTGATGAAGGCAATCGGAGAATTTCAATGGAAGAAACCGCTGGCAGTATGCCTAACGGCGCTGCTGGCGGGACTTATCACTGTCCTGTCACCTTTTCTGAAGATGCAGTATTGGTTTGCGGACAGTATGTTTATCCGGAATCAGCCGGTGGACAATCGTATCAAGATCATTGGTATTGATGAAGCTTCTTTACAGGAAATGGGGCCGTTTGCAGACTGGTCCCGGCAGCAGGCGGCAGATCTGCTGCAGTTTTTTGACCCGGAGTACGCCCCTGCGGTGGTGGCCTTTGATATCAATTACTTTGGGGAGCGTGAACCGTCAGGGGATCAGGCTTTGGTGGAGCAGGCGGCTCAATTGGACCATGTGGTGATGGCTTCTTATCTGGTATACGACAAAAGGCTGGAGCAGACGGATTCGGAAGGCCTGCAGATGAATACCTTATACATAAGGGAGATTGAAAGGCCTTTTCCAGCATTGCAGGAGGTCAGCAGGCAGGGGTTTACCAATGTGATCCAGGACCAGGACAATTACGTCCGCAGATCCCTTCTGACAGGCTCCTCCGAGGGTGAGACAGAATACAATTTTGCTTATGAAATTTACCGCTGTTATATGGAGTCACAGGGTCTGGAACCGGTGGAGCCGCAGCTGAGCACTAATGGCAGCTACGGCTTTGATTATACTGCGGAGCCGGGAATGTACGAAATTTATTCTTACGCTGACCTGGTGGCAGGAAGATGTGACCCGAAAGTCTTTAAGGGCAGTATCGTGCTGGTAGGGGCATATTCAGCGGCTATGATGGATCAGTACATGGTTCCGGCGGCCAGGAGCACTGTCATGAACGGGGTGGAGGTGCAGGCCAACCATGTGAATGCGCTGTTGGACGGAAGGACTTTTACAGAGATTTCCATGGTATACAGCGTTCTGATCAATGTCCTTGCAACGACAATATGTATGCTTTTCTTATTATATGGGAAGTTTGGTACCGGTGTGGCTGCTTGTGTGACAGTCATTATTTCGGCGCCTGTAATATCGCGCATAATGTACCAGCAGGGGACTTACTGGAGATGCTTTTTGCTCCTGGTCATGACGGCAGCGCTTTTGGCGTTGAAAATCCTTACAGGTTATGCTTCTGAGCGGATCCGTAAGCACCAGATACTGAGCGTCTTTCGGACATACATGGCTCCCCAGGTGGTAGATGAACTGAGCCGCCAGAATAATTACCGGATTGAGCTGGGCGGGAGAAGCCGTGATATAGCTGTGCTGTTTGTAGATATCAGAGGGTTTACTTCCCTGTCTGAGGGCATGACTGCCGAGGAGGTAGTGGACATCCTGAACCGTTACCTGGGGAAAGTAACGAATGCCATTTTCAAGAATGGCGGCACATTGGATAAGTTCATAGGAGATGCGGTTATGGCCATTTACAATGCCCCCCTGGATGTGGAGGATTATTGTGATAAAGCTGTACAGACGGCATTTGATATCATAGAGTCCATGGAATCGGTGAACCGGGAGCTTAGGGAGGTTCACGGCAGGGAAATCGCCTGCGGGGTCGGCGTCCATTGCGGGAAGGCTGTGGTGGGAAATATCGGATGTGAATACCGAATGGATTACACGGCCATCGGCGATACTGTAAATATTGCGGAAAGGCTGGAGAGCATTGCGAAGGGCGGGGAAATACTGATCAGCGGCGAAGTGTACGACAAGGTCAGCCACCGTTTTCAGGCGGAACCCATTGGAGAACAGAGCCTGAAGGGACGGCAGGATAAGGTTGCCGTCTACCGGATGAAAGGGAAGGACCAGGGAAAGGCTTAAACAGGGAAGGCGACATAAAAACCGTTTCAGATTTTGGAATGATGCACGGGGGAGCGGGCAGGAGGTATATACATGGAACAAGGGCAGGCAGAAAAAATACTGGAGATGGGGATACAGCTTACGTCGGAGCGGAATTATGACGAGCTTCTTGCAAAGATCATAGATTGTGCTATGGAGACCACAAACTGTGACGGCGGCACTCTTTATTTGTATGAGCAGGAAAAGCTGAAGTTCTGTATCATGAAGACAAAGACGCTTGGGATCAACCAGAAAGGGCAGGAGATCGAGAAGTTCCCACCGGTCCCCATGCATGAAAAAAATGTATGTGCTTATGCGGCGCTGCACAGGAAGCTTCTGAATATCGAAGATGCTTATAACTGCCAGGAATTTGATTTCAGCGGCCCCAGGGAGTACGACAAGCTGACAGGATACAGGACGCAATCCATGATGGTGTTCCCTCTGGTGAACCATGAGGGTGAGCTTGTGGGCGTCGTGCAGTTGATCAACGCGCTGGATGCAGAGAATCAGGTGATCCCGTTTAAAGCAGAGTATGAAAAGGTGCTGCAGTCCCTGGGGTCCCAGGCGGCGGTATCAGTGTCCAACATGCGCTTTGTGCAGGAGATTGAACAGCTGATGATCTCCATTACACAGGTTTTCACAGATGCCATCGATACCCGTATCCCGTATAATTTCTACCATTCCAGAAATGTTTATCTGTATGTGCAGTTGCTTGTGGACTATATCAATGAGCAGCATGAGAAGGGCCTGGTGGAGAAATATTTTGAACCTTCCGTAAGGTCTGAGCTATTGATGGCGGCGCTGATGCATGATATCGGAAAGCTGGTCATCCCCAATGAAGTCATCGATAAAACCACCAGGCTGGGTAATAAGCTTCCTCTGGTGTTGGAGCATTTTGACCATTTGTCTGCCCTGTACCATATCGATTATCTGGAAGGGCGGATTACGAGGGATGAGTGGATTGGTATTAAGAATGAGCTTCTGGATGCCAGAGTCAGGGTGGAAGAGCTGAACCGTAAGCCTAAGCTGACCCAGGAGGATGTGGATTATGTGAAGGGCTTGTCACAGAGGAATTATACCAATAACAGCGGTACCCAGATCAGCTTTTTAAGCCTGTATGAGGCAGAATGCCTGGAAGTTCCGTCCGGGAACCTGACCAAGGCAGAAAGGGACATTATCCGCTCCCATGTGAAATATACAGAAAAATATTTAAGAAAGATGAATTTTGGCAAGAGATACCCCCATTTGATCCAGTGGGCCGGCGCGCATCATGAAATGCTGGACGGCAGCGGCTATCCCAGGGGGTTAAAGGGCGATGAGATTTGTTATGAGTCAAGGATCCTGACCATTGTGGATGTGTTCGAAGCATTGACCAGCGCTGACAGGCCTTATAAGAAAGCAATGGAAGAGGGGAAGGCGTTGCATATTCTTGCCGAAATGGCTGGAGAGGGCAAGCTGGACCCGGATATCCTGCAGCTTTTTAAAGAGGCGCTGGAGCAGAAGAAAGATAAACTGCAGCTTTTTCATCAGACAGATGAAAACCGCTGACTGATTGGACATCAGGAAAAGCTGTAAGGCAAGGAATGCTTGATATTTGCGTCAGCACAAGGCAGATGGGAGGGTGGATATGCTTGAGATTATCCCTTCTTGGGGACAAATAGAAGATTATATGGCATTGGCAGAGGAATACGGACTGGCCTTTGAGTACAATGATTTTTTTGCGCCGGAACTGTTGGACGACAGAGATAGATTGAAAGAGCGGATCGATCATTATAAAAGTTTGGGACGCCCACGGGGTGTGGACACTATGCACGGGGCCTTTTATGACATCCTGCCCTTTAGCTGGGACAGCGGCATTCGGGAACACAGCGTATACAGAATGCAGCAGTCGGTGGAAATTGCAGACCAATTGGGATGCCGGGGAGTGGTTTTCCATACGAATTTTTCCCCGGATTTCCTGAACAATGAAAGGTACAGGAACAATTGGCTGGAATCCATGCAGGAAGTGGTTACCCGGCTGCTTTCCGGCAGCAGCTGCGATATTTATCTGGAGAACATGTTCGACCAGTCGCCGGACGAGCTGGCAGACCTGTCCGGGGCCCTTCGGGAGGAGGCCAGATTCGGCATATGCCTGGACATTGCCCACATGCGGCTGGCCACAGACGAACCAAGGGAATGGTTCCGGGTTTTGGCGCCTTACATCCGGCATTTTCACATCAATGATACACATTTAAAATACGACGAGCATCTGCCCTTGGGCCAGGGAAGCATCGATTGGAAAGAGATGGAAGCGCTGCTGGAAGAATTCGGACTGGAGGGCAGGAGCAGGCTTATAGAGGTCAGCGGCCTGGAAAAGATACGGGAGAGCCTCAGATACTGCCGGCTGGCCGGGATAAAGTAGGCTGTCGGCGTGCTGTGTGAAGAGATGATTGCGTGTGGGACGGTGGGATACCGATTTGCCCGGGCCATGGCCCAGGGTGTATTTGTCCCGGAAAGAGGAGGCATATGGACATTCAGAGCGTACTGGACCAGGTAGATGTATTCTTTGAGGAGAATAAGGGTGAGGAAGCGGAAAAGCTGATGCGTGATGCCGTTGTGCAGGCAATGCAGGAGCAGGATGACAACAGCCTGCTGCAGCTGCTCAACGAATTGGTGGGTTATTACAGGGAGGCAGGGCAGGCGGAAAATTCCTTTCAAATGGCGGGGCAGGCCATTGCCCAGGCAGAGCGGATGGGATTGGCGGGTACGGTTCCCTATGCCACAACGCTGTTAAATGCAGCCAATGCATACAGGGCAGGGGGAAAGCTCCGGGAGTCTATGGAGACCTACCGGAAGGTCCAGGAGATTTACGATATGCAGCTGGCCAAGGATCATATGTTTGTGGCAGGCCTGCAGAATAATATCAGCCTTTTATATCAGGAAATGCAGCAGTATGACAAAGCCAGGGAATGCCTGCTTGAGGCACTGGAAATCGTAAAATCAAAAGAAGCTTATTATGAGACAGGCGTAACCTATGCCAACCTGGCTTCCACCTGTGTACAACTGGGGGAGTTGGATGATGCAGAGAGTTACGCTCTTTCTTCTATGGAAGTTTTCGGGAAGATCGGGGTCAGGGACAGCCATTACGGCGCAGCGTTGGCGGCCATAGGGGCCTGCCATTATGCCCGGGAGGAATACGCCAGGGCCGGTGATTATTACCGGCAGGCTATGGAGCTTGTGGAGAAGGGCGTTGGCAGAAACGGCGCCTATTACCGGTTGAAAGAGCATGTAGAAGCCTGTGAGAAGTCGGCGGGGAAGGGCCTTGCCATTGCGAGGGAGTATTATGAGGTATACGGGCGGCCCATGCTTCAGGAGAAGTTTCCCCAATATCTGGACAGGATAGCCGTGGGCCTGGTGGGCAGGGGGTCTGATTGCTTCGGGTATGATGATGCCGCTTCCCGGGACCATGACTGGGGGCCGGATTTCTGTCTGTGGGTGACGGAGGAAACTTATGCCCAGATCGGGAAGCAGCTTGAGGAGGCGTATCAGGATTTGCCGGAAGAATTCAAGGGATACCGGCGTGCGCCGCATGTCAACGGCAAGAACCGGAGGGGCGTCATAGTCATTTCGGAATTTTTCGGGGAACTGACCGGGGCAAAGAACTATGAGGAGATCGACTGGGGCACGGTGCTTGACAGTTCCCTGGCGGCTGCCGTAAACGGGGAAATCTTCCGGGACCGGGAGGGAGCCTTTACCGCTTACCGGAATAAGCTGCTGCAGGGATACCCTGGGAATATGCGGTTTTTAAAGATAGCGGAGAGTGGGGCAAAGTTTGCCCAGTCAGCGCAATATAATTATATGCGCATGAAGCGGCGGGGGGATGAACTGACGGCCCAGGTAATGGTATGGAAGGGAATCTGTTATGCCATGAGGCTCCAGCATTATATCGAGAACCGCTATCCTCCCCATGACAAATGGCTGCGCAGAAGCCTTGAAGAGACGGAGGCCGGAAGGGAACTGTCCCTCTTGCTGCAACAGCTGATGCAGGAAATAAGCGGCCGGCAGGAAGAGAAGGCACAGGACGCCATAGAGCGCGTGGGGACTTTCTTTGCCATGGAGTTGTACGGAATGGATATCATCAGCGATATTGAACCTTATCTGGACGCCCACAGCAGCGAGCTGGTGTATAAGGCTTCCCTGGCGGTAAAAACGGATCAGGAATTGGTGGAGAAGATCGCTAAATTAGAGTTCGAGGCCTTTGACAAGGTTCACAATGAGGGCGGGCGGGCCAGCTGCCAGAACGATTGGTTTACTTTTTCCATCATGAGAAAGAGCCAGTATCAGACCTGGAACAGGACTATGCTGATGCAATACTTATATGATTTCCACAGGGAGTATACCCTGGGGCATAATCTGATCGAGGAAAAATACGGGCGTATGATGGAAAGCACCGCCCCGGAGAAATATGAGGAGATCAAAGGCCATTTTCCCGAGCTGACAGAGGAGAAAAAAAGTATTATCGAACAGATCTGCGGCATGCAGGTGGGGTGGATGGAGGAATTTGCCGGGGAGTATCCCGCCCTTGCGGACAATTCCCGCAGCATCCATACCACGGAGGATAACCCCTTTAATACTTCCTACGAGACCTATCTAAGGGGGGAACTGGGGACTTATTCCGACAAAATGCTGGAGCTGTATGGCAGATATATCGTGGATTATGCCAGGAATAACAGGAACCTTGCTTACGATATTATGCTGAATAATGTGAAAATGTACGGTTATGGCAGCCTGGAAGAGGCGGAACAAAAGACAAAGTCCAGTTTCGCATAATAAGATTCGCAATTTTGAGCCGGGATGGGAGGCATGGTGTGATGAATACAATCGAGATCAAAGACACTTTTTATATAAACGGAAAACCTTTCAAAATTATATCAGGGGCCTTCCACTATTTCAGGACAGTGCCGGAATATTGGCAGGATCGGCTGGAGAAGCTGAAGGCCATGGGGTGTAACACGGTGGAAACTTACATCCCGTGGAACCTCCATGAGCCGGAGCCGGGTATCTTCCGGTTTGACGGTATGCTGGATGTGGAGCGTTTCATCCGGCTTGCCCAGGAGCTGGGGTTGTATGTTATTATCAGGCCGTCACCTTATATCTGTGCGGAGTGGGAGTTCGGCGGACTGCCCCCATGGCTGCTGAGGGAAGAGGGTATGCGGCTGCGCGTCAGCTACGGACCGTTTTTGGCGCATGTGGAGGCATATTATAAAGCGCTTATGCCGAAACTTGTTCCCTGGCAGTTTACCGAAGGCGGCCCTGTGATCCTGATGCAGGTGGAGAATGAGTACGGATATTATGCAAATGACAGGACTTATCTGGGCGAAATACGCAGGCTGATGGTTGAGAATGGAGTGAACGTGCCCTTTGTGACATCCGACGGCCCCTACCCGGAAAGCCTCAACGGCGGAAAACTCAAAGGCGCCCTTCCCACGGGGAATTTTGGTTCCCGGACGGAGGAGCGGTTTGCCGTGCTGGAGAAATATACGGATGGCGGCCCTCTTATGTGCACAGAATTCTGGGTGGGATGGTTTGACCACTGGGGAAACGGCGGGCATATGCGGGGCAATCTGGAGGAAAGTGTCAGGGACCTGGACAAGATGCTGGAGCTGGGGCATGTCAATATTTACATGTTTGAGGGCGGCACAAATTTCGGATTTATGAACGGCGCCAATTATTATGACACGCTGACCCCCGACGTGACTTCCTACGACTATGACGGCGTACTCACGGAGGACGGGCAGATCACGGAGAAATACCGCAAATACCGGGAAGTGATCGGAAAGTATACGGAGCTGCCGGAGGTAAAGTTTACTGCGGACATAAAGAGAAAAGCATACGGGACGCTGGCTGTGCAGGCGAAGACAGGCCTGTTCCCCAATCTGGATAACTTAAGCCGCTGCACCGAAAGCATCTATCCCCAGTCCATGGAGCGCCTGGGGCAGGGTTACGGATATATTTTGTACCGTTCCAGTCTGGATACGGAGGAGAACCTGGGTAAGATCAGGCTGTGGGAGGCAAATGACCGTGCCAATATCTGGGTGGAGGACAAGCCGGTCCTGACGCTGTATGACAGAGAGCTGCTTGAGGAGCACGAATTAAACTACCCTGCCCGTAAGGGGGACCGGCTGGATATCCTGGTGGAGAATATGGGACGTGTGAACTTTGGCCCCCGTATGGAGCGCCAGAGAAAAGGGATTGACCAATGTGTCCAGATCAATGGGCATATGCACAATCATTGGCAGCAATATCCGCTTCCTTTGGACCATATTGAACGGGTGGATTTTGGAAAGCCATACCTCCAGGGAACGCCGTCCTTCCACCGTTTTGAGTTTGTTGCGGAAGAGTTGGCGGATACCTTCCTCGATTTCGGGGGATGGGGAAAGGGATGTGCATTTGTAAACGGGTTCCATATTGGCAGATTCTGGGAAATCGGCCCGCAAAAACGGCTTTACATCCCAGCTCCTTTATTGAAAAAGGGTGCAAATGAAATTATAATGTTTGAGACCGAAGGAAAGATATCGGAAACCATAACTCTGGCGGAAGAACCGGATATTGGTTGATTTTTCTGCACATACTATCCTGCACAACGTATCGGTTTGTTTCGCTAAGCGAGAAGCTTAACAAGACAGCTTAAGTGCCGTTGTGGGAAAGCAGGCAGGCGAACCATCAGGAAGTTACGACCCATGGCGCCTGTGAACAGAAAGGAGTATGTGCAGTATGGATATCAATAATGCCAATGGTATGGCTCCCGGTACCCTGGGGATGACAGACGTGCCGCTTGGGTTCGGATTTGCCCTGGCGACTAACGAAGATGCAATGAAGAGTTATGCAACTTTGTCGGAGACGGAGCGGGAGCATTTGATCATGCGCTGCAAGGATGCAAGATCCAGGCAGGAAATGCAGAAAATCGTGGATTCGCTGGTCACAGACACGGATGTCAGCGCTATCGCGCAGGAAGAGCGTGAGAAGCTGAGCTGAAGCTATGATGGCGCTGCAGGGAAGACAGGAAATCATGTGATGCTGTATGGGAATGATGGCGGAAGGGTTAAAACCATCCGCCATCTATTGTTATAATCTGTCCCGTCATGTAGGCAGGGGCTTCGGCAATCTGCAGGATCAGCTGTGCGGCTTCCGCAGGGTCGCCCAGACGGTCAGCGGGAATCTCTTCTCGCAGGGCCTCCAGGTCCTCCGGGGAGAGGCAGTGGTTCATGGCGGTATCCATGACGCCGCAGGCAACGGCGTTTACCTGGATATTGCTGGGGGCAAGCTCTTTGGCGAGAGCCTTGGTGAAGCTGTTGACTCCGCCTTTAGAGGCGGAATAAGCGGTTTCCATGGATGCTCCCACACTGCCCCACACCGAGGAGACATTGATGATCCTGCCGCTGTGCTTTTGCAGCATCAGCGGGATGGCGTGTTTGCAGGTATAGAAGCAGGCATCCAGATTCACGGAGAGCACTCTGTGCCACTGTTCTGCCGTCATATCAGAAAGAAGGCCTATGTGGGCAACCCCGGCATTGTTCACCAGCACGTCAAGGGAGTCAATGTGGGAGAATAGGCTTTCCACTTCTTTGTAATCTCCCATGTCGGTGCGGACAGGGGTGCAGGGGATGCCATATTGGGAGCGCAGCCTGCCAGACAGAGTTTCCAGCTCTTCCATGGAATTGTGGCAGGTCAGGAACAGACGGTATCCTCTTCGGGCGAATGCTTCGGCGGTGGATCTGCCGATCCCCCTGGAGGCGCCTGTGATCAGTGCAGTTTTAAGCTCTGTAGGGGTGGGGTTCATGGCCTTCCTTTCCGGCAGACACTACGCCTCCCGATTTGGGACCTTCATCCCATAAAGTGTGGCGCGCAGTCCGGAGAAAGCATTTTTCAAATACGTTCCGGGGTTCTGCCTCTTTTTGTGGCTGTTATAAATTACTGCTGATAAGAATGTTTTCAGTGTAACAGTTTTGAAATGGAAAAGCAAGGCGGAATGTGGTATACTAAATCGTGTATATAACAATATGTTACAGTTCACACGTCCGTTCGTACCCAGGTAACTTCTTATGCAAGCATATGCAAGCATAAATTTATCTGGGGTACGACTGACGTGTGAACTGTAACAACAATATTGTGCCTGCGGACGCATATACCAAAAACTTACCCTTTTGCGGTGGGGAATTCGCAGGCTGCGGAAAGGCATGGTTATTGAAATGTATGATTTGATTATTATCGGGTCCGGGCCGGCAGGTCTTTCGGCTGCAGTGTACGGCATGCGCGGGGGCCTTAAGCTGCTGGTGGTGGAGAAGGCGCCCATGAGCGGCGGGCAGGTATTAAATACTTACGAAGTGGACAATTATCTGGGGATGCCGGGCATCAATGGTTTTGATATGGGAATGCAGTTTCGCGCCCATGCAGATAAGCTGGGTGTGGAATTCAGGGAAGGCAGCGTAACTTCCATAGAAAACCGGCAAGAGAAAAAACTGGTCACAGTGGACGGAGAGGTTTTGGAGGCTAAAACGGTAATCCTTGCCACCGGTGCACAGCATGCCCATTTGAACGTCCCCGGGGAAGAGAAACTGACAGGCATGGGCGTGTCATATTGCGCCACCTGTGACGGCGCTTTCTTTCGGGGGAAGACAGTGGCTGTGGCGGGCGGCGGGGACGTTGCGCTGGAGGATGCCATTTATCTGGCAAGGACCTGTGAAAAGGTGTACCTGATCCATCGGAGGGACGAACTGCGGGGGGCCCAGGTGCTGCAGCAGGAGCTTATGGCGCTGCCCAATGTGGAATTTCTATACAGCCATGTGGTGGAGGAGATTCAGGGAGAAGAGAAGGTTGATAATCTGCGGGTCAAAAACCTGAAGACGGGAAATTCATCTGACCTTGCTGTGGACGGTATTTTTGTGGCGGTGGGGATACATCCCGATACGGAGCTGGTCCGGAGTATGGTCCATTGTGATGAGAATGGTTATATTTTGGCAGGGGAGGATTGCACCACCGATGTGCCCGGCCTGTATGCGGCAGGGGACATACGCAGGAAACCCATACGCCAGATTGTAACGGCCGTAGCGGATGGAGCCAATGCGGCAGTATCCGCCGGAAAATTTATTAATAATAATTAATAATATATTAAATGCAATTTTTAAGATTTATTAAAGAAAAAAGAAAAAAATGATAGAAAGGAATCCCGGTTTTTTTCCTGGGATTCCTTTCTGATTTCCGTGAAACCCGCATAAAACGGGCACTTTTGGCAATGTATGGCAGATGATAGTCATGGTTGACAAAGTTGGGAAATAGTGATATATTTGTTAACAGGCGTAATAAATTTGTAATAACTTGTGTGATGCATATAGATACAAAGGAGATAACAATGAGGTTTAAGACGATTAGAGTGGCAGCCTGTGGATTGGCAACGGTTTTGGCCTTTTCGGGAATGAGCCTGACAGCGGAAGCGGCGGGAAGTTCATCCATATTGCCCAGTGGAGGCATCAATCTTGCACTGAGCAGAGGGAACAGCTTAAGCAATGTTGCGACGGATACAGTGATGCCCATTGAGGCAATCATAGAGTGGGCCACGGCTGAAGAAGCGGGACTGCTTATCCCTGAGGCGGAACCTACAGAGGAGGATCTGTTCCGCAATCTGGTTATTGCACAGGTAACCAATTATGTGAATGTAAGAAGTATCCCCAGCGAAGAGGGCGAGATTGTCGGTAAGCTCTACAACAATTCCGTGGGTACTTTCATCAGTGAAGAAAACGGTTGGTATCAGATCACTTCCGGTAATGTGACCGGGTATGTAAAGGGTGAGTTTTGTGTCACGGGCGAGGATGCCGTGGAACTGGCCAGGAAAGTAGGAACCAGAATCGCTACCGTCAATACAACTACCTTGAAGGTCCGTACAGAACCGAGCCTGGAAGCATCCGTACTGGGGTTAGTTCCCCTGGATGACGAGCTGGTAGTCCTGGAAGAGACGGAAGGCTGGGTAAAGGTGGACGTGGAGGAAGGTAACGGATGGATCTCCACCGATTATGCAACTCTTCACAGTGAGTTTGTGCAGGCAGAATCCAGAGAGGAAGAAGCGGCCCGACTTGCCAAGGAAGAGGAAGAGCGCAGAAGGGCAAGGGAAGCAGCGGCGGCCAAAGCGGCACAGAGCGGTTCCAACAATGCGGCGTCCCAGACCTATGTTGTCAGCGGGGACAGCGAGATGGGATCTGCTGTTGCAGAGTATGCTTTACAGTTTGTGGGCAACCCTTATGTATATGGCGGTACCAGCCTTACCAACGGTGCGGACTGCTCCGGCTTTGTTATGAGTGTTTACGCTAACTTTGGCGTCAGCCTGCCTCATTCATCTGCGGCAGACCGCAGCCAGGGAGCAGCAGTGGATGGACTCAGCAACGCACAGCCTGGAGATATCGTGTGCTATTCCGGCCATGTGGGATTGTACATCGGAAACGGACAGATCGTTCACGCATCTAACTCCAGAACCGGTATTATTGTATCCAATGCTGACTACAGAAAAGTTTTGGCAGTCAGGAGAATCTTCTAAATAACGGGTGATATAGAGCCATGCCTTAAGGTATGGCTCTTTTTATGCTCTTATTCCGCAATTGTGCAACTTTTCAGGATATTGTATGAACGGAAATAATACATTAATTTGCGGGCATGTACAAAATACACAAAAAAATCAGAAACAACGGTTTCACGAACAAACAGAAATTAAATAGGATGAATAGTTATCCACATTTATAATAACACAAAAACAGATAAAAACGATTTATGCACCGACTTATACACATTATCCACTGATTGTTGTCACACATGTTATCTTAAATTAAGGCCAATCCGGGAACGGCTGTTTTGTATATAATATATAAAATCTGAAATTCATGCAGAATAATGTAGATTTTCCTTGACATGCATAATGTCAAAAACATATAAAAAATATGCTAAATTGTTGCATAAACCTCTTTTGCCATGTTATAATGTTTACACAATAAAAAACCGAAAGGGATGATTGGCATGAAATTTGTAATCGTAGGCAGAAACATTGAAGTAACACCCGGTTTGAGGAATGCGGTAGAGGAGAAAATCGGAAAGCTGGAAAAATATTTTAACCCGGATACAGAGGCAAATGTAACCTTAAGCGTGGAGAAAGAGAGGCAGAAAATCGAAGTCACTATTCCTGTGAAGGGAAATATAATCCGTTCCGAGCAGGTCAGCAATGATATGTATGTTTCCATTGACCTGGTGGAAGAGATTATTGAGAGGCAGCTGAAAAAGTATAAGAACAAAATAGTGGACAAGCAGCAGGGCGGTGGATCCTTCAGCAAAATGTATGTTGAAAATGATTACATGGATGATGAGGATGTCAAGATTGTCAGAACCAAGAAATTTGATATCAAACCCATGTATCCTGAGGATGCCTGCATTCAAATGGAGCTGCTGGGCCATAATTTCTTTGTATTCATTAACGCAGAGACGGATCAGGTGAACGTAGTATACAAGAGGAAAGGCGATACATACGGCCTGATAGAACCGGAGATTTGACGGCATGCCGGTAGGAAATATTTGTGAAGCTTATATGCGGAAGGATGCGATGAAACGCAAGTGTTTGTGACAGTTTTCCGTACAAAGCAATGGATCTGTGAACAACTTCAAAACGGAGAAGTGCCTGAGAGACCTCGGGCGCTTCTTTTTTTGGACTCTATTTCATATATTTTTCTAACGAACCATTCGGAGCAGTCATGGACAAAGGGAGACGGGAAAAATATCTGTATTACATAAAGAAAGGAATTTTCATGGAATGTATGCTGGCAATGGTTCTGGCAACATTGTTGACCGTAAGGCGTAATGTGGCAGACAGGGAGATAGCCAGCCATGCTGTGTTGACCATAGAAGATGATTACATTAAGTGGGTGGACTTTACGGTATCCTATGAAGCGCTTTGCAAGGCATACCAATGGGATGTGGATACTCATGGGACGGAGCATGAGATCTGCTGGATAGAGCTGTTGGCATATACGGCTTCGCGAACCGGCGGGAACTTTGGCAAGGATGCATTGAAGATCATGGACAAAGCGGCAAAAGCGCTTTCTGAGGGAGAAGAGACTATAGAAAGCCTGACGGCGGATATGAAATACTATACCTATTACAGGGAGGCGTATGATGCGGTCCTGGGGGGCCTTGTGGGAGAGTACCGGGAAGAGACGGCGGATGATGGGGGAAACGTCAGTTATGAGGATAAATATGGGTTAAAAGGGTATTTTCCGCTGGCAAGAGGATTTGACTATACCCATTATGACGATTTTGGCGCCGGGAGGAGCTATGGATATAAACGGAAGCATCTGGGACATGACATGATGGGGTTGGTGGGTACACCCATCATGGCTGTGGAGTCCGGGGTTGTGGAGGCCCTTGGCTGGAACCAGTACGGCGGATGGCGGATCGGTATCCGGAGCTTCGACGGCCACAGGTACTATTATTATGCACATCTGCGCCAGAATTACCCCTATGCGGAAGGGTTGGAAGAGGGCAGCGTGGTGACTGCCGGGGATGTGATCGGGTATATGGGCCACACCGGATACAGCACCAAGGAGAACGTGAACAATATAGAAGTAACGCACCTGCACTGGGGTTTGCAGCTGATCTTTGACGAATCACAGAAGGAAGGGAATAACGAGATTTGGGTTGACGTATATGCCCTTACCAGGTTTTTGGCGAAGCACACCCAGCCGGCAGTGAAAGTGGAAGGCACGAAGGAATGGGTGCGGACTACGGATATCGTGGATCCGGCGGTGGAAGAGTATGAGGCGGGGAGGGAGAATGAAGATAAGCCTTTTCCTCCCGTCCGACCTTAGGGTTTGTTTGGCCGAAAAGTCCGACGGAAGGAAATGGAACGGAATTTTATTTATATCTGTAGAAACTCTTTAGGGTTCCGAAGCCGTATCCGGCTGTTGGGACAGGATTTCTGCGATCCTCTGGATCAGCTCGTCTTCTTTCAAGCGGAATTTGATCTCCACTCTTCGGGAGGCGGCCATGTCAATCTCTTCGGTACCTGCTACATAAATAGGGTTGCTGTAAGACCGCCCATTGATCGTCAGCAGGGACTGCAGCTGCTCCACTTTCTCCTGGCTGAGTCCGTTAGACGGGTTCAGGATATATCTGGCTACCGAGCTGGCACGGTCCGAAGACAGTTCCATATTGTGCTGGTAACTGCCGTCAGTGTCTGTGTGCCCCTCAATAATGATTTCGGCAATATAGTCCCGGAACTGATCCTGCAGCAGTACATCCAGATACATGGGAATGATCTCTGTGAGGGTGTCTTTGCTGGCCTCCGTCAGATTGGCGCTGCCATACTTAAACAGCACATCCGAAGAAAAGCTGATGGAACCGTTCTGGGCATCCACCTCCATGCTGGAATTGTTAAACCGGGACTGCAGCTGCCCGATAATATCCGTCCTTACTCCGACGATATCCTGCAGCTGGCTCCGGGTGGATTCCAGCTCCCCCCTGGCTTCATCGATTTCCAGATAAGCTGCCGCCAATTGCTCCTGGGTGAGGGCGGCGGCATCATAAGCCTCCTGCAGCTTTAACAGGGAATCCTCCAGATCATGCCTGGATGCCTCGATCTCGCTGCGGTAATTGTCCAGGTCTATTTTGGCCAGCTCCAGTTCCTCGGTGGCTGTCTCCAGATTTTGCTTTGCCGCGTTTAATTCGTTCTGGGTCTGCTCCAAATCCGAAGTCTTCTGTTTATATATGGCCAGTGTAATGGCGATGATCAAAATAAAGATGAGCAGCAGGGCGGCCATCATGTCCGAGTAGGACTGCCAGTAGCTGGGTTCCTCGAATGCCCCTCTCTTATGATATCTTTTTGTCAATTTTCACACATCCTTCCTTATGGAACTGACTTAGCAATCTGTTTTGTTCTTGTACGGCATCATTACCGATAGAGCCGTTCTCGGCTGCCTGGGTATCAGCAGATCCTTCTGTGCGTTATACATTATGCTGCCTGGCCCTTTACTTTTCAAGAGTCTGGGCATAGGTGTAAAGCTGGTTGCTGATTTCTTCATTGATGGTGTTGCAGGTGGCGTCAATCCGTTCTGCCTGTTCCTTGAGCTGCAGGGCCATGGCTTCCTGTCTTTCCATAGTTCCTTCCACCGCCTTCTGCAGAGCACGGTTAGCCTGTAAGAGTTCCCTGGTGGTTTCCGCCATGCTTTGGTAATTGTCCGCATAAATTTCCTGGGCGCTGTATGCCTTTTGCAGGGCCAGGCCCAATCTGTCAAAGTCCGCTGCCAGATTCTGTTCCAGCCTGTCTGCAAAGCGCTGTGCCATTCTGTCCAGGCTTTCCGCCTGATCCCTGGCTTCCCCTTTTAAAAGCTCCGCCATCTGCTTCATGGAGTTCGCCATATTGGCCTGGTAAACCAGCATGGCCCTTGTATTATCGTCAGTGCTGCTGACCGCAGGCTCCACGCACTCCCGGAAAGCGTCAAGGAATTCCTGCAGTTTGTCGTAAGCGTCCGCCATCAGGCTGCGATAGGCAAACTGGAATACCAGGGAAAACAGGATGCCGTATACGGAAGTATGGAAGGCTACCTTCATGCCGTCCAGCAGCGGGCCTACATTGTCCGAGATGGTAAAAATGTCATTGCCGTTAAAAGACCCCAGGCCGATGGACAGTCCGATAAACGTACCCAGAATGCCCAGTCCTGTCATAGTGCCGGAGATTGTGGAATTGTAATAGTTCATTCCTACCTGATTCAGCAGATCCTCGTTGAGGTAATCTTCAATCTCGCAGCTTCCGATAAGGCCGTGTCTGGTCTGATAGCTATTCATTTTTTTCTGGTAACGCCCAAATGCCTCGTCCAGCACATCATCTTCGAAAATCTTGCTTTTACTGCGGTAGACTTCCCATAAATTATGGTTTCCCTGCCCATATGCCTTATCGATCCGGTCCACCTCGTCAAGCAGCTTATCCGTCAAAAGGTTTAACCTGTGAAAGCTGAAAAAAGAGATCAGGAACAAGATACCGATCAACAGCAGGAACGTCAGATTGATTACCAGATTGCTGACGGATGTGACCTGGCCGGTAAACACACCGTTCACTATCAGTACAAATCCCACCACAAACAGGTACACCGGTAAAAGCAAATAATACATTCTGTTTTTCATTGGCTTTCCTCCATTTCCTCTCCTTACAGAAAAAAGTATGTTTATAACTGTTTTTATTTTTCCCTGTTACGTGAATTTTAGCATAATCCAATTTTCACCACAAGTAACAGGCTGAAATGTTAAAATAAAATAAGAAATGATTCAATTTGTTAATAAAAATCTGCCTGATAATATACGGACTTCAGTTTCTGCCGCTGTTTCTGCGGCAAAAGTGGTTTAACGGAGTCTTCTGAAGGACAGAAAACGGAATGCGTGGGAATTTATTCAGAAAGCAATTACCCGGGCCTTCGCCGGGCATATAGAAGCGGATCATAGATAATACGTTCATGACGGTGTAGATGTGTAAGGAGGGGCCGCCGGATATTCCATTCCTTCGGGCAGGGGATCCCATTCGCCTAATCCCATTTTTTGCTTAAATTTTGCTTCCGCAAAGGTCAAATGGGGCAAATCCTCCTCCAGGTACTCCAGAAGCTCGTCGATGCCTTCCCTGGTTACGTTGTTGATCAGAAAAATGCGCTCACAGCCGGCATTGACCAACCATTGCCTGACCATGGGAATGTTGGCATGTGGAGAATCGATCTTGGTAATAATACCGATCAGGGGGCGGAGGATAAAAGAACGAAGGCTGGCGCTGAACAGATTGAAGGGTTCGTCAGCTGCCTGCACAACAGCTACCACATCCGCCTCAAAGGAAAAGCAGGCGAGTCCCACGCTGAAGCACTTGGATTCCGCGTATTCTCCCGGAGAGTCGATGGTGTCGTCATCGGAACTGGTATATTGGGTCTTTACATAATGGAGTTCTTCGCCTTTCAGCGCCTGGGTGAGAGAAGTTTTTCCGGCTTCGCTTCTGCCCATCAAAAATAGTTTTTTCATGATCTGCCCTGTCTGTTAATGGTTCGATGTATTGGTATACTGCCGATATGGTTGTCCGGTGCGGGCGGCAGTACACGGGTTTACCTAACTTTTGTGGATGTCACAGGCATGAAAACCTAAATCTTCTTTAAAAAACCGGACAACTTCCTCCACTGCGGCCTGTACCTCAGACAGGCTTCCGGTGACAATCAGGGAACCACAGAAACGGTCCATAAAGCCGATCTGCACATCCGCGCTCTTGACTGCCACATCCGCAGCCACCACAACTGCTTCCCAGGGGGTAAAACGGATCAGGCCGATAGATTCCCCTGTATGGTCCTCACCTTCATGTATGCCGATATGCAGTCCCAGATTCTGATACACGCAGGTTTGTGAGGAACTTATGATATGGGCCAGGCAGACCTCTTTCCCGGGTACCCGCAGCCGCGTCATGCGAAGCCTCTTTCCCTTTAACTGCCTGTAATCGTCATGGAACAGTTTTTCCAACAGTTCTTCCTTTGTGATACGAACCATGGCTGCACTTCCTATCTCTTTGTGATTTTGCACACAACATACTCCAGAGTATCCCGGAAATAATTGACGATTTCCGTCATAGCAGACATAACATCCGAGATCTCACCTGTAATGATCAATGTCCCTGTGAAACGGTCTGCAAAACCCAGATACACGTTTCCGCTCTTGACTGCAATATCGGACGCGATGACAGCCGATTCCGGCGGCGTCATGTTCATGATCCCGATGGCGGATGACTGATAATCCACCTGGGGGTTTAAACCCAGCTTCTGATATATAATTGGTGCCGGGCCGCCCATCACATGCGCAAATGTGATTTCTTTTCCGGCAACGGTTTCCTGCACGATCCTGATCTGTTCTTCCTGTCCGCCTGCCATCTGCCGATTCCATTCCTTTCGTAATTTCAGTAAAAATAACTACAAACATCCTTATATAAATTAAATCATACTATCCGGAAATTTTTCTGTCAAGTTGTAATCCGGCAGCCGGCATAAAACCTACAATCTCTTTTTGGGGACAGGGGAAATGACACGGTTCGTCCTGCCCGTAAAAAAATCCATGCAAGGCTTGCAGGGAAGGGAAGCCGTAACAGAGCGGTGCGGAAATGAAAAATAGCGCACTTACTCCGGCCCTTCCCCAAGCCGAAATGCCCTGCTGCGCTCCAGGCGGTCTTTCATTGTCCCCTCGGCGCCCTCTTCCGTGGGAAGGTAATAGCGCCTGTCCTTTAAGCCTTCGGGCAGGCAGGCCATGTGGGAGATCTTCTCCTCCGTATCATGGGCATATACATACCCTTCCCCATAGTGCAAATCGCCCATAAGCCGGGTGGGGGCGTTGCGGATGACCAGGGGAACGGGTTCCGAGAGCCTGGACAGGGCATCTGCTTTGGCGGTCTCATAAGCCCGGTACAGGGCATTGGAGCGGGGAGCCAGCGACAGATAGACCACAGTCTGGGTCAGGCTTAAGGTGCATTCCGGCATTCCGATGAAATGGCAGGCCTGATAGGCGGCCACGGCGGTCTGCAGAGCCTGGTTGTCCGCCAGGCCCACATCTTCGCTGGCAAAGCGGATCAGCCTCCTGGCAATAAAGAGCGGGTCTTCCCCCGCTTCCAGCATGCGGGCCAGCCAGTAGACGGCGGCATCGGGGTCGGAATTGCGCATTGACTTATGCAGGGCGGAGATCAGGTTATAGTGTTCTTCGCCTTTTTTATCATATAATAAAGTCTTTTTGCCCAGACATTGTTCCACGGTCTCCTTTGTCACCGTGACCTGGCCTTCGGGGGAAATCTCCCCGTTTAAAACAGCCATTTCCAAAGTATTCAAAGCCGTGCGGGCATCCCCGTTTGCAAAGACGGCTATGGCAGAGAGCAGATCCCGGTCCATGTGGATATCCATGGAGCCGAAGCCCCGGGGATCCGTTATGGTGCGGGAGAGCATGTCTGCCAAATCGTCCTCTGTCAGCTCTTTCAATACAAATACTTTACAGCGTGACAGCAGGGCGGCGTTGATTTCAAAAGAAGGGTTCTCCGTGGTGGCGCCGATAAGGGTGATGCTGCCCTTTTCCACATAGGGCAGGAATGCATCCTGCTGTGCTTTGTTAAAACGATGGATCTCGTCCACGAAACAGAGGGTGCGGGTCCCGTAGCTGCGGTTCACTTCCGCCTGCTTCATAATATCTTTTATTTCCTTAATACCGCTGGTGACAGCGCTGAAATTTAAGAAGCAGGACCTGGAGCGGTTGGCAATGATCCGTGCCAATGTGGTCTTTCCCACTCCGGGCGGCCCCCAGAAAATCATGGAAGGGATCTGGTCCTGCTCCAGCATTCTCCGGAGCAGCTTTCCCTCCCCCAGAAGATGCTTCTGCCCTATGTAGTCTTCCAGAACCTGAGGCCGCATCCGGTCTGCCAGCGGCGCGGAGGCGCAGGAAAAGGTGTTGTCGGCTTGTGTGTCAAAAAGTGATAGCTGGTCCATGTGTATACTCCCTGCTGAAATATGGGTGGCATGTTTTATTCCCTGATACTCATACAATAACATATCCGCACAAAATTATCAACAAAAAACAGAACAAATGTTCCTGGGGAAAAGCTAATAACGACTGTAAGGCTTTGCGACAGCAGGACAACACCGCCCATCAGTTGCCGGAGGCACATTTCTGTGATGAATCGGGTGATGCTGCGGCGCTTTATTCTATGCCGGCGCCCAACCTTTGGAAAGGATTGTGCAATTTGCTTCTTGTGGGCAAGTTCCCACAGACAAATTGTACAAACATGTCCGTAAGGCTGAACAGTTGCAAGTTTTTCACACAAAAATGATTGCAAATATTGAATGACTATGATAAACTAGTCACAGTTAGTATGATAAAAAAATAACAATCAATAAAAACACATTATCACAGGGAAACAGGTACTTTGAAAAAACCGATTTTCCCTTAAAAACAAGGAGGATTTACCATGTCAAAAAAAGTAGTTTTAGCCGGGGCATGCCGTACCGCAATCGGTACTATGGGCGGCACGCTGAGCACAACTCCCGCAGCGGAACTGGGAGCCATTGTTATCAAAGAGGCTCTGAACAGGGCAGGTGTGAAACCTGAGGATGTGGACCAGGTCTACATGGGTTGTGTCATTCAGGCAGCTCAGGGGCAGAATGTGGCCCGCCAGGCATCCATCAAGGCAGGCCTTCCCATTGAAGTACCTGCGGTTACCATGAATGTAGTCTGCGGTTCCGGTCTGAACTGTGTGAACCAGGCGGCTCAGATGATTATGGCAGGAGATGCGGATATCGTAGTTGCAGGCGGTATGGAGAATATGTCCATGGCTCCCTATGCGGTTCCCCAGGCGCGTTACGGATACAGAATGAACAATGGTACCCTGGTAGATACCATGATCAAGGATGCTCTCTGGGATGCGTTTAACGATTACCATATGATCACCACCGCCGATAATATCTGCCGCGAGTGGGGACTTACCCGTGAGGAACTGGATGAGTTTGCCTTAAAGAGCCAGCAGAAGGCCGAGGCAGCCCAGAAATCCGGCGCTTTTGATGCTGAGATCGTTCCCGTTATGGTGAAGAAAAAGAAAGAGATGATTGAGTTTAAGGTAGATGAAGGCCCTCGCGCCGGATCTACGATTGAAGGATTGCAGAAACTCCGTTCCATCAACCCCGACGGTTTTGTAACCGCAGGCAACGCTTCCGGTATCAATGACGGTGCGGCGGCAATCGTTGTGATGAGCGAGGAAAAGGCGAAGGAGCTTGGCGTTAAGCCTATGGCTACTTTCGTTGCAGGCGCTTTGGCAGGCGTCCGTCCCGAGGTTATGGGCATCGGCCCTGTGGCTGCTACCAAGAAGGTAATGGCAAAAACAGGCATGAAAATCGAAGATTTTGATATTATCGAGGCAAACGAGGCATTTGCGGCACAGTCCGTAGCAGTGGGAAAAGACTTGG
>CANRWO010000050.1 GCA_947643615.1 uncultured Lachnospiraceae bacterium
TTTTCACACATATAATTCATTTTAAACAAACAGGTTATTGACAAATTTTGTCATTGCTGTACTGCCGGAGATGCTTATATTAAATTAATATGAGGGAATCTGATATTTGCGACTTTTTTGGAATTCATCACGGGGACTTTTGGTCGAAAAAGTCAAAATGCAGATTGTAGGACAGTAGTCAATGCTGTCGGTTAAACGGAAAAGCTGCTGCCACAGGACAGGACTGGGTTGCCTCTCATGCTGGAATGATGTGGCAGCAGCATGAAAAACTTGACGCCACGGCAATGGGGTAGGCTTCTATATTATAGTATACACACTTTGCGGGAGGAAGGTACAAACTGTGGACATACCGTTTACTCTTTGAATTTTCGCTTTGAATTTTTAATATTTCTGTGTGTATTTGGTAATGACGGCGGAGAAGGAATATGGTAGAATATATCTGTTGTTCACGGATGATATCATATACTGTACGTACATGTGTAAAGAGAGGTAGGATACATGAAGAAGATTGTACCGGTCATTGTAGCCCTGGTGCTGATTTTGATCATTGGAGGAGTTGGAGTTGGAGGAATGCTGTTGGAGAAGTATTCTTACAGCAAGGAAACAGAGGATTTGGAGGAATATTACGGAGTGGCAGGGGACAGGCTGGCAATTGTCCTGCAGGACGAGATTGTGCCGGAGCAGGCTATACGTAGAGGCGGAGTCTGCTACTTCGATTTGGATACAGTGCATACTTATTTTAATGAAGGGTTTTATGTGGATCTGCAGGAGCAGCTCCTTTTGTATACCACGGCTGTTGACACTTACAGAGTCGGTATAGGGTCCGGCAGCTGGCAGAACAGCACGGAAACCAAGGATTTAGGGTATACGATCTGCTTTTCGGAAGGCGATACCGTGTATGTGGCGGCAGATTATTTGAAAATGTTTACCAACTATTCTTATGAGGTTTTTAACGATCTCTGCATGCAGGTCTACACGGAGTGGGGGACGAGGGATACCGCGGAAGTCACCAGGGATACCCAGGTGAGGACATTGGGGGGGATCAAAAGTCCCATCCTGAGGCAGGTTGCCAAGGGCGAGACCGTGGAGATCCTGAAGCAGATGGAGACTTGGAGCGAGGTCAAGACTTCCGATTCCATTATCGGATATATCGAAAATAAGAGGCTGTCAGAGATTACTTCCGAAGCCGAGACGCCGGTAACGGATTACGTGCCTGATGAGTATACTTCCCTTTCTATGGAGGGGAAGGTGAGCCTGGGATGGCATTCCATAGGAGGTGTAGGCGGAAATGATACGCTGGATGCCATGGTGGCGGAAAGTAAAGGTATGAATGTCATTGCGCCCACCTGGTTCAGCTTAAATGACAACGAAGGGAATTTCCGGTCTTTCGGGACTTCCCAGTATGTGCAGCAGGCACATAATTATGGGTTAAAGGTCTGGGGCGTCTGGGATAACTTTAATTATAAAAACGAAACGGGCACGAATATAGACAGTTATGCAGTGCTCTCGTCTACCTCCAAGCGTCGGCTGTTGGTGCAAAATATGATCAATACATCGCTTTCTTTGGGATTGGACGGCATCAATATCGACTTCGAGGGACTGACGGAGGATGTGGGTGAACACTATATACAATTTCTGCGGGAGCTGTCCGTGGAATGTAGGAAAAGCAGCCTGGTACTGTCAATAGATAATTATGTGCCGTTCCATTTCAATGAATTTTACCGGTTGGATATCCAGGGTGAGATTGCAGACTATGTTATCATAATGGGATATGACGAACATTGGCATGGAAGTAAGGATCCCGGAAGCGTGGCAAGCATTGACTATGTGTCAAACGGTATCAATAAGACATTAGAGCAGGTGCCCGCCGGAAAGGTGGTAAATGCGCTTCCTTTTTATACCATTTTGTGGAAGACGGAAGGCGCGGAAGTGACGGATGAATATATTACGCTGAACAATGTGGCTGACTTCCTGCAGCGGGTAAATATTACGCCGACGTGGGATGAAGAGACCTGCCAGAATTACGCGGAGTGGCAGAGTGGTTCCACCACATACCAGATTTGGGTGGAAGACCTGGAGTCTCTGAGGGTTAAGCTGAATGTCATGAGCACCCAGGATATCGCAGGAGTTGCCGTCTGGCGGCTTGGATATGGGACACCCGGTGCCTGGGAGCTGATCAGGGCATATGCCGGTTCATAAGGAACAGGCAGGGTTTGCCTGTGTGGCATTGAAGCATTTAGATCCCGTTGGGAAAACAAATAAATGAAAAGTACGGAATTGAAAAGTACAAAATTCAAGATACAGAATCAAAAAAGCAAAACGGATATGGCAATATAGACAAAAAGCCTGTGGGAAAATGGAAACCCCACAGGCTTTTACAAATCTTTATAAAAAGATACTATTTAATGGATTTTCTCAGGAGCAGGCTTGTGCCGAGACAGGCAACAGCCATCAGGGACAGCCATATTGCGGGAAATGTTTCCCCGGTCTTGGGCACTTTATCGTACTCATCAGAATTAGAGGAAGAGCCGGAAGCCGCAGGCTTGGGGGTAGGCTGTGAAGGAGCCTGGGTATTGGATGCTGCCGGGCCGCCGGCGATATCCCGGGTGTAATTGGAACCGTCGGTAGTTAAATCACCGTCTTCCAAGTGGAAAGTGTTTGCTGCAAAATTAGAGCCGTAAGGGGCATTTTCATTATTACAGTTCTCTGAATAAAAATATGCAACCGTTCCGCTTACCCCTATGGTAGGGTTGCCGTCAGGATTATCGTTGTAGGAATACAGGTTGGTCACATTGCTGTTAAAGTTTGCAAGGGCAGCGCCGTATACATAGGCATTGGTCACATTGCCGGTAATAGCTGCCTGTGCGTCTTTCAGCACATAACAATTGTCTATGCCGCCGGACACGTTGACCATCGCCATTTTCCCCTCTGCGTCCCTCTGTATGGTCAGGTTGCTGAGGCGGACATTGATGTTCAACATTTCGGGGGCGGCATTGCCCACAATTATGATATCCCCGTTTTTGATTTGCTCGTTCATGTAGTAGATCTGTCTGTGCTCGGCATTTTCATCCCATTCCGAACCCAGCTGGTACCACCAGTCGCTCATTTCATTTCCCTGGTCGTCATACATGAGATAATAGGTTACAGGCCCATCCGCAGAAGCGGTAAGAGTGTTGGCATTTGGCAGGAAAGCCAGCATAAGCGCTGACGTGGCCACTGCCAGAATCTTTTTAAAGATATTTAATTTTTTCATAAGAGTTCCTCCTTTTTATTATACTGAATACATGAATAAATTAATTATTCGCCAATGGGCAAATAATTATCCCCGCTTTCCACTTCTTTGGCGACTACCACGAACCGTCCGTTTTCCACATGGTATACACAAGTAGACAATGTAATAAAACGGTCCCCGAACTGAGCTGTGACACCTGTGTCATAGATGGACATTTCCATGATGTTGTTGTAGAAATCATCGAATTCTTCCTGTGTATCAGCCTGGAAAAAATTATAAAACTTAAATACATCATCCGATTTACGAAATACCTGGGACCGAAATACGGCAATGACCTCATAATTGCGCTGGCATTCTTCCGTGTATAGAACAATATCCTTATGTTCCTGATAGAAGGATTCCTGTTCATAGTCGGTGAGACGGCCGAACATGGCGCCGGATTTCATATTGTGCCCGTGGATAATGAGGTTTGTAGTCAAAGGATCCACACAGCTGTCCGTGTCCAGGATAAGGCAGCCGTTTTTATTGCTGGACTTGTCAAAATCACGGTACAGATAATACTCTTCGTCCTCAGGCGTCCACATCACGGGATAATCAATATTGGTGCCGGGAACCTGAATCCACGCGCTCATATCTTCATTGGAGAGGAAGGCATCCCTGTAAGGATTTGGCACCGCCTCCGGAGTGGGGACTGGGGTCGGCGTGAGGGTAGGAACGGGTGTCGGTGTGGGAGTGGGAATTGGCGTCGGCGCCACAGTGGGAGTGGGAACCGCGGCGGTCGGGGCCGGGGACGGGACGGATTCTGAAGCGTTGGAAGCCTGTTCCCGCAGCCGTTCAATGGTATCTTGAGAGTGTCTGTCCTGTATCTGGTTCCATAGGATCAGGAGACGGAGAACGAGGAGGCAGACAAAAGTGATAACCAATAATATGTCTGACAATTTTTTCTTGCTCTCGTTATTCATAATCAACTCTTTCCGCAAAGGTCTTCTGACAGCCAACTTTATTATAACTATATCATAGCTAAAAAGGCGGTGAAATGCAACCGCAATCTGTAAAAACATTCCCTGAATGAACGGATGTTATCCCTGCATATATTAAAAGAAAGGAATAACAGGATTGTTTTATGAAAATAATGGAAGGAATATGGAGACGGGCGGGAGAGCAGAAATTACTGGCAGTATCAGTGGGCGTATTGTTTTTGCTTTCGGCCATAGTGCTGCGGGAGAAGGGATTTTTCCCTGCGGCCGGGAATCATGCCAGGGCGGAGGATGGGAAGATATGTGTTGTGATCGATGCCGGGCATGGAGGGGTGGATCCCGGGAAAGTGGGAATCAACGGGGCAAATGAAAAGGACATCAATTTACAGATCGCAGGGTATGTGAGGCAGTATTTGGAAGCCAATGATATTGAAGTGGTTATGACCAGGGAGTCTGACGCCGGGTTGAACGATGCCGATGCCTCCAATAAGAAAGTGCAGGATATGAAAAGGCGCATCGAACTGATAGACGAAACTGACCCTGCGATTACGGTGAGCATCCACCAGAACAGCTACCCCGAAGAATATGTCCATGGAGCCCAAGTCTTTTATTATACGGGGAGCAGGGAAGGGCAGGCACTGGCACAGATCATCCAGGAAGAGCTGGTGGCCAGAGTAGACCCGGAAAACAAGCGCCAGGTAAAAGCCAATGACAGCTATTACTTATTGAAAAAAACAGGAAGTCCCATCGTCATTGTGGAGTGCGGGTTCCTGTCCAACAAAGAGGAGGCGGAAAAGCTGTGCACGGAAGCCTACCAGAAAAGGGTTGCATGGGCAATACATATGGGGATACTGCGGTATCTAAATGGACAGGAATAAGGATTGTGCGGGAAAGTATTATATGGTATAATTCTCACAGCACAAAATATCGGGGGATGTGTCACGAAAATGAATACTATGATAGTTAAAATACAGTCGGAAGGGGATTCCTTTTCCCCCCAGGAAGAGATGGCGCTCCGGCAGGCAGGTGAGATCATCAAGAACGGCGGGTTGGTGGCATTTCCCACAGAGACTGTTTACGGGCTCGGCGGAGACGGCCTGAACAGGGAGTCCTCCCGGAAAATATATGCTGCAAAAGGCAGGCCCCCGGATAATCCGCTGATCATCCATATCTGCCGCCTGGAGGATATCTATCCGATTGTAGGGGATTTCCCTGAGGCCGCTAGGAAGGCGGCGGAAGCTTTTTGGCCGGGGCCTCTCACAATGGTCCTGCCGAAATCGGGGAAAGTGCCCTTTGAGACTACCGGAGGATTGGACACGGTGGCAGTGAGGTTTCCCTCCCATCCGGTGGCGAGAAAATTGATTGGCTTTAGCGGAGGGTATGTGGCGGCGCCCAGCGCGAATCTGTCAGGGAAGCCGAGTCCTACGGCGGCAAAATATGTTATTGAAGACCTGGAGGGCAGGATTGATATGATCCTGGACGGCGGTGAAGATGAGATTGGGTTAGAATCCACTATTTTAGATATGACGGTTACGCCCCCTCAGATTCTGAGGCCCGGTTTTATTACAAAAGAGATGCTGGAAGGGGTTCTGGGAGAGATTGGCACGGATATTACGATTATAAACCCGGAGAGCAGCCAGGCGCCGAAAGCGCCAGGAATGAAATATCGCCATTATGCACCCAAAGGGGAACTGACGATTGTGGAAGGCTCCCCTGAACAGGTGGTGGACTATGTGAACCGGTCAGCCGCGGAAGACCGGGCAGCCGGTGAGAAAACGGGGGTTATCGCTGCCAGCGATTTCCTTGGCGGTTATTGTGCGGATGTAGTCAAATGCGTAGGAAGCAGAGAAGAGGAAGAAGGCATTGCACGGAAACTGTATGCCATACTGCGGGAATTTGATGACGAAGGCGTGACCAGGATTTATTCGGAAGGGTTTGATAGCCAGGGGTTGGGGCAGGCCATCATGAACCGCCTTTTGAAGGCAGCGGGACACAATGTGGTCAGGCTCTAAAGCATGTTTTTATAAGCCAACCTGTTGGCTCAGGGATGGAAAGTCGCAGCAAAGCTGCAGTATGGAGGTAGAATATGATAGCGATCGGAAGTGACCATGGGGGATATGATTTAAAGCAGAGAGTGATCCGGTATCTGGAAGAAGAGGGTATTTCCTACCAGGACATGGGATGCGACGGCAAAGCGAGCTGTGATTACCCTGTCTTTGGACATGCTGTAGCGGAGGCTGTGGCGGAAGGGAAATGTGAGAAGGGAATCGTGATCTGCACCACAGGGATAGGCATCAGCATTTCGGCCAATAAGGTTCCGGGTATCCGCTGTGCGCTTTGCTCGGACACCCTGTCTGCAAAAATGACAAGGCTCCACAATGATGCCAATGTGCTTGCCATGGGGGCAGGCATCGTGGGGGAGAACCTGGCGATTTCCATAGTAGAGGCTTTTCTGGGCACGGATTTTTCCGGCGAGGAGCGCCATCAGAGAAGAATTGACCTGATTGAGAGAGCAAATTGACAGACCGACACATATCCTCAGTGTTATGGATACTCAAGAAGATGCATACAAACTTTTAAGCTACGTATTTAGGCCTGTTCCCGTAGGGGAAAGTGTATGCGGGAAAGGCATGGAAAAGAATGGACAAGAGAAAAGATTATATCAGCTGGGATGAGTACTTTATGGGGGTGGCCCAGCTCTCCGGCATGCGATCCAAGGATCCCAGTACCCAGGTGGGAGCCTGCATTGTAAGCCGGGATAATAAGATATTGTCTATGGGGTATAACGGATTCCCCTGCGGCTGCGGGGATGATGAATTCCCCTGGAGCAGGGACGGAGAGGAACTGGATACGAAATATCCGTATGTGACCCATGGTGAATTGAACGCGATCTTAAATTACAGGGGCGGTTCCCTGGAGGGGACGAAGCTGTATGTGTCGCTGTTCCCCTGCAATGAATGTGCAAAAGCCATCATCCAGGCAGGCATCCGAACCGTAGTCTACGACAGCGATAAGTATGAGGGCACTTCTGCCAATCGGGCAGCCAAGCGAATGTTCGATGCGGCAGGGGTGGCTTATGTGCCCTATTCTAAAACCGGCCGGCAGATACATATAAGAGTGTAGCGGACGGGTGTGAATAAAGATCAGGAAAGGACAGGAGATTGACAGGATGAAAAAGTGCAGGAAAACAGCCGTATGGCTGGTTATAACGCTTTTGGCCGGAGCAGGGATTCCCGCTGCCGACGTGCTGACTGCCTCTGCCACCTCGTCCACGCAGCAACAGATTACAGAGGAAGAAAACGAAAAGGCGGAACTGGAAGGGAAACTGGATGAGACCCAGAACCAGCTGGAGGGCCTTAAGGGAGTGAGCAGTGACCTGAGGAGGGAACTGGGAAACCTTAACGACCAGCTGACCCAGGTGGTGAATAACCTGGAAGACCTGGAACGCCGTATTTCCGAAAAGCAGTTGGAGATCCAGGAAACCCAGGCTGCCCTGGAAGAGGCGAAGGAGACGGAGAGCTGGCAGTATGACTGCATGGTGGCAAGGGCGCGTATCATGTATGAAATGGGGGAAGACAGCCACATCAACGCACTGCTCAGCTCGGGGAATTTCTCCGAAGTCCTTAATGCTGCGGACTATTATTCCAGGATTGCAAAGTATGACCAGGGGAAAATGGATGAATATACGGAGAACAGGGAACTTATCGAAGAGCATGAGGCCAGGCTGCAGACAGAATATGCCGAGCTGGAAAGTCTGAAGGTCCAAGTGGAGGCGGAAAAGAGTAAGGTTACCGGACTCATCAGCCAGACTTCCCAGGCCATTACCCGGTATGCGGACCAGATATCCGATGCCGAGCGGCAGGCTCTTGAATATGAGCAGGAGATTAAGCAAAAAGAGAGTAATATCGAGGAACTGAAAAAGAAATATGCGGAAGAGCTTGCGCTGTCCCGTGCGGCGGCGAATGCATCCTGGAGGGATATTTCCGAAGTGACCTTCGACGAGGGGGACAGATATCTTCTGGCGAACCTGATCTACTGCGAAGCCGGGGGCGAGCCTTATGAAGGCCAGTTGGCTGTTGGCAGCGTGGTCATCAACAGAGTTTTGAGCTCCAGGTATCCGGATTCCGTGTTGGGCGTGATCCACCAGAGCGGGCAATTTTCTCCTGTGGCCAGCGGCAGGTTGGATCTGGCGCTGGGGGCAAACCGGGCCACGGCAGACTGTTACCGCGCGGCGGACGAAGCCATGTCCGGAGTCACCAACGTGGGAAATTGTGTTTACTTCAGGACGCCTATAGAGGGGTTGGAGGGGATCCGGATTGGCGGCCATATCTTCTATTAGCTTCATATGGCCTTATGCGCATCGGGACGCATGAAGGCATTGGTGTAAGTTATAGGCCAAGACGGTCCAAATACGATTGGAGCCGGTCAAATTTGTCACGGTAGATCAATGTGAGCAGATGATTCAGACTGCGGAGGCAGGATGTCATCTGCTCTTTTGTGATCAGGTCCCGTTCCATGGCCTCGGCCAGCTCATCCAGATCGACCACTTCCATACGGCCGTCGGGGTAGAGAATGACATCTGCCAGCAAATCGGTGACGGTCAGGGAAGCATTATCTTCCTCAAGTTTGAAATCAACGATGTCACAGTACAGGCGCAGCAGCGAGCCGTCCCGGCGGTACATTTTACTCACTTTAATGCCTTCCTGCAGAAAATAGCAGGAACTGCCATGGGAAAATTCCGTTTTGGGATTCAAAGTCTTCCATTTTGTGATAATATACTCTTCGTTCTGCGCTACAATAATATCATCCTTTAAGCAGATACACTCGGGAGGGATGATCCTTTTGCGGTAAAGTGTTTGAATGTTCATTTCGCACCTCGTTTCTGCCTGCCTGCACAGGCTTGTATGCTTTATCATTGGCCTACCGCTTTTCCAAATGCCTGCAGCTTCCGGCGTAGCGGTATGCAGCAGGGGACTTTAAGGACGGCTTTTGCCATATGCCGCTGCCTGACAGCTGGGAAAAGGGATAAAGGGTTTGGGGGGGATCCGGTGGGGGCAGAGTTCCTTTTCCATCCAGACCATGTCGCTCCATGCCCCTTGTTTGTAACCGGAAGCATGGAAATGGGCAACCGTTTTATAGCCGAAGCTCTCATGGAAGGCAATGCTGCCGGGGTTGGGGTAAGCGATGCAGGCGCAGAGGTTACAGACATTCTGCATTGCCAGAGCTTCTTCCAGGCGACGGTAAAGTGCAGTCCCGAGTCCCTGGCGCCCCATCCCCTGCCGGATATAGATGGAGGTCTCTACAGACCAGTTATAAGCAGCCCTGGTTTTGAAGGCGGAGGCGTAAGCATAACCCAGGATGGTATCGCCTTCTTCCGCGGCCAGATAAGGATACTTTTCCAACGTATGGCAGATCCTGCCTGTAAAGTCTTCTTCGGAAGGCACCTCGTATTCGAAGGTAATGGAGGTGTTTTCCACATAAGGGGCATAGATTTGGAGAAGCTGAGGAGCATCCTCCGGAGTGGCAACTCGGATATTCATGGAATTCTCCTTTATGTATTACGTTTATGGTGTTTTGTACAAATACTACTGCTATGCAAAAAAGAAGTCAATAGCCTGTATCGTGTTTGGCAAAACTGTATGCGCAGCCGGTAAAAAAAATCGGAATATGTCTTACTAAATCTGGACATTTTTTCCTAAATTAGTTATACTATTAGAGATATACTGAAACAGGGGTATCAGAATGAAACGACGCAAAGGCATTGACAATAGCGTGGCTCAGTCGCTGGCCATGGTAATGCAGTTTGGCATAAATATGCTTGTGCCGATCTGTCTCATGTCGGCATTGGGGATATGGCTGGACAACAAGTTCGATACTTCCTTTTGGATGATACTTTTGTTTATCGTCGGGGCTGTGGCAGGCGGCCAGAACGTCTACCGCATGGCGAGGCAGGTATATGGGGGAGGTAAGAAAGAGTCAGGCAGGGAGCATAGAAGTTCCGGTGAAAATAGTAGAAATATTGAGAAAGAAAAATAGGACGCTTCTGGAGCTGCAGGTTGGCATTGTGTTTCTCGGTGCTGTCTGTCAGGCTGTAGGCGCTTTTATCGTGGAACGACAGGGATATTACGCGAAAAGCCTGTGGTTCGGTATTCTGATGTCACTTGCGGCAAGTGTGCATATGTACCGTACCCTGGACAGGGGGTTGGATTACGGGGCGGATGCTTCTAAGATTATTTTCAGGGGGTATCTGTTCCGATATGCTTTTTTGGTGTTTGTGCTGGCGGTTGCCATGGTGACAGAGGCTATGAACCCGCTTGTCCTGTTCATGGGATATATGAGCCTGAAAGTAGCGGCATTTCTACAGCCGTTTACTCATAAACTATGCAATGGCGTTTTTCATGAGACTGACCCGGTTCCGGAGCCATTGCCGGATGAGGAAGTCTCAGGGGGGGAGAAAGCTTCCCGGGAAGCTCCCGAGGAATGATATTTGCGGAAGGGCCTTTTGCTAAGGGGAGAAGAGTTTCCGTGATCCGTTCCAAGGAAGCAGTAAGTAGCTTTAAATATTATATAAAAGAGGAGGTGAAAATATGGAACATGGCATTTTGTTATCCGGCGCCGACATTGACTTTATGATTCACGGAGTTGTCAAGTACTCCTTTTTCGGCCATGAGGTGTGGATAACAACAACACATGTGTGCGTCCTGATTGTCATGCTGCTCCTGATTGGTTTTGCCATCGCAGCCAACCGGGCAATTGCCAAAGCGTCTGAAGTGCCTACGGGATTTCAGAACGTGGTGGAGCTGATAGTGGAAAAGCTGGACGGGGTTGTGGACGGGCCAATGGGCAAAGCAGCTCCAAAGTTTTATAATTACATTGGAACGATTTTTATATTTATCCTGTTCAGTAATATATCAGGCCTTTTGGGGTTAAGGCCGCCTACGGCCGATTATGGCGTGACGCTGCCGCTGGGTATTCTGACTTTTTCGTTGATTCATTTTAATAAGATAAAATATCAGAAACCCATGACGATCTGGAAGGATCTGTGTTCGCCGCTGCCGCCATGGCTGCCTATCTGGCTGCCCATCAATATTATCAGTAATATTGCGGTACCCATATCCTTGTCATTGCGTTTGTTCGCGAACGTGCTGTCGGGTACGGTCATGATGGCATTGATATACGGGTTGTTAGGCTGGATCGCGACGATATGGCCTGCGGCGCTGCATGTGTATTTTGACTTGTTCTCCGGAGCAATTCAAACTTATGTGTTCTGTATGCTGACCATGACCTATATCTCGAATGAGATAGGTGACGGCACGCGCCGTTGACACAATAGTGCACCGCACTTTTGCAAAGTATAAGAAATCTAAAAACGAGTAAATTCAGGAGGAAAGAAAATGGAATTCAATTCAAACTTTATCTTAGGTTGTTCCGCAATCGGTGCAGGCCTGGCAGTTATTGCCGGTATCGGGCCTGGTGTAGGACAGGGTATTGCAGCCGGCCATGCTGCAGCGGCAGTGGGACGTAATCCCGGGGCAAAAGGCGATGTAATGTCTACCATGCTCCTGGGCCAGGCAGTTGCCGAGACCACTGGTCTGTACGGTCTGCTGGTTGCCATGCTGCTGATGTTTGTAAAACCCCTTCTGCCCTAATCTATGGAAAATACACGCTTAGATTTGTATAGGCAGAAAGGAGGCAAAGAATGATACTTTTAACAGGGGGCGAGTCCATGGAGAGACTGTTTGACCTGGACTGGCAGCTTCTGGCTGATTCCTGTCTGACCATTATTGCCATCTTTTTCCTGTTCCTGGCATTGAGCTACTTCCTGTTCAATCCTGCCAGAAAGCTCCTGAACAGCCGTAAGGAAAAGATTCAGGGCGAACTGGAGACAGCCAGGAAGGACATGGAGGATGCCCGGAGCTTAAAAGCGGAATATGAAAGCAAGCTTCAGGAAATCAACAAGGAAGCGGAAAGCATCCTGAGTGAAGCCCGCAAGAAAGCGCTGAACAATGAGAACCAGATCATTGCCAAGGCCAAAGAAGAGGCCGCAGCGATCCTTGACAGGGCGCGCACGGAAGCAGAGCTGGAGAAACAGAAGATGTCCGATGATGTAAAGAAGGAAATGATTTCCATAGCATCCCTTATGGCCGGCAAGGTAGTATCCGCATCCATTGATACCACCGTGCAGAATCAGTTGATTGATGAAACCTTGAAGGAAATGGGTGATAAAACATGGCTAAGTTAGTTTCAAAGACATACGGCGAAGCCTTGTTTGAAATCGCAATGGAATCGGGTGAGGACAAGGCCCAGGAGCTGATGGAAGAAATCCTCGGCGTACGCGCCGTGCTTCAACAGAACCCAAAATTTGACGAGTTGATGAAGCATCCCGGCATCCCGAAGCAGGAGAAGCTTCAGGTGCTGAAAGAGGTCTTTAAGGGACGTGTCAGCGAAGAACTGGAAAGCTTTTTGGAGGTGATTGTGTCCAAAGAGCGGTATCGGGACATGACGGATATTTTCGGTTACTTTGTAGACCGTGTAAAGGAGACCAGAAAAATTGGCGTGGCATATGTTACCACAGCCGTGGAATTGACGGCCGCGCAAAAATCAGCCGTCCAGTCAAAAATTATAGAAACTACCGCATATAAGTCAATGGAGATGCACTATACGGTGGATCCTTCCATCATTGGCGGAATGATCATCAGGATCAATGACAGAGTGGTAGACAGCAGTATCCGGACAAAGCTGGACGGTTTGAAAAAACAATTATTACAAATCCAGCTGGGATGACCGGTTGGAGGAAAGGTGAGACAGATCCATGAATTTAAGACCAGAAGAAATAAGTTCAGTTATCAAGGATCAGATTAAGAGATATGCGTCCAGCCTGGATGTATCCGATGTGGGTACGGTTATCCAGGTAGCGGACGGTATCGCTCGTGTACATGGACTGGAAAATGCCATGCAGGGTGAACTGCTGGAATTCCCCGGCGAAGTATACGGCATGGTGCTCAACCTGGAGGAAGATAACGTTGGCGTAGTGCTGCTGGGCAGCGCTAAAAATATTAATGAGGGCGATACCGTTAAAACTACCGGGCGAGTTGTGGAGGTTCCCGTAGGTGACGCTATGCTGGGGCGTGTCGTAAATGCCCTGGGGCAGCCGATTGACGGCAAGGGTCCCATCCAGACGAATTCCTTCCGCAAGATTGAGCGTGTTGCAAGCGGCGTTATTACCAGAAAGAGTGTAGACACTCCTCTGCAGACAGGTATCAAGGCAATCGATGCCATGGTTCCTATCGGAAGAGGCCAGCGTGAGTTGATTATCGGCGACCGCCAGACAGGTAAGACAGCCATTGCCATCGATACGATCATTAATCAAAAGGGCCAGGGCGTAAAATGTATTTACGTTGCCATCGGCCAGAAGGCTTCTACTATCGCAAATATTGTTAAGACATTGGAGGAGCACGGTGCCATGGCGTATACTACGGTTGTAGTATCCACCGCCAGCGACCTGGCCCCTCTGCAGTATATTGCCCCTTACTCAGGATGTGCTATCGGTGAGGAATGGATGGAGAACGGGCAGGATGTTTTGGTAATATACGATGACTTGAGCAAACATGCTACCGCTTACCGTACACTTTCCTTGCTGCTTCGTCGTCCCCCCGGGCGTGAGGCGTACCCTGGAGACGTATTCTATCTGCATTCCAGATTGCTGGAGCGTGCGGCGAGAATGAGCGATGAGTACGGCGGAGGTTCCCTGACTGCGCTTCCTATCATTGAGACGCAGGCAGGAGACGTATCCGCATACATTCCTACGAATGTTATCTCCATTACCGACGGACAGATTTATCTGGAGACCGAGATGTTTAATTCCGGCTTCCGTCCCGCAGTCAATGCCGGACTTTCCGTGTCTCGTGTGGGCGGCGCTGCGCAGATCAAAGCGATGAAGAAGATTGCGGCGCCTATCCGTACGGAGCTGGCGCAGTACAGGGAGCTTGCTGCATTTACGCAGTTCGGTTCCGAGCTGGATGCGGATACGAAGGAAAAGCTGGCACAGGGCGAGCGTATCAAGGAAGTGCTGAAGCAGCCTCAGTATAAACCCATGCCTGTACAGTATCAGGTAATCATCATCTATGCAGTGACCAACAGGTATCTGTTGGATGTGCCTGTGGGTGAGATCACGAAGTTCGAGAAGGAATTTTTTGATTTCCTGGATACGAAGTATGCTGAGATCCCTAACAGTATTGCTGCAGAGAAAGTGATCTCCGATAAGACGGATGAGCTTTTGCAGAAAGCGATCAAGGAGTTTAAGGCGCAGTTTCTTAAATAGAAATGAGGACAAATTATGGCATCAATGCGTGATATAAAGCGACGCAAGAGCAGTATCCAGGGTACACAGCAGATTACCAAGGCTATGAAGCTGGTATCCACTGTAAAGCTGCAGCGCGCCAGAAGCAACGCAGAGCGTTCAAAATCTTATTTTAGCTGTATGTATGAGACGGTGAACAGTATTTTGAAGCGTGTGGGTCACATCGAGCATAAGTATCTTGTCCCCGGTGAATCACAGAAAAAGGCAGTGATCGTCATTACCTCCAACAGAGGCCTTGCAGGCGGTTACAATTCCAACGTGGTTAAACTGGTGACCAGGCATCCTGAGTGGAAAAAGGAAGACCTGGTGATTTATCCCATCGGCAGCAAGGGGCATGATGCTTTGGCGAGAAATGGATACGATATCAGGGAATGCCAAAACGATATTGTAGACGCACCTGCATATGTGGATGCGATGGCATTATCAAAGCGGCTGTTACAGTCCTTTGCAGACGGAGAGATTGGCGAGATTTATCTTGCCTATACTGCATTTAAAAATACGGTCAGCCATGTTCCTACTTTGCTCAGGCTACTTCCCATAAGCTGCGAAGCCAGTGAGCCTGAGGAGGCCCCTAAGGCGGAAGCAATCATGAATTTTGAGCCGGAGGATGTGGAAGCGCTGGATTTGATCGTGCCCAAATACATTACCAGCCTGGTTTACGGCGCCCTTGTGGAGGCAGTAGCCAGTGAGAACGGTGCGCGTATGCAGGCCATGGATAATGCTACAAGCAATGCAGAGGATATGATTAGCGATTTGTCGCTGAAATATAACAGAGCAAGACAGGGTTCTATTACTCAGGAATTAACAGAAATTATCGCAGGCGCGGAAGCGCTTGGCTAAGTGTGGGGAGCGTTTCTAATCACTCACGGCAAAGGCTGTATTGTGGGGAAACTCTGAGCCTTACACGGAAGAACGCAAGGGCAGCGTTCTTCTCGAAATAAAAAGAATCCGCCCGCGGATTCTTTCGGAGGGATGAAAAAATATGTCCACATATGTGGGCAGGAAAGAGGTAGAAATGGCAGGAGAAAACAGAGGTAAGATTACCCAGGTTGTCGGCGCGGTGCTCGATATCCGTTTCGACGAGGGTAAGCTTCCCGAGATTAACGAAGCGATTCGCATTCCTACCAAAGACGGCGGTGAGCTTACCGTTGAGGTTTCCCAGCATCTGGGGGACGACACGGTGAGATGTATTGCAATGGGAAGCACCGACGGCCTGGTGAGAGGGATGGATGCGATCGCTACAGGCGCTCCCATTTCGGTTCCGGTAGGAGAGAAAACACTGGGACGAATTTTCAATGTACTGGGACAGCCGATAGATAACAAGCCGGCTCCTGAGGGAGTCTCCTATGAGCCTATCCACAGGCCTGCCCCTCAATTTGAGGAGCAGTCTACCGAGACGGAACTTCTGGAGACAGGAATCAAGGTGGTTGACTTGCTTTGCCCTTATCAGAAGGGTGGTAAGATTGGCCTGTTCGGCGGAGCCGGAGTAGGCAAGACCGTGTTGATTCAGGAGCTGATACGTAACATCGCTACAGAGCACGGCGGATATTCCGTATTTACCGGCGTAGGTGAGCGTACCCGTGAGGGAAACGACCTTTATCATGAAATGACAGAGTCAGGGGTTATTGACAAGACCACCATGGTTTTCGGCCAGATGAATGAACCCCCTGGGGCAAGAATGAGGGTGGGCCTGACAGGCCTTACCATGGCAGAGTACTTCCGTGACAAAGGCGGCAAGGATGTGCTGCTGTTCATTGACAATATTTTCCGTTTCACGCAGGCGGGAAGTGAAGTATCCGCACTGTTGGGACGTATGCCTTCCGCGGTAGGCTACCAGCCTACTTTGCAGACGGAGATGGGTGCACTGCAGGAGAGGATCACTTCCACCCGCAATGGTTCCATCACTTCCGTACAGGCGGTATATGTGCCTGCGGACGATTTGACCGACCCGGCGCCTGCTACCACATTTGCACATTTGGATGCTACCACGGTATTGTCCCGTTCCATCGTTGAGCTGGGAATTTATCCTGCGGTAGATCCCCTGGAGTCTACCTCCCGTATCCTGGATCCCAGGATTGTGGGTGAGGAGCATTATAAAACAGCCCGTGGTGTGCAGGAGATACTGCAGCGTTACAAGGAACTGCAGGATATTATCGCAATCCTGGGCATGGATGAACTGTCCGAGGAGGATAAGCTGGTGGTATCCCGCGCCCGTAAGGTACAGAGATTTTTATCCCAGCCTTTCTTTGTGGCAGGCCAGTTCACCGGCCTGGAGGGCAAATATGTGCCGATCAACGAGACCATCCGCGGATTTAAGGAGATTCTGGAAGGAAAACATGACGATGTTCCCGAGAGCTATTTCCTGAATGCAGGCAGCATTGATGATGTGTTAGCCAAAATGAAATAATAGGGGATTCGTGTGAAACGTAAGGTTTTATACGCAAATTTGTGCCTGCGGTTCTCATGTGCCGGGGAGGTTGTATTTTTCGGTGCAGGGGATTCGCGGGTTACAGGAAGGCATGGTTATTAGTATGGCAGAAAAAAGTTTTAACCTGCGCATTATCACTCCTGACAGAGTCTTCTATGAGGGTGAAGCGGAGATGGTAGAGTTTAATACTACCGAAGGCCAGGTTGGCGTGCTGCCGGGACATATTCCGCTTACGGTTATTATTAAGCCGGGCATTCTGCATATCTATGAAGCGGACGGTGAGAAGACGGCTGCGCTCCATGCGGGGTTTGCCGAGATACTTCCCGAAGGCATTACAATCCTGGCGGAGATAGTTGAGTGGCCTGATGAAATTGATGAGGGCCGCGCTGAAGCCGCAAGAGAGCGTGCCGAGGAGAGGCTGCGCAGCAGGACTCCCGAGACGGATGTTGCAAGGGCCGAGACGGCGCTGCAGAGGGCGATTGCCCGTATCCAGGTACTAAAGTAGGGATTTTGGCCAGGGCAAGTGAAGTTAAAATGAGGGCTGTAAGCAACAAAAGGGAAAAATATGCATATGCTGATAAAAAAGACTTTCGGAGATGCATATGGAAATGAATCCTAAGTTGCTGCAGCCCATTCCTTTTTATATGTCGTACCCGGGATATTTTGGGCCCGGAAGAGAATCGCAGATGCTGCAGGACATGGAATATCTGCAGCAGATGTATCCGGATACCGTTAAGAGATGCCAGCGCAGGGTTGCTGAGATTTTAGACAGGACGGACTACGAGGGCAGCGTGATCTATGATGAATACCCGGACAGGTTATGTCTTTTACACATGGCGGACTCCATGAAGAGGACGTTGGAGCAGGAGGGACTGGCTCCTTCTGAGGATATCGTACAGCTCCTTTTGTTAAATGAAGTTTATAAGCGCAGGCATGGCGGCCGGCGAGGGAGAATTTTTTAAGAAAAATCTGATTTTGTGCCGGGGCATTGTGGAAAACCGATTGGTCAGCGCCCCGGCATGGAGGATTGGGATGGAAAGAATAGAAGCTGTGTTCCGGCAAATGCTGGATATTAATCTGATACAGATCACTTTGAGTAACAGCAGGGATCCGGAACGTGCGGGAAAGGTGAAGGTCCGGCCAGTCTTGCTGAAGGATAAAGTGCTGTTTCAGGAGACCGTATTTTGCGGCACCCAGGTATTCCATAAAAACTATACGGACAGGGAACTTCTGCCACGACTAATGGACCATATGGAGAAACTGTTCAGGCAGGCGGAACTTAAGGGAAGAACGAGGGAAGCTACCGTATTGGTAAGTAAGAAAGGGACCGTTACGGTCAAGGTAAAAGAGCTGAAGGGGAAAGAATGTGAAGCCGGCACAAAAGCGGACATGCTCTCCCATAACAGGGCGAAGCAGTATATCCTCCAGGAAGGGGAGCCTGTGGACTTTCTGGTAGGATTAGGGGTACAGACCCCTGACGGCAGGATTACGAAAGCAAAGTATGATAAATTCCGCCAGATTAACCGCTACCTGGAATATATTGAAGATGTATTGGACAGGCTGCCGCCGGACAGGACCGTCAGGATCATAGACTTCGGCTGTGGGAAGTCCTATCTCACGTTTGCCATGTACTACTATCTGCACCGGCTGCAGGGACGGGACATCCTTGTCACCGGGTTGGACCTGAAAAAGGACGTAATAGAGCATTGTAATCAGCTGGCTGAAAAGCTTCATTATGACAGGCTGCACTTTGAACAGGGAGATATACAGGGGTACCGGGGGGAGGACGCGGTGGATATGGTGGTGTCGCTCCACGCTTGTGACAAGGCCACCGATTATGCTCTGGAAAAAGCTGTAAAATGGGGCGCCAGTGTTATTATGGCGGTGCCATGCTGCCAGCATGAACTGAATGGCCAGATGTATTGTGAAATATTGCAGCCGGTGTTAAAATATGGGTTGATCAGGGAGCGTATGTCGGCGCTGATCACAGATGCACTCCGGGCCGAGTTGCTGGAAACCCAGGGGTATCGGGTACAGATCCTGGAATTTATCGATATGGAGCACACGCCTAAAAACCTGATGATCCGCGCGGTAAAAGAGAACGGAATGCGCAGGCCGGCAAAGAAAAAAACTTCAGTCGATGAGGTCACGGAATTCTTACATGTGGATCCGGCTTTAAAGAGGCTGCTCTGCCATACAGACCCCCTGCATTAACTGTCTGTACACACGCAAATCGGTTCGCCGGCGGACCATCATCGGTGTGAATTTCTCAACGGATTGCCGCTAAAATGTGGCATGGAGGCTGGAATGAAAAAAAGCATAATAAAGTTAGCTGTGTTTGCGGCTACGTTTCTGGCAGCGTTGTTCATAGTAGGAAGATTGATGAACCAAGGCCATGATAACCTGACTATGGAGATGCCGCCTGCAACTTTTCCGCTTATATCCATGGAGATGAACGGGATAAGGTATAATCAGCTCCACGGATATAAAAACGCGATGGACATATCTTTTCAGAGAGATACAGTCACAGCTTTGGGCGAGAGGCGTAATACAGACTTTCAAATAGATACGTATGGCAGAAATATTGACGGGATCACTATGGAAGTGCGCAGTGTGGATGGCAGCCGCCTGATCGAGCGCACAGAACTGACGGATTATACGAAACGGGGCAATGTAATAAGCGGTACGATCGCGCTGAAAGACCTCATAGATAAGGACACGGAGTATTCGCTGTCAATTTTGCTGGATACGGAAGGGGAAAGCATTTACTATTATACCCGCGTGGTTTGGAGTGACAGCCTGTATGTCCAGGAGAAATTGGAATATGTGTTGGATTTCCATAACAGGCTCTATGACAGGGAGGCGGCCAGGGAACTGACCAAGTATCTGGAATCAAATGCCCGGCTGGAGGATAACAGTTCTTTCCATAAAGTAAATATTCACAGCAGTTTCCGGCAGATCACATGGGGAGAGCTTCCCATAAAGGAAGTGTCAGGACCGGTGGTGCAGTTAACGGATGTGGCTAACCAGACCGCTTCTTTCCTTGTAAATTATATCGTTTCCACATCCGCCGACGGACGGTATCATACCTATTACCAGGTCCAGGAACATTATCGGATCCGGTATACGGAGGAGCGGATATACCTGCTGGATTACGAGAGGACCATGACGCAGATCCCGGATACGGACCATATGTATGGAAACGATAAGATACTACTGGGAATAACGGCTACGGATATTCCCATGGTGGAGAGTGAAGACGGGAATATAGTGATCTTTGAAGTGGCGGATCAGCTGTTCAGCTACAATATAGTTACTAATAAAATGACGGTTATCTTCAGCTTTTATGATAAGGACAATGGGGATGACCGCACTATGTATGCCCAGCATGACACGAAAATCCTCGACGTTGACGAAGGGGGCAATGTGCAGTTTGCGGTGTACGGCTATATGAACCGGGGCCGCCATGAAGGGGAAGTGGGGATCCAATTATACAGTTATGACAGTGATCTTAACATATTGGAGGAAATCGTATATATCCCTTATGACAAAACCTTTTCCGTGTTATCGGCGGAGATGGAACAGCTATTATATTTAAACCGGGAGCAGGAACTGTATTTGCAGGTCAATCAGACCATATATGGCATTAATTTGGAGAAAAAGACCTATTATCCGCTCATACATGTGAACCAGGATGAGAGCGTCCATGTATCCGGTAACCATAAAATCATGGTATGGACCGAGGCGGAGGACATTTACCAGAGCCGTGACCTGAATATCAGAAATTTAAGCAATGGAGATGAAAACACGATTGAAGTCAGGGAAGACGAAGTGGTCTATCCCCTGGGATTTATGGATGAGGATGTGATCTACGGAGTAGCAAAGCGGGAGGATATAATAGAAGAAAATTCCGGCGGATCGTTTTTCCCTATGTACAAGGTATGCATCAGCAGTTCCGACGGCCGGCTATTGAAAGAATACAGCCAGCCGGGAGTCTATGTCACAGGCTGCCAGGTGGAAGGCAATCAGCTGATCCTTGACCGCATGGAGAGGACGGAGTCGGGTGAATACGTGGAAGCTGCGCCGGACCATATTATGAATAATTCAGAACCCGTAAGCAGCCGGAATATGATTGTCACAGCCGATATTGACATTTATGAAAGGTATGTGGAAATTCAGACAAGGGCGGAGATCGACAGCAAATCATTTAAGATTCTGACACCTAAGGAGATAGTATTTGAAGGAGGCAGAGAACTGCGACTGCCGAGCACCGAAGAGGACCAGAGATATTATGTATATGGGCCGTATGGGGTAAACGGCATTTTTACTTCCCCGGCGGGAGCCGTGAACCTTGCCTATAAGATTTCCGGCGTGGTGGTAGACGAAAGCGGCGAGTGTATCTGGCTTAGGGGCAACAGGGTGACCAGAAATCAGATCATGGCCATCAAGGAAGCATCCGTCACGGAGACAAAGGATAGCCTGGCGGTATGCCTGGATACCATATTTAAATTTGAAGGCCTGGTGAGGAATTCCGAATACTTGCTGGGACAGGGGCAAACCGTCATGGAAATTCTGGAGGAAAACCTGGAGGATGCCCGGATCCTTGACCTGAAGGGTTGTAATCTGGATGCGCTGTTGTACTACACAAACAGGGATATCCCTGTGCTGGCGCTGCTGGAAAACGGCGAAGCAGTCCTGGTGACGGGATTTAATGAGTTTAATGTGGTCATTATGGAACCTTCTACAGGTACTTTATATAAGAAAGGAATGAATGATTCTACAGAGTGGTTTGCGGAAAACGGCAATTGCTTTATCACATATGTGAGAACAGAATAGTGAAAATATGACGGGAGCGTCAGATAGGTATTTCGCATTTTTGATTTGGGTACCCGCCAAAGCGGGCAAATGGGAGTCAGATTTTGCGGAGCAGAATCAGGAAGAGCAGACCATAGCAGAAAAATGTGTCCGGGTAAATGGACAGAAGAAAGGGAAAAGAGAACAGAGACACAGGGAGGAACAAAATGAAAACGAAAAGAAGCATTCGGCTTAAGGTAATGGCAATGACATCAGTAGTTGTCTTTGGTGTAATGTTGGTGTGCACCGCTATTCTTCGGTATTCTATGAGGAACCTTACAGAATCGATCATGTTGGACGTGTTGCAGCCTACGGCCGGCCAGGCCGCTAAAGCCGTAGCATTCAATATCCGATTGATGGCAGACCGGATGTTGGGCCTGGCATCGGACAGCAGACTGTCGGATGAAGACGCAGGCCAGGAAAATATGGAGCAGGTACTGGAAGAGGCGCGTAATACATATGAATTTTATGGTATAGGCCTTTATGATCAAGAGGGTAAGGCGCTGGTCCTAAACGGTGATATTTATGACAGCTTTGCAGGGGAGGAGTGGTATGGACTTCTGAAGGAAACGGATAACCTGACCATTGCCGATCCGGTAGTTACGGAAAACTATGTCGGAATCCCTGTAGGCGTGCCCGTGAAATCAGAGGGTGAGACAACGGTTTACATGGTGGGACTTTATAAATATGATATGCTTAGTGATGTGCTGGAATCCATCCATATCGGAGAGAGTGGAATGGCCCTTATAATTAACGAAGACGGTAAAATTGTGGGGCATCCCGAGGAAGAGATTGTCCAGCAAGAGTTAAACATATATGAGCTTGATACTGCGGATTCCGCACATCAGATTTTTGACCACATGGTCACGAGGGAGACAGGATCCGGGGAGGGAATGTTTAACGGACAGGATGCATATGTATCGTACTGCCCTGTAAGGGGTACGCGCTGGTCTTTTGCAGTTCAGGTGCCAAAGGCAGATTATATGGAGGATACCAATGCAGCGGCATGGAACACAACAGTGGGTACCATTATGTCGCTTGCCGTGGCACTGGTATTCATTTGGCTGGTCATGACGGTTATTTCCGGCCAGCTGAAGAAAGTGATAGCGAGGGTCAACGGATTAGAGCAGGGTGACTTGAAATCTGTGGTGGAGGTAAGAAAATCAGGAGATGAGGTGGAATATCTTTCCCTGTCCTTAAAGACTACCATAGAGAGTATCAATGGATATCTGGATGAAATCAGGAGGGTACTGGAAAATATCTCCAGAGGAAATCTGAATGTCACAACAGACGGGGACTACCGGGGAGATTTCATGGTAGTTAAGGAATCTCTGAACCAGATTATCGTATCTCTCAACCGCATGATGAAGCAGATTAGCCAGACTGCATATCAGCTGATGCAGACTGCACAGAATATGGGAACTCAGTCGGAAGAGCTGCACCAGACAGTGACCAGCCAGACCAGGGTGATGGGCGAATTAAATGAAGAGATCGATAAGATAAAGGGAAATCTGACTGATGTGACGGATAATACCAGGGAGACCCGCCAGTGGGTTACGGAAATTTCCTGCGAGATTGCAGACGGCGACCGTAAGATGAACGAGCTCATGGAGGCTATGGAGGCAATCAACAGAAATGCAGAGGATATCAACAAAATCAGTAAATTGATTGAGGATATCGCAAAGCAGACCAATATCCTGTCACTGAATGCAGCAGTGGAGGCTGCCAGGGCAGGGGAGGCCGGAAAAGGATTCGCCATAGTTGCGGAGGAAATCAGAACTTTGGCGGAACAGAGCGAGACGGCTGCAAAGAACACAGGGGATATGATAAAGACCTCCAGTGAGATGATTGCCCATGGAGTGATATTGACCACAGAGACAGCCCAGGCGCTGGGCAAGATCAGCAAGAGCTCTGATGCTGTGACAGAGATCACGGAGCGTCTGTCTGAGACGGTGAATGTACAGGAAGCATCCCTTCATGAGATTTCTGGCAAAATAGAGGATATGGCCCAGATTACCGACAGAAACCAGCAGTGTGCTGAAAACACGGCGGATGCCAGCTTAAAACTGAGGCAGGAGTCCGATAAGCTGAAGGAAGTTCTGGAAAGATTTCAATTTCACTGATCCGGTACCGGAATAAAGGGGAAAAAGATACAATATTCAAATATAAATCTGCGTATTCGGGCCTGCTCCGGCATGGAAAAGGCCCATGCAGGAAAGGTATGGTATAAAGATGACGAAGAGAAAAATTGCAGGTCTGTTTGCCGCCATAGTCCTGGTATTTGGAGGGTGTGGTGCAGAACAGGAGCTGGCCATGATGCAGGACGGCACATATACAGCGCAAATGGCGGAGTATTCCCATGGATGGAGGGAATATGTAACGATTACTGTGAAAAACGGAGTGATTGTCACTGTGGAATATGATGCGGAGAGTCCCAGCGGATTCATCAAAAGCTGGGACAATGCATATATGAATAATATGAAGGCGGTCACAGGTACATACCCTAATGAGTATACCCGCTTTTATGCGGCACAGCTGAGGGGCCAGACAGAGGCGCCGGAGATTGATGCACTGGCGGGAGCATCCAGTTCCGGGGCGAACTTTGTACGTCTGTCCCAGGCGGTAGTGGAAAAAGCGCAGCAGGGTGATTCTACCATTGCATTGGTAAAACCGGCAGAGCATTAAAAATGCATTTGCCCTGAAAATGTTTCAGCCATGATAGGCCTCGTAATTTAACGAAGCCTATCATGGCTGTTTTTGGACCTTCGACAATGACGGTTAATTTTTATCAGGGAACAGGTACTTCCGATACCTGTTTAACATATTGAGTAAAATCATTCCCAGTATACCGCATGAAATGATTTCACCGGCTCCTACCGTGAGGAAGGAGAGCCATAAAGGTTTGATCCCATATGCATAGTATAGGATGAAAGGTACGATCAGAGTATTGGCGACAATGGGGGGGATAGGGGCAAGCCATTTGTACTTCCGCAACAGGAAGGTAAACGCAGCTCCGGCCAAAGTAGCAAATGTACCGAATATGATGTCGGGTAAAGCGCACCCGGTAAGGATATTGGACAACAGGCAGCCGAGGGTAAGCCCCGGAACAGCCGCAGGGGTGAAAAAGGGTAAAATCGTGAGCGCTTCGGAAAAGCGTACCTGGACGGCATGATTGGCCAGGCCAAAGGCATTGGCGACAAAAGTCAGCACAACATAGAGCGCAGCGATAACGCTGGCATGGACGATAAACAATACTTTCTTATTCATTTTTTTTCTCCTTTAGTTTTGTTTTTGCGCGAATAACAAGGAGAATTTCCATCATGATTATATGAAGGAAAACTCCCTGAGTACCGCGACAGCTTCTGTTTTTTGGAAGCTGACGTCAGGAAGGTCTCGAACTGACGTTATGAATCTCCTGAAATTGTGGCACATGCCCATTTCAGCCTTTGATACTATATCATGGCCAAGGGGAAAATGCAAGATGTATACTGAAAATGGCCCGATATAACGCTTGCATTTCTGTGGGATGTGTGATAACCTATGTGTACAAAAAGCAGTGAAGTATAATACTTAATAGCAGATGAAATCTTTTTCAGTTCAAGGTGCTTTTCAGGCGTTTCGCCAAAGATTCACTTTATAAAATTGCAGGGCGAGGAACCGGAATGCATGGGATTGTGCTTTACCTGCTTATATATGATAACTTTGCCATAGGGTTACCTTTGGCAGGCTGCCCGGTATGCAAGATATTTGGACTGTATCGAGCCTACGGAAGAGGAAGGGGAAAGAGGCGTGTGTGATTTAATTGATTCCATGGTAAACAAGGGGAAACAACAGGGTCTGCAGGAAGGGAAACAGCAGGGTCTTCAGGAAGGGTTACAAAAAGGGTTGCAGGTGCTGATTACGACATATAAAGAGTTTGGAATTACATATGAAGCAGCTGCGGCTGGGATAAAGGAAAAATACGGCCTGGAAGATGAGGAAGTGCAGAGGGACATGGAACGGTATTGGTAGCTCGATTGTCCATAATTCAGTTGCCTGAATATCATTGAACGTATAATACTTTATAAAGTCACTATTACTTTGCACTGCACTATTGACTGTCTATGTCGAAATTTGTATA
>CANRWO010000051.1 GCA_947643615.1 uncultured Lachnospiraceae bacterium
TTCCCTGAAAATCTTTTTAAAATAACTCTTGACTATTTACCAAATTGCTTTCCGTTTTTTCCCCGTCTTAAATAAGCCTTCCATTGATTCTCAAAAAAATAATCGGGATTGGGGATCTCTCGCACCGGCCGCCAGGTGATGCCACACTGCCCGTCCTTTAACAGGATCTCCTGAATCACTCCTCCGTGCCGCTTCATATCCAGGCGGCATCTATAGCATTCCGGCAGTTTTCTGTCCGGCAGCTGGCCTTCCTCACAGCTGTAAAGGGCAGACCCCCTGCTGCCCCCTCCCTTCTGCGCATAGTCATACATGGCGGAAAGGTACATCTTCTGGGAAATCAGCATATCCCGAAGGTGATAAAAAAGGGAAAGCTCCTCCTTTACAGGTTTTTTTACATGCTGCGTAAGGTTTTCCAGCTCTTCCTGCGTCTCCTCCAGAGCCTTTTTCAATCCCTCTTTCTCCCGGATCATGCCTCCGAAGCGGCTCATCCGTGCAGCAGCCCTCTCCCAGACCGCCCCAACGGGTTCCTCTCCCCGGCACTGGGCAATAAGGCCCATACACTCTTTGGCCTGTTCCATACAAAAGCCTTTCCATTCCCCCAGGGAGGCTTCGTTTTCGGAACTGCCGTTTCTCAGATGGGCAATATAGTCCGCCGCACGGTAAGAACCGGCCTGCCCCGCATTCAAGGCGGTTCCTCCAGGCCTGGTAACACCATGGCTGCCACATACCTCACCTACGGCAAAGAGGCCTGTAATATCCGTCTGCCAGTAGGCATCCGCCGCCAGGCCTCCATTGTTATGCTGGGCGCAGACTGCTATCTCAAGCATCTCCCGACACAGATCCACTCCATGCTCCCGATAGAATTCCACCGCCTTTTCATTCATATGCCCCAGGCGCTGAATGGGCGTTCCAAAACACGCTCCCGCATGTTCCAGATATTCATAAGCTTCCCGCTCCAGCGCATCATAAGAAATAGGCGCCCCTCCCGGGTTCTCCCGATAATCCAGGAATACCCTGCGGCCCCGGATCACGGTTTCCTGATAGACCAGGAGGTCTATGATAGAGGATCCGCCGAATATTTTGTTGGTATCAAACGGCCACTGGTATCCTTTTAAAAATACCATGGACAGCATTTCTGCCGGATTCTCAAAAAAGTCCCACAAAAATTCCCTCTCGTCACTTCCGTCCCGGGCAGTGGAGACAAATCTGGGAAGGGCCTGCATATAAGTGCCGCTTACGTTCCAGCGGGGATGGAGCGACGCCATGCCGAACTGCCATTCCGTCAGATTTTTTCCCTTCACGCCCGCCTCAAAAGCTATGCCGCTGCTTCCCAGCTGTGAGGACGGATAGACACTGTCCCGGTACATTCCGGCAGGCCCTCCGGTAGCCAGGACCGCAGTGTCACACCATATGACGGCAAAACCCGCTTCACCGTCTTGGTCCTCCAGGCAGAGAAGGCCCCGGATTTGGCCGTCCTTCACCAGCAGCCGGATTACCTGCATTTTGTCATACACGGGAATGCCCTGCTCCAAGACGGCACGCTCCAGGCATTCCGTCATAACCTTGGAGGTGTAGGGGCCTACGCTGGTGGCCCGGCGGCCCTTATCATGGTCTGTTTTGTAACCCATAAATTCCCCGTACTCATTGTCGGGAAACGGGACTCCCAGTTCGGCCAAAAAGTAAAAGCAACGGGGGGACAACGCCGCCTCACACAATGCCGTATCCCCATCCACACATTGCCCCGCAAAAAGGTCTTCCGCCAGTCCCCGGACAGAATCCTGGTGGCCGCCGGATAGGGATAGTTTATAATAAGTCTGTTTGTCGGAGCCGGTGTTTCTGGATGTCCCAGCCATTCTGTCTTCCGTCACCACAGCAGTGTCATGTTCACCAAACCGGTACAGACGCAGTGCCGCGTGATACCCGGCGGCGCCTGAGCCTACTACCACATGTTTGATATACAGTTCCCGCAATTTATAACCGTCCATAATTTGCCCATCCTCCTGCCACAGCAGCCTTTACAAAACCATTCTTTTGTACCTTACAGCCTTCGTATATGGAAACCTCCGTCCACGTCCACATGGCTTCCGGTGGTATAGCGCATCTTATCCGAACAAAACAGGCATACCATCTCCGCCACATCCTCCGGTTCACCCCAGCGTGGAATGGGAAATACACCCTGGGCGATCAGCTTGTCATATTTTTCTGTCACCACGCTTGTCATATCCGTCCGTATCACTCCCGGGCGGACCTCGTTTACCAGAATACCCTCCGCTGCCAGACGATCCGCAAATAGCGTCGTTATCATAGAGACCGCCGCCTTGGAGATACAGTATTCTCCCCTGGAGACGGAAGAAACTTCCGCCGAACAGGATCCCACGTTGACAATATGCCCTCTGCTTTGAAAAATCTGTTCCTGCCGCAGCATCTGCCGGGCTGCCAGCTGGGTCAGAAATAAAGTCCCTTTTGTGTTGATCCCTAACACACGGTCAAAACTCTCCTCGGTCATATCCAGGATATCCCTCCGTTCCCTTGGCGCCACGCCGGCGTTATTCACAAGGATATCGATCCTTCCGTATTTACCAAGGGACTCCCGCACCAACCGTTCCCTGTCCTCGGAGGAGTCAACAGAACCCTGCACATAATGCCAGTCTATCCCCTGGGCGGAAAGTTCTTCCAGGGCGTTATTGTACTTGGCCTGCTGGCCTGTGGCAAAAAGGACCACCTGGCAGCCTTCCATCCCCAGCCTCTTTGCAATAGCGTATCCGATTCCCCTGCTGGCCCCTGTCACGATCGCTGTTTTCTTCATTATCTTTCTCCTTCTGACGCCATTTAATCTTCTCACTCTCAGCCCCGGAAATTCCCCGGAAGTTTATCCTTTATTTCCATATATTCCTTATAAAAAGGCAGATATATCTTCGGATCCCTGACCACGCAGCCGGTAGGCTTATGGGAACGGATCAGGTCGCCGCACTTTCCGCAGGCAACGCACACTCGCCGGGGATCCAGCCTTCCGCCTTTTATTATTTGGTTTGCAAAATCGGGATTGGCAAAGGACATCCTTCCGAAAAGCATACCGTCGCACAATCCTTCCTCCACGGCGCCCGCCGAAAACAAATCCGCATATTGCCGCAGATAAGTGGGGGCGGAAGCATAGACCGTCAACCCGGGGACCGCCTTTTTCACCGCCCCGATTCCGTTCACCATACGGCTGATGCCTGCCAGGGGGTGCTCCTCAGGAATATATTTTCCCATATCATAAGGCCTGGTCACATGGGTAGTGGCATAAGGATTTCCCATGGTAAGGCCAACCATATCCAGTCCGTATTCCTCATATAGTTCCCTTGCCAGTCGTATGGGTTCGGTGAAATCCGGGGTAAGTCCGCTTTCCCTGCTGACCCCAAAACCGAAGGGATATTCGTATCCGTCATAAATGCCCAGACGGGCCGTCACCATGAAATCTGTACCCTCATGGACCTTGGCTGCCAGAATACCGTTTTTCAAAAGCCTTGTACGGTTTTCGTAACTGCCGCCGTAGTGTCCCGGGCGGGTGTAGGCAGAGGTAAGCTCTGCCAGCAGGTACCCGTGACATGACTTGATATCCACTGCATCAAAGCCGGCTCGCTTGGCAAGTCCTGCCGCCTCTCCGAATTTTTCTTCTAACCCTTTCAGATAGTCATCCGACACAATACAGGAATCATCCGCTTTCCGGTATTTTTCCAGTTCAGGATGGCGGTAGGCGATCAGGGGTGCAGGATGGTTATGAGGGTTGGAGTAACGCCCACTATGGTTAGCCTGCATCACCAGGATGGGTTCATATCCGTTGGCCCGCAGGCCGGCCTCTTTCACGGCATCGGTCAACACCTTATATTTGTCCAAATTCTCTTCGGTAAGAAGCAGCTGTGTCATGGAAGAGCGTCCTTCTTCCACAATAGAAATGGCTTCAAACCAGATCAGCGCGCTGCCCCCAGCGGCTTCCCTCAGATAGCGCCGCATAGTGTAAACGGAAGGCGATCCGTCAGGCAGGGAATCCGCCCCCTCCATGGGGGCAATGCCGAGACGGTTGGGAAGGATATGGCCCCCTGCTTTTATGGGCGATGCCAGCGCTTCCGTATTCTTCGCAAAGGGCAGATAAACTCCCAGTTCCGAAGCTTTCCTTACCACTTCCTCCAGGCTCCTGTAATGAAATCTTTCATGAATGGTACATCCGCATTTTTGATCCATAAATGTATTACACTGTCTCCCCTCTCAGAGATTTTTAAGAAATGAAAGTAATTTCGCCCTTTCGGGCAAGCAAATTTCGATTAACTACATTATACAGTGAACATTCTCTGCGTTCTACTACTAATGCAATGTTTTTGGGAATAATCACGGATAATTTGTACAGTTCAAGAACACGGTGTTTTGAGTGTTTTGAGCCTTCTTGAAATAGTTACTATTGTATGTTCTATTGTAGCGGGAAAGAGAATAAGGTTGAAAAAGAAAAACAGAAAAAAGGAACCCTCTCAGCATTCAGCCATACATGGGTTCCTTTTATAACTGCTGGTGGCCGGACTTGAACCGGCACGGTGTTGCCACCGAGGGATTTTAAGTCCCTTGCGTCTGCCTATTCCGCCACACCAGCGTGACGCTATATGGAATTTGCGTTGCAAATCCTGCATATATGCCCGAATATACCGGCAATATGCAAATGGATGGAGGTGGATTCGAACCACCGAAGCAATTTGCAGCAGATTTACAGTCTGTCCCCTTTGGCCACTCGGGAATCCATCCATTTCGGTACGTTTTCAAATGCAACATACCCTGACAACTTGAAATTGTAACATAAAACCAGCCGGAATGCAATAAAAAATTTCTACCGCTCCATATAATACAGATAAAAGGGATAATGTGCAATCTGCTGTTCCCCGTAGGCGGTGACCTTGATACCCGCCTTGGAAAGCTCTTTCAGATTATCCTGGCCCAGCTCACTGGTATTGAAATACCAAAAGCGGTCGGACTCGGCCATATTATAGTCTCCGTTCACAATCTCATTGTCAGGATAATAATGATCCAGCACGGTCCACCCCAGATGTTTTACCCCATTGGTCACCATGTTTACATTTTCCTCCGGGTTACCGATTATGCCAAGGGCCTCCATTGTTTTATCATTTTGATCCCATACCTGCCCGCTGTAGTTCACGTAATTTCCGGATCCCTTCACCAGAAGCACGCAGATCAGGCACACCAGCACTGCCTTTCCCGCGCTTTTCAGACGGCAGACGCCGATTTTTTCCCCCAGCTTGCCCAGAAGCGCCAGACAGCGTCCTGCAGCCACCACAAGCGTACAGAAGGTGACGGCGCTAAGGGGATATAAATACCTGGGCACCAGCACGGGTGTCATGACACTGCAGAGAAAATAGCCAAACGCCACGGTTCCGGCTATGGTACACACCCCCACCGCTACAGAATATGTCTCGGCCGTCCATTCACTCATTGCCGGCCCATGGACCTCCGCGAAAATCTCTTCCTTCTGCTTTACCACACGAATGACCCCGGAATCCGCCAGCAGGATAAAAGTGCACAACACGGCAAACAGGGGAACGATCACCCGAATCATTCCCGTACTGCCGAACACCATGTCAACGGCCTCATCCAGTCCCAGAATCTCCGTTACCCACCAATTTCCGCCCACGTTCCGCATTGCCGTGAACAGGAAAAACAGCCACGGGCTGTATCCCAGGATAAACGCCAATATAGCACCCGCACCCTTCAGCCAGGTCTTCTTCCTGTCCCTCACCCACAGGGCAGCTCCGGTAAAGAACAGGATCAACCCACCGGCCACCAATGCGTAGTAATGGGAATACGCCCCGGCAAGCCCCCAGAGCACCAACCCTGCCCATGCAGACTTTTTCCCTGTGGCAAGCACGCTGTAAGAACAGCAAAAGCAGGCAGCTATACAAAAAAATGCCAGGGCGTACATACGTATCTCCAGATTGTATTCCAGACAGGCCGCCCCCATGCCGGATATCACCACAAAAAATGCCGCCGGAATATTGCCGAATCTCTTCCGTAACCAGAACAACGCCAAAAGGATCCCTCCCACAAAAGGCACAATGGACGCCAGATGGCACACGGGAACGGAATACCCGAAAAGTTCTCCGAAAATTTTTAACCAATAGTAATGGAGAGGGGGATGGTTATCCCAGTAATACATGATCTGTAAAATACCGTATGGCGAAGCCATCGCCGTACCTACGGAAAACGCCTCGTCTCCCCACACCACATTGTCAAATATAAGGCTTACATTCAATCCTACAACCAGCGCTGCCAGAAGGTAAGGAAGGGCCGGACAGATATATTTTTTGATAAATACCGCCGGTTTCCATTTGCCGAGCTGCTCCCAATCCACGCGGATGAGCCTTTTTTTCTTAAGAAAATTCCATTCGGCAAAGGCAGTCAACAGTGCGGCCCCAAGCTCCATAACCGCGTATTTTAACGCAAATCCCGCGGACCTGTCCATTTTCTCCCAAAAGGATGTGTCTTCATCGCTGAGTACGGCCAATATTACCGCTGAAATAAAGGATATGATAAGCAGATAGGTCAAATAACGGAGAACCGTTTCTCCCTTTTTCACCTTTTTCTCTTTATTATAACTCCTCCATAATACATACGGCAAAACAGGAAACAAAAAAGTAAACAAAATAGCTTGCATTTATCATGATCCTTTCCCCGGTATCGAGAACCTCTTGCGCAGTAACATCCCTTTCCTTCGACGCATTTGTCCATGGCCCGCTCGGGCACCACATTCCTGTGTGGCCAAAGGGCACGGAAAGCATAAATACCAGCGCCACTCTTAGGATGCCTTCCGCCACAAGCATTATACTCCTGTTCTGGCAGCCGTGCAAGTATATTTGCCCCTAAAAGCATATAGGCGCTACATCCGCCGTCAGAGGTTCCATTACATAATCCGGGAACAGGTCAATCAATTGGTCCAGGCACAAAGTAGTGTTGTACACAATATCGTGAGCCAGCATAACCACCTTTTTTCTCCCCAATGTGCTCTCCCTTGCATTCTGAACCAACTGTTCGGGCGTGGTGCTGCCCGCTGCGTCCTCCAGGCTGGCATTCCAGTCAAAGTAAATATATCCTTTCTCAGTCATTGCCCCAATGATTTCTTCACAAATGCTTTCATTATAGGCATTGATGCTGCCCCCGGGGAAGCGGAATAGCTGTGCCTCCACTCCTGTGGCTTCGTAAACTGCCTCGTATGCCTCCTGGAAATCCGCCAGATACGCCTCCACGCTACCATAGATTTCCTCATATTCATGCCGGTTGCAATGTATGCCGATGGTGTGCCCCTCCTCCACGATCCTTCGGGCAATTTCCGGATGTTTCCGCACATTTTCCCCTACTACAAAGAAGGTCGCCCTGATTCCCCTTTCCTGCAGAATATCCAGCACCGCCGCCGTATTTTCCTCAGAAGGCCCGTCATCAAAAGTCAGGTACATGGTCTTGGGATGAAAATAGTAATCAATGTTCCGGGCAATACCTGCGGCCAGCTGCTCCTGATATTCTTCGCTGCTGATGGCGCTGCGCTCCGCCCGGTTGGATAAGAAAGAGGTCTCTATAAGGCAGGAAGGCATGGAGGTCTCCCGAATCACATAAAGCTCCTGGCTCTGCTGCAGGCCTCTGTCATTTGCCCCTGTCTGGCTTACTGCCCCCATTTGAACCAGCTGCGCCAGCCTTCTGCTGTCGTCGCAGCAGACACAATGCCAATTGTAGCCTTCCTCTTTTTCCGGGCATCCGCTGAACCATGTCTCGATTCCGGCCACGGAGCTTTCCTTCTCCTCACAGGCATTTTGATGTATGCTGATATAGAGATCGCCTCCGGCGGCTTCCGCTATGGCAACCCGTTGCTCCAATGTCAGGGCAGTATCGTCATCCTCCCTGGTCAGCACCGCTTCATAACCCATGTCCCTAAGGTTTTGCGCTAATTTCATGGCAATCTGAAGATTTACGGACTTTTCCGATACCCCATCCCTGCAGCAGCCATCGTCATCGCCACCGTGCCCGGGATCAATGACAATGACAGGCACGGAAGGTTCCTCTTCTATCACCACAATATCATTGGCCGATACGGTGGGAGGTTCTGCCTGCGGCGCACCGGCGGAAAAGGTATCTTCCCCTGACACAACCACACTTTCCCGTGTTGCAAAAATTTCCTCCTTAAACATACATACCACTGCCAGTCCCGTTGCCACCAATGCCATAAAAACAATAAAAAAAATCAATCCCTGCTGGAGCAGCCTTCCGGCACCTCTTCCCTTTCTGCTCCTACCCCGCATCCTGCTGTCAAAAGCGCTTACTCTCACCAGCCTGACCTCTTTTCCGTATACCTGTTTTCTGCCCAACTGTCCGTACATTCCATCATCCTCTTTCCTGTATGCCAGCTGGCGGTGCACCGAAAAACCGGTACCTGCGATTCCTTTTTTGAAACGCCGGTGAGCCTTATTCCACTGAAAAGGCTTCCCTGCAGCTGTTATACACAGCATACAGGAAAGCCCCGTCATTCTTTCATATTTTTGGCATAAAAGTGTCATCCTTTTCCCATAATATTTGCATCATATACCGCTGTTTCGGACAAAAAAGGTTTCCATCAATCCTGCAGGCATTTATCGGGAAATTTTAAGGAACAATTCATTGATCCCTTCATAAAATCCCACTGTGACTACCGTATTTCCCTCTTCCATTCCCGGAAAGCTGTACTTTTTAAAGTATGGGGTAGTCTCGGATAAGGGGTTGGTACCTTCATACTCTTTGGGTTCCCCCAATCCCATATATACGCCCCAGTCCCGAATGATTGCATCCGGGTCAATATCCTTCCACTCCTGTTCCGTCCTGACATAGAATTCGTAGATTTTACCCGTGTCCGCATCCACATAAGCATCCAAAAGACTGTTTTCCTTATTGGCATTTTGTTTCCGGGAGGTAAAGCTTATCTTCCATACCAACACATTGTTCCTGGGTTCCGGCACATCAATGGCAGAATACATTACCGCGCTGTAAGAATTTGCCGGCAGTGGCTGAATCTCCTGGGGCAGTATACCCAATTCTTTCAACTCCTCTATCCCCTTGCCGCAGAGTTCCAGCCCTACTGCCTCATCAATCTCCTGGCCGGCAGAGTCTTTACGGTTTACCACAAAAGCATATGTACCGGTAAGTTCCTGGTAATCCAGATTTACAGAATCCACACTGGTCATGGCATTCTGGTCGCTCTCCGGTAAAATCTGATTGTTCAGGCACTTGGAAAGGATATAAACTCTCTCGTTGTTACTCAGGGAGTAACGGTATCCTTCCGTACCGGTCTCCGTCTCCCTGATATGGATCTGGTTTAACACATTTCCGTCACGGTAATTGGCCATGGCCTCCGGCCCCCAGACCGCCGCCGCTGCTATGATTGCCGCCAGGGGGATCAGAAATATGCTGATCGTCTTTATTTTCATATGTACCTCCATGCCGTCTGCGCCGGCACATACAGCAGAAAGTAATTTCTGTTGTTACGAATGGTTGGCGGGATCCATACATTCCTTCCAAGGCAAGCTGAAGCTGATACAGGTGCCTTCCCCCACCCTGCTGTCAATATGCAGCGCACAATTGTGAAGCCGCAGGATTTCCACACACAACGCCAACCCCAGTCCGGCACCGTTTTTGCTGCGGGATCTGGATTTATCCACCATGTAGAATGCTTCCGTCACTTTTTTCAGCTCTTCCTCCGGAATCCCTACGCCATAGTCCCTTACCTGGAACAGATAGCCTTCCTCCCGGCAGGCGCCGTCAATCTCTACTATCCCTCCCTTTGCAGATGCCTTACAGGCGTTATCCACTAAGTTTAACAGTACGGACTTGATCAGGTTGACCTCACCGTGGACCGTCGCCGGCTCAAACATAATATCAATCTGCTGCTCCGTGTTGCCGTCAAACATATCCTGGAGATATTGGAAAAGGCTCTCTGCCGCAATTGGCTGCCCTTCGACCTGCTCCCTTTTGGTTACAATGATATCCAGCAGGCGAAAAGACATATTCTCCAAACGCTTCCCTTCCGTATAAATATAATTGGAAGACAGAAAGTGTTTCTCTTCGTCCAGTTTTCTGGACCGAAGCAGATCCGCATATCCGATGATAGCCGTGAGGGGCGTCTTCAGCTCATGTGCAAAAGCCGCAATAAAGTCCTCACGGGCACGGATCTCCTCCTGAAGCTCACCGATCGTATCCTCCAGTACATTTGCCATTCTGTTGAAATCTGTGGTCAAGGCGCCCAGTTCATCGCTGCTGACGACCTGTGCGCGGTAGCTGTAATCCCCCTCCGACATCTTCCTGGTAGCCCCGGCTAAAAGACGGATAGGCTTTGTCAGCCAGAAACAGATAATGTACATGACCACGGCACAGCCTGCAAGCATAGCCAGGGTCACCTTCCGATAGACGGAAAATCCCATTGCCCTCTCCGCAAAAACCTCCGTCACATCCTCCATGGTTTCCAGGTACAAATGGCGGTCCATGACATTTACCATTATACCTGTCTGAATATAGTAATGCTCCCCCTGCTGAACTACCTGATACGCCCTGGTATTCTCCTCCACCTGCTGGATCAGTACGGCATCCTCCGGGAATCCCTCACTGGCATACAGCATTTTCTTTCCTTCGTCAGACAGGCGCAGCAGACGGCCGGTCCCCTGCCCTCCGCTTTCCAGCTTGGAACCGATCTGTTCCACAGCAATATCCTGCAGCACGTCATACTTCGTCGGAATATTCAGCGCTGCGGTCTCAAAAGCAAATTGAAGAATATTACTGTCGCTCATAGCCTGTTCAATCTCACGGTTCAACGCGGTCTCAAACACATAATTTACAAAAAAGTACCCGCTGAAGCCAAAGGCTGCCGCCATAATGATTATCGTCCACAGCAGAATTTTATATAAAAATTTCATAAGCGTCCTCATTAAGCATCCTGGAGCGTGCTCGAAAATACACCAGTGTACTGTACCATTTATTTTCAGCCAAATGACGCAGAATGAATTCTCAGCCTGCAAGGCAGATTTCCGACGGCGTAGCGGTGGCTACGTCCAGGGAATCTAACGCTGCAGATGGAAATTCAGGCAAGATATTTTACGAAATGTAATACGGTCAGTACACTAAATCTCAAGCCTGTATCCCACCTTATAGACTGCCACAAGGTTGTCCTCCCACCCCATCTTCTTCCGGAGCCTCTGCACATGGAGATCCAGGGTACGGCTGTCCGCCAGATATTCGTCGCCCCAGACCTTCTCGTACAGGCTCTCCCGGAACAGGGCAATGTTTTTATTCCGCATAAACAGCACCAGGAGTCCGTACTCCTTATTAGTGAGAACTACCGGCTTTCCTGCCTTCAGGACCTTCCTGGCATCCTCATCCACCACCACGTCACCTGCCGTAAGAATGGTTTCCGTCTTATTATAACGGCGAAGCACCACTTCCACCCGGGCCACCAGCTCCACCACGTCAAAAGGCTTTACCAGATAATCCTCGGCCCCCAGTTTCAGTCCCTTCACCCTGTCCTTGACCTCGTGCTTTGCGGTAATAAAAATCACAGGTACCTTTAGCGGCCGTATGTACTCCATTATATCATAGCCGTCCGCGCCTGGGAGCATGATATCCAGCAGGATCAGGTCAAACGGTTCCGCTTCGATAAGGTCGATGGCCTGCAGTCCGTCCTGGACGGATTTGCAGTCATAACCCGCTGCCGACAGGTTAATGTCAATCAGGTCACAAATAGGCTTCTCATCATCTACGATCAGTATCTTTATCATTCCTCTACTGTCCACCCCCAATATTCCCGTATGAGCTGTGTCAAGCCTTCCACGGTATCCTCTTCCGTGCATTGGTATGTCTTCTCAAATTCCGTATCTGTTTCAAATCCGTCCGTCCGCTGGTAATAAATACAGCACCTGGTATCAATCGCTATCTCGCCGTCCGGCCCTGAATAGCTGAACCGCCCTAACACTAAAATGTCTTTCATGCCATCCCCATCCATGTCGCGACAAGCCATTCCCTTTAAAGCATACAGGTTATCGTAATCTCCCATAGGTTGAAAACTCCACACAATATATCCCTGCTCATTGACAAGATAGATCATGAAAATATCATAATCAGCCATCCGTATGATACCGGGAACCACCTGCAGCCGTCCCTGCTTTTCAAATGTCCTGTAATAATTCTGCTCCTGTATGACCCGGAAACCCTGTTTCACCAATTCGTCCAGCGTTGCCGCCGTGTACAGTACTTCCGTGGAATGGCCGTCACGAACATAGGAGACGATCATATCAATGCTTTTGTTCATGCTGAACCGGTTGATCTTGTCGGATACCCGCCAGTCCCGGTAAAAACCGCCCTCTCTTTGAAACAGCACATCTCCCACCTTGTAGGTCTTTCCCGCATAATCCCCCACATCATTTACACAATCCGTGATGAGGATAATATCTGTCTGGCCATCCCTGTTTACATCCTGGAAGGATACTGCCGCCAAGTCCCTGGTAGGCTGCTTCATCTCGCCCAGATAGCAGTTATTGGTCTCCAGCTGATTCGTCTTGTACAACACATTTCCGGTGCTGTCCGTAATCAACAGCGCCATACGTCGGTAGGATCTGTCCATAATGGGAAGAAAGGTGACTTCCTCTTCCCCAAAGCTCTCCAGGACCACGGGAAAGCTCTGGTCCTCAATAATATAAAAACCCTGCTCCGACACGTCACCTGCCGTTTCAATGGCATTAAAACGTTCCTGGTAATCTTCATATTGAAGAAGAATCTGTTCCAGATCCTCCTGTGCCTCTGCCTTTACGGAAAACATTCCCAGGCCGCAGGCACAGATTGCCAGGGTCATTATAAGTACCCTAATCCTTCTCACAGGCACTGCTCCTTTCCCATAAGGCAAAAATACCGGCTCCACATCATCTGCAAAGCCAGTATAACTCATAAATGCATCATTTTTGCCACACGGTCATACACATTTTAAAATGACGGCGCTGGTCTTAGGCAATTCTATCACAATCTTGCCCGCCTTTATCTCATACTCCTGCCCGTCCAGGTGATAACCGCTTTCGTCTGTCTGTATCAAAGTCTTCACTTTTCCCACCTTGGGCATTTCAAGCTCCCACACAAATACCCGCTTGGTGATGGGGTGGTCATTGTTGTTTATAAGGATAAGGCACTGCCCGCCTTTATGAAAACGGCCGTAGGCAATATAGTTATAATCGCTGTCCAAATATTTCAGGGATCCTGTGCGCAGTTCATTGTTTTCCCTGCGGAGCCTGATAATATCCCTGTGGAACGCAATCAGCTCCTGGTCTTCATGGCCCCACGGGTATGAACGCCTGCTGTCCGGATCCGTAAATCCGCAGACTCCCGCCTCATCACCATAATATATAGTGGGGGCGCCCACCCATGTCATCTGTATCATAACCGCTTCCATAAAAACCGCTTTGTTAATATCCTGGCACGCCGCTTCCGAACCCATGGTGCTGACTCTTCCCACCTTATGGTTGGTCCTGGTGAGGAAGCGGGAGTGGTCATGGTTGGAAAGCTCGTTCATTGCCACCTGCCAGCTTGGCATGGTAAAACTTGCCGAATGGTGCTGCATGGCACCCCAGAATGATTCCGAATTTCCTAACAGATCCTCACGGAAATCGTCGCTGTGTTTCTCCATACCTGTCAGGAACCATGTCACAGGTTCCATAAAAGCGTCATAGTTCATTACGGTATCCCACTCATTCCCCTGAAGCCAGTCACGGGTATTTCCGTAATGCTCCGCAAGGATTATGGCATCCGGGTTCGCCTCCTTCACCACACGGCGGAATTCCTGCCAGAAATGATGGTTAAAATCCTGGCTATGTCCTAAATCCGCCGCCACGTCCAGCCTCCAGCCATCCACATTATAAGGCGATGATACCCACTTTCCGGCAATCTCCAGAACATAATCCATCAGCTTCTGTGACCCTTCGTAATTCAATTTGGGCAGCGTGTCATGCCCCCACCATCCGTCATAGCTGCCGTTGTAAGGCCATTGGTTCTGGTCATGAAATTGGAAGTACTCCCTGTAAGGACTGTCAGCGCTCACATAAGCTCCCTTTTCATAGCCTTCCGCATTTTCATAAATGCGTTCCCTGTCCATCCATTTGTTGAAAGAACCACAGTGGTTAAAAACACCGTCCAAAATGACCCTCATCCCCCGCCTGTGGGCTTCTTCCACCACTTTAACGAACAATTCATTGCTGGCCTCCAGGTTCACAAGATTCGTCACCCGGTTGATATAGCGGGTAGCGTCGCTGTTCTGCTGAACCTGCTCCGACAACAGCTCGCCCTTTTCGTCTACGATCTTACCAAAATGGGGGTCAATATAGTCATAGTCCTGAATATCATATTTATGATTGGAGGGAGATACGAACAAAGGGTTAAAATAAATTACCTCCACCCCCAAATCCTGAAGATAATCCAACTTGTCCAAAACTCCCTGGAGGTCGCCTCCATAAAATTCCCGGACATCCATCTGGGCAGGATAGCGTCCCCAGTCCTCCACACGGTTAACAGGCTTGCCAATGTACGAGTATTCATTGGAAAGCACATCATTGGAAGGATCCCCGTTACAGAAACGGTCCACATAAATCTGGTACATTACGGCTCCCTTCGCCCATCCGGGAGTCCGGAATCCGGGGATGATTGCAAAATCATAATATTCATTGACATCCTGAACCAATCCCCTGGTATCATAAAAACATTTCAGCCTGCCTGTCAAAATTTCAAAATGATAAGACGCCTTCTCCTCACCAAGCTGAAGTTCAAAGGTATAATAGTCAAAATTTCCCTCTGTTTCCGCCTTATACATCAAATGGCGTTCGCCCTTATGCACCAGAAGAACCCTGTCCACATTATTCCTGGCCGTCCTGAACTTTACTGTTACTTTGTCGAACGGCATGGGTTCGGCAGGACTGATATAATTCTCAGAAGTATCTGAGAACAACGCTCTCTTATTAAAAACCGGGCGCATGGTAGAAATATACTGCCTATTATCTTCAAGCTGTTTGATCTTTTCCAAATCCAACTTCATATGCGCTTCCTATCTCCTATACTTAGCATAAAACGGACTTCACTTCTATTGTACTGAAAACAGCGTCCTAATTCAACACTTTTTTTCCGTTCTCCGGATGGTAAAAAGGACAGCCATGGGGTGGCTGCCCTTTTTAGAGAAGGTATTTCTTTCTTATGGGGTATAGCAAAAAACTATATAATGTATTGGGGGGTTACGAGTATTATAATACCATCTGTACTACTCTTTGGCTATTCTCAAAATCCACAAACATTACAAAATCAGCCACCTGTTTTTGTGAAATACTTACAATAACTTTTTGTGAAAATTAACAAGAAAACAACGCCTCAAACTCGTTCCTTCCAATCTTCTCTTTCTCCAAAAGAAGATTTGCACAGCTGTGCAGTACCTGCTCGTACTCCAGGATGATTTCCCTGGCCCTTACATAACAGTCATCTACAATGGCTTTAACCTCTCTGTCAATCTCTCCCGCCACGGACTCGCTGTGGGATTTTGCATGGGCCAGATCCCGTCCGATAAACACTTCATCATCATCGTCATCATAGCAGATAACGCCGATATTGTCCGACATGCCGAACCTTGTCACCATTTTCCGCGCCACCTTGGTAGCCTTCTTGATATCGCTGGAGGCTCCGGTGGTAATATCCTTGAAAATAATCTCCTCAGCAATCCGGCCACCCAAAGAGACCATGATGTCCTGGAGCATCTGCCCTTTCGTACGGAACATTTCATCCCTCTCCGGCAGAGGCATGGTATATCCGGCAGCGCCTATCCCGGTGGGAATAACAGAAACCGTATATACAGGCCCAACATCAGGCAGCACATGGAAAAGAATCGCATGTCCGGCCTCATGGTAAGCGGTGATCCGTTTTTCCTTATCGGATATGATGCGGCTTTTCTTCTCCGCACCGATTCCTACTTTAATAAATGCTTTTCGGATATCCTCCTGGGTGAGATATCCCTTTCTGCTTTTTGCGGCGTTGATGGCAGCCTCATTCAACAGATTTTCCAGGTCCGCCCCGGTAAATCCCGCGGTTGTCTGGGCCACCTGTTTTAAATCCACGTCCTCGGCCAGGGGTTTGTTTTTGGCATGGACTTTTAATATATCCTCCCTGCCCCCCACATCCGGGGTTCCTACTGCGACCTTTCTGTCAAAACGGCCCGGGCGCAGTATGGCGGGATCCAGGATATCAACCCGGTTTGTGGCCGCCATGACGATAATGCCTTCGTTGACGCCGAAACCGTCCATCTCCACCAACAGCTGGTTCAGCGTCTGCTCCCTCTCGTCATGGCCTCCCCCCATACCGGTTCCCCGCCTTCTGGCCACCGCGTCAATCTCATCGATAAACACGATACAGGGAGAATTTTTCTTTGCATCCTCAAACAGGTCACGTACCCTGGAAGCGCCCACGCCTACAAACATTTCCACAAAATCAGAACCGGATATGCTGAAAAACGGTACTCCGGCTTCCCCTGCCACTGCCTTTGCCAGCAATGTCTTACCGGTGCCGGGAGGCCCCTCCAAAAGGACACCCTTGGGAATCCTGGCGCCTACCCGGGTATACTTCCCCGGCTCTTTCAGGAAATCAACGATCTCCTCCAGTTCCTCCTTCTCCTCCTTCAGCCCGGCCACTTGTGCAAAAGTTATATTTTTGTCTCCCAGCGATACCCTTGCGCGGCTTTTGCCGAAATTCATCATTTTGCTGTTTCCGCTGCCTGCGTTCTGGGCATTCATCATCATAAACAGGAAGGCGCCCACTGCCAGCACGATTATCATGGGAACCAATGTGGTCAGCACCCAGCTTTCCCTGGGCACATCCTTGACCAAAGGGTCAAAGCCGTATCCCCTCACCAGCTGCTCCGCCTCCATGATATCCGTCACATAGAGACGTTTCAGCGTACCGTCGTTCAGCACCACACGCAGATAGCCGGTGGGAGTCTCGCTGTTGGGGTTTACCTCCACATTGGTAACCTTCCCGCTGTCCATATCGGCAACAAATTCTGCCCTGGAATAATCCTGCTCACCGCTCTTTAAAGTGCTGAGCACGGCTACCACCATCAGCAGCAACAAAATAAAAATAAAATATGAATGAAATCCTCTGCCGTTCTGCTTCACTTACAAGCCTCCTATTTCTTAATATAGCCTCTCAGTCAAATTCTACCACTCCAATATAGGGAAGGTTACGGTACTTCTGATTATAATCAAGGCCATACCCCACTACAAATTCATCCGGGATCTCAAAACCCGTATAATCCACAAACACATCTTTGACACGTCTCTCCGGTTTATCCAAAAGCGTGCACAGCCGTAAAGAAGCAGGGCCTCTGTCCTGAAGCATTTCCAGCAGATAGCTCAAAGTGCGGCCGCTGTCCACAATATCTTCCACCACAATCACGTCCTTATCCTTCAGGGATTCGTCCAAATCTTTCACGATCCTTACCACACCGCTGGACTTAGTATCGCTTCCGTAGCTGGACACTGACATAAAGTCCAGGGACACCGGCACGGTAATCCTCTTAGCAAGCTCACACAGAAAGAAACTGCCGCCCTTCAGGACACAGATCAGATGCACCTGTTTACCGGCATAATCCCTGCTGATCTCCTCACCGATGGCTTGAATGCGCGCATCTACCATTTCCTCTGATAAAAGTACTCTCACATGTTCACTCATTTTCATCCTCCGTTTCGCTGCCGGGGCAGCTTCTATTTATTAATTGTACCTGAAGAATACGCTCCGTATTCCTTTCCACCTTATAATATTCACTGATCCTGCCGCCTACAACCCACAATATATGGCTGCCTTCCGTGAGTAAGGGTATCAGTCCCCTTTCCTCCCGCGGAATCTTCTCCGTGACCATATATTCTTTTAATGATTTATGGAGGATCCCCCCATGTCCGTCGGCAATGCTAAGGTAGTCTCCCGTTTTCCGGTACCGGACGCATATGGATTCCTTTATTTTATCATAATCGAACCATTTCGTATACTGCTTTCTGGGAACTTCTTCACATTGTCTGCCCAAAAGCAGGGCAAATTCCAGCGTCCCTTTCCCCCCCAATTCCACAGCATACTTCCTTTGCCCCGTTAACCGCTCCCCTGCAACAAAGACTTCAAGGGAGGGACACACACATTCCCTATTCTTGCCTAAAATAACTTTTGTATAACTGCGGACGGCATCTATTTCCATTGGCAGGTCCACCCTGCGGCCAACCGTCCCTTCAAAGAGCTCCAATATGGCTGCAATGTGGACGGACAAAATATCCTTCCCAGTAGGGGACAGCTCCTCCGCAAGCATATGCAGCAGCTTCTTTTGAATGGCAGGATGCAGCTTGCGGAAAGGCTCCACGGATATCTCAAAACGGCCCTCCGGGCCTTCCACACAGCTTTCCCATGCCCGCCGGGCCTGCTGGGCCATATACTCCTCCGCCTCCGCCAGCATATCCGCCGTCTGCGCCATGTGCGCCACACAGCCGCCCACAAGCTCTTTTTCCACATAGGGCAGTACATGGTGTCTGATACGGTTCCGGGCATAATCGTCCGTCCCGTTGGTGCTGTCCGTGCACCAGGCGATTTGTCTTTCCCCCAGGTAATCTTCTATCTCCTGCCGCTCCAGGCACAAAACAGGACGTATGATCTCCCGCCGCACGGGACGGATCCCGCACATTCCCTTTAATCCGCTCCCCCGGAACAAATGGAAGAGCATTGTCTCCGCCCTGTCATTGCAGTTGTGGGCCACGGCAATCTTATTGGCCCCGGTTTTTTCGGAAATCTCGTGAAAGGCTTCATAGCGAAGCCGCCTTCCCGCATCCTCCTGTGAACATTTCTCGCGGGACGCATAACCCTTTACATCCGCTTCAATCAGGTAAAACGGGACTCCCTGCTGCCTGCACAGCTTTTCCACATACCCGGCATCCTGTGCCGCATCGGGACGAATCCCATGGTTCACATGGACTGCCGACAATTTAAGCGGCACCCTCTTTGCGTATTCCAGTAACAAGAATAAGAGGCAAACCGAGTCTGCCCCTCCGGATACCCCCACAACAATATGGTCATGAGGGAAGATCATATGATGTTGTTCCAGAAAAGAGAACACCTTTTCCTCTGTTTTCTGCCGTATGCTCATATCACAAATTTAACTCATGACTGCCAAAAAGTCAACAACCGCCGCTATTTTCCCAAATGCCGATAACGCCCACTGTCATATCGTCCAATATATGCCCTCCGCCGGCACAGATCACCATGCGGAGGATCTTTTCCGCAATTTCGCCGGGATTCTGTTCCCGGATGCCGGAAATTGCTTCTTCCAGAGTATTTTCATAGTCCTGCCCTTTAAGCGCGTCGATCACGCCGTCGGAAACCATAATGAGGTAGTCCCCATCCTGGAGCTGCCTCTCTATGGATGGTATGTCTACCTGCTGGAAAATACCCAGGGGCAGGGTTCCCGCCTTCAGCTGTTCCACTTCCTCATCCCGCTTTAAAAAGGTCACCGCCCCACCTGCCTTGCGCAGCTGGCAGCTTCCTTCATAGAGGTCAATATCACAGATGTCAAGAGTAGGATGGTTCCGGTCCTCACCCGTTATGAACAGCGCCGTGTTGACCAGATTGACCGCGCCGTCAATACTGTAGCCTGCCTCTATCAACTTTTCCATCAGGTCCAGCACCCTCTCACTGTCCTTTCCCGCCTTCTCGCCGGAACCCGTACCATCGGAAAGCATCACGGTAACCCTGCCTTTTTCCGCCTCCATAACGGCAAAATTATCCCCCGACACCGTCTCATTTTCCTTTGTGGCCCGGGAAAATCCGGTAAGCACCAAAAATCCCGCTTCCTCCTCCAAAATAAAGCTCCGGGCCTCCCTCTCCACCCTGCAGGGACTGGTGACAGACAGTTGAAGCCTTCTGTCCAGGAGAACGGATACCATATCCGCCACCTCTTCCCCGGAGATGCCCTCTTTCCTGTCCGTGCTCAATGTCAGCGCTATAGCCTGCTTTTCCCCTGTCCGGGGAAGGTAACTGGGATTTTCCACCCGGATTCCCTCTTCCTTTAAAGCAGCCGTAATCATACGTTTCTTCCTCTCCTCCATGGGGCAGAAGCATACTACCTCACTGGCCACCTCCGTCATGATTTTTGCCATCTCGGCCAAATGCTCCCTGATAATCTGTCTGTTTTCCCATAGCCGCTTTTCTGACAGCAGTCTCTGCCTGTCATTCCACAAAGGCTGGAATTCCCCGTCATAGCTTTTGGAAAGCTCGTTAAAAGTATCCGCATAATTTAACAGTCTTCTTCTGCACAGGTCGGATACCTGCACCGTCCGGAGTTCCTCCTCACGAAGCCGTCTGTCCGCCGCCTTTTTTCCCCTGTAATGCCCTATCAGCTCCTGTCCTGCCATCATGTCACAATACTCCTCCATTTCCCAAATCACTTTTACCCTGTTGCCGCCAAGCAGAGCAGTTTCCATTATAGAAAGGAGGCAAAACATTTTTTGTCAAAACTACGGAGGCTTATCCTTAAAGTTTTGCGACAAAAAAAGCAGGACGGTCAATCGTCCTGCTTAAAAAGAATCTCACCTTCATAAACCAATCCCAGCTTTTCCCGGGCAATATTTTCTATGAAACCCTTTGTCTGGATCTCCTTTGCAAATTCTTCTATCGCCAATGTCCTGAGCCTTTCCTCTTCTATCTGGAGGAGAAGCAGCTCCTGCTCCTGCAGCTTGACTTCTATTTTCTGTTTCAGCTCCACGCTCCTGAGCGCCACCGCTGCCATGACCATCACAACCACCAGTGTCACAAGAAACATGCTAAAACGGTTCTGATGCCTTTTTCGATATGCTACCTTTCTTCTCGCCATGGCTGCCCTCCTGTTCCGAATCCGTACACGGCATTTGTCACGGCTACGCGCATCCGCCCCATACTTACATTTTAAGCACTTTTAGAAAAAACGTCAACTTCTTTTTCACTCTCCGCATCCCGGACCGAAACAGCCTGCCAATGCGGTTCCCCGCCGCGCCCGCCGCTGCACCTGTCCTGGCCCCGGCAATGCGGAACGGTTTGCATAGAATATTCCCTGCTTTGGCCAGCACGTCCAACACTTTTGCCAGTCCCAGGGAAACATATTTAACGAACCACGGACTGACCGCCTTCTTATATAAGAACATTCCCGCCAGCGCTCCGATCACGGCAAACCACCTGAGATTTCCGTCGCTCTCATGATACATCATAAGAAAAACCTTCTCGGCACAGTAAATCCAAAAGAGCAAATCCTCCAACGACACCATAAATCCTTTGTGGGGGATCACTCTGCGCAATATCCGCAGGATATCATACACAAAAGTAATAAAAATGCCCATGAAAAGGGCATGTAACAAGAATGCGTTTTCAGATGCCATAGTTTACCTCTAACGAAACAGTTTTGCAAGCAGGGATTCTCCCTTATGCCCGGCCCCGGCGGCATCCGAATAAGTAAAACTGTCAATTCTCCCGTCAATGTCCACCTCGCCCTTTTCCAGGGTCAGCCGGCTGACATGCAGGTCATCGCCCTTTATCATGAGCATCCCCTGCTCTGTCTCCAGAAGAATCTCATGTATGTCAAAGGAGAGCACATCATTGACGCCACCTATGATGCAGCTCCTTCGATTTGTCATTGTAACTTTGTGCATTCGTGCACTGCTGTTTAGATCTTCCATAAGTCCCTCCTGCCCTGCTGCATTTTCTCATTACCATTAAAGTATATGAGGGCATGGGGGAAAAAAGCACAGGAAACCTCTTACAGGTACCGGAAAAGTTCTTTTGCCTCCTCCTTTTTCACGGTTTCCTGTACGTCCAGCACTTCCACTTTTACTTCCTTATTGCCGAAGGAGATCGTAATGATATCCCCTGTTTGTACATTTGCGGAAGCTTTCGCCGGTTTGTCATTGATCAGGACCCTGCCGCCGTCACATGCTTCGTTGGCCACGGTGCGGCGCTTGATCAGTCTTGATACCTTCAAATACTTGTCCAATCTCATAATATAGCCATTCCTTTCTCTCTGGATCCATGCCGGTCCCAAACCGGACTTTTGTCTGCCGGCATGGAGCCGGCACCAAAATTGAAAACGGAGAACCTTCAGAAAGGTTCTCCGCAATGAATCCTTATTCTTATGCGTTCAGCATATCCTTCAAAGCCTTGCCTGCCTTGAATTTAGGAGCCTTGGAAGCTGCAATCTTCATTGTCTTGCCGGTCTGGGGGTTTCTGCCCTCTCTTGCCGCTCTCTCGGATACTTCAAAAGTACCGAAGCCGACCAACTGAATCTTGCCACCTTTCTTTAACTCGTCAGCTACCACGTCTGTAAATGCTTTCAAAACCTTCTCTGCGTCCTTCTTGGATACTTCAGCCTGCTCAGCCATAGCAGCTACTAAATCTGTTTTGTTCATATTGAACTCCTCCTGTAATGAGCTTTCTTTTTGTATTAGCATCATGCTCCCTGTGAAGCACTAAATATATATATATCTGTTTTTCCCTGGTTTGTCAAGGCATTTCCGCATAATTACGCGTTTTTTTCGTATTTCTCAATGATCTCTTCTATTTTGTCCGAGAGGATCTGTTCCTGTGAAAGTTTGAAAATACGTGCAATATTGGACACTTCTACGAGAATATTTCCCACCATATTAGACAATTCCTCATCATAGCTTACCGGCGTCATCCCCTCTATCTTTCCGGCAATTTTCTGCAGCTCCACCACGGAATCCGCAAAACTTTTCTGGGGTTCATAAAGCCTGTCCACCTTTTTCAGCACCTTGGTTGCCCTGGTCAGGGCAGGAAGTTCCACGGGGATCTCCCGCAGGGGAGTCTCCGTCTGCTCCTTTCCGGCCTTTTCCTGTTTTTTGATCTCCTCCCAATTTTGGAGGACCTGGACCGATGTCTCTGCCGATACATCCCCAAATACATGGGGGTGGCGGCGAACCATTTTCTCCGCCACCTCGGATACCACATCCTCCAGGGTAAACAGTCCTTCCTCCTCCGCAATACGGGAATGCATTACTACCTGGAGCAGCACGTCCCCCAACTCTTCCCTGAGGTTCTCCCAACTGCCTGTCCTGTCATAAATGCGGATCGCAGCAGCCACCTCCGCCGCTTCCTCCATCATACAGGGACGCAGGCTCATATGGGTCTGTTCCCGGTCCCAAGGGCAGCCGTTCTCGCTGCGCAGCATCCGAATAATCTCGATAAAGTCTTCATAGGTATATTTTTTCTGTTCCATAAGTCATATCCCTTCTATCATATTTCTCCCAAAGTACAGTATTCCTCAGGCACTCTCTTATCCTTAATTTCCCGATGAATTCCGGGAGGCGGAATTGGACGAGGAGGTGTTGGACGAAGAGGAATTGGATGAGGAGGAATTAGATGAGGAAGTGTTGGACGAGGCAGGAGGGCCTGCCGTCGCCGGATCCGTAAGCACCAGATCCGCAAAGGAAAGGGTGAGATCCTTTGCCTCATCATCTATCTGCACCGTATAACTCCTGGTTACATAACCTGTCCTGCGCAGGGTTATGGTATGGGAACCCGAAGCCTTCTTAAAATTGCAAGGTGAGATCCCAATGTAATTGCCGTCCAGGTAGACTTCCACACTCTCCGGCGCGTCCACATAAACCTTATAATAATTCGTGGTAATCTGTGAGGAACCTGTGGAGGAGCTGCCGCTCTCATCGGACTCGCCGTCCACTGCATCCAGCACTATGTCAAATCCCCCTGACTCCTGGGCAATACTGATATATTGTGTGACGGAATGGTAACCGTCCGCTTTGGCGATCAGCTGATGGATCCCGTATTCCAGAGACACAGGCCCCGACGTATCTGCCTTGGTCCCGTCAATGTACAGTTCCGCTTTGGGAGGGTTTAAAGAAAACAAAACCATTCCCGTCTTAGGCTCCGGGATTTCCAGGTCACCGATGTCCAGGCAAGTCTCTTCATTGCGGTTTATGACTACGGTCTTGCTCCCGCCGCCCCCCCGGTTGCTGACATTCACCTGATAACTTCCTTCCGGGACCGTCAGAAGCATATCTTCCGTTATTCTCTGGATCTGGGCCTGCCCGATCTCTATCCAGCCGCCCACAAAGTTTTCGTCATTCACCAGGCGCAGGTATCCATGCCCTTTATCCACCCGCACCGACAGCACCTGAGTGTCAATCCCCTGAAAGCTCAACACATCCGACGGGTTCAGATCCATCATTTCAATATTCCGGTTTTCCGAAAGGAACTGGGTATTGTCCGTAATCTTATAGGTCTCCCCGCCAATGGAAACGTCCCTCCGGATCCTGTTCAGCTCATACCGCGTAACATCCGAATAACTCCATGCGGATGGGGACAGCTGCATAGCTGTGAGATGTTTTTTGGATTTCAGGAAGGTCACATCCACAATGTCCCCTATGGAAAATTGATCCAGGGACATAATCTGCCCGTATTTGTCATACATCCTGGTAGTACCGTCCATGGAAAGTGTATACCTTCTCCCCAGCTCCAGGTTCAGAAAAGTCAGTGTGTTCTTCTTTTCATCCCTGTCTACCAGGATTGCCGTGTCCGCAGAATCAAAGCTTTCCGGCCCTGTCAATACAAAGCCTGTGTCCACCCTCTCCGGAGAAGGCGTTGGCTCGGCTGCAGGCGCCTCTTTCCGGGGTATCATACTGTATCCTACCGCAAAGGTCATTGTAAGCAACGCCGCAATAACGGCAACCAGGCTTTTTCTATGGTTTTTCCTATCCTTCTTCTTTCGCTTCACTTGTCTACCCCCTGCCCGCTGAAGCGGGCATCGATTCCATGTTTTTAACCCTTAAGGGTGCTTACATTACGGAACACTTCCTCCAGGAAACGATGCTTCTCCTTTTCCTGAGCCATAAGTTTTTCCAGTTTCTCCTGATTCCTGCCGGGAATCCATGCCTTCCCGGAATTAAAATAGAAATTAACTATCTTCCAGAATTTCTCCGGATATGCCAGACGGTAATACAGATCGATCCTGTTGATGGCAGTGACCTCTTTTTCCGCCTCGTAAGCCTCCAGCAGCTCTTTGCCCAAAGGAATAGACCAATTGCTTTTCTCCAAAAGCTTTCTCATCAGCAAATACAGATCTCTGATAGGACTGTCGGAGATGCATTTTTCAAAATTGACCAAAAACCAGCTGCCATCGCTCTTTATAATATTGTGATACTGATAATCCCCGTGGCAGAATGTGATGGGTTCGCCTATTTCAGCGGCTTTGGCATCACTTTTATTCTTGACGGCGCAGTAGGCATTCCACTCCTCTGTTACGGAAAGCGCCTGTTCCAGAAAATAATCGAAGGCATTCAGCAGGCTGATTTCAAAAGGCTGTTTCTGGCTTCTTTGCTGCAGATACTTTTTGACCTTTTTAAGCTCCTTATTATGTTTCTCATATTCCTTCTCAGGGGAAAACAGGGGTGGAAGTCCCGGCGTATCCGCGGGAAGCGTCATGCTTTTATGCAGCCTGGCCAGAAGCCGTACTACATCCATGCATTCTTCTTTATCGTAAATGCTGCACTCCCTGCCGTCCTTCCAGGTCTTCAGAATATATTTTATCCCGTCGTTGTCCTGCACAAAAAGTGCTCCTTCGGCGGTGGGGACTATCTGTTCTACGGCAACGCATCCTTCCCTTTCTACTTCTTTTAAGACGCGGTCCTGCAATTCCAATCTGTCAATGTTCCCCGCATATTCTTTAAAGATCAGGCATCCCCGATCCGTATCGCACAGAATGGCCCCTCTGCCCTTTCTGGTGCCGCGCACCTCTATCCCATACTGTTCCAGTAACCCTGCTGCCCTGTCATTCACCTTCGGACCCCTCCTGATAGCTTTTGCATCTAAACTATCTTATG
>CANRWO010000052.1 GCA_947643615.1 uncultured Lachnospiraceae bacterium
AGAAGACGGCTGCAATATAACCCCAGATATGTTCCATAATATAACTTGATACTTTCTTCACAATTCCCTCATTTCCGCACGGAATACAGACCGTGCTAAAAACATTTACAAACAAAATTCCGTTTTGCCCCGGCGCAGAACCTATTCCGTTTTGTACGGATTCATTCACGGGCGGAGGCGGTACAGGCTTTTACTCAGGAAAAACCGGCGGTGAACTGCCAAAGACATGGGTAGGAGAAAACTCACAAAAAAGTCCATGGCAGTTTACCATGGACTCTGATTCACATAGTGGATGTCTAAACAAACATCTGCGTGTTCAGATAATTAAAGAGACGGAACCATTCCTTAAGCGTATAATCTGCCGATGGAAGATTCGACTCCTCTGGGATTTCCTGAGGTAACTGCGTGCTGTGTATGATGCTGAACAACAAAAGCGTTTTTAGTCGAATCGTTAAACATAGCGTTACCTCCTTCTTTTTATTTTTGCGCGTCCGCTGACTGGACTTCCGCGCTGATGCATGAATAACTGTAATCTACACTACAACAACTTCCATGAATTGTCAACTGCAATTTTGCAATAGATTCAAATTGCAAAAATCCCCAATCTCCCCGGCTTCATAAATAGGCAATATTTCTGACTGCGGTATGCCTGGCTTGAAATAAGCTGTGTGGTCACACCATTGCCTGATCCACCTCGATCACCGTATAAAAGTTTGGATTGTCAAGGCGGACACGTCGGTCTATGGTATCGGCCAGCTCCTTGTCAGGCATGGGGAAGCTGTATGGCACTACCACATCAAAGATCAGATTAGTGTGGGTGGGGCCGGTGACAATGCGGAAATCATGCATGGAGATGTTTTCGTCTATCTCTGCCAGATACCCTTTTACCAGTTCCTTCAGCCGTATGGTCTCTTCATCCCCCACACAGACGGGATCCATATGTATTACGGCATGGCAGTTTAAGGCATCCCGAAGCTCGTGTTCAATGGTATCAATGAGGTCGTGCAGCTCTAAGATATCGCCGTCCGCAGGTACTTCCGCATGGAGGGAGATCAGTGTCCGCCCGGGGCCGTAATTGTGTACAATGAGGTCGTGGATCCCCAGGATCCTGCTGTGGGCCATAACGATATCATTGATCTCCTGTACGAATTCTTTGTCGGGAGCCTGGCCTAACAGGGGATTTATGGTGTCCCTGGCCGCACAGAATCCGGAGTAACAGATAAATAACCCTACTAAAATACCGCACCAGCCGTCTATTGCCAACCCTGTGAAATGTACTGTCAGTGTGGAGACCAATACCACGGCAGTGGCAAGGGAATCACTGAAAGAATCGGTGGCGGTGGCAAGCATGGCGGCGGAATCCAGCTTCCTGCCCAGCCGTCTGTTATACAGGAACATGTAGGCTTTTACACAGATGGAGACTGCCAGGATGACCAGTATGAGGGGAGAGAAGGCAAGCTCTTCCGGATGAAGGACCTTGGATGCGGACGTTTTCAGCAGCTCCAGGCCCATCAGCAGAATGATGACGGATACCAGCAGTCCCGATACGTACTCGATCCTTCCGTGGCCGAAGGGATGGCCGGGGTCCGGTTTCTGGCCTGCCATTTTAAAGCCGATCAGGGTGATGATGGAAGAACCCGCGTCTGACAGGTTGTTAAACGCATCGGCGGTGATGGCGATGGAATGGCTCGCCAGGCCGGCGAAAAATTTCCCGGCGAACAGGCAGAGGTTCAGGAAAATGCCCACTGCGCCGCAGAGCACGCCATAAGCCTGCCGGGTGGCCGGATCTTTGGTATCGCCGCGGCCGCGAAGAAATATTTTAGACAATAATGTGATCATACCATAATCTCCGTTTCCCGCCCGAACAACAGACCAACCTTTTTCACGGCTCTTTCAGGCGTTATTTCAGTATAGCATATTTCAGGGAAAAGACAACCGTTACCGCACCGGAATAAAAAGGTTCCGTGGCGCTGCCGCAGGGTGGCCGGGCACGGATACCGGGGAACGGGAAGACCGGAAAAAACAGTGGACTTTTTTAAGTGGCCTTGATATAATGAATACAATGCACTAATCAATATTTGAGAATGCTTCTCTTTCAACCTTAAGACTTTGTTCCCATTTTGAGATAAACGGAATAAACAGGCGCTGTGGCGGCGAAACAGAATGAAACATAGGCTGAATGGCGAGCAGGATATTTTATTTGCTTTCAGCGCATTCTATGTGTGTTTTGATATGTAAATACACCGGCGCTTTGATAATGTATTATTTTAAAGAAAGTATGGTTGCGGATATGGATAACGAGGACATCAGTAAAAGACAGCAGCTGGAGCTGCATTTTCCCATGATGGAAAATGCGGAATACCAGAAAGCGCAAAACAGGGAGATCCGGCTGGGTGAAGAGGAAGGCTTGGATGTTTCCATATATTCAAAGCCGGAATACAACTGGCTGCAGATGGAGCAGATGCGCATGGGACTGAAGGACAAGGTGGATGTGTCCGTATTTGCAGATCCGGCATACAGCTATGAGACTATGCGCCAGATCCGGCTTTCCCTCTATGTGAATTTGGATATACTGCCTTATGTGGAGAGGGGATTTTCGGATGATGAACTGGAGGAAATCCGGTCTGCGCTGCAAAGCAGGCTTCCTTTGGATAAATGGCTGACGGACGGCATGTGCGCCCCGCAGATCCGGGAGATTCGGATCGGGTTGTGCGAACAGATGGATGTTTCCGCCTATGCCTCCCCTAAGTATAATTGGATGCAGATGCAGGAGATCCGGCTGGGGTTGGAAAAAAAGCTGAACGTAAGCCTGTATGCCAGCAACCTGTACAGCCATTTTCAAATGAGGGAGATCCGACTGGGGTTGGAGGCAGGGTTGGATGTGTCTTCTTACTGCGGCCTGGTTCATTCTGCCACGGATATGAAGGAAATGCGCAGGAAGCTTATTGACGGGACAGCGACAGCGGCAGAGTCAGAGGCGCCGAAGGCGGAAGCCGGGACGGAGAAAGATAAAAAGTCTTATTATGACCCTTATCGGAAAAAAGAGTTCGTAATTTCCATAGAGGACAATGGAAACCGGGCATATGCGTATATACCATGGCTTCCCGGAAATGTGGTGACTAAGGAAGATATCTATTATGACCTGGAGAGGCGGGAAATTGTATTCGGGATCAAACACGATGCCATTGCGGAGCTGATCGACAAGCGAAGAATGAATGAGAAAGTTTTGATTGCCGAAGGGATTCCGGCCCAAAAGGGCAAGGACGGCTGGTTTGAATTTTTTGTCAGGCTTGATTTGCCCCGTATTCCGGCGCCATTGCCGGACGGCGGCGTGGATTATGTGAATATTGAAGCTTTTGAGATGGTGGAAGAGAATGAAAAGATTGCCGTCTACCATCCTGCGGAGAAAGGGACGTACGGGAAAAATATCTATGGTGAATCCATCCACGGGGAAAACGGGAGTGACCTGAAACGGCTGCGGGGAGAAGGGTTTATCATTGCGCCGGACGGAGTGACTTACATTTCCAGGATGAACGGTAAATTCGAATATACGGGAGGCCGTATCATTATCACCAATATGATGGTGGTTCGTGAAGACGTGACTGCCGTTACCGGCAGGCTGGAGGTGGACGGTTCCGTATATGTAGTAGGAAGCATTTATTCCGGCGGGTATATCAAAGCCAGCGGAGATATCATTATCGAGTATAATGTGGAGGCCGCAAGGCTGATTGCCGGGGGAAATGTGATGATAAAAAAGGGCAGCTGCTCCAAGGGGGACTGCTTTATCGAAGCCGGCGGAGAGGTATCGGGAAGCTTTTTTGAAGCTGCGAACATCACTGCAGGCGGTAATGTTAAAGCCAATTACATTATGAAGAGTAACATTAACACTATGGGCAAGGTGATTGTCTCAGGGAGCAAGGGAATGCTGCTGGGCGGTCGTACCTGCACGGTAAGGGGCGTGGACACATACAACCTCGGGAATAAGAATCACCTCAGGACGCTTCTTGAAGTGGGGCGGACGGAACTCTATGAAAAGAAAATGGCGGAGTACTCCGTGAACAGGGAGAAGGTTTTAAGCGACATAACGTCATTGAGAGATGAGTGGGAGAAGATACTCCAGGCTCCTTTCGCCAGAGAGAGAATACCGGAAAACCTGAGGTGGAAGGTCTATGCCACATTGGAGGCCAAGAACCGTGAACTGGCGGAGATGGATGCCGAAGCTTCCAAGCTGTTCAACATGACGGAGCAGTTTATAATAGATCCCGTTAGCGTCAGGGGCAAAGCATATGAGGGCAGCGTTATTGTCATTAACGGTATCAAATATGCATTGCCGGGTGAAGTAGGCAGAGTGGCATTTAAACTTCGGAACAAAAAAGTAGTGATGACAACTTTATAAATATAAAATAAAAAGAAGAAAGTGTTGGAAAACTATGAAACGTGATACGATTTTGATTTTTGAAGATAATGCCATAGACCGTGCGATCCTGGCGGAAATGTTTCAGCCGGAGTACAAAATCATGGAGGCTGCCAACGGCAAGGAAGGAATTGTGCTGCTGAGTAAAAATTTTTCTTCCATCGCGGTTGTGCTCCTGGATAATATCATGCCGGTAATGGGCGGCTTTGAAGTGCTGGAGTGGCTGAAGGGAAAGAAAATCCTGAATAAAATCCCGTTTATCATGATCACGGGGGAAAGTTCCCCCAAAATGGAGAAAAAGGGTTATGAATACGGTATAGTGAGCTATATCAAAAAGCCTTACCAGCCGGATGTGGTGAAGCAGGTGGTGAGCAATGCGATAGGGTGGTTCCGCTATAAAATGCAGCTGGAATCCATGGTCAGGAAGCAGAACCAGAGCATTCAGAAGCAAAATGATATTTTAAAGAAGCAGACGGGAGACCTCAGCCAGGTAACTGAGGTCATTGTGGAATCGCTGAGCAATATTGTGGAATTCAGAAATCTGGAATCAAAGCAGCATATCAAGAGGATCAGGGAATACTCTCTTTGCCTGGGGAAAAGTATTATGAAGCTTTACCCGGAATATGAGCTCACGCATGAAAAGCTGGCTGAGATCGGGTGGGCGTCATGCCTTCACGATATTGGGAAAATTGCTATCCCGGACAGTATCATTTTAAAACCCAGTAAGCTCACGGATGATGAGTTTGAACTGATAAAATCCCATACCACCAAAGGGGCCGAGATCATTCAGCAGAGAGTCAGCCTGACCGATAAGGCCGTGTATGACTATGCTTATGATATTGCCAGGCATCATCACGAAAAGTACGACGGTAAAGGTTACCCCGATGGTTTGAAAGGGGACGAGATCAGCATTGCGGCACAAATCGTTTCGCTGGTGGACGTATATGACGCGCTCACTTCAAAGCGCGTGTATAAGACAGCGTATGACAAAAATAAAGCATACCAAATGATCGTTAACGGCCACAGCGGAGCATTCTCTCCCAAACTATTAAAAGCCTTCGCGGAAGTGAAGGAAGAATTTGAGAATTTGCTTGAACTATACCAGGATGAGGAATGATATAGATTAAAAGTATATAACTAACGGAACATGGACAAGGAGAAGATTATGAGCAAGAAACCTGTAGTTTTAATGATCCTCGACGGCTACGGCCTCAATGAGAAGACCCAGGGAAACGCAGTTGCCCAGGCGAAAACCCCGGTGATGGACGGACTGATGAAAGATTACCCCTTTGTGAGGGGAAACGCCAGCGGTATGGCGGTAGGGCTTCCCGATGGGCAGATGGGCAATTCCGAGGTAGGGCACCTGAATATGGGCGCAGGGCGTATCGTGTACCAGGAATTGACCAGGATCACAAAGGAAATCCAGGACGGAACCTTTTTTGAAAATCCCGCACTGTTGAAGGCGGTGGAAAATTGTAAGAAAAATAACAGCGCGCTGCATCTCATGGGCCTCTTGTCCGACGGCGGCGTGCACAGCCATAATACCCATTTATACGGCCTGTTGGAGCTGGCTAAGCGGAACGGCCTGGAAAAGGTGTATGTACACTGCTTCCTGGACGGGCGCGACACCCCCCCTGCCAGCGGGAAGGAGTATGCGGAGGCTCTGGCGGCAGAGATGGAGAAGATCGGCGTGGGCCGGATCGCCTCCGTTATGGGCCGCTATTATGTGATGGACAGGGACAACAACTGGGATCGTGTGAAACTGGCTTATGACGCCATGACAAAGGGCGAGGGACTGACCGCTGCCTGCGGTATCTGCGGGATCCAGCAGTCCTATGACAGGGAGGAGACGGATGAATTTGTAAAGCCTACCCTTGCGCTGGAGGACGGCAAGCCTGTGGCTACGGTCCAGGACGGGGATTCCGTTATCTTCTTTAATTTCCGCCCCGACCGTGCACGAGAGATCACCAGAGCTTTCTGTGATGACGATTTCAAGGGATTTGACAGAGGGCAGAGGAAGGACATCACTTATGTCTGCTTCTCCGATTATGACCCTACGATTCCCAACAAAGATGTGGCATTCCACAAGGTGGCCGTGACCAATACCTTCGGCGAGTGGCTGGCGGCAAACCATATGAAGCAGGCGCGTATCGCCGAGACGGAGAAGTACGCCCATGTCACTTTCTTTTTCAACGGCGGCGTGGAGGAACCCAACGAGGGAGAAGACAGAGTGCTTGTGAATTCCCCCAAGGATGTGGCAACATACGACCTGAAACCCCAGATGAGCGCCTACGAGGTCTGTGACAGGCTCTGCGAGGCGATTCGTTCCGATAAATATGATGTGATCATCATTAATTTTGCAAATCCCGATATGGTGGGGCATACCGGTGTTGAGGAAGCTGCCATCAAGGCAGTGGAAGCCGTTGACGAGTGCGTTGGGAAGGCAGTGGAGGCCATAAAAGAGGTGGACGGCGCCATGTTCATCTGTGCCGACCACGGCAATGCGGAGCAGCTGATAGACTACGAAACCGGGGATCCCTTTACCGCCCACACTACTAACCAGGTGCCTTTTATCCTGGTGAATTATGACCAGGGTTATACCCTCCGCGAAGGCGGCTGCCTGGCGGATATCATCCCTACGCTGATCCAGATCATGGAGAAGGAACAGCCTGCGGAGATGACAGGGAAATCGCTGCTGGTTCGGAAATGATTGAAAGGTTATATAGGTTGACGCCATAAGCAGAAGCAAGGCCCGGAAAACGGAATGTTTTTCGGGTCTTGCCTATGATGTATCAACTAAACCAACAAATAAGACCTAGTATAATCCACCTAAATTATCCCTATGTTTCGCTGGTTTAAATTTCCACCTGACTGCGCTGGCTTCACTCAACGATGCTACCGCATCGCCTCGTTCAGCCGCCTTGCAGGCTGAAAATTTATCCTGCGTCAAACATACGGGCAATTAGGGTGGATTATACTAGAAGAATGTCAAAGATAGGTTTTGATGACTTATTCCATAAAATATATTTAGGGCATGCCCAGTGCATGCCGGGCCGGGCCATAAAATGCAACAGGGAAGGAAACGTATACATGAACATCAGAAGAGCAAAAGAACAGGATATGGAAGGAATCAACAATCTGCTGAATCAGGTGCTGATGGTGCACCACAATGGCAGGCCCGATTTGTTCAAGAGCAATACAAAGAAGTATACGGATGAGGAATTGCTTGCCATAATAGAGGATGAGGGCAAACCCATTTTTGTAGGGGTGGATGAAAAAGGGCAGGTGCTGGGATACGCCTTCTGCGTTTTCCAGCAGTATGTGGACAACCATATCCTTACGGATATCAAGACCCTCTACATAGACGATCTATGTGTGGATGAGACCCTCAGAGGACAGCATATAGGGAAACAGCTTTACGAGTATGTGATGGCGTTTGCCGGGGAACAGGGTTGCTATAACGTGACTTTAAACGTTTGGGAGTGCAATCCCGGCGCCCGGAAATTCTACGAGAGCTGCGGATTTACCCCCTATAAGACCGGGATGGAGAAGATACTGTAGGATTTCAGCGCCGGGAACCTGTTACCCAAAGAAGACGGAAGGAAATAAAATACTTGTACATAGGTACCTGTATATTGTATATTATATCCATACTTGAGAAAACGGGGGGTGCAGGAATGTCTTTTTATCAGATAGTATCGGTTCTGATACTGCTTGTGTTTTACGGCAGCTATTTTGCCAAGAAGCTCTCCCAAAAGAGAAAAGGCATCCGTACAACCCAGATCGGCGTGGGGAAGGCAGGCCTTTCCCGGACGGTTGAGATCCTGATGGGAGTTGCTTCCGTGATGGTTCCGGCAATGGAAGCCGCAGGCATCATCCGGAACCGGACACAGTCCCCTGAGTGGCTTCGTATGGCGGGGGTCCTGACAGCCGTCCTGGGCAACATATCATTCCTGGCGGGAATGCTGACCATGCGTGACAGCTGGCGGGCCGGTGTTTCAAAGGATAAGACGGCGCTGGTCACCCGGGGGATCTTCCGGATCAGCCGTAATCCTGCTTTCCTGGGGTTTGACCTGGTGTATCTGGGAATCCTGTTTCAGTTTTTTGACTGGACTTTGTGTATTGTATCTCTGTTTGCCATACTGATGTTTCATCTGCAGATCGTGTTCAATGAGGAGGAGGCGATGCTCAGGGCATTCGGGGAGGAGTACCTGGATTACAGGAAACGCGTAAACAGGTATCTGGGAAGAAAGAGGCAGTAATGTGCCGTACCGTTCCTATTTCGTCAAATGGCTTGCTTGAATTTCCATCTGCTGCGTTGGCCTCACTCAACGATGCCACCGCATCGCCTCGCTCAGCTGCCTTGCAGGTTGAAAATTCATTCTGCGTCATTTGGCTGAAAATGAATGGTACAGCACAGTAGTTTTTCCCGCATGGAAAAACATGCAGGAAAGGCATGGACATAAAAATGATAAAGGCGAGGAGGAACAGTATGGTACAGGTAAGATTAGGAAAAACAGGGATCACCGTGGAGAAAAATTCATTCGGTGCGCTGCCCATTCAGCGGATCACACAGGAGGAGGCCGTGAAGCTGCTGAGAAAGGCTTATGAAAACGGAGTCACTTTCTTTGACACGGCAAGAGGGTACACCGACAGCGAGGTGAAGCTGGGGGAGGCCTTTGAGGGGATGCGGGAGAAGGTTTACATTGCCACCAAGACCGTGGCCAAAGATGTGGAAAGCTTCTGGAGGGACCTGAATACTTCCCTGAATAACCTGCGGACAGATTATATTGATATCTATCAATTCCACAATCCTTCCTTCTGCCCGAAGCCGGGGGACGGCACGGGATTGTATGAAGCCATGCTGGAGGCAAAGGAGAAAGGCATGGTCCGCCACATCGGTATCACCAACCACCGCCTGAACGTGGCTCACGAAGCGGTGGAAAGCGGGTTATATGAGACACTGCAGTTCCCGTTCTGTTATCTGGCAACGGAAAAGGATATTGAACTGGTTCAAAAGTGCAGGGAGGCGGATATGGGTTTCATTGCCATGAAAGCCCTGTCCGGCGGCCTGATCACCAATTCCGCTGCCGCTTACGCTTTCCTTGCCCAATATGACAATGTACTGCCCATCTGGGGCGTGCAGAGGGAGAGCGAGCTGGATGAATTTCTGTCCTACATAGAGAATCCCCCTGCAATGACAGAGGAGCTGGCGGCAGTCATTAAGAACGACAGGGAGGAATTGCTGGGAGATTTCTGCCGTGGCTGCGGCTACTGCATGCCCTGCCCTGTGGGGATCGAGATCAATAACTGTGCCCGCATGAGCCTGCTGATCCGCAGGTCGCCTTCCGCCGCACAGCTGACCCCGGAGGCACAGGAGAAGATGAAGAAGATTGAAAACTGCCTCCACTGCGGGCAGTGTAAAGCAAAGTGCCCTTACGGACTGGACACGCCCTCACTGCTGGAGAAGAATTATAAGGACTACTGTGAGATCCTGGCAGGTAAGGAGTATTGACCGCCAGCCTGAAACGGCAGATTGGAACACATACAACGGGCGCTGGCAGGACCCGATAGGGAACCCGTTCCGTACACCGGAGGAAGGCGGTACAGGGGAAGTTCGCCGGGGCAGAAGCCGGCTGGCGGCGCTGCATTGGGATGAAAACAAAAGTCAGGGGACTGCAAGATGGAGATCACGGAAAAGGAGTTAGGGCGTCTGCTGCAAACGGTTATGCAGAGCTATGGCTATACGGATATAAAACTGTTAGAGCAATTTCATAAAGGTTCCTCCAGGTTGGTCTGCAAAATTGAGGCGGATGGCCAAATCCTGCTGGCAAGGGGACTCCCTGAGACTGTTTCAGGAGAAACCATAGAAGGAAATATAGCTGCCCATGAATACCTTGGAAACAACAGGCAGCTTGCGCCCCGGATCCTCCATATGCCCAATGGGGCAAGCTGCCTCAAAGCGTCAGGGTTCTGGTTTTATGTGTTGGAGTACATTGAGGGACAGAACCTGGAGGAAAATGAGAGGGACCAGCGGGAGCTGGGCAGGCTGTTGAGAAAACTGCATTCTTTTTCGGATTATACCCACCCGTCCGGCCTGAGCGATGACAAAGGGGAATTTTACGGATGGTTCAGGGAAAAAGGGTTTAAACGGGAATTTGATGAGATTCTGGACAGCATTCCCGATTTCCGTAAGCTTGACCGATGCTTTATCCATTCGGATATAGGGCCCCATAACAGCTTAAGGACCAAGGACGGTGACATTGTACTGATTGACCTGGATGACGCGGGGGTCGGCAGCCGGTATCTGGATCTTGGCTGGCCCTTTATCATGCAGTTTGTGAAGCATGAGCGCACTACGGGAAGGATGAGCTACCGGACGGACCTGGCGGAGGCTTTTTTATACGGCTATTATGGGGAAGAAGAAATTACCAGGCAGGAGCTTGACTTGATCTGGCAGGGTGCGGTATTTATGCATATTTCCTATATGAACGATTACGGCCCGGAAGCGGTTGGCTCCCTGTGGAAAATATTAAAATTCGGAATGGGACAAAAGGAATTGCTGTGGCATAACCTCTGTAACCATCCCAAGCATAAAGCCTGAAACAGCGGCGGAGTGAGGGGCATTTGATGGGCATGTGAGATGGGCAAGTGATATGAATAGAAACCTTCTTGGAGGACATACTTACCTAATAAATAACAAAAAGTAAGTACATCCCCAAGGAGGTTTTTTATGTCTGTTCAATTGGAAATCACAGCCGTTCACGCCAGAGAAATTCTGGATTCCAGAGGTAACCCCACAGTGGAGGCCGCTGTCACGGTCTTAAATCATGACAACGGACGGGACTATGAGGGAATTGCCGCCGTGCCCTCGGGAGCCAGCACGGGGCAGTTCGAAGCGGTGGAGCTGCGCGACGGAGAGACCCGGTATTTTGGCCTGGGCGTGCAGCATGCCGTAAAGAATGTAAATGAGAAGATTGCTTCGGCGATCCTGGGCAGGAATGCGCTGGAGCAGATTGCCATCGACAGGACACTTTTAGAGCTGGACGGCACGGACAATAAGGGCAATCTGGGCGCCAACGCCATGCTCTCCGTGTCCATGGCCTGTGCAAAGGCTGCCGCCAATGCGCTGGATATACCGCTGTACCGCTATTTGGGCGGTATGGGGCCCAGGCTTCTCCCGGTGCCTATGATGAACATTTTAAACGGCGGAAAACATGCGGCCAACACGGTGGATTTCCAGGAGTTTATGATCATGCCCGTGGAGGCCGAGACCTTTGCCGACGGACTGCGCATATGTGCGGAAATTTATCATAATTTAAAGAAGCTCCTGCAGGACAAGGGACTTTCCACGGGAGTGGGGGATGAGGGCGGTTTTGCCCCCGACCTGCCGGACGCGGAGAGCGTTCTGACCTTTCTGGTGGAGGCCATCGAAGCCTCAGGCTATACCCCGGGAAAGGATATCAAGATTGCCATGGATGCCGCCAGCAGCGAGCTTTATAACGAGAAGACGAAGATGTACCATTTCCCCGGCGAGAGCAGCCTTAAGGGGAAGGAGATTGTCCGCAGTACCCAGGATATGATCGATTATTTTGCGGGCCTGGTGGAAAAGTTCCCTATCATTTCCATTGAGGATGGCCTCGACGAGGAGGACTGGGAGGGATGGAAAGAACTCACAAAGCGGCTGGGAGACAGCGTGCAGCTGGTGGGGGACGATCTCTTTGTGACCAACACCAAGCGCCTGGACGCAGGCATTAAGTTAAAGACCGCCAACGCCATCCTGGTAAAAGTAAATCAGATCGGTACCCTGACGGAAGCCTTCGAGGCGGTGGAGATGGCCCATAAGAACGGCTATAAGGCTGTTATGTCCCACCGCTCGGGGGAGACCGAGGACACTACCATTGCAGACCTGGCGGTGGCATGGAACACAGGCCAGATCAAGACAGGGGCACCCTGCAGAAGCGACAGGGTGGCAAAGTATAACAGATTGCTGCGGATCGAAGAGGAGCTTGGGCGGGCCGCACAGTATATGGAACCTTTTAAAAAGATCTAAGTTTCACGGCACATTTTATATGTAAGCCCGTACAATAAAACGATCGTGCAATTTGCCTTTGGTGAGCAAGTCCTCACAGGCAAATGGTACGGTCGTTTTTTATTTTATAGGAAACTGCGTCCTGGCTGGGGAAGAATGCGAAGCATTCTTCGAAGCGCCGCAGGCGGCGCTTTTTTATGCCCGGTCAGCCGCCCCAATTTATGTAAAAATATAAATAGATATTGACTTATTGCACTTTATTGCGGTAAAATGATTTACGTATGCGGACATTGGTTCGTGCCGGACGGACATTTTTGTTATTTTCTTGACAATTAAAACGAAGTAATGTAAGATACAGGTTGTCGGACGATGATGAACGGCGCCAGTAACGCACATCATCGTTTTTGTGATTATATCAAAGATGTTGTGCGGCTCTGCCAAAAGAATAGAAAACTAAGGAGTGAGAAGATGTATCGTTATATGATTAAGCGGGTTCTGCTCGCCATTTTGACAGTGTTCATTGTTTCAGCCATCACCTTTTTCAGCATGAATGCCATTCCCGGCGGGCCCTTCAGCTCCGAGAAGGCTCCCAGCCCGGAGGTGAAAGCTGCGTTGGAGGCCAGATATAATCTGGATAAACCCGTGCCGGAGCAGTTTGCGATCTATATGGGGAATTTTCTGCGGGGCGACATGGGCGTTTCCCTGAAAACGGGTAGGAACATTGCCACTGTCATAGGGGAATCCTTTCCCATATCGGCCAGGCTGGGTGGCGCGGCTGCGGCAATTGCCACATTAGTCGGTCTGGTGCTGGGAAGCGTGGCCGCACTGAAGCGTAACAGCATAATTGACCGTATTATCATTTTCTTTACTACGTTGGCGACGGCAGCGCCCAGTTTTGTCCTGGGCACGATTTTGCTGTATGTATTCTGTATTAAATTAGGGTGGGCGCCGGTGTGGAGCCCGGATAACCCGCATTATGTGCTGCCCGTCATTGCGTTGTCCATGTATCCCATGGCGTACATAACCAGGCTTACGAAGACCAGTATGCTGGATGCCCTGGGGCAGGATTATGTGCGGACAGCAAATGCCAAAGGCGTGTCCGGCGTGAAAGTGATCTTCAAGCATGCCCTCAGGAATGCGGTGATTCCTGTTATCACGTATGTTGGCCCCATGACGGCTTACATCCTCACGGGAAGCCTTGTGGTGGAGAGTATCTTTACCATTGGAGGGTTGGGAAGCAAATTTGTAGACAGCATTACCAACCGGGATTACACACTGATCATGGGAACTACGATTTTTTTGGCAACTCTCATGGTAACGGTGAACCTGATCACCGATTTGGTTTATAAGGTGATCGACCCCAGGATTAAACTGGATTGATTGGCAGGCCCTGCGTTGGCATGCCGGAGTGTGAACAGGCCCGTAAAGGCAGCAGAATCAGTCCTGAAATGGAATAATCGGCCGGTGCGGTACAGAATGCCGTATTTGGCAGTTAGAATAGATAGGAGGAACAAAAGTGGAAAAAGCGGTACAGCAAATGCCTAAAAAGAATTTGCTCAGTTCACAGATTGATCTGTCAAAATTCGAGAAGGCTACGGAGGAAGAGAAAAGGCAGCAGGATGTCATGAGTGAATCTACCACCTTCTTCAAGGATGGTATGAAGCGGCTGATGAAGAATCCACTGGCGGTGGGCAGTATGATCTTCCTGATCCTGGTAGTTTTGGTAATCATATTTGCGCCTATGGTGGTTCCTTATGATTATGCGTCTATCAATACGGTTAACGGCGTCCGTGACAAAGGCGCCAAGAATATGAAACCTTTTGAATATTCCGAGATGGAGCTGGAATACATGGCCCAGGGCGGATATGTGTTCCCACATATCATGGGAACCGACGAACAGTGCCGTGATTACTTTATGCGTGTGGTGTACGGTACCAGGGTATCCTTGTCAGTGGGATTAGTTGCCAGCGTAATGGTATTGATTATCGGCCTGTTGTATGGTAGTATATCAGGGTATTTTGGCGGAAAAGTGGATTTGGTCATGATGCGTATCGTGGATATTATCTATTCGCTGCCGGATCTGCTGATGGTGATCCTGTTATCCGTTGTGCTGCAGGCCACCCTCGGCACGGCGCTGGAAGGGACCATATTTGCAAGGCTGGGTTCGAACCTTATCGCACTGTTTGTAGTGTACGCGCTGCTGTACTGGGTAGGTATGGCACGTTTGGTGAGAGGCCAGATCCTGACGATCAAGAATAACGATTATGTTCTGGCGGCCAAGGCCACCGGTGCAAAAAGCGGCAGAATTATTAAAAAGCACATTATTCCCAACTGTATCAGCGTCATTTTTATCTCCACTGCGCTGCAGGTGCCTTCCGCAATCTTTACCGAGAGCTATCTGAGCTTTCTGGGCCTGGGCGTGGCCAACCCCATGCCTTCGCTGGGAAGCCTTGCAAACTATGCCAGAGGCGGACTCAACAGCTATCCCTATAAGTTGCTGTTCCCCGCAATTGTGATTATCCTCATTGTGCTTTCCTTTAACCTGCTGGGTGACGGACTGCGCGATGCATTCGACCCCAAGCTGAAAAAGTAAGCGGTCTTTCAATAAGTGTGCTGATGCCGCGTAAGCGGCGGAATGAGAGGAAACATGAGCGAAGAATACATTTTACAGGTAAAAGATCTACACACATCGTTTTATACGGATTCCGGTGAAGTAAAGGCCGTAAACGGCGTGAACTTCAATCTGGCTCCGGGCAAGATCCTGGGGATTGTGGGAGAGTCCGGTTCCGGCAAATCGGTTACCGCATATTCCATTATGCAGATCCTCGCGGATACCGGAAAGATCGTGTCCGGGGAAGTGCTCTACAAGGGGCAGGATATCACGAAATTTGACAAGAAGCAGATGCACGGGTTCCGCGGCAAATGCTGCAGCATTATCTTCCAGGACCCTATGACAAGCCTGAATCCTGTATATACCATAGGGAACCAGCTGATGGAGGCAATTCTTCTCCACACGGATAAGGATAAGAAACAGGCGAAAGAGCGCGCTGTGGAAATGCTGGAGCTGGTGGGTGTCAATGAACCCCAGAAACGTATTAAGCAATATCCTTATGAGCTTTCGGGAGGCATGAGACAGCGTGTGATGATTGCCATGGCGCTGGCGTGTGAGCCGGATATCCTGATTGCGGATGAACCTACAACAGCCCTGGACGTGACCATACAGGCGCAGATATTGGAGCTGATGCAGGATTTGCAGAAGAAGATGGGCATGGCCATTATTATGGTGACCCATGACCTTGGCGTAATTGCCAGCATGTGCGACGAGATCATTGTTATGTACGGCGGGCGTGTCTGCGAGAGAGGTACGGCGGAGGATATCTTCTATCGCTCCGGCCATGAGTATACAAAAGGACTTCTGCGCTCCATCCCTAAGGCTGACGGCGGCAAGGAGAGGCTGGTACCCATCGCGGGAACCCCTATCAATTTGCTGAATTTGCCCAAAGGCTGTGCTTTTTGTGCAAGATGCGACGAGGCCATGAAGATTTGCCTGACGGAGGTGCCGCCTCAGGTGCAGATGCCGGACGGGCATTACGCTTCCTGCTGGCTGACATACAGGAAGCAGATGGAAGAGGCGGGAGGTGCAGCAAATGAGCAGTGAATATTTGGTTGAAGTGGAAGATTTAAAACAGTACTTCCCCATAAAGACAGGCTTTTTCAAAACCACGCCCCTAAAGGCGGTGGACGGCGTATCTTTCAATATCAAACCCGGCGAAACATTGGGACTGGTGGGAGAGTCAGGCTGTGGCAAGACCACTGTGGGCCGTTCTATTTTAAGGCTATATGAACCCACCGGCGGGTCGGTGAAATATATGGGGGAAGAGATTACGTCGGCAAATATGCAGGAGCACCGCAAGCATATGCAGATGGTGTTCCAGGATCCTTACTCGTCGTTAAATCCCCGTATGACGGTGGAGGATATCATCGGCGAACCCCTGGATGTGCATAAGCTCTACAGCAGCAAACAGGAGCGCCGGAGCAAGATACTGGATCTGATGGAATTGGTAGGGTTGAATGCGGAGCATGCCACCCGTTATGCCCACGAATTTTCCGGCGGCCAGAGGCAGCGTATCGGCATTGCCCGGGCGTTGGCGGTGGACCCCAAGTTTATTGTATGTGACGAAGCAGTCAGTGCGCTGGATGTGTCCATTCAGGCGCAGGTCATCAATATGTTTGAGGACCTGCAGGAGAAGCTGGGGGTGGCTTATCTGTTTATCGCCCATGACCTGCTGGTGGTGAAGCATATTTCGAACCGGATTGCCGTGATGTATTTGGGCAGGGTGGTGGAGATCGGAGATGCGGACGAGGTATATAACAATCCTCAGCATCCCTACACCCAGTCGCTGCTCAGCGCGGTGCCCATTCCGGATCCCGTTATTGCCAAGAAGAGCCAGAGGATCGTGCTGTCGGGAGATGTGCCCAGTCCCATGAATATGCCTTCCGGCTGTGCATTCCGTACCAGGTGCAGATATGCCACAGAGAAGTGCGCGCAAGAATGCCCTGCTCTGACAGACAGGAAGAACGGCAGCCAGGTGGCTTGCTTTAATCAATAAGTTAATACCAAATGGCAACATTTGATATTATATAGATCCAAGCGGAAAAAAGAAGGAGGAAATTATTATGAAGAAATTTACCGCAGTTTCAATGGCGCTTGTATTGTCCTTCGGTATCCTTACCGGATGCGGCGGCGATAATAATACAAGTACCCCCCCCAGTTCGGATAACCAGGCTTCCGGCTCTCAGGCCGCAGGCGACAACAGCCAGGCTGCAGGCGACAATAGCCAGGCTTCCGGACTTGACATTTCAGAGGAAAATGCCGTAGATCCTCACAACTGGGGCACCTATGACAGCCTGATTTCTGAGATCAGGACCACCACGGACTTTGTAGAGCGTGAGGCACTGATGCACCAGGCGGAAGACATGCTCATGGAGACAGGAGCGCTTCTTCCACTTTACTACTATAATGACGTTTATATGCAGAAGGATTATGTTACCAATGTTTATTCCAATCTTTTCGGTTACAAGTTCTTCATGTTCGCTAAGACCAACGGCGACACTCTGAGACTGAATCTCGGAAGTGAACCCGACAAGCTGGATCCCGCGCTGAACAGTACCGTGGACGGTGCATGCCTGGCTGTAAACAGCTTTGCAGGCCTGTATACCTACGACAGCAACGGCAATGTGGTTCTTGACCTGGCTGCCGACGAGCAGGTAAGTGAGGATGGCCTGACCTATACGCTGCCTCTGATTTCCGACCTGAAGTGGTCCGACGGCTCCGAGCTGAACGCCAACGATTTCGTTTACTCATGGAATCGTGCCGTTGACCCTAACACAGGTGCAGACTATGCATATATGTTTGACGTTATTGCTAAAAATGACGACGGCACTCTGAAAGTTGCGGCAAGCGAGGATGGACAGACTCTGACCATCGAGCTGGCAGCGCCCTGCGCTTACTTTAACGAGCTGCTGGCGTTCCCTGCTTACTTCCCTGTAAAGCAGAGCGCGGTAGAGGGAGCGGCTGGCTGGCAGGACAATGCCGGTGCATGGGCACAGGAAGCCGGTTTTATCACAAACGGCGCTTATACCTTATCCGCATGGACTCATGACGAGAGTATGACCTATGTCAAGAACCCCAACTATCACAGAGCTGATGAGGTGGAGGTAGAGACACTGCAGTTCATGCTCAGTGACGACGATACGGCAATCTTTGCCGCATACAATGCCGGCAACCTTGACTTTATTGATACGGTTCCCACAGACGAGATCCAGGCTCTGCTCAGCAATCCTGAGTTCTGTGTTGTTGACCAGCTGGGTACCTACTATGTAAGCTTTAATGTAAAGAGCCCTCTGTTTGAAGGCAAGACCAACGCACAGGCCAATGCAATGAGAAGAGCTTTTGCTCTGCTGGTTGACCGTGATTATATCTGCGAAAACATCGGACAGACCGGCCAGAAGCCTGCCAACACCTTTATTCCCATCGGTATGGCAGACGGCCACGGCGGCGTGTTCAAGGAGAACGATGCGGATTATACCTTTGTAAATGAGGCAAACGTAGGTTACTTTGACCCCGTATGGTCCCAGGATAATGTAGACCAGGCAATCGCTCTGTTAGAGTATGCCGGCTACAAGTTCGAGAACGGAAAGCTTTCCGCCGAGACGCCCATCTCCTTTGAGTATCTGACCAACAACACCTCCGGCCACGTTGCAGTTGCCGAGGCTCTTCAGCAGGATTTCGGCGAGATTGGCATCAATATGTCCATCAACAGCATTGACTGGGCTGTATTCCTGAACGAGAGGAAAGAAGGTAACTATGATATCGCCCGTAACGGGTGGATTGCAGATTTCAGCGATCCTATCAACATGCTGGAGATGTGGACTACCGACTCCGGTAACAACGATTGCCAGTTTGGCAGATAATTTGATCAGTAAATCCGTTTGGTGACGAACCCCGGCTGTGGAAGCAGCCGGGGTTTTGTACGTAAGGGCTGAGCTGTTACTTCTGTACATATAATTTTATAAAACTGCTTGCCTTTTTGTACCATTTATGGTAACATAATACCTGCTTGACATTAGGAGGTGTGAAATGGAAGTACTGAGGACAATTATTACAGTCGTTTTTATATTGGTTTGCATAGCACTCACAGTGTTGGTATTGATGCAGGAAGGCAAGTCGGCGGGATTAGGTTCCATCAGTGGCGCGGCGGAGACTTATTGGGGCAAGAATAAGGGCCGTTCCATGGAAGGGTTTCTGGTAAAGCTGACAAAGATTTTGGCCGTATTGTTTATGGTCATTGCGGCAATACTGAATTTGAATGTATTTTAAGAAAGATACAATAGAGCATAGAGCATGCTCTTTCAGAAAACACTCTTGTGGCTGCCACGAGGGTGTTTTCTTGTTCGCGCATACAGGCGAACGGCACCCCGGTATGTAGGCTTCCGGCGGAAATCCGGGGAAAGCTTTCCTGCCCTGGTGTAGTAACGGCCGGAAGATCCCTTTTGGCGGGATGCGGCAGGATAATGCGGTAGAAAGATGGAGGTTGATTTGGACAATTTTAGTAAGAGAAAGAAGGTAATAAGCGACCTGGTGAATGACCCGCTCTATGTCCCCATGAAGGAAAAGGAACTGGCGTCATTATTACAGGTCACAAGGGAAAACCGGGAGGAACTCAGGGAAGTGCTTCAGGCCCTTCTTGCAGAGGGGAAGCTGATGCTTACCTCAAAAGGAAAGTATATGAAATCCAACGGCAGCCTGCTGACAGGTACTTTTATCAGCAATGCCAAAGGCTTCGGTTTTGTGGAGATAGAGGGACGGGAGGAAGATCTGTTCATCCCCGAGGACAAGACCGGGGGAGCGTTCCACAGGGATACGGTACAGGTTGCGCTGCTTCCCGGGCATTCCGGCAGGCGTCAGGAGGCACAGGTCATGAAAGTCATTGCCAGGGGAATGACCCAGGTGGTGGGAACTTTTGAACGGACCAGGGAAAATTTCGGGTTTGTGGTGCCTGATAACAACAAGCTGGCACAGGATATTTTCATTCCGAAGGAACGTTCCAAGGGGGCTGTGGACGGACACAAGGTTGTGGTGGAGATCACGGATTACGGGACCAGCCTGAGAAACCCGGAGGGAAAGGTGGTGGAGATCCTTGGGCATCTCAATGACCCCGGTGTGGACATAATGTCCATTGTCAGGGGTTATGAGCTGCCGGTGGAATTCTCCGAGAAGATCATGAATCAGGTGGAGCGCGTCTCCCAGGAGGTATCGGAAGCGGACTGCCAGGGAAGGAGGGATCTGCGCGGACTTCACATGGTCACCATTGACGGGGAGGACGCAAAGGATCTGGATGATGCGGTGAGCCTGTCCTTTGACGGGGAAAAATATCACCTGGGAGTCCATATAGCGGATGTCACCAATTATGTACAGGAGAATTCCGCCCTGGACAGGGAAGCGCTTAAGCGGGGGACCAGCGTATACCTGGTGGACAGGGTAATACCCATGCTTCCCCACGCGCTGTCCAACGGCATCTGTTCCCTGAATGCCGGGGTGGACAGGCTTGCCTTAAGCTGCCTGATGACGGTGGACGGGCAGGGGGAGATTACGGATTACGAGATCTGCGAGTCTGTGATCCGGGTGGATAAGCGTATGTCTTACAACCAGGTAAAAGCCATGCTGGAAGATGGGACATTGGTGGAGAGAGACCAGGCTTACAGGCAGTATGCGGAACTGTATCCCATGTTTTTGCTGATGCGGGAGCTATCTGCGCTGCTCCGCCAGAAACGTAGAAAGCGGGGGTCCATCGACTTTGATTTTCCCGAGTGCAAGATTGTCCTGGACAGGGACGGGCATCCTGTGGATATAAAGCCTTATGAGAGGAATGTTGCCACGGATATCATAGAAGATTTCATGTTGGCGGCTAACGAAACTGTGGCGCAGCATTTTTACTGGATGGAACTGCCCTTTGTGTACCGTGTCCATGATGTGCCGGATGAGGAGAGGATCTTAAAGCTGTCCACGTTTATAAATAATTTTGGATATTATATGAAATCCATCGGGAAAGCGAAATCGAAAGTGAGCAGCGAGGAGATCCACCCCAAGGAAATCCAGAAGCTGCTGGCAAAGGTTGCGGGGACACCGGAGGAGGCCATGATCAGCCGGCTGGCGTTGCGCAGCATGAAACAGGCAAAATACAGCATAGAATGTACGGGGCATTTCGGCCTGGCGTGTCAGTATTACTGCCATTTTACCTCGCCCATCAGGCGCTATCCCGACCTGCAGATCCACCGCATTATCCGGGAGCAGCTGCGGGGCAGGCTGGGGGAGGAGAGAATCCTTCATTACCGGGGGATCCTGCCGGAGGTGGCAAAGCATTCTTCCGAGACGGAACGGCGCGCCGATGAGGCGGAACGGGAGACGGATAAACTGAAAAAGGTGGAATACATGGAGGATCACCTGGACGAATGCTTCGAGGGCGTGATCTCCGGTGTCACCGGCTGGGGAATCTATGTGGAACTGCCCAACACCGTGGAGGGGCTTGTCCATATTTCCAAGCTTCCCGGTGATTATTACTATTTTGACGAAGGAAAGTATGAGATGGTGGGGGAAGCCACCGGGCGGACCTATAAATTGGGGATGCCGGTGAAGGTGCGGGTGGAAAACTGCGACAGGTTCAACCGTACCATCGATTTCGCCTTGGAAGATTGAGGTTTGTGTCTGGGCGCTGCAAAGTCATATATGACTTGACACAAACCCCTAAGCCATTTATGGCTTTGACATCTATGGCTTTGTGCAACAAAGCAGCGCAGAAATGAGGTATAGAGTGGCAGCAAAAAAAGAATCGCAGAAGCTGATAGCCAACAACAAGAAGGCTTATCATGACTATTTCATTGACGAAACCTATGAGGCGGGAGTGGCTCTGCACGGCACGGAGGTAAAATCCATGCGCATGGGAAAGTGCAGCATCAAGGAATCCTTTATCCGCATTGAGAACGGGGAAGTGTTTGTCTATGGCATGCATGTAAGTCCCTATGAGAAGGGTAATATTTTTAACAAAGACCCTCTGCGGGTGAAAAAGCTCCTCATGCACAAATATGAGATCAATAAGCTGGCCGGAAAGGTTGCGGAAAAGGGATATACCCTTGTTCCCCTGCAGGTATATTTCAAGGACGGAAAGGCAAAAGTAGAGATAGGGCTGGCACGGGGAAAGAAGCTGTACGACAAACGAAACGATATTGCAAAAAAGGACCAGCTCAGGGAGGCGGAAAGAGAGTTTAAGCAGAGGTTTTGACAAAGGTTCCAGGCCTGCATGGCTTTTTTAGGTTTCAAAGTTTTGCACTGCGGCACTATTGACAGCCGATAATTCATCCGATATACTTAACAGGTAAGGGTGAAAACCTCAGTGAAAGATTTAAATCTTTTCGGGGTAGTAAAGGTTTCGACAGGGACCTTGCAGCTGGAGAAGCTATCCGTTGCGACACGTTAATCGCGATGCGAACTTGTTCGCTATATTAAACTAAACGCTGAAGATAATAATCAGTTAGCATTCGCAGCTTAATCTGACTCGTCAGGTTTGCTGTGAGTGACGCTGCCTCAGGCAGCTTGTCCGCTCCGGGGCACTCACACTCCGGAAACCGGGCATCGACTCTGTGAGAAACGACACGTGTTAAGCTTTGCGCACGCGGGCGTACCATGAAGCTACCGGGCAGCCTGGGGAGTCTGTTCTCCCGGCTGTGAGGGAAAAGGGTGGAGAGAAACCACCCAAAACAACAGACTATGATAGTAGAAGTACAGGGAATGGGTTTTTGGACACGGGTTCGACTCCCGTCTACTCCACTTATGAGGTCGCTCGACGAACACCCGAAGCAACAGTAATTATTATCCGCTTCGGAATCGTCTTGGCCTGTAAGCTCCAGATTTGACCATATTTGAGTTTTTAGGTCAGGAGCTTATAAAATGCTTAACAAGCAATTAAAACGCGAATATGGAGACCGTGGGAGTCCAGAAGGCTATTCTGGGCTCTTACTTTGTCCTGGTACTTGCCTCAACCTGGTGTAATAGCATATCTCGCTCGGCTGTAAGGCTTTCTACCTGCTGCCGTAGAACATCAATTTCTTTTTGCCTGGGAACCTCGTGGCATTCAAGGCTAATTGATACAGAGGATAAAGTCGCCCGCACTTTTTTAGAGACTTCCTCCTGCAAAGCTCGCTTTGTGGTTTCCCGTACAGTTCCGCGAACCATGCCATCAATATCAACTTCATGCACAGTACGGTAAATAGCCTTCTCCACCTTTTCTTCCACAATGCCTTTTACAAAGTCAACGATAGTTTCACGGTTTATTCCGTTATCCGCAAGCATCTGAGTCAACATTTTCCGCAGTTCGATCTGCTCAATAGTCATAACAGCTTTCCTCCTTTTCTTTATGAAGCCTCTGCCGCATATTGCTCCGGGCTTTTTTCTTCAAATGTCTTTTCCAGCGCCGAATAGCTACGGCTTTAGTATGATTCCGGGAATACACATAATCATCAAGCACATATTTCCCAGGGTGTTCATTTTCACCGTATGCCCGCATTTTTCTCGCCATAAAAATCACTCCTTTTCCTCAAAGAATACTCTTGCGTATTCGGCCTTTAGAAGACGAAGCTGTTCAAGGTATCGCAGCACCGTCATAGTGTCGCTATAATCAATGCCGCTATCTTCATAATACGCGCAGAGTCTTTTCATTTTATCAATTACCTCGTCGAGCTCAGGGTCTGGCTTCTCCTTGCTATGTAAATGCAACTGAACCGGATAAGCCGCCCGGTCTCGCAGCCAGCTCTCTACGCCGAGAGGCATTAGGCAAATATCAGTCATTTCACCCTTATACGTTTGATTGAGCTCTTTAACAAGATCGTCTACAAGCACATAGGCTTTCATTCAGAATCACCACCTTTATGTGCTTTTAAGATTTCCTCGCCTTCTGCTAACAATCGCATAGCCTCATTAGCTAATCTGTTTAACTCCTGATTACGCTTTTCTCTGGCCTCATAAAAGGCGGGGTCCTTTAAAGCATTTTCCCAGTTATTGATAAACTGCTGAACCTCCTGAATCGTATTAAAGCCAACTTCGTTTTCATAGCCGTTCCTGGCCGTAAAGATTTCGTAAGCATGGTCATTCCGGTCATCATATAAAGCCACACCAAAATAGAGTTCATCGCGTAAACTTTCATCCAAGGGCTCAAACCTTACATCATCATAAAGTGGTCCAACCATAGGACAATTATTCTTGAACCATACCCGGTAATTGTCAAGAATATAATCACTTGTAATGCCGCCCAGAATTTTACAGATTTCTGCCAGCCTTCCCGCGAGCTCGTCGTCGTCACAAAACCAGTCATACCAGCCCGCGTCGATTTGAGTGTTGTGGTCTTTAGCATGGAATTCACCGCTTGCATACCTGACACAAAACTCTCTTAAAGTCATTTCCTTATCTGCCATATTTTCCTTTCTGCCCTCGTAACCTCCGGGGCGGGCTGATCTTATCCTTCGATACTTCTTGCTGTTGCGGTCGCTTTGCCGTCTGTCTTGCCTTCGCTGTAGGCTCTGCCGTCGCTGGAAGTAGTCAAACCTGTAGTTATACGGCGGAAGTTTTTAGAATGCTCCGTATAGGCTTCTTCAACTTCTTTTGGCACAACAATCATAAGCGCGGTGCACTGCTTATCAAGCACTTCCTTAATGCCGTCGCAGAATCCTACGAGATAGGTATTCAGGACGCCCTTAGTGTCGCGGCCTTCTTTTTTGCATTTCAGGTAGTACCGATTAGCCAACTTGTTACCGGTCTCAAATAAGAACTTAAAAACCTCAACGGCGATTTTGGCGTCTTTCTCATAGCCATAAAATGCGATTGCGTCCCGGTTGATAGAATAGGTCTTACAGCAAAAATTCTTTGCGATAATCTGGGATAGCGTATAGCGCCATTTACGTACATAGTGGCAATTTGCCTTTGGCGTATAAGTTTCCTCGACAATATTCTGGTCAAGGCTTTTGCCTTCAAGGTCCGCAAGCTCGATATTGTACTTTGCCATAAGCTCCTGAGCTTTAAGGGCTGCGGATATTGCTTCGTTCTCACTGGGGTTATTTCCTGCCAAGGCCAAAAGTTTCTCGATCTTCTCTAAAATTTTTTCTCTGCTTTCCATATTAAAATCCTCCGTGCGTTTGATTTGGTGTTTCATTTGATAAATCAATTTTAACGTGTTTGCTAGAATCCGTATGCCGACGGAACGCACGGAATTTCAGCATTTCTGCTATGCGGAACTACCAAGGTCTGCCGGGTGTATCAAACCATTCAAACGAGTTAGTCTGCCCGTTAAATCTTATAAAGCCTTCTTGACGTTCCCGTAGCTTCTCGCGGTTTTCCAGGCAACAGGACAATAAGGACAGACTGAGCTTGTTATTGACATTTTTATGGTGATGCTTTAGATCGGGTTGAATATACGTAAATACCTCTTGCATATCCTGAATCGCCTTTGTGTAACCTCTGATATAATCCCCTGATAACTTTTCAAGCATAAACAAGCTCTCCATAATTATGTAAAATTAACCATATTGACAGTTTTGACAATTCTCTTATAATCGGCGTTTTGCAAATCTATCTTGCTATGCCGCACTTTGCGATTAAGCTCTTTCTTACGCATAGAAATTCCGTGCCGGAGCTCGCCCCGATAACTGTAAAAACCATTTCCTCTTGCCCAGGAATTACGCTTTGCGTGAGCATTTCCAGGGCTTGG
>CANRWO010000053.1 GCA_947643615.1 uncultured Lachnospiraceae bacterium
CCTTCCTGATTGAAGCCGGTGAACTGCCGTTCCAAAATTTGGACTACCTGTTTATCCCCGGCATTCAGAAAGCCGTAGAAGAGAAAAACGATAACATTACCGCATATGCGGTGAAAGACGGCGCCCTGAAAGAATTCGGCTTAAGGCTGGGCGAGCTGACGGACGAAGAGAGACAGATTATATTAAAAGGCTGCCTGATTAATTATAACCGGGTCTAGTGTGAGAAGAAGTTCTAATTGCCTTTGGCAATTTCTGCTCACAGCAGAGGCTGTTTCGCAAAGAACTTCTAAGTCTCACACCGAGAAATGCCTGAAAACACGGCATTTCTCATCGCGTGTCATCGCAGTAAACTGCTCTGACATGGAGGATTAGTGTGAGAAGAAGTTCTAATTGCCTTTGGCAATTTCCGCTCACAGCAGAGGCTGTTTCGCAAAGAACTTCTAAGTCTCACACCTCAAAATGCCCGAAAACACGGCATTTTGGCAAACAATAAATTGCGCCGCTTCCGTATGTGCGTCGGGTGCTGCAAACGGCATTACTGCAAAAAAAGTGTACAGACGGCATACAGGCGGCGCAGAATGTATAAGAATCTGAATAAACGCATTTTCCGGACAGACATTGAGTTTGCCCGAAAGTTAGTTCAGCTTCAGAATGAGAGGACATATGGAATTTAATAAACCTGTATCTAACCCTATGCTGGTAGGGAGTATAGAATTGCTAAGGGAGGAGGATACGCCGGAGCACCGCAATATGTTTGTGGCGGAGATGACAAACGCCAGCTTCCTTGCTCCCGCGCTGATCGATCCGGAACCTGTGGAAAATGCCGAGGGCAAGCTGACGATAACAGGAAGCAGCAAAATACAGTTCCCCATGCTCTCCGCACCGGACGGTAAGAAGTTTTTTATGGCCTTTACCGATGCGTCGGAATATAACAAGTGGCAGGAAAAGACAAGGCCTCTTCCCACTTTTGCATTAAAATTTGACGACTATGTAGCTATGCTGTTTCATAAGAATGAGGACGGCAATACCACACAGGCGTTGGGATTTGTCATCAATCCGGCAGGGTGCAATATTATTGTGCCGAAGGAAATGATCGCGAATATCATGGCGGTCAGGATGGCGGCGGCAAGGCAGCAGGCGGCGAATCAGCAGGGCCACCCGGTGCCTCCGACGGAAAACGGAAAATGATTGTATAGGCAGAATGTACCAGAAAAACTAAATTAAATGGAAAGTGTGCCGATAATAATTATACAGGGCGGGAGTTTGGCCGACTCCCTCCTAAGTAAAGATTGGACACCACGGATGGTATTTGGATGAGAAAGGGATTTTCTCGTGTAAATGCCATTTCTTTTTATGAGGGACAGGAAGGACATCATAGAAAAGTTCAGCGTCGGGGAGGCTGCGGCATCAGGGAGGGTGAGCTGCTTTCGAGGCCATGGATGGGTGGACTTAAAGGAGAGAAAAGGAATTGAAGATTGGTTCCAGCGCGGTGGGAATGGAATCCGCCAGGAGTTACCGGGAAACGAATGTCACAATGAGACGTTTTGTCGTGGCCCAATATACCGGCAGTGAGGCGAAGGAATTACAGACAGCGGTTGACGGTAACAGTGGGCAGCCTGAAACAGGGAATCCGGAGGGCAATAAGGCAGAAAACCAATCCACAACTTTGAAAGAGTGGCAGGGACGGATGCAGTTTTCCGCAGGGAAGGTTACGGTGCGCAGCAGTGAAAGCCAGACTTTGGACAATATCCGCCAGATGACGGTAAGATATATTTTTCAGCTTTTGTTTTCCGCCAGAAAAAACAGATGGAGCAACTGGAGACAGGAAAATACCTACGGGCAGTCCTCCGGCGGTGAAATTGATAAGCAGCCTGTGGGCAATGCATCCGATAAAGTGCTGCAGCCACAAGGCTCCAGCGCAGGCGTCCGGGTGTTGAATTACAGCCAGCACACGATTCATATTGAAAAGGAAACCACCACCTTTTCCACTGTGGGTACGGTGAAAACGGCGGACGGCCGGGAGATTAATTTTAACGTCAATGTGGGAATGAGCAGAGAGTTCCAAAGCAGCTTTTCGGAGGATCTGCATCTTGCGACTTTTCGTCTCTGTGATCCGCTGGTGATTAATCTGGACAGTGATGTGGCGGATGTGAAGGACCAGACTTTCTACTTTGATTTGGATGCCGACGGGGAACTGGATGAGATCTCTCAGTTGGGCAAGGGAAGCGGTTATTTGGCGCTGGATAAAAACGGCGACGGTGTCATCAATGACGGGAGCGAGCTTTTTGGGACACAGAGCGGTAACGGGTTTGCCGATCTGGCTAAGTATGACGAGGACGGAAACGGTTGGATTGATGAAAATGACGCTATTTGGGATAAGCTGAAGATATGGTGCAAGGACGAAAACGGCAAAGACGTGCTCTACCGCCTTTCGGATAAGGGGGTAGGCGCTATCTGCCTGCAGAATACCGCCACTGATTTTACAATACAGGGACAGGGCGGAAAAACCCAGGGCGTGGTTCGCAATACAGGGGTGTTCCTGTACGAAAACGGACTGGCGGGCACTATCCAGCATGTGGATATGGCAACCTATGATATGGGAGCATAGATTCAAAAATAAGTCTGATGACTTTATTTTTCAATCGACAATTTGAGCCAGAGCCTCAAATATGCCCTGATCGCAGATGAGAAATCGCCTGCGCGAATTTCTCATCGCGTGTCATCGCATTAAACTGCTCTGACATGTAGGAATAGTGTGATTTAGTGTGAAAAGAGTTAGCAGTTAGGATTAATTGGAAAAAGTATGGAAATTTGTCGGTTATGGAATCAGGGGGGCATACGCCTCCCTGATTTTGTTGGCAAGATTTTGCTATGCATATTTGCGGGATGACAGGCTGGCGGCGAATAGGGAAGTGTGCTATAATGCTTTGGAGACAGAGAGGGAAAAGAAAGAAGGGTTGGCTTATGAAGCTTTATGAGAGGGATAAAATTGATTTTGGGAATCTGCTGTATCCCACGAAGGCGATGTTTGCCCTGCTGATCCCCATTGTGGTGGAGCAGTTTCTGAATTCTTTTATGGGCATGATGGACACAATGATGGTGAGCAATGTGGGAAGTGAAGCGATTTCCGCGGTATCCCTGGTAGATTCCATCAATAACCTGATCATTCAGATTTTCGCGGCAATGGCATCCGGCGCGGCTATTATCTGTTCCCAATACCTTGGCAGCGGGAAGCGGGAGATTAGCAACAAGGCGGCCAAGCAGGTGGTCTTAACGGTGCTTGTCATTTCCCTTTCATTGACGCTGCTTGGATTGTCCCTGCGCAAACCTCTGCTGCGCCTGATCTTTGGACAGATCGAGGAAGGGGTTATGGCCCAGGCGCAGATTTATTTTCTGGTCACGGTGCTTTCCTATCCTTTTCTGGCATTGTTCAGCGCGGGAGCAGCGTTTTTCCGGGCAGGCGGTAATTCCAAATTTCCTATGAAAGTTTCGGTGGCCTCCAATTTCATTAACATTTTTGGAAATGCATTTTTGATATTTGGCCTGCATATGGGAGTGGCCGGAGCAGCGTTGGCGACGCTGATTTCCAGAATCTTTTCTGCCGTCGTTATTTTTTCATTCTTGAGGAAACCTGCCCAGGCTATTGTGGTGCGGGAGTATCTTTCCATCAGGCCGGATATGCCCCTGATCTGGAAAATACTGGCCATAGGTATTCCCTCCGGCGTGGAGAACGGTATGTTCCAGTTCGGCAAGCTGGCGATTCAATCCACTGTTTCAACCATGGGCACACAGGCTATTGCGGCACAGGCTATGGCAAACATCATGGAGTCGGTAAACGGCATTGCGGGAGTGGGCGTGGGGATCGGCTTGATGACTATGGTAGGCCAGGCCATAGGCGCAGGCAGGAGAGAGGAAGCCAAATATTATATTGTGAAATGCACGCAGCTGGGCCTGGCAGGCATACTGGTGTCCTGCCTGTTTGTGCTGGGAATCTGTAAACCGGTTACCTGGCTGGCGGGCATGGAACCTGTCAGCGCGCAGCTTTGTTTTGAAATGGTGGCAGCCATCACGGTTGCAAAACCCTTATTTTGGGCCTTTTCCTTTATTCCGGCCTACGGTATGCGTGCTGCGGGAGATGTGAGGTTTTCCATGATCACTTCTACGGTGACCATGTGGTGCCTGAGAGTGGCCCTTTGCGTATTTTTGGTCAAGGCGTTTCATATGGGCCCTATGGCCGTTTGGTATGGTATGTTCGCAGACTGGGCCGTGAGAGGCGTTGTATTCTTCTTCCGGTTCAGGAGCGGCAGGTGGATGAAGCAGGGAGTGATATGACAGAATGGAAACACAATCTTGCCAAGAAGACGGAAAGTGGAGTATAATACATTTACATACCATATGGATAGAAAAGTAAGGGACCGCAATTAATTTCCCCAAATTGCGAAAGGCATTTGTTTTTCGCAGGATGGAGCGAAGAGAGGTGTCAGTATGAGAAAACGGATGTTTTTGTTGCTAATGTCGGTTATTGCTTTGGGTTTTGCGGCATGTGGCCAGGAAGCGGCCGACGGAGATGCATCTTCCCAACCGGAGGAAAAAGAGGTCTTTTCCGCCCAGGTAAATACTGCAGTGGACGAGCCGGGGGATGATGTTGCCGACCTGACTTTTATGTGGTGGGGCAGTGCGGTGAGAGGGGAGAGGACCCAGGCGGCATTTGACCTTTACAGCGGCAATAACCCGGGAGTGACGATTGAATCGGAATCCGTGGAATGGCCCGATTATTGGGAGCAGCTGGAGACGAGAGAAAAGAGCGCAACTCTTCCGGATATTGTGCAGATAGATTACTCCTTTTTGGAACGGAGCGTAAACAATGGCATGCTTGTGGAGCTGACTCCTTATCTGGCAGACGGAACACTGGACCTATCCGGAGTGGACCCGGGATTGATCACCGCAGGTTCCGTCAACGGCAGGATTTATGCGGTCTGCGGCGGCGTAAATGTTCCTTCGCTGATGTATAATAAGACGCTGACGGACGAGCTGGGGATTGAAATCAGGGATAATATGACCCTGGAAGAATTTTATGTTTTGGCAAGGGATATTTACGCGAGAACAGGGGTCAAGACGGACCTGCCCCATGGTATGGCATACAATTTCCTGCCTTATACCCTGCGGGCACAGGATATTACTAAGCTGTTTAACAGTGACTCGCTGAACGTAGGATCCGAAGCGGTTTTCCAGGAGTTTTTTGACATATATGAGATTGGCACCAGCGAAGGCTGGATCGTGGGCAATGATGTCCATGCCAACCTGATGGACGTCTCTGTGGAACAGAGTCCGATGGTTTATTACACGACGCCGGAGACCCAGTCATGGTGCGGATTTTTCTGGTCGAACCAGCTTACCGCAATGACCAAGGCAGCGCCGGAAAACATGGAGATCGGCATCACTACCTGGCCTTCTTCCAACCCTGTGAAATCGGACTTTTTAAAGCCGGCGCAATTTTTTGCCGTGACTACAAATGCGGGTGAGAATGAAGCGGCTGCGGTGCGGGTGGTAAATTATCTGCTGAATTCCAAGCCTGCAAACGAAATTATGCTGGGGGAGAGAGGTGTTCCGGCATCTTCGGCTGTGGCCGATGCCATTGCACCTTTGATGGATCAGAACGGGCAGGCGATTATCGGTTTTATCAATGATGTGGTCGCCCCTAACAGTTCGAATATTTCTCCTTCCGACCCGGAAGCGGCAACACAGGTGTACCAATATGCGGACGAACTGATCCACCGGATTTTGGACGGTGAGATGACGGCCGCCGAGGCTGCCGGGGAGCTGTATGAGCAGGGAAACCGGATCATGAAAGGGACAACATAAAGCATATTGAAAGAAAGCCTCGTGCAGGCTTTCTTTTGTTTTCTTATATTTCAGTTATATTATGTATAAAAATCAGCTTCTCATGGCAAGAATAATAGCGAAAGGAAGGAAACTGCTATGAGAAGGAATAATAATAGAAAGAATAATGCAAAAAAAGAACGTATCGTTATGCTTGCTTCGTCTGCCTTTGTACTGGCAGCATTGACCATGACAGGAATTTATATGAAGTCCAAGAACGTAGAATCCGAGGATAACGGCTATACCATAGACTTCACGGCAATGGAGGACAACGCTGACGACAAGTATCAGGAAATCGCACAGAACACCGAGTCACTGCAGGAAAGCGCCCCGGAAATGCTGGAGGACGACCTGGACTATACGCCAATGGAAGTGGGTTCCGGACTGGTGGAATTACCGGGCCTGACGGATGATATTTCGGAAGAAGTGGAGACGCCGCCCACAGACCAGCTATTAAGTGAAGCGGACCTGGCGCTTATGGAAAAGCCGGATGTTTTGCCGGAAGAAGCGCCTAAGGAGGAAGTGCCCGCAGAAACATCGGACACAACGGAGGATGAGGAAGTGACATCCCAGGATGTGATAGTGGAGAAAACATTAAATTTCTCTGAGTCGGACAGATTGCTGCGGCCGGTAGCCGGGGAAGTGATGATGCCCTACAGTGTGGATAAAAGTATTTATTTCGCTACTCTCCATGAGTATAAGCGCAACCATGCTGTCATGTTCAGGGCTGAAGAGGGAACTGTAGTCAGCGCCTGCACGGCGGGTAAAGTGATCAATATCTTTGAGGATGAGGAGATCGGGCATGCTATAACAATGGATATCGGAGGCGGTTATACGATCACATACGGACAGCTGAAGGATATCACTGTCGCCCTGGACAGTTATGTGGATCCCGGGGAGGCAATCGCTTATGTGGCCGCTCCTACCAAGTACTTTTGCAAAGAAGGCTGCAACCTTTATCTGCAGTTGATGAAGGGCCAGGATTCCGTAAATCCTGAAAGCCTGTTCTAAAAGGTTGGGAAGAGAAGCATATGTATATTATCGGAGGAATCATGAAAACCATGGCCGGTGCCGATATGGAAGAAGGTGTCATCCGTATCGCAAACGGGAAGATAGCGGAAATCGGTACGCGGGATGAAATAGCAGTTCATCCCGCCAGCCATGAGCAGGTTTTGGAGATCAGGGAAGGCATCATTATGCCCGGGATCATTGAGGCGCATTGCCACATGGGCATCACGGAGGAGAAAAAAGCCATGGAAGGGGACGACTGCAATGAAACAGTGAACCCCGTAACCCCTTGGCTCAGGGCGGTGGACGCCATCAATACCATGGATGCGGCCTTTGACGATGCGGTGCGGGCCGGGATCACGTCCGCCATGGTGGGGCCCGGAAGCTCAAATGTAGTAGGCGGGCAGTTTGCCTTTTTAAAGACAAGAGGCAGGAGGATTGACGATCTGGTGGTTAAGGCGCCTGCGGCCATGAAAGTGGCTTTCGGTGAAAATCCAAAGGTAAATTACTCCGGCCAGGGGAAAAGTCCCTCCACACGTATGGCAATCGCAGGGATGCTGCGGAAGGAGCTTTATGAGGCCAGAGAATATATCAGGCAGAAGGAAAAGGCGAAAACCAACGGAGAGGCATTCCAGGAGGACTTTTCCAAAGAATGCTGGGAACCGGTATTCCGCCGGGAAATTCCTTTAAAGGCACATGTGCACAGAGTGGACGATATCTTCACTGCTATTCGCATTGCCCGTGAATTTGGCCTGAATGTGACCCTGGATCACTGTTCGGAAGGCCATTTGATCGCGGAGGAGCTTGCGGCGGAGGGTTTTCCCGCCATCGTAGGGCCGGACCTGGCCAGCCGCAGCAAGATTGAAGTGCAGAATATGGCGTTTAAAACAGTGGGAATCTTAAACAAAGCGGGAGTTATGACTGCCGTTACCACAGATCATCCGGTCTCCCTGATACAGTCCCTTCCCCTTTGTGCAGGCATGGCGGTAAAAGCAGGGTTGGAGTTGGAGGAAGGCTATCGTTCCATCACAATCTATCCTGCCAGGATCTGTGGTGTAGACGACAGAGTGGGCAGCCTGGAAGTGGGGAAAGATGCGGATATTGCCATTTTTAACGGAAATCCTATGGAAGTATTTACAGAGACTCTGTATACCATTATTGACGGCCAAATCGTTTATGACAGCACAACGGTCCAACAATGACCGTCCAACAGCCATACAAATTTGATTGCTTTCTATCAGATTCGTGTTAAAATGGAAGTGATGTTTGGCAAAAACGGAAATGACAACAGGAAACCGAGTTGCCGTTGTTCACGGGGCAGGCGGTTAGATGGAAAGCTGTGTCATGAAAATCGGAGGATTACCTTGAAGCAATACGGAAAGCGGACTGCGGCTGTGTGGGCAGGCATTGCCATAGCCTTACTGGGCGGCTGCGGGATACAGGCGGAACAGGAAAATATCAGCAGTCCTTATTTGGCGGTGGAGGGAATGGAAAGCACTCCGGTGGTGGAGTATTCCGTTCCCCGAACCCTTCCCAACGTACTGGTGGATACCAGGGGGTATACTGCAGAATGTGAGAAGCGCGCAGCCGTCAAAGGCCGTGAACTGCCCGATACATTCCGGCTGATGGATGCGGAGACCGGGGAAGAGGTCTACAGCGGCCTGCTGGAGAAAATTACATACAATGATGAGCTGGGTCTTTATACGGGTATTGCCTGTTTCGACGAATTTGTCACGGAGGGCAATTATTATCTGGAGTGTGATAAGGTGGGGCAGTCATACCGGTTTGGCATTGAGGATTCCATGTATGCGGAATTGTTCCGGGAAGTTTACGACAGGCAGATGGAGGCCTGCGGTGACAATTCCCTGACGGTATCAGATGCCATGTGGCTTATGGTGGCCTATGAATGGTATGGGGGAGTGTTCCCGGATGATAACGGGGATCAGGTTCCGGATGTTTTAAAAGCGTTACAATCCTGGATCTCTTTTATGGAGGATAAGGAGCTTGATGCCGGTGACGGCGCTCTCTATGCGGCATTCCTGGCAAAGTTCAGTTACAATTACCAGAAGTTTGACCAGGCGTATGCCACAGACTGCCTGAGAAGGGCTTCCACCGTATTCGGGCAGGTCCAGGCGGCTCCGGGCAAAGACGCGGATGCCTTTTTCGCGCTGACGGAGCTGTACCGCGCTACGGGGCTGTATACCTACCGTAACCAAATCAGTGACTACAGGAGCTTTTTTGAAAACAACGGGAGTTACCTGGAGGAGAAAAGTTACCTGTTCGGGACAATGACATACATGTCCACAAGGCAAAGGGTGGATCTGGAACTGTGCGAGCTTTTTATGAACAACCTCACCGACCGGGGGGAAGAGATATCGAAAATTTACGAAGAAATGATTCACCCGGTGTCGGCACGGAATAACGGAACGGACGATTTGCTAAAGAGTGCCACGGAATTGTCATGTGCGAACTACGTGTTGAATAGTTATCAATATACACAGATCACGGAGGAATTCCTGCATTATCTCATGGGACAGAACGCCGAGTCGGTCTGCTTTTACCCGGAGGAGGGTGAGGGGAGCAACTATATGCTTCTCTTTGCCCAATTGGCAGAGATACATAAAGAGGATGAAGAATAAAACGATGAGAAAGGCATGTGGGTGAAAATGAAAATAGTAGTGTTAGCAGGGGGAACCAGCACGGAAAGGGATGTGTCCCTAAGCTCCGGAAGCATGATCTATAAGGCGCTTAAGAAAAAGGGGCATCAGGCAGTACTTCTGGATGCCTATCTGGGATATGAAGGAGATACGGAGGACATATTCGGGCAGGACACTGACTGGGCAGCCCAAATCGGGGCTGTGGGCGAGAAAAATCCTGACCTGGAGGCGGTCAGGGCGCTTAGGAAAGACGGTGGGAAAAGCTTCTTCGGCCCTAACGTGTTAGAATTATGCCAGAGGGCGGATGCGGTATTCATGGCCCTTCATGGCGCCAACGGGGAGGACGGTAAGATCCAGGCCTGCCTGGAGCTTCTGGGCATCCCCTACACTGGGACGGATTTTGCCAGCGCGGCTATGGCAATGGATAAGGGGATAACAAAGGATATTTTTAAGGCCTATTGCATTCCCACGCCTGCGGGCATACGCCTGAAGAAGGGGGAGCAGGAATCGGAGAAGGTACCTTATCCCTGCATTGTCAAGGCATGCTGCGGAGGGTCCAGCGTGGGCGTCTGCATTGCCCATGATGAGCATGAATATTCGGCGGCAAAGGAAGAAGCTTTCCGCTACGACAATGAAGTGATCATAGAACAATACATAGAGGGGCGGGAGTTTTCCGTCGGAGTCATGGAAGGTGCTGCAATGCCGGTGATCGAGATTGCGCCTAAGGCCGGATTTTATGACTACAAAAATAAGTACCAGGCCGGCAGTACGGTGGAAACCTGCCCGGCCAACATCCCGGAAGATAAGGCTGGGGCGATGCAGCGGATCGCGGAGCAGGTATTTCAGGCGCTGCGGTTGAAGAGCTATGCCAGAATGGACTTTATGATGAGCTGGGAAGGAGAAATCTATTGCCTGGAAGCCAACACTACGCCGGGCATGACGCCTACTTCCCTGCTTCCCCAGGAAGCCGCCGCTGCAGGGTTGAGTTTTGAGGATCTGTGTGAGAAGATTTTGGAGTGTGCGCTCAGGGGCCCTGCCTGAAACATTGCCATTGCGTGATTGGGAGGGGAAGAAACCGGCAGCCTATTCATGGAGGATGCGGGTGAGCCGTGTCATGGCAGGAGGAATTGGATATGATGGATTTAACGATTGGGGAAATAGCCGCAGCCTGCGGGGGAAAACTGGTCCTGCAGGGGGCGGATACAACTGACGCCTGTATCAGCTCTCTGGAAATTGATTCCAGGAAGGTGGCAGAGAAGGGGGTTTTTCTTGCCACAACAGGGGAGCGTGTGGACGGCCATACTTTTATATCTTCCGTGTTTGAAAAGGGGGCGGCTCTTGCCGTGACCCGAAAAACGCCAAAGCAGGTGGAAAGAGAGACCGGCATCAGCCAGGAGAAATGGGGCAGCTATCTGTTGGTGGAGGATACCCTGCAGGCTTTGAAGGATATCGCGGAATATTACAGGATGAAACTTTCCATCCCTGTGGTGGGGATCACGGGAAGCGTGGGGAAGACCAGCACCAAGGAATTTATCGCAGGAGTCCTTTCGGAAAAATATCATGTGTTAAAGACCGACGGCAACTATAATAACGAAATCGGTGTACCCCTCACTTTGCTCAGGATCCGCAGGGAACATACGGCTGCGGTGGTGGAGATGGGCATCAGTGACTTCGGGGAGATGCGCCGTTTGAGTAAGATGGCCAGGCCTGACATATGTGTCATAACAAACATAGGCCAGTCCCACCTGGAGAATCTGAAAACCAGGGACGGTATTTTGAAGGCAAAATCGGAAATATTTGAATATATGGCAGAGGACGGGCAGGTCTGCCTGTACGGAGGAGACGATAAGCTCAGCGCCATTGCGGAGGTCAAGGGCAGGAAACCCCATTTCTTTGGCTGGGGGGAAAACCCTTTGGAGGAAGTGGCTGCAGGGGATGTGGTGAGCCGCGGACTGTGGGGCAGCGATGCGGTGCTGACAATCAGGCGTGAGGACGCCTGCTGTGCAGCAGCCCCGGGGGGAAAGCCGGACGCCGCATCCGTGGAGCAGGTTGGGATCCATGTGCCCCTCCCCGGCAGGCATATGGTGCTGAACGGGGCGGCTGCTGCCTGCGTGGCAGGGTTGCTGGGACTTTCCCCGGAGCAGATCGCGTCGGGGATCCGTAAGATCAAGCCTGTAAGCGGAAGGAACCATTTGATTTGCCTGAAAGAGTATACGCTTATAGACGATTGCTACAATGCAAATCCCGCTTCCATGAAGGCCGCCGTGGATCTCCTTTCCATGGCGGACACAGAGAAAGTGGCTATCCTTGGGGATATGTTTGAATTGGGGGAGAATTCCCATATCCTTCATGAGGAGACAGGAGCTTACGCTGGGGAGGCAGGAATTGACAGGCTTTATTTTGTGGGCCAGGAGGCGGCATATATGTATCAGGCGGCATGTAGCAGCTTAGGCCGAAAGGACTCACAGGCCACGTATTTTCCTACGAAGGAGGATCTGCTGCAGGCTTTCGGCCAGGATCTGGATCGGTTTGTGCCCAAAGGGAGCACCGTACTTGTCAAGGCTTCCCACGGTATGGAGTTTGGGCAGATCGTAGATTTTTTTAATAACATATAACCTTTATAAAATCTTAAGCCTTTTTTTGTCCAGTTATGGGAAAATAGGATTAAGATTTTTTATTCCGGCGGAGCATTTCATTATGATAAAGGTGTGGTTATAAATATGGGTGAAAAGATTTTGATCGTGGATGACGAAAAAGAGATTGCGGATTTGGTGGCATTGTACCTTCGGAATGAGGGATACGAGGTGTTTTTGTGCTATAACGGCAGGGATGCATTGGAGGTGATTGCCGGCCAGCAGCTGGACATGGCAATATTGGATGTGATGCTGCCGGATATCGGGGGATTTGAGCTTTGCACTAAGATCAGAGAGGATTATTGCTACCCCGTTATTATGTTGACGGCAAAAGGGGAGGAAATGGATAAGATAACGGGCCTCACTTTGGGGGCGGATGATTATATGACGAAACCCTTTCTGCCGCTGGAGCTTGTGGCCAGGGTAAAAGCGCAGATGCGGCGGTACAAGCGTTACAATGCCGGAGCGGAAAATGATGACAGTGTGATCAGCATATCGGGACTTGTGTTGAACAGTAAAACCCATGAATGTATCTTGAACGAGAGGCCGCTGAACCTGACCCCTACGGAATTTTCCATCCTATGGATCCTCTGTCAGCGCAAAGGTCAGGTAGTCAGCGCGGAAGAATTATTTTATTTGATATGGCATGACGAGTATTATGTGAAAAATAATAATACCATTACGGTGCATATACGGCATTTGAGGGAAAAGATGGGAGATTCCTTTGAAGAACCAAAATACATTAAGACAGTCTGGGGGTGTGGGTACAAGATTGAAGGCTAAACTGAAGAGAGCCATAGGAACGGCGCTGATTGTGCTGGGTGGGATACTGTTTTGCGTTATGCTTCGGGAATTTTTTGACACGATGCTGGACGGTTATCTGCTGGACTGGCTGGACGGGAAATTTGTGATGCACTATTATGACGGCGACAGCTCTTTCACAAGGATCAACTGGAAGAGGGTGAAAGAGTATCTGTTCAGGGGACTGCTGGCGTTTACATTGATGGCTGCCCTGGCAGGCAGGATTGCCCTGCTGATCTATGCGGCCAGGCGGGAAAAGCAGGTGGTCCATGAGGTGGGCAAAATGATAGGCGTTTATATGCATCATGACAGGGAGGTGACGGATGTGTTCCCCAGGGAATTTGCGGAAATCTCCGTTCAGGTGGCAGAAGTAAAATCCGATATGCAGCGCCATGAGCAGGCGCTGCAGCAGGAGGCAGCCAGGAAGAACGACCTGATCACATATCTGGCCCATGACTTGAAAACGCCTCTGACCTCTGTGGTGGGGTATCTGAGCCTTTTGGAGGAAGCGCCGGATATGCCTGAGGAACAAAAGGCAAAATACATTCATATCACATTGGACAAGGCGCTCCGGCTGGAGAAACTGATCAATGAGTTTTTTGAGATCACCAGGTATAACCTGCAACAGATCATATTGGAAAAAGAAAATATCGACCTGTCCTTTATGCTGGTACAGATGGCCGACGAATTTTATCCTATCCTGCGGGAACACGGGAATACCATGGGATTGGAAATAGGAGATAATCTGGAGGTCTATGGGGACGGTGAAAAGCTTGCCAGAGTTTTTAACAATATCCTGAAGAATGCCATAGCGTACAGCGACGAGGGAACGGAGATTGGCATATGGGCGGAGGAAGGCGATGAGAATGTTATTATCCGGGTCCGAAATCTTGGGAAGACCATACCGGAGCAAAGGCTGGACGCTATTTTTGAAAAGTTTTTCCGGTTGGACGACGCACGTGCCACGAATACCGGCGGCGCCGGGTTGGGACTTGCCATAGCCAAAGAGATCGTAACGCTCCACGGCGGCACCATCTCGGCGGCCAGCAAGGACAGGGTGACGACTTTTGAGGTCTGCCTGCCCGGCGGCAGGCAGGCTTAAACATGAAGGGGCCGGCCTTACAGGCCATACTCCTTTTTCAATGCGAAATATCGTTCTGAGATAAGGCTGCTGACATGGGAACCCACATTTTTCCTGGTGGTTTTGTCTAATTCACCGAGTAGGATGGGTTCCTGAAAATCAATGACCACAGTGGCCTTTTTTACTTTGGGCAGATGGTCTTCAAACACACCGGCGGAGTTTACGATAGTCATGGGGACTACGGGGACGCCGCCTTTTTCTGCGATCTTGAAGCTCCCTTCATGGAAAGGAAGGAAGGTGTCCGGGGTCTTATTGCGCGTGCCTTCCGGGAAGATACACAGGGAGATGCCGTTTTTCACATCCTCGATCCCTTTCAGGATGGTCTTCATGCCCTTTTTGATATCGCTGCGGTCCAGGAAAAGGCAGTGGATGTTTTTCATCCAGATATTCAAAAGAGGATATCTGAGCATTTCTACCTTTGCCACATAACCGGTAATATTCGGAAAGTGGTTCAGCGTCAGCACGATATCGAAATAGCTGCGGTGGTTTCCCACATACAGCACTGCAGTGTCGGCAGGGATGTTTTCCGCCCCGCGGACGATAACCTTAGCGCCGGCCAGGAAGGTAACGCAGCGGAACCCCCAGCTGACAATGGCTTTACAGCTCTTATCCTTTAAGGAAGGACTGGCCTTCCCTATGATCCATTCCGCCAGCAGGATGGGGATGGACAGGATCAGGAATGAAAATAAAAATATGGCGATGAGAATCAGGCGTAGCATGACGTTTTCCTTTCTGCTTCCAGTACCGTCCCTGTATGCCGCGCCCTTTCGTGTGTATCCTGATAAGACTGCGTCTCTGTTCCGGGACTGTTTTATGATTTCCTGTATTTGGTTGTTATTTTAGCATAAAACAAATCCTGTGTACATAGAATACAGCAAAACAGGAAAAGGTTTAGGAAACATGAAAAGGATAATCTTATGTGTTTTAGCAGCGGCTGCCATCGCCATGCTTTCGGGATGTACCTTTTTAAGCGAGGAAAGGATCAAGCTTCGGGATCTTGACTTTACGGTGCTCAGCGAGGAGAAAATACCGGAGGAATTAATGACGATCATCGAAGAAAAAAAGAAAGAGCCATTCCAAATTACATATACGGATAAAGAGTATCTCTATATCTGTACAGGGTACGGCGAGCAGGTTACTGGAGGCTACAGCATTGCCGTGAACGAATTATACCTTACGGACACCGCCGTCTACGTCAGCACAAGCCTCCTGGGGCCGGAAAGCGCGGACAAGAGCAATAAGACCCCTTCCTATCCCTATATTGTCATAAAGACGGAATACATTGACCAGACAGTGATATTTGAATAATGGTGAATCCGGCAGGACAAAGGGGTAGACAATTAATTCTGTTTGGAGTAGAATAAAGAAAAAAGGAGAATACTAATGAACGAGGATTTTAACACTTCAGGGAACCAAGTTTATCCGTATGTGCAAGAGCCTGTGGAAGAACAGAAGGGAATGTCCATCGCTTCCCTGGTATTGGGGATTGTGGGATTCGTGGCGTGGTGCCTGCCGATCGTAGGGTATCCGGTGACCATTGTGGGTATTGTGCTGGGAGCCAAGGGGATGAAAAAAGGCGGCAAAGGAATGGCCATTGCGGGGATAGTCTTGTGTATCATTACGCTGATATTGACATTGATCAACTCCGTTCTGGGAGCGATGATGTCTGTTGCCAATTTGATGTAATGCACAAACAGGATAGGGTAAACGATAAGGAATGTGGTCGAAATACTGCATTCCTTTTTTTGGAGACTATGCGGTTTCGGATGCAAAAGATTTGGAGGAGGCTATGCTGCTGATACAAAACGGATATATGATCGATCCAAAGACCGGCAGGGAAGGTAATTATGATATTCTGATGGACGGGGATAAAATCACGGGGATCGGCAAGAATTTACCCTGTCCGGGCCAAAACTGCGAGGTGATAAAGGGGGAAGGCCTTCTGGTGGCGCCGGGCCTGGTGGACGTCCATGTCCATTTCAGGGAACCGGGATTTGTGGATAAGGAGGACATCATGACCGGCGCGGCCGCTGCGGCAAAAGGCGGATATACAACGGTGGTCATGATGGCTAACACAAACCCCAGGATCGATACGGAGGAAGTATTGCGCCAGGTGCTGGACAGAGGGAAGGAGACCGGGATCCATGTGCTGTCCTGCGCTAATGTGACGAAGGGAATGAAAGGGCGGGAACTGACGCCCATGAAGGAACTGGCGGCAGCAGGGGCAGTGGGGTTTACGGACGACGGAGTGCCGTTGATGGATGAGAAAATCGTCCGGGGCGCCATGGTGGCGGCGGCAGCGTTGGACATGCCTGTGAGCTTTCATGAGGAAAACCCGGAATTAATTGATAATAACGGTATTAACCGGGGCAGGGCCAGCGAGCATTATGGTATGGGCGGGTCTCCCAGGGAAGCGGAGATCGATTTGATCCAAAGGGACCTGGAGCTGGCGCTGGAAACGGGGGCTTGCATCAATATCCAGCATATCAGCACAAAAGAGGGCGTAGAGCTGGTCCGCCGTGCCAGGAAAAGAGGCCCCAATATCCATGCGGAGGCTACACCCCATCACTTTACCCTGACGGAGGAGGCAGCCATCCGATACGGGACGCTGGCTAAGATGAACCCGCCTTTGCGGGAAGAGGCGGACCGGCTGGAAATAATCCGGGGCCTGGCGGACGGTACAATCGATATCATTGCCACAGACCATGCGCCCCACACCGGGGAAGAAAAAGGGAAGCCCATCACGGAGGCCCCCAGTGGGATCATCGGGTTGGAAACTGCCCTGGCGCTGGGCATTACCCGGCTGGTGGACGGAGGTTATCTTACCATGGGGCAGCTACTTCGGCTTATGAGCACCAATCCCGCAGCCATGTACCATCTGGATGCCGGCTATCTGGAAGAAGGCGGCCCTGCAGACGTGATCCTGGTGGATCCTGCCGCAGAGTGGATTCCCGGGGAGTATGCCTCCAAAGCGTCCAACACGCCTTTCACCGGATGGAAGCTAAAGGGCAGGGTGGTCAGGACAATCTGCGGCGGCAAGACTGTTTGGGCCGATTGAACCCTGGGTGCCGGTTTATCTTAGTGTAGCGCGGAAATAAGAATTAGTCTGACATGGAGGATTAGTGTGAAAAATCACACTGATGTGCTGATTTTCCACACGCAAATTTGTGCCGGAGCGTCACAAATTTGTTTGATGGCAGACGCAAATTTGATATTTGCGTCTGCCCCGTCGCGTAAACGCTCCGGAATGGAGATTCGTATGAAACAGAAGCAGAAAGCCGTTGTCCTTTCCCAGAGGGAGGCGGCGCCACAAATTTATGACATGTGGATCGGCACGGATTTGGCGGCCCAGGCGATGCCGGGACAATTCCTGTGCATATATCCCAGGGACAAGAGTACTTTACTCCCCAGGCCCATCAGTATATGCGAGGTGAGGGAGGACCGCAAGGCACTTCGCATTGTCTACCGTGTGGCGGGCCGGGGAACAGGAGAATTTTCCCAATACCGGGCCGGGGATGCCATCGATATTATGGGTACCCTGGGGAATGGCTTTCCCCTGGAAGAGGCTGCAGGAAGGAAAGCATTCCTCATGGGCGGAGGAATCGGTGTGCCCCCTGTTTTGCAGCTGGCAAAGGAGTTGGATGGGGAAAAACAGATCGTGGTGGGATATCGGGACGGCCATACTTTTTTGAGGGAAGATTTGGAAAAGTATGGAAGTGTCTATATTGCTACAGAGGACGGAAGTGCAGGGACGAAAGGCAATGTGATGGATGCCATCGCGGAGAACGGGTTGGAAGCGGATATCATTTACGCCTGCGGGCCAATGCCCATGCTCCGTGCCATCAAGGCCTACGCGGCGGAACACCACATAAAAGCATATATTTCCCTGGAGGAACATATGGCATGCGGTGTGGGAGCCTGCCTTGGCTGTGTGGTTAAAACGAGAGAAACAGACAGCCATTCCCATGTGAACAATGCCCGCATCTGTACGGAAGGGCCGGTCTTTGAAGCCGGGGAAGTAGAAATATAGGGAGAAAAACGTATGAATACACAGACAACAATTGCCGGTATTACTTTTAAGAATCCTGTTATGACCGCTTCGGGAACCTTTGGGTCCGGCATGGAATATTCGGAATTCGTGGATCTGAATCAGCTGGGCGCGGTAGTTACCAAGGGAGTGGCAAATGTGCCCTGGCCGGGGAACCCGACTCCAAGGGTGGCGGAGGTCTACGGGGGGATGCTGAATGCCATCGGCCTGCAGAATCCGGGCATTGACGTGCTTATGGAAAGAGATATCCCTTTCCTGAAACAGTTCGACACTAAGATTATTGTGAATGTCTGCGGCAAGACTGTGGAGGACTATGTGGAGGTAGTGGAACGCCTGGGGGAGGAACCGGCAGTGGCCATGCTGGAGATCAACGTGTCATGCCCTAATGTAAAGGAAGGCGCTATTGCTTTCGGGCAGAAAGCAGACGCTCTGTTCCACATTACAGAAGAAATCAAGAAGCGTGCCAGGCAGCCTGTGATCATGAAGCTCAGCCCAAATGTCACGGACATTACGGAGATGGCCAGGGCGGCTGAGGCAGGGGGGGCGGATGCCCTGTCCATGATCAATACCATTACGGGGATGAAGATCGATATCCACAGAAGAAAATTCGCCCTTGCCAATAAGACCGGGGGTATGAGCGGCCCGGCCATCAAACCCGTTGCCGTGCGCATGGTATACCAGGCGGCCCAGACAGTGAAAATCCCGATTATTGGTATGGGCGGGATTGCCTCCGGGGAGGATGCCATTGAATTTATCCTTGCGGGAGCCAGCGCGGTCAGCATCGGGGCCATGAATTTTGCCAATCCCTATACTACGGCGGAGGTAGTGCGGGGGATCGAAGAGTATATGGAGCGGTATCATGTGGAGAATCTTACGGATTTGATCGGCGCCGCCACGGCCTGAAGGGAATGCCCGTAAATGCCGGGCAGTCTTTTTGGTCCGGAGTGGGAAGGAAAAGAGCCGTTTTGGCGGATAGAGATGAGTGATATGGTCATATAAATGCGGATGCCTTCATATATATACTTATACCAGTATATATATGGAGGTATTTTTAGTGGAACTGCTGAAAAGAAATATACATATGGATCGCGTCAGGGCGGAAGCGGTCACTCAGATCACACTGGAGGATGACGTAAATGTCTCTGAAAATAAGCCGGATATCACTGCCCTGAACCTGGAAAAGGGAGAGATGGTCATTGAGGAGATCAAACCCGGAACGGACGCAGTGACGGTTCGGGGCAAACTGTCTTATGTCATACTTTACCATACGGCAGAGGAGGGCAGCAGCCTGGTGGTGCTGGAGGGGAGCCTGCCGGTGGAGGAGAAGATCCATTTACAGGGGGCAGTGCCATCCGACACAGTGGAGCTGGACTGTGAGGTGGAGGACCTGACGGTGAATATGATCAATTCACGTAAACTGAATATTCAGTCATTGGTGACTCTTACGGCAAAAGTGGAGGAGCTGTATGACGAAGAGGCCCCCATTGCGATCCATGGGGATGAGACGGTAGAATACCGCAGGATGCCCCTGGAAATTGCCCAGATTGCAATCTGCAAAAACGACATCTTCCGTCTGAAAGACGAGGTGGCCCTGCCATCCAATTATCCCAATATTTTCCAGATCTTATGGAACAATATCAACCTGGCGGATGTGGAATTCAAAGTGATGGAGGAAAAGCTCACCGTTTCAGGGGATGTCCGTATGTTTGTATTGTATGAAGGAGAAGGGGAAGATCATCCCATCCGTTCCTTTGAGACCACGCTTCCTTTCAGCGGCGTATTGGAATGCCATGGATGCAGGGAAGGGATGCTGCCGGATATCCGTTACCGGCTGGGGCAGCAGGAGTTGTCCGTCCGACCGGATTTTGACGGGGAAGAGCGCAGTATTGGGTTGGAACTGGTGATGGATATCTCCATTCGGATCTATGAGGAAGAAAAGCTGGAAATCATTTCGGATATCTACGGGGTTTCCAAGGAAGTCAGCACTGTGACCCACCCGGCAAGCCTGCGCAGATTGCTCTCCAAAGTGACAGGCAAAACAAAAGTGACGGAACATGTCCATGTGTCCGGCGGTACCGTCCTTCAGCTGCTCCACAGTGAAGGGGCGGTGGTACTGGAGCAGCAGGAAACAGTGGAAAACGGGATTATGCTGAAAGGGGCGTTATCCGTTAAGGTGATGTATATTACCGGCGAAGACGAATCCCCTTACGGCTGCACACAGGCACAGATACCTTACAGCTATACATTGGAAGTACCCGACATAGCGCCGGAGGACATGGGGAAGATCCATGCGGAAGTAGAACAGCTCCAGGTAACAATGCTGGATGGCGAAGAAATGGATGTGAAGGCGGTATTATGTTTTACTACCACGGTATTTAAGAGCATGTCCATGAACCTGATCGGCGAAGTGGCAGTCTCTGACCTGGATATGGCCCGCATGAGCAATCTTCCGGGAATGGTAGTCTATATGGTGAAGGAAGGAGACAATCTGTGGAATATCGGCAAACAATATTATGTGCCGGTGGAAGACCTGCGGGAAATGAACGACCTGGAAAGTGATGAGATCAGACCCGGCCAGAAGCTGCTGATCGTAAAATAAAAACCGGACTGTATGTAAAAAGGCGCTGCCCTGTGGGCGGCGCCTTAAATGTACTGATATCTTATTCAGTAATACCTGCTTCTGCAGCCAGCTTGTCGAACTTCTCCAGAACAGCATCATAAGTATTCTGGCAGATCTCGGGAAGATTACCGCCCCACTTTTTCTCGGCCATCTTGTAACCCTTCTGGAAAGCGCTTCTCATTTCTTCGATCTTGTCAGGGTCGCCGCCGGTCAGTGCAGTGGCAAAACTAACAATTCTGTCGGAGGTCTGATTTACACCCCAGTAACCGTCCTCTGAAATATCCTTTTGGGCCTGAAGCTTGGTAGCAGGATCTACGGTGTAATCACCCTTGCGCAGGAAAGACCAGATATCATTCGCATTGCCATAAGAGTTGGCCTGCTTTGACATCATCTTCTCTACCAGGGAGCGAAGCTGTGATGTGCGTGCATCTGCATCAGCCTTTAACTTATTGATCATGTTGGTATCGGGAGTATAGGTCTTTTTGACAGAAGATCCTACAGTCTTCTTTGAAGGCTCATATACCACGCCGGTATCAGCAGCGGTAGAAGTATTTTCTTTTGCAGATGTAGGTTTGTTGTTTTCTGCACTGGCAGAAGAAGCATAGGTGTAGGCGCTTGCCTGTGTTTGTGTAACTCCGTTTACACTCATAATATACCTCTTTTCTGGCGAATTCGCCGCGTTCTACCCATTTCTGGGCGCATCATCCGTGATTGTACTATTTATATCGGATAGTTTAGGGAATACTTTAGGATTGATTGACAATAAATGTAAAATTAATTATAATAAAAAACAATCTATGTATACAAAATACATTAATATACAGAAAGGTATGGGTATTAATGTGAAATTGCAGATTAAGGCATACGGTAAGATCAACCTGGGGTTGGACGTGATCGGAAAACTGCCTGACGGATACCATGAGGTCAAGATGGTCATGCAGACAGTGGGAATTTATGACGAGCTGACGTTTGAAAAGGCGCAGGAGGGGATTATGGTCACTACCGATTCCCCGGAACTTCCCACAGACGAAAATAATCTTATTTACAAAGCGGCGAAATTGATGCAGGAAAAATACCGCATCCGGGACGGTATCCGCATCCACCTGCAGAAAAACATCCCCGTAGCGGCAGGGATGGCAGGGGGAAGCACGGATGCTGCGGCAGCCATGAAAGGAATCAGCCGGCTGTTCGGGTTGGATGTCAGCCTGCCGGAACTGATGAGAATGGGTGTGGAAATAGGGGCGGATGTGCCTTACTGCGTGCTGGGGGGGACCGCCCTGGCTGAGGGGATCGGAGAAAAGCTGACGCCTCTGGAGCCGGCGCCGGAATGTTATGTCCTTGTGGCGAAGCCGGACATCAATGTGTCCACAAAATATGTATATGAACATCTGGACCTGGCAGGGGTAGAAAAACATCCGGATATCGACGGTATGGTGGAGGCTATCGGTGTGGGGAGCCTGCAGGGTATCCTCGACCGGATGGAAAACGTGCTGGAGACGGTGACCATACCGGCATACCCTGTGATCCGTGACCTCAAGCAGCGGATGAGGGAGCTGGGGGCGGTAAACAGTTTGATGAGCGGCAGCGGCCCCACGGTGTTCGGCATTTTCCTGGAGAAGCGGGCGGCGCAGATCGCATTTGACCGCCTGGCACAAGAGAAGCTGGCAAAACAGATTTTTGTGACCACCTTTTGTTGAGGGTGTGCCGCCGGGCGGCAGAATGCGGGGAAGGTATGCAGGACAATTTGCAGGTAAATATGAATGAATTTCTGCCTTTGAGGGATGTGGTATTCAATACGCTGAGGCAGGCGATCCTGACCGGGGAGCTGAAACCCGGCGAACGTCTTATGGAGATCCATCTCGCCGATAAGCTTGGTGTCAGCAGGACGCCTATCCGTGAGGCAATCCGCAAGCTGGAGCTGGAGGGCCTGGTCACCATGATCCCCAGAAGGGGGGCAGAGGTGGCCCAGATCACGGAAAAGAGCATGAGCGATGTGCTGGAGGTACGCCGGGCCCTGGATGCCCTCTGTGTGGAGCTTGCCTGCGACAGGATCACGGCGGCGGAGCTGGAGCAGCTGAAGGAAGCCTGCGACGGTTTTGAGGCGGCAGTGAAGACCAGGGAAGTGAAAAAGATAGCCCAGGCGGATGTGGCGCTGCATGATATCATTGTCCGGGCTACCGGGAACCAGCGGCTGATCCAGCTGGTGAATAACCTGTCGGAACAGATGTACCGCTACCGGTTTGAGTATATAAAGGACAGCAGCCAGCATGGCAGGCTGGTGGAAGAACACAGGATCATATACCAAAGTATTGTGGGAAAAGATAAAGAGACGGCATCCCAGGCGGCAAAAACGCATATAGATAATCAGAAGAAATCCATTATCCGCCAGATCCGCCTGGACCGCCAGAAGGAATAAGGATAGAAACGGCAGGTATATTGTCCGGATAAATGTCAATACTCCCATGTAGAAAATCAGCGTGCCGACACGCGGAAATGGGGATTGACATGAAAAGGATCTGGGAAGGGATCAAAATAGTCTTGTGCGTCTGCGCAGTTATGGGATGGTGGGGAGTCCTCTACCCCGAGCTTGTGCTGACAACGGATACCTGCAGGATATTCGACGACAGCGGATCGGAAGGACAGGAGATTCAGAAGGGGCAGGAATGCCCGGCGGGACAGGATATTTACTGGGATCTGCTGAAAGCCGAAAAAGGCGATATACGTTTTCGCAGCAGGCTGTTTACAGAATGGAATAAATTTATGGAGGCTTTGAATGAGTCAGACCAAAACAAAGCTGCTCCGTAAGGATGCGCCCATAGGGGTATTTGACTCCGGTGTGGGCGGCCTTACCGTGGCAAGGGAAATCATGCGCCAGATACCTAATGAGAAAATTGTCTATTTCGGGGATACGGCAAGGGTTCCATACGGCAGTAAATCAAAGGAGACGGTGACCCGCTTTTCGGAACAGATCGTGCGTTTCCTGCATACCTTCCAGGTGAAGACGATTGTGGTGGCATGTAATACGGCCAGCGCATACGCATTGGACCAACTGGAGCATGATATCGACATTCCCATTATCGGAGTGCTGAAACCCGGCGCAAAGGCGGCGATGGAAGCGACGGAAAACGGCAGGATCGGCGTCATAGCGACGGAAGCTACCATAGGCAGCGGAATGTACAATAAATACATAAAAGAATGGAACCGGGATGTGACGATCTACGGAAAAGCCTGCCCTCTGTTCGTGCCGCTGATCGAGGAAGGCCTCTGGGAAGACCCGGTAACGGATGAGATTGCCAGGCGGTATCTGACGGAGCTGATTGACATTGACATTGATACGCTCATTCTGGGCTGCACCCATTATCCTCTGATCCGCTCCACTCTGGGAAGGATTGCGGGCGATCAGGTGACATTGGTGAACCCGGCATACGAGACGGCAATAGAATTACGGGAAATGCTTGCGGATATGGATCTGCTGAATGACGAAGAGCCGGGACTTGGAAGTAACCGGTATCAATTCTATGTCAGTGACAAAGCGGAGAAGTTTGTGCGTTTTGCCAATTCTATTATTAAGTATGGCATTCTTTCCGCCAAGACGGTCAATATTGAGGATTATTGAGGGCGTACTCCGAATGCATTGTGGCATAAGGGGCAGTATGGAGGATAAAGGTGACAAAGGAAGTAAAAATAACCGTCAAAGGGATACAGAAGGATGACACGGGAGAATCCAACGGCACGGAAACCGTTGCGGCCGGAGAATACTATTTCAGGAACGGGAGCCACTATATTTTTTATACCGAGACGGCGGAAGGCTCCGGGGAAAGCACCCAGAACAGCCTGAAGCTGAAAGGGGACATACTGGAACTGACCAGAAAGGGAGCGCAAAACAGCCGCATGGTCTTTGAAACAGGAAAACGCCATGCAATGGACTATGCGACTCCCTTTGGCGTGCTGCGGATGGAGACGGCAGCTTCCGGGATCCGGCTCCTGGAGGAAGAAAAGAACTTGCGTATCGGGGCGGAATATGAATTGTGGGCGGATGATATGAAAGTATCGTCACACAGGCTTACAATTGATATAGAGCCATTGTAGGGGGGATGCTATTTCCCATGATCACGGTATTTCTATAAGCACAGGTGCAATCTGCTTAAATTTTCCATAGATTCTTCGAATCATAAACTTTCACCCATAACAGTTTACCCGTAAAAAAACATACCCGCAAAAAATGAAAAATTACTTGACAAATGAAATGCATATGGTAATATAAACATATGAACAGTGGTTCAAATATTCATTGCAAAATGATATGGGTAGTGTCAAGTAGGCTATGAAAAAACAGGGCCGAAAAAATAGGCTCAAACGA
>CANRWO010000054.1 GCA_947643615.1 uncultured Lachnospiraceae bacterium
GCTGCGCAGCAGCGGCGAGCACTGAAAGTGCGGTTTTGCGAATGGCGCGTGTGAATTGTAACAAATAAGTTTTGTGGAATATTATCGCCCGTAAAAAATCTGGGCAATGGGTGAATCCGGGGAGAGAATCACCGTTTTATTGCCGCCCCGCATGGAAGCTTTCACGGCATCCAGGCTTCTGACAAAGGAGTAAAAGTCCTGCTTGGACTCATCGTTATACGCTTCGGACAGGATTCTCATATATTCCGCCTCTCCTTCCGCAATCAGGATCTCGGCTTCTTTCTGTGCCTCGGAAAGCATTACGGTGACTTCCTGGTCAGTGGTATTCCGGATTTTCTGTGCCTCGGACTGTCCTTCGGCGGTAAAGGTAGCGGCTATATTGTCACGTTCGGAGATCATTCGCTCGTAGACAGCCGCCTTGTTGTCGCCTGGCAGATCCAGTTTTTTGGTCTCATAAGAGAGGATCTGGATGCCATACTGATCCAGGGAAGTGCCGATGTTATCCAGGATCGCCTGGGAAAGTTCCCCGTTGCGTCCGGATATCACCTCATCTTGGCTGGTGCTGCTGATAATGTTCTTGGTAGAGTTGTATACAATGGCATCCAGACGGCTCTCTGCATTGGGTATGGAACAGTTCAGCGTCTGGGCAAATTTCAAGGGGTCGTTGATATACCATAAAATGTAGCTGTCACAGATCATCGTCTTTTTGTCGCTGGTGATCACGTCGGAAGCGGACAGGTCGTAGAGCAGGATCTGCTTGGGCAGTGTGTCCACGGTCTGTATAAAAGGGAGCTTAAAGCTGATGCCCGACTGGGAGACCACATGGTCGATCTTGCCGAACTGGCGGACAAGGCTGTACTCATTCTCATTTGTGATGACGATGCTGGACGCGCCGGTGATAAGAAGAAGGAACAGCGCTATTATAAGGGTAACTTTCTTTGCTGCTTTCATAATCATGCACTTCCTTTCCTAATTGGCGGCGCCTGAGCTGTTTTGGGAGCCGTTATTGTTTCCTGAGCTGCTGTTGTTTCCGGAGTCATTGCTGCCTGAGCCGCTGCTGTCTCCCAGGCTGCCGGAGCGGTTGCTGTTTCCGGAGCCGCTGCCACCTGCAGGGTTTGTGTCTGACGTATTTGCCGGGTTGGTAAAGGAATCCAGCGGATAGAAGGTCTGTGTGCTGCCGTTTGGACTTTCAATGATGACCTTCAGGTCGGGAAGAATATCTTCCATTGCCTCGTAAAACATACGCTGTTTGGTGACGGCGGGATTCTTGATATATTCCTCATACATGGCGTTGAAGCGCGCTACCTGAGCCAGAGCTTCATTGATACGCTCGGTCTTCTGTGCTTCCGCGTCCTTAATGATGCCGTCTGCCTGAGCCTGAGCCATGGGGATCTGTTCATTGCGATATTTGTTGGCATTATTCAGTGCGGTTTCCTTGCCCTGCTTGGCAGTTTCTACGGATTTAAACGCTTCCATGACCTCTGCGGTAGGAGGTTCGGAATCCTGAATGGTAATGTTCAACAGCTGGATACCGATATCCTGTTCCTCCAGACGGGCCAGTATCATTTCCCTGATGGCGGCCTGGATCTCATTTTTCCCGGTGGTCAGCACATCGTCCACGGTGTAGCTGCTGATCACTGTGCGGATGCAGCTCTGGCTGATATTCCGAAGGATGGCCAGAGGATCCTGGGAGGCATACAGCGCCTTGACGGGATCGCTGTAACGGTATTCCACGAAAAAATCGACATCAATAAAATTAAAGTCCGAGGTGATCATCAGGGATTCGTCATCATCAACCTCGTTAGTATCCGGATTATACCCGATGGTAAATCCCTGGATGGTGGTATTTACCTTTTTCACCTGTTGGATAAAGGGAATTTTGAAATGTAGTCCGGGATCGGTAACCGCCTGTGCCCGTCCCAGCGTGATCAGGACGGCCTGCTCCTTCTCTTTGATCTCATAAGCCGAGTTGGATGCCAGGAACAGGACTATGGCTATGGCGATCACAATGCCTGCGATCCTGCCTCCGTTTCCTGAATTTTTCTTTGGGGTGCCGGAAGCCCCGCCGTCCACTGTTTCAAAACCGTTCCTGCGGTTGCGAAATGATTCACCTTTCATTGAGATTGCTCCTTTCTTGGGTAAGGCATAATGTAATAAATTTTTGCCGGATCATCGTTCGGAAAAATCCGAGCATAAAACATTTCCGGCGGGATAAGGGAAGTATTCTATACAAATTGATGCATTGTACAAATTAAAACATTGTAACAATGATAACAGTGGAATTTCAAAAAGGCAATGGCAGTACAGTCCTTTCACCTAAAATTTCTATAAAGCTGAAATAAAAAGTTTCTTATCTTGTTTTAGTTTACCTTAGGGGAGGGATAAGAGGCAATGATAACTATTGCACGATATCTTCTGATAATGTATTATTTTTATAAGGGTTGTAAGCCTCACTGAATCATTTTCAATATACGTAATCGAGCATGTCCCATATGGGGAAGGTTCGTGCGGGAAAGGCAAGGGTATTAATTATGAAGATTTACATCTGTTTCCCCGAGGGGAAAGCAAAAGCGCTGACCATGAGCTATGACGACGGGAAAATTCAGGATGAAAGGCTGGTGGGCATATTTAACAAGTATGGGATCAAAGGCACTTTTAACCTGAACTATGGCTTGATGGAGAGGGAACAGGAGCCGCCGCGCATCCCCCGAAGCAGGGTGGCGGAGCTGTATCAGGGCCATGAGGTGGCAACCCATACCATGACACACCCTACCATTGAAAGGTGCCCTTTGACGGAAGTGGCAGAAGAGATCCTGGAAGACAGAAAGGGCCTTGAGGAGCTGACGGGGCAGCTGGTGAGGGGGCATGCATATCCCAACGGCTCCTACAGTGAGGAAATTAAACAGCTGTTCAAGCAGCTTGGTATAGCTTATGGCAGGGTGGTGCCTTCCGTGCCCGGTTTTGAACTGCCGGCAGATCCGCTGGAATGGTATCCCACTTGCCATCACAATGACCCTGAACTCATGCAAAAAGCGGAATTTTTCGCAAATTTCCAGAAGAAACAATACCTGAAGCTGATGTATGTATGGGGCCACAGTTATGAGTTCGACAATAACGATAACTGGGAAGTCATTGAGAAGTTCTGTGAATATATGGGGGGCAGGGAGGATATCTGGTACGCCACAAATATAGAGATCATTGACTATATGGATGCCGCAAAGCGCCTGAAATTCTCCGCCAACCATGAAAAAGTCTGGAATCCCAGCGCCCGGAGCGTATGGTTACAGGTCAACGACGATAGATATGTCGAAGTAAAAGGCGGCTGCATGGTGGACTTGAATGGCTGACCCGGACAGAAATGCTTTCCAGAGCGCATTGTCCGATTTTGTCTTTGAGGCTGCCTGCGGGGGAGCCATCCGGCATCTGGCTGATAATGGCTGTACGGTGAAGCAGATCATGGAAAGGCTGGACTATCCCATATCCGGCGAGAGGGTGAGGTCAGCATATTATAAATATTTTTGTGACAGCGGCGTCATATTAGAGACATCCCCGGAGGAAGGGCTTCCCCAGGCAAAACCCGAGTATGTCCTGGAGTATGATTCCTACGGCAAACCCAGTTACCGGAGGAAGAATCCTGCGGAAACAGGCGGTAATATGCCGGATTCCGGTATGACAGAGGCAGTCTGGAGGGAGGAGATTTACAGGCCGGAGGAGGGTTCCCGCCTACAGGGCCCGAAAGGCATGCCAAAAGAAAAATCAGGGCAAGCTCACTGTTCTTGGGGGCGGGGGGCAGAGCTTTCCGTATTTCTGGCAAAGATGTGCAGCCGGAAGGGGAACGGGCAGGCGTATCTTTCCTGTGATTTCGGGATCCCGGATTCCAGGGCGGCAAAGGGCGTTTCCCTGTTGAACGGAAGGCAGCAGGAGTACCTGGAGGGGATTCCCTGGCCCCGCCGCCGGGTGTATCACCGGCTGGACCAGCGGATGAAAGAGATTTTATGCAGCCTGTACGAACAGGGCGCTTACGAAGGGATTTGCTATTTCCCGTCAAGCCGGGTAAGGCTGCTGGTCCGGTAACCGGCTCGGAACCCTGCCTGCTCCGGGACAAAGCATTTTTCAAACACGTTCCGGAATGATGGGGCCAGAATGATAGAAAGGAGCACCATACGTATGAAAAACTATATTATGGCGTTGGACCAGGGGACTACCAGTTCCCGCTGTATTCTGTTCGACAAGTCCGGCAATATCTGTTCCATGGCACAGAAGGAGTTTACCCAGATTTATCCCCAACCAGGTTGGGTTGAGCACAATCCTATGGAAATCTGGTCATCCCAGCTGGCGGTTGCCACGGAGGCCATGGCCATGCTCGGGGCCAATGCGGAGCAGATATCCGCCATCGGTATTACCAATCAGCGGGAGACCACGATCCTTTGGGACAAAAATACGGGGGAACCTGTATATAACGCTATCGTATGGCAGTGCCGCCGCACTGCGGACATGATAGACGGACTGAAGGAAGACGGTTTTGACCGGGTCATCAGGGAGAAGACAGGCCTGATTCCCGATGCTTATTTCAGCGCGTCCAAAATAGCGTGGATTCTGGACCAGGTACCCGGCGCAAGGGAGAAGGCGGAGAAGGGGGAACTCCTTTTCGGGACGGTGGACACCTGGCTGATCTGGAATCTGACCAAAGGCGCCGTCCATGTGACGGATTATACCAATGCTTCCCGTACCATGCTCTATGATATCCATGAGCTGTGCTGGGACCGGGAGATTATGGACAGGTTTCGGATTCCTGCCTCCATTCTGCCAAAGGTATGCCCCTCCAGCCAGGTCTACGGGCATACCAATTCCAGTGTGTTAGGCGGGGAGATTCCCATAGCGGGTGCGGCGGGGGATCAGCAGGCCGCGCTGTTCGGGCAGTGCTGCTTTGAGCAGGGGGATGCGAAGAATACATATGGGACGGGTTGTTTCCTGCTGATGAATACCGGTACGGAAGCCATTGTTTCCCAATCGGGACTTCTGACGACCATTGCCGCCAGCACTTCGGAGAAGCCGGAGTATGCGTTGGAGGGCAGCGTGTTTGTGGCGGGTGCAGGCATCCAGTGGCTCAGGGACAGTATGCGCATGGTCAAGAGCGCCCCCCAGTCCCAGGAGTATGCCGAAGCGGTGGCGGATACCATGGGAGTCTATGTGGTCCCCGCTTTTGCAGGGATGGGCGCACCCTACTGGAACCAATATGCCAGAGGCACGGTGGTGGGCATTACCAGAGGCTGTACGAAGGAACATTTTATCCGCGCCACCCTGGAATCCATTGCCTATCAGACTGCAGATGTGCTGAAGGCCATGGAGCAGGACAGCGGATTGCATTTGAGAAGCTTAAAGGTGGACGGCGGCGCCAGTGCCAATGATTTCCTGATGAAGTTCCAGGCGGATATCGTCCATACCCTGGTGCACAGGCCAAAGTGCATTGAGACAACCGCATTGGGGGCGGCTTATCTGGCAGGCCTTGCGGTAGGATATTGGAAGGACAAGGATGAGGTCCGCGAGAACTGGCAAATCGGCGCCGTATTTGAACCCGGCATGGAGGAAGCAGAGAGGAGGGCGCTGCTGAAAGGATGGAGCAGGGCTGTGAAATGTGCTTTGGCATGGGCGGAGGAAGATTGACGCGGTTTTAATCTCCCACAAATAGCGACGCACATTTTTCAGAAAGCATTTATCAAACACGCTCTTGGCAGCCGCAATATTTTTTGCTTGTAAGAAACCGCAATAGAGGAGTATAATCATAGCAGTCCCGCCATACGCAGAACGCAGCGTTTCGCGTATGCAGCCGGACTGCTATGATTATGAAACGGTAATAAGCCAATTAGCATATCGGTAAGGAACCCGGGGACGGATCACCCGCCCGGAGAGGTTTGCCGGTAAGCTGGAGTAGGAGTGACAGAAAATGCTGGTACAGAAATACAAGGATATGTTATCGGGGAAATCCGTGATCAGGCAGCTTTCCGAATTTGCCACTGCCAGAGGGCAGGAGATCGGGTATGAGAATGTGTTTGACTATAGTCTGGGCAATCCTTCCGTCCCGGTTCCCCAGGCCTTCACGGACACCATGATTGAAATGCTCCAAACCGGGGAAACTGCGCTGCTCCACGGGTATAGTCCCAGCCTGGGCATCACCGCCGTCAGGGAAGCCGTTGCCGCATCCCTGGAGAGACGGTTCGGCCTGCCTTACCGCAAGGAACACATATTTATGGCATCCGGAGCGGCCGGTGCCCTGGCACATGCTTTCCGCCTGGTGACGGAACCGGGGGACGAGATTCTGACATTTGCCCCTTTTTTCCCGGAATACCATCCCTATGTTGACTTAAGCGGCGCCGTGCTGAAGGTGGTGCCGCCGGATACGGACACCTTCCAGGTCAATTTTGGTAAGCTGGAGGAAATGCTGACTGATAAGGTAATGGCAGTGTTGGTCAACACGCCAAATAACCCTTCCGGAGTGGTGTATTCCGAGGAGACGCTGACGCGGCTTGCGCAGCTGCTGAGAGACAAGTCTTCCCAGTACGGGCACGATATTTATCTGATCTCCGACGAACCGTACAGGGAAATCGTGTTTGACGGGGTGGAGGCGCCCTGCGTATCCGCCTTTTATGACAACACCATCATGTGCTATTCTTTTTCCAAGTCCCTGTCCCTCCCGGGAGAAAGGATCGGCTATGTGGCCGTGAATCCCAACTGCAGGGACGCGGAGGCTATGGTTAATATGTGCGGGCAGATTTCCAGGGGGATCGGGCATAACTGCCCTCCTTCCATCATTCAGCTGGCAGTGGCGAAGGTGCTGGACCAGACGGCCGACCTGAGCGTTTATGAGACCAATAGGAACCTGATCTATCAGGAACTGACAGAACTTGGTTTTCAGTGTGTGAAGCCGGGAGGTACCTTTTATATTTTCCCCAAGGCGTTGGAGGAGGACGCAAATGCGTTTTGCCGGAAGGCATTGAAATATGACCTGGTTTTGGTGCCTGCGGATACTTTTGGGGCACCCGGGTATTTCCGTATGGCATATTGCATCGATACGGAGAAGGTGGAGCGTTCTCTGCCGGCGCTGAGAAAATTTGTGCGGGAAACATACGGCAGCTTGTAGGGGACGGCTTTTGGCAGAGGGAAACGGTTTCCCGGGAATTTATTTAACCTGCGCATGTGATCCTGTTCCCATTTGGGGAGGGTCCATGCGGGAAAGGCATGGGTGTCAATATGTATCAGGCTGGATTGGTTTTGGAAGGCGGCGGGATGAAGGGAATTTATACTGCCGGAGTGCTGGACTTTTTGCTGGATAAGGACATTATGGCCTCCAGCGTGTATGGCGTCTCCGCGGGAGCCTGCCATATGTGCAGTTACCTGTCGAGGCAGAAGGGCAGGGCGCGGGATATCAATATTGATTATCTGGACAGCAAAAGCTATTGCAGCTTAAGGAGCCTTATAACCACGGGCGACCTTTTTAATGTTAATATGTGTTACCATTTGATCCCTGACTATCTGTATCCTTATGACAACGAGGCTTTTGCCTCCTATGAGGGGAAAGCATACAGTGTAGTCACCAACATTGTCACCGGCAGGCCGGAGTATCTCCGCATCCGGGATATGCAGGCGGATATCGACAAGATCCGGGCCTCCGCTTCCCTGCCTCTGGTATCGAGAAATGTTAAGATCGACGGAAATTATTATCTGGACGGCGGGCTCAGCGATTCCATCCCCCTGCAAAAGTCCGTTATGGACGGCAACCGGAAAAATATTGTGGTCATGACAAAGGAAGTGGGGTATGTCCGCCAGCCTTCCTCCCATTTGGAACTCATAAAACTCCGTTATATGAAATATCCTAAAGTAGCGGAGCTGATTAAGGAGCGCCACTTGAATTATAATGAACAGGTGGCTTATGTTGAGAGACAGCAGGCTAACGGCCAGGCTTTTGTGATCAGGCCCCAGTTTCCCAGCGGGGTGGGCAGGGTGGAAAAGGATGCCAGAAAGCTGCGCGCTTTGTACCGGCAGGGTTATAAGGAGGCGGAGGCCTGCTATGACAGTTTGATGGCATATCTTGAAGGGTAACGGTTGTGACGCACATCTGTCAGAAAGCAATTTTCCAACACGCTCTAAGACGGGGATTCTACTGTGGGGCGGATGGGGTAAAGAAGATACAGATTACAGAAAGGCATGGTTATTTATATGTGGGAAATTATTAAAGCAATTATTTACGGAATTGTGGAGGGCATTACGGAGTGGCTTCCCATTAGCAGTACGGGGCATTTGATCCTGGTGGAGCATCTAATCCCGTTCCAGGGGGTAAGCGAAGACTTTTTTGGAATGTTCGATGTAGTGATTCAGCTGGGAGCTATCCTGGCGGTAGTGGTTTTGTTCTGGAACCAGATATGGCCCTTTGCGCTTACCAAAAAGGAACGGGCAGGGCGGACAGGGTTTGCTTCCTATTTAAAAAAGGATATATGGACCCTTTGGTTTAAGATCCTTGTCTCCTGTGTACCGGCGGCAGTCATTGGAGTGCTTTTTGACGATGTGTTTGACGCATTGTTCTATAATCCGCCCTGCGTGGCCATTGCGCTGGTGGTATTCGGCATCGCGTTTATCCTGATTGAGAATTGGAATAAGGGAAGGAAACCAAAGGTGACGACCCTGGCGGAGATCACTTATCAGACGGCTCTCCTGATTGGCTGTTTCCAGCTGATAGCAGCCATTTTTCCCGGAACCTCCCGCTCCGGCGCCACTATCGTAGGAGCGCTTTTGATAGGAGTGTCCAGGACAGTGGCAGCGGAGTATACGTTTTTCCTGGCTATCCCCGTGATGTTTGGCGCCAGCCTCCTGAAGGTAGTGAAATTCGGTTTAGAATTTACTTCCCTGGAATTGACCCTTCTGCTGATCGGCACTGCAGTGTCCTTTATCGTGTCCCTGTATGTGCTCCGGTTCCTGATGGGATATATCAAAAAACATGATTTTAAAGTATTCGGCTGGTACAGGATCGTGCTGGGGATTGTGGTTTTGCTGTACTTTGGTATTTTTGCCGCTTTTTAACGGTGGGATAATTCAGTTGCTTTGAACGGAGTAAACAATAACATAAGTGTAAATGATTTTTACCTAAAAATTTAATAAATTGTTGACATTTATCGATAAACAGAATATACTGCATTGGAGAGCAATAAATCTTGTTTTTGCGTGGAAATTGGAATATGATGATTTCTTCAGAAACGAAGGGAGAGAGAAAAGTTATGGCAGCAGACAAGAAGTCAACCGCAAAGGTTGAAGCACCTAAGACAGCAGCGGCTAAAAAAGCGGCAGACACCAAGGCAGCAGCCCCCGTCCAGGCAGTGGCCGAGAAAAAAGAAGCTGTTAAGAGCGAAGCGGCAGCCGTAAAGAAGACAGTAGAGAAAAAGGCAGCAGAGGCAAAGAATACGGTAGAGAAGAAAGCAGAAGAGGTAAAGAAGGCTGTGGGCCGCAAGGCAGCAGGCGGAAGAAAAGCGACGGCTAAGAAGGCAGAGTTAAAGAGTGAGCTTCATCTTCAGTTCGGCGGCAATTCTTATACACAGGATGAATTAGTGAAGATCGCTAAGGATGTATGGAAGTACGACCTGAAACAGAAGGTCGGGGATCTGGCAAGCGTTGAATTGTACGTAAAGCCTGAGGAACATGCTGTATATTATGTGATGAACAAGGAATTCACAGGCAGCTTCTATATTTAATCCATAGCGGGCAGGTAATTCCGGCTATTTATAAGACCCAGGTAAGACCGATAGGGGCATGCGTCCCGCGTCGGCCCGCCAGGGTCTTATTTCATTGTATTAGTATTAACTGACACCTTGGCTTGTCTGATTTATCATCTGCATCGTTGTACTGGAAATATCTTTTTATATTTATTTTATATTTATTTTTGGGAAAATCGGTTGACAATATATGGGGTAAGTGATATTTTATGGTTAGCGGATGTTAGCACTCTTTTCTGATGAGTGCTAATAATTTGAAAGGTCGGAGCAGGCAGGAGGTATCAATTTGAAAGAAGTACACTTTCAAATCAAAATCGGTATATGTGCTGAAGCGCGCGGGGGAGTATAGAAATGGAACTGGATGACAGAAAGAAGAAAATCCTTCAGGCAGTTATCCGCAATTACCTGGAAACAGGAGAGCCGGTGGGCAGCAGGACCATTTCCAAATACACCGACCTGAATTTAAGCTCCGCTACCATTCGGAATGAAATGGCTGACCTGGAAGAGATGGGTTATATTTTACAACCTCATACCTCGGCGGGCAGAATCCCTTCCGATAAAGGGTATCGGCTTTATGTGGATACCATGATGGAGGAGAAGGAACGGGAAGTCGTAGAGATGAAGGAAATGCTGGTGGAACGCCAGGATAAGATGGAGACGCTGCTGAAGCAGGTGGCGAAAGTCCTTGCCCAGAACACCCGGTATGCCACCATGATATCCGCCCCCCAGGCAAAGAGGAATAAGCTGAAGTTCATTCAGCTCTCCAGGGTGGAGGCCAACCAGATTTTAGCGGTGATTGTCATAGAAGGAAACGTGATCAAGAACAATATCCTCTCCGTAAATGACGAGATCAGCGACGAGACGCTATTAAAATTGAATATTCTGCTGAATACCCATTTAAACGGCCTTTCCATTGATGAAATAAACCTGGCAATGATCTCTGTCATGAAACAGCAGGCGGGTATCCACAGCGACATCGTGAGTGAAGTGATCGACGCTGTGGCAGAGGCCATAAGGGCAGAGGAGGATTTGGAGATTTATACCAGCGGCACCAATAATATCCTGCGGTACCCGGAGCTGGCGGACCACCAGAAGGCCAGTGAGCTTATTAATGCTTTTGAAGAAAAGCAACTGTTGGGGACTCTTTTGCAGGACAATGCCGAGGAGGGTGAAAACACGGGGATTCAGGTCTATATCGGATCCGAAAGTCCGGTGCAGAGCATGAAGGACTGCAGCGTGGTCACTGCCACCTATGAATTGGGAGGCGGCATGAAGGGGACGATAGGCATTGTAGGCCCCAAGAGAATGGATTATGACAAGGTTGTCAGGACTCTGAGATCTTTGCAGGTACAGTTGGATGAGCTTTACAAGGACGATGAGAAATAATATATAGAAGACAGAACGCAGAGAAAGGGATGGAAAAATGACAGAACAGGAAAAGGAAGAAACCAGAGCTGTAGAATCCACGGAAGAAGAGACAGCGGAAGAGATAATAGAGGAAGGTCCCGCCACAGGCGATGACACGGAGGAAGGATCTGCCCAGGCGGATGCCCGGCAGGAGGGCGCCGGGGAGGCATCCGAGGAAGAGGCGCCTATGAGCAGGGCAGAGAAGAAAGCTGCCAAAAAGCAGGCGAAGCAGGATAAGAAGTCGGATGTCTACAAGGAACAGATCACACAGCTGGAAGACAGGGTAAAGCGTCAGCTTGCCGAATTTGAGAATTTCCGCAACCGTTCCGAAAAAGAGAAGCAGGCCATGTTTGAGACCGGTGCCAAGAGTGTGATCGAGAAAATCCTTCCCATTGTGGATAATTTTGAGAGGGGGTTGGCAACGGTCCCAGAAGAGAAACAGGAAGATCCCTTTGTGGACGGGATGAACCGTGTCTATAAGCAGCTTCTCACGGAACTGGAGAATATCGGCGTGAAACCAATAGAGGCAGTGGGACTGGAATTTGACCCCAATCTCCACAACGCAGTGATGCAGACGGAGAGCGAGGAATACGAATCCGGTGTGGTTGCCCAGGAACTTCAAAAGGGTTACACCTACCGCGACAGTGTGGTCAGGCATTCCATGGTTTCCGTGGTCAAGTAAGGAAGAAAGATTTCATTTCACTATATAAAGAAAACAATTATTGAGGAGGAATAAAAATGAGTAAAATTATCGGTATCGACTTAGGCACAACAAACAGCTGTGTGGCAGTAATGGAAGGCGGTAAGCCTACCGTTATCGCCAACGCGGAAGGCGCCCGGACAACACCTTCCGTTGTAGCTTTTACAAAGACCGGCGAAAGGCTGGTAGGTGAGCCTGCAAAGCGTCAGGCAGTTACCAATGCAGAAAAGACCATCGCTTCCATTAAGAGAGACATGGGTACGGATAACGGCCGTACGATTGACGAGAAAAAATATTCTCCCCAGCAGATTTCCGCTATGATCCTGCAGAAGCTGAAAGCGGATGCAGAGAGCTATCTGGGTGAGAAGGTGGCGGATGCGGTGATCACGGTTCCTGCATATTTCAATGATGCACAGCGCCAGGCCACCAAAGACGCAGGTAAGATTGCAGGCCTGGAAGTAAAGCGTATCATCAACGAGCCTACTGCAGCCGCTTTGGCATACGGCCTGGATAACGAGAAAGAACAGAACATCATGGTATACGACCTTGGCGGCGGTACCTTTGACGTTTCCATCATCGAGATCGGTGACGGTGTCATCGAGGTTCTTTCCACCAACGGCGATACCCATCTGGGCGGTGACGATTTTGACAATAAGGTCATTCAGTGGATGCTGTCCGAGTTCAAAAAGGCAGAGGGAATAGACCTCTCCGGAGATAAGATGGCCATGCAGAGGTTAAAGGAAGCGGCGGAGAAGGCGAAAAAAGAGCTTTCCAGCGCTATGACCACCAATATTAACCTTCCTTTCATTACTGCAAATGCGGAAGGCCCCAAGCACTTTGACATGAACCTGACCCGTGCGCAGTTCGACGAACTGACAAGGGATCTGGTTGATAGGACTGCCATCCCTGTGCAGAACGCTATGAAGGACGCAGGCCTGACCAATGCGGACCTGGGCCAGGTACTGCTGGTAGGCGGTTCAACCAGAATCCCTGCCGTACAGGACAAAGTAAGGGCATTGACCGGCAAGGAACCCAGCAAATCCCTGAACCCTGACGAGTGTGTGGCAATCGGCGCGTCCGTACAGGGCGGAAAGCTTGCGGGTGATGCGGGTGCAGGCGATATCCTGCTTTTGGATGTCACTCCTCTGTCCCTGTCCATCGAGACCATGGGCGGTGTAGCTACCAAGCTGATCGAGAGGAACACTACCATCCCCACCAAGAAGAGCCAGATCTTCTCCACCGCAACGGATAACCAGACTGCCGTAGATATCAATGTGGTACAGGGAGAGAGACAGTTTGCGAAGGACAATAAGTCCCTTGGGCAATTCCGTCTGGACGGTATCCCCCCTGCAAGAAGAGGTATGCCCCAGATCGAAGTTACTTTTGACATCGATGCAAACGGTATTGTAAATGTATCCGCAAAGGATCTGGGCACCGGCAAGGAGCAGCACATCACTATTACCGCAGGATCCAATATGTCCGATGAGGATATTGAAAGAGCGGTGAAGGAAGCTGCCGAGTTCGAGGCACAGGATAAGAAGCGGAAAGAGGCCATTGAGGCCAGGAATGACGCGGATTCCTTTGTATTCCAGACGGAAAAAGCGCTGGAGGAAGTGGGCGATAAGCTGGGAGACAGCGATAAGGCCACAGTACAGGCTGACCTGGATGACGTGAAAGCCATTCTGGAGAGGACTAAGGATCAGGAAATGAGCGACAGTGAGCTGGATGAGCTGAAAGCCGCAAAGGAAAAGCTTACAAACAGCGCACAGACACTTTTCACGAAAATGTATGAGAACATGCAGCAGGCCCAGGGCGCAGGCCCCGACATGGGCGGTGCGGCAGGCCCTGACATGGGCGGAGCAGATTCTTCTGCAAATGATGATGTGATTGACGGAGACTTCAGAGAAGTTTAAAATAAACTTGAGGTATGGTTATGGCAGAGCAGAAAAGGGACTATTACGAGGTTCTTGGCGTTGAGAAAAATGCAGATGAGGCTGCAATTAAAAAAGCATATCGTATGCTGGCTAAGAAGTATCACCCGGATATGAATCCGGGTGACGCTGAGGCCGAGAAAAAGTTCAAGGAAGCTTCTGAGGCGTATGCTGTACTCAGTGACCCCGACAAGAGGAAGCAGTACGACCAGTTTGGCCATGCCGCTTTTGAAGGCGGGGCAGGCGGAGCCGGCGGATTTGATTTCAGTGGTATGGATTTCGAAGATCTCTTTGGGGATATTTTCGGGAGCTTCTTCGGTGGTGGCAGGAGCAGCAGAGCTCACAGCAACGGCCCCATGAAAGGAGCCAATCTGCGCACCAGTGTCCGGATTTCTTTTGAAGAGGCGGTATTCGGCTGCAATAAGGAAATAGAGCTGACGGTCAAGGAGACCTGTAAGACCTGTAACGGATCCGGGGCGAGGCCGGGGACCAGCCCGGAGACCTGTAAAAGGTGTGGGGGCAAAGGCCAGACTGTGGTTACGGAAACGGCCTTTTTCGGCGTTACCCGAAGCGTGAAGATCTGTCCGGATTGCCAGGGAACCGGTAAGGTGATCAGGGAGAAATGCCCGGAATGCTACGGATCGGGTTATATTTCCATGAAGAAGCGGTATTCTGTGGATATTCCCGCCGGCATTGACAACGGCCAGTCTGTACGCAAACCCGGCCTGGGGGATCCCGGCATCAACGGTGGCCCCAGAGGAGACGTGTTGGTGGAAGTCATTGTAGGCCGGCATCCTATCTTCCAGAGGCAGGACATGGATATTTATTCTACTGTTCCCATGTCTTATGCGGTGGCCTCCCTTGGGGGAGAGGTTCTGATCGACACCGTGGACGGAAAAGTCATTTATGATGTGAAGGCGGGAACCCAGACCGATACCAGGATCCGCCTGAAGGGCAAGGGCGTTCCTTCCTGGAGGAACAGGGATGTCCGCGGCGACCACTATGTGACATTGGTGGTCCAGGTTCCCGATAAGCTGAGCCATGAGGCAAAGGAGCTGTTACGCCAGTTTGACGAACTGACCGGAAATTCCCTCCATGCGGCTAAGAACGCTTCGGGACAGGGCGGCGATGAGCCGAAGGATGCAAAGGACTCGAAAGACAATAAAAAGAAGAAATTCTGGAAATAATTTAATGCATGTCAGATTTTACACCGCAGGATCCGAATCGCCGGATTTTGCGGTGTTTTGCCGTGCCTGTTGGAAAACGCTTCTCAAACGGGGGAAAAAGAGGTATACTGATAGGAAGAATTCAGCGCGCAGGGAGGTATACGGATGAATGATTTTGCCGGTATGCTGTGTAATTTATACCTGATATTCCTGACGGCAGTCCTATCCCTCTATACGGGGGGGACTTACTGGAAGCTGGGGGATACCAAATATATGCTGTTCCGCAATGTTTCCATAATTTGCCTGGGGGCATGGCTGGCAGTTTCGCTGATCCGGGCGGCCGTCTCTGTCATCGGTGGGGAAAAGCGCTTTCCCAGGCTTGGCGTAACGGATATATGTGTGTTGGCATACGGTGGGGTGGTGTTGGTCTCGGCGCTCTGCAGTCCCTATTACAGGACTCCCTGGCTGGGATATTCGGAGTGGTATATGGGAGCGGTCTCACAGCTCATGTTTGTGGGGGTCTATTTCTTTGTCTCCCGGTCTTATGACGGGAGCAGATATCCGCTCTATGTGGGGGAGGCCGCCCTTGCGGTGATGTTCCTGATCGCATTTGCCAACCGCCTGGGTTTCGACCCGGTGGGACTGATGCAGCCTTTTACTTATAAGAGCTGGGAATATAGCCATATGATCTCTACTATCGGAAATATTAACTGGTTCTGCGGTTTTTGCAGTGTCATGCTTGGTTTTCCGGTGGCGGCATATCTGAAGGCCGGGGGAAAGCTGGAAATGTCTCTGCATTATGTAGTCAGTGTTATGGGGTTGGTCCTTTTGTGCATCCAGGGCAGTGATGCAGGGCCTGTGATCGCGGCGGTTTGCATTGGCATCAGCCTGCTGTACGGGTTGGGAGATAAAGGGATCTTCCGCCGGGGTCTTGCCATGGCGGCAGGGATGTGCCTGGTGATGGCAGGGTACGCAAAGGTGGTGACGTTTTTGGGAACGGAAGCCATGGCTGCGGTGCCTGCAGACGGTATCGGCCTGCACAGGATGGCATGGAACGGCTGGTGGGCCGTAGGGGTGATGTTTCTCGTACTGGCGGCAGTGCTCGGGAAGCTTTCCCGGGCAGCGGTCAGGAGGGCCGGTTTGGCGCTGATGATCACAGGCTGCCTGGCGGTGGTGGCAGCGGCAGCGTTGTATGCCCTGCGGATGCCAAGGGGCGACGGCTGGGGCAGCGGCAGGGGCGGCTTATGGCGGTTTGCATGGCAGGGGTTTGTGCAGGGAGGGTTCCGCCAGAAATTGATTGGCGCAGGGCCGGACTGCTTTGCCGACTATATCTATTCTACGCTGCCGGCATCGGAGCTGACTCCCACGGAAGGGTTCTGGACAGGTACCATATATGCCAACGCCCATAACGAGTGGCTGAATACGCTGGTAAACCTGGGAATCCTCGGGACGGCTTCCCTTGCGGGCATTTATGCCGGAAGCGTCAAACGTTACAGGAAATTGCCCCTGGGGATATTGGTCATTGCCATGTATGGCGCCAATTCCCTGATCAGCTTCCAGCAGGTCCTCAGCACACCGCTCCTTTTTATGGCGCTGGGGTTGTGCGAGTACTGGGTACGGCAGAGAGGGCAGGACAGGCAAACAGACCGGGGGCCGGACGGTGAAGAGACCGAAGACTTGGCAGGAGAAAGGAATATAAGAATATGAAATGGGTAAGATTTCGGATAAAAACCACTACGGAGGCTGAGGATATCATTATCAGCACCCTGTATGACATCGGGCTGGAAGGCGCCCAGATAGAGGACAGAGTACCCCTGACCGCATTGGAGAAGGAGCAGATGTTTGTGGACATTCTTCCCGACGGGCTGGAGGATGACGGCATTGCGTACCTGAATTTTTTTGTGGAGAAGAAAGAAGACGGAAATCTGGAAATCCAGGGCGAAACAACGGATGCGGATACCGTATTGAAGAAAGTGGAAGCAGAACTGGAAGACCTGAAACTATTTTGCGATATTGGGGAGGGGACTATTACAGTAGATGAGACGGAGGACATAGACTGGATCAATAACTGGAAACAGTATTTTCATCAGTTTTATATCGATGATATCCTGGTGATCCCTTCCTGGGAGGATATCAAGCCTTCCGACCGGGACAGGCTTACCCTCCACATTGATCCCGGCACTGCATTTGGGACAGGGATGCATGAGACGACCCAGCTCTGTATCCGGCAGCTGCGGAAATATGTTACTTCCGAGACGGAGCTTTTGGATGTGGGGACGGGCAGCGGGATCCTGGCGATCTTGTCTTTAATGTTCGGTGCAAAGCACGCAGTGGGCACTGACCTGGATGTGTGCGCCGTGGAGGCAGTGGCGCAGAACTGTGAAGCCAACGGTGTGGACAGGGACAAATTTGATATGATGACAGGCAATATCATAACGGACAAAGAAGTACAGGATAAAGTGGGTTACGGCTGTTATGATATTGTTGTGGCAAATATCCTTGCGGATGTGCTGGTTCCTCTGACTCCGGTGATCGTCAACCAATTGAAACCCGGCGGGATCTATATTACATCCGGAATCATCGACGACAAGGAGCAGACCGTGCGGGATGCCGTGGAGGCAGCGGGACTTGAAATCGTGGAAGTGACATACCAGGGCGAGTGGGTCAGTGTCACAGCTAAAAAAGTGTGAGGGGAATATATGTATCAATTTTTTGTGGATCCGTCTCAAATCAATATGTTTGATAAAACCGTTGCGATACAGGGAGGAGACGTAAACCATATCCGCAACGTCCTCCGCATGAAACCCGGTGAGGAGCTGAGTGTCAGCAACGGCAGGGACGGGAAGGAATACCGCTGTGCCATTGACTCCTTTGAGGAAGACAGAGTGGTGTGCCGACTCCGCTTTGTGAAGGAGGACAATGTGGAGCTTCCCTCCAAGGTGTACCTGTTCCAGGCGCTCCCCAAGGCGGACAAAATGGAAACGGTGGTCCAGAAGGCGGTGGAGCTTGGCGTATTCCGCATTATCCCTGTGGCGGCAAAGCGGTGTGTGGTAAAGCTGGACGAAAAGAAAGCGGCATCCAAGGTTGCCAGATGGCAGGCCATTGCCCAGACTGCCGCGAAGCAGAGCAAGCGGGGGATCATACCGGAAGTGGCGGAGGTCATGCCTTTTGCCCGGGCCGTAAAGCTGGCGGCGGATATGGAGGTTAAGCTGATTCCTTATGAGCTGGCGGAAGATATGGGAAGGACCCGGGAACTGATAGAAGGCATTGTGGCAGGGCAGGAGATCGCCCTCTTTATCGGGCCCGAGGGAGGCTTTGAGGAAGAGGAGATCCGGCTGGCAAAAGAAAGCGGAGTGATGCCGGTGACTTTGGGAAAGAGGATCCTCCGCACCGAGACGGCAGGTATGACGGTGCTGTCATGGATCATGTACCGTCTGGAAATCTGACGGCTGAGGGTATGTCAGAGACAGCTCTTTTTGCATATAATGATATCACCGAAAGATTTTGTTGAGTAGTAAAAGGGGGAAATTGAATGGAAGCGTATTTGGACAATTCCGCCACCACACGGGTGTTCCCGGAAGTAGCGGAATTGATGACAAAGATAATGTGCGAAGATTACGGGAACCCTTCCAGCCTTCACATGAAAGGTGTGCATGCAGAGAATTATCTGCGATATGCAAAGGAAACAATGGCGCGTATCCTGAAGGTGAATGAGAAGGAGATCCTCTTCACCTCCGGGGGCACAGAATCCGATAACATGGCATTGACAGGCTGTGCCATTGCAAATAAGAGACGGGGAAACCATCTGATCACCACACAGATCGAGCATCCTGCGGTTCAGCAGACCATGCACTATCTGGAAAGCCAGGGATTTCGTGTGACTTATCTGCCGGTAAACGGTTACGGGCAGATTTCTCTGGAGGACTTGCAGCGCGCTATGACACAGGATACCATCCTGGTATCCATTATGCATACGAACAACGAGATCGGCTCCCTCCAGCCTGTTGCGGAAGCAGGCGCACTGATCAAGAGGATGAGTCCGAATACGCTGTTCCACGTGGACGCGGTGCAGGGTTTTGGGAAGTCGAAAATTTACCCGAAACGCATGGGGATAGACCTTCTGTCCGTCAGCGGCCATAAAATTCACGGGCCTAAAGGGGTGGGGGTGCTGTACTTGGGCGAGAAGGTAAAAATGCAGCCTCTTTTCCACGGCGGCGGGCAGCAGTATAATCTGCGTTCCGGCACGGATAATGTTCCAGGCGCGGCGGGACTGGCTAAAGCGGCGGAGCTTCTCTATCAGCACTTCGACGAGGATATGGAGCATTTATACCACTGTAAAAAATATTTTATGGACGGAGTCAGGAAGATTGACGGAGCCACCGTTAACGGACTGTTCCCGGGGAAACCTTACGGGGAAGGCACGGCGCCCCATATTGTCAGCGTTACTTTTGCGGGAGTGCGCAGCGAGGTGCTGCTCCATGCTTTGGAGGAGAAGGAGATTTATGTTTCCGCAGGAAGCGCCTGCGCTGCCCGTAAGCCGCAGCCTTCCGCCACCCTGAAGGCAATCGGCGCAGATAAGTCCCGGCTGGAGTCCACCATCCGGTTCAGCTTTTCCGTTTATACTACGGAGGAAGAATTGTACTATACATTGCAGGCATTGTATGATAAAATTCCAATGTTGAGAAAATACGCCAGGCATTGACAGGGAAGCGGCATGCTTTGCGGAACGGTATGTGTAGGCAAACGTTATGTCGGGGAAGAAAGGTATGGATAAGAGATGAAATTTACCGCATTTTTGATAAAATATGCCGAGATCGGCATTAAAGGACGCAACAGGCACCTGTTTGAGGATGCGCTGATTCACCAGATGAAATATGCGCTGAAAAAATGCGAAGGGAAATTTTTGATCCACAAGACCCAGGGACGCATTTACGTGGATGCGGAGGGTGATTTTGACTATGACGAGGCAGTGGAGCAGCTGCGGCATGTTTTCGGCATCTCTGGTATCTGCCCGGTAGTGTATGTGGAGGACGAGGGATTTGAAAAATTATGTGATACGGTTGTCTCTTATGTGGCAGACGTATATCCTGACCGCCATAAGACATTCAAGGTACATGCAAGGCGCGCCCGGAAAAATTATCCCAAAGAATCCATGGAGATCAATATGGATTTGGGGGAAACCCTGCTGAACGCTTATCCCGAGATGAGGGTAGACGTCCACGATCCGGATATTTTGTTAAACATTGAGATCCGTGAAAAGATATATATTTATTCCAAGACCATACCCGGGCCTGGCGGAATGCCGGTGGGCACAGGCGGGAAAGCGATGCTTCTGCTGTCGGGGGGCATCGATTCGCCCGTTGCGGGTTATATGATTGCGAAGCGGGGAGTGAAGATCGATGCCGTGTATTTTCATGCTCCGCCTTACACAAGCGAGAGGGCAAAACAGAAGGTGGTAGACCTGGCAAGGATTGTGTCACGTTATGCGGGGCCGATATATCTCCACGTAATCAATTTTACGGATATCCAGCTCTATATTTATGAAAAGTGCCCTCATGAGGAACTGACCATCATTATGCGCCGTTACATGATGCGTATCGCGGAGCATATTGCAAAAGAAACGGAATGCCTTGGCCTAATCACCGGAGAGAGCATCGGCCAGGTGGCATCCCAGACCATGAACTCACTGATGGCTACCAACGAGGTGTGTGAGCTGCCTGTATACCGGCCGCTGATCGGCTTTGATAAGCAGGAGATAGTGGAAGTGTCGGAAAAAATAGGGGCCTTTGAAACTTCCATCCAGCCTTTCGAGGACTGCTGCACTATTTTCGTGGCGAAGCACCCTGTGACAAAACCTAATTTGAACGTGATCCGCCGCCATGAGCGTAACCTGGATGAGAAAATAGAGGAATTAGTGAAGACGGCATTGGAGACAGACGAATTGATCGTGGTTTCGGATTTTTGATTCTTGCTTGTTTATGCCGGTATGGCCGGGGCCATTGTTACCGGCCGTGAGAAAAAAGAAGGCCTCAAAGAGACGATTCCCTTTGAGGCCTTTTGGCCAGTGCATTAATGCCATACGTATGGGCTTTATATGGTATAGGGTTTCAGAACTTCCAGAACCTCATCTGTGCCATCTTCCGAATGGATATTCAGGTCAATGGGTTTGGAGAGATCCAGGCTGAAAATCCCCATGATAGACTTAGCGTCAATGACATACCTGCCGGATACCAGATCAAAATCATAGTCGAATTTGGTAATATCGTTTACGAAGGACTTGACCTTGTCAATGGAATTTAATGATATCTGAACTGTCTTCATGCTTGTTACCTCCTTGTCTTTGTCATACCTTTGTCTACATATTAAGGGTAAAAGAAACAAAAGTCAAGGAAAAAGCCGTACAAAAAAAGCGAGGAATCCCATGAAAAATATAGCACTGCATAATCTCGGATGCAAAGTCAATTCCTATGAAATGGATGTAATGCAACAAATTTTACAAGAAAGTGGATATAAAATTGTGCCTTTTGATCAGGCAGCAGACATTTACATTGTCAATACCTGTACCGTCACCAACATTGCAGACAGAAAGAGCAGGCAAATGCTGCACAGGGCAAAGCAGCTTAACCCGGACGCCATTGTGGTGGCGGTGGGGTGCTATGTGCAGACGGGACGGGAATCCATTGAGAAAGACGGCAGCATCGACCTTGCCATTGGCAATAACCGGAAAAAGGATATTGCCGTGATCCTGGAGGAATTTCTGGAGGAGAGGGACAAGTCCCCCTGTGCCCCGGGGCAATCGGAGGCTGCACCGCCCCATGCTTCCTGGCAGGATAAGACGCTCCACGGAACTACGGTATTGGACATAGGCCATACGGGCGAGTATGAGGAAGTCAGGCTGAAGCAGACGGCAGAACACACCAGGGCCTATATTAAGATACAGGACGGCTGCAACCAGTTTTGCTCATACTGTGCCATCCCCTATGCCAGAGGCAGGGTTCGGAGCAGGAAGCCGGAGGCCGTCATAAAAGAAGTTCAAGGCCTTGTGGGGGCGGGGTTTAAAGAAGTAGTGCTGACAGGCATCCATATCAGCTCTTACGGCATAGACTTTGAGGGGAAAAAGCCATATTCGGGGGAAAGCGGCCTCATCGGCCTGGTGGAACAGATACATGGGATAGAGGGATTGGAAAGAATACGATTAGGCTCCCTGGAACCCCGGATCATGACTGAGGAGGCGGTAAAGAGGCTTAGCCTGCTTCCGAAGCTCTGTCCCCACTTCCACCTTTCCCTCCAAAGCGGAAGCGACGCGGTGCTGAAAAGAATGAATAGACATTACACCACGGGGGAATACTATACCGGAGTGGAGCGTCTGAGAAAATATTTCCGGCATCCGGCCATTACCACAGACATTATCGTAGGGTTTCCGGGAGAGACGGAAGAGGAGTTCACGGAAACGGAAAGATTTCTGGAAAAAGTGTGTTTTTATGAGATGCATATATTCAAATATTCCAGGCGGGAAGGGACGGCGGCGGCATCCATGCCGGGACAGGTTTCCGAACAGACCAAGGCGCGGCGCAGCAATGTGCTGCTTGCAATGGAAAAACGGCAGTCGGCCGAATTCCGGAAATATTACATAGGCAGTGAAGCGGAAGTGCTTTTGGAGGAGGAGAAAGAAATAGGCGGGGCGGCTTATCTGATTGGCCATACGGGGGATTACGTGAAGGCTGCAGTGGAAAAAACGCCGGCAATGCAAACCAATGAAACGGTAAAGGTATGTTTTGAAGGCCTGCTGACAGAAGAAATTTTAATGTCCAGGCAGAGCCGTTAAGAATCTATCCGTGAAATCTATAACTTGAATTTTGAATACAAATGAGGTAAGATAAAAAAAGTAGAGTATTTTGCGACGGGAGAATGAGGGCGATATGCAGGACTTAGGAAATACACAGTACTTTAAAGTAGAGACAGAACCTGAGACCGGGGTAAGGGTGGTATTGTCTACCGTATACGAAGCCTTGACTGAAAAGGGGTACAATCCGGTCAATCAGATCGTAGGATATATTATGAGCGGAGACCCGACCTATATCACCAGCCACAAGAATGCCCGCAGCCTGATTATGAAGGTGGAACGCGACGAATTGGTGGAAGAACTGCTGACAGAGTATATTCATGCGAAAGATTGGAAATAATTGCCAGGGACAGGAGAAATTTCTATGCGGATCATGGGTCTGGATTTTGGTTCAAAGACGGTAGGCGTTGCCATCAGCGACAGCCTGCTTGTGACGGCGCAGGGCATTGAGATCATCCGCCGCAAGGAGGAGAATAAGCTGCGCAAAACGCTTGCAAGGATTGAAGAGCTGATCCTGGAATATGATGTCAATGAGATTGTCCTTGGGTTTCCCAAGCATATGAACGGTACGGAAGGCATCCGTGTAGAACTGACAAATGAATTTAAAGAGAAGCTGGAACGCAGGACAGGCCTGCCCGTAATGCTTTGGGACGAGAGGCTGACTACCGTGGCGGCGGACAGGACTATGATGGAAGCGGGGGTCCGCAGGGAGAACCGCAAGGATTTTGTGGATATGATCGCGGCGGTTTTTATACTCCAGGGATATCTTGACAGGAGAAAGAACGAAATTACACAGGCAGAAATGGATTAAGCGCAGGATTTATTGCCACATGGATTTTCCTGTGCCGCAAAAATTTTCATTTCTATTTGGGCCGCCCAAAGGCGGCATGGGGGGCAATTTGAGTCAGAGCCTCAAATATGCCCTGATCGCAGATGAGAAATCGCCTG
>CANRWO010000055.1 GCA_947643615.1 uncultured Lachnospiraceae bacterium
CGTTTGAGCCTATTTTTTCGGCCCTGTTTTTTCATAGCCTACTTGACACTACCTCATTGCGGTGTGCCAGGGCATGTCTGAAAATACCCGGCGGCGCAAATATCTTTTTTACGAGATTATCCTATCAGCCATATGTATCCTGCTTTTTTCCTGCTTGTATCAGCATTGTATCTTTTGTCAATCCGCTTATTTCATAAACAGATATCCTTCATTGTCTTCGGCGTGCAATGCCACCGGTGTGGTGCATGGTCCCGTTTCTCAATGTCAACCCTGTTTTTCCCGGCAAAAATGTATATTACTATCCCTGCTTCATATACTTTTCCCAGAACGTATTTGGGAAAATGCCGTTGCCGGCTGCCCATGGCCACCGCAAAACAACGCTTGTCTTGATGCGCGGGATATCAATCCCGCAGCACAGCTGATCACAATGGCCCCAGAAAAGTTATGTCATATGCCCCTTGCGGCAGGAACCAGGTATCCGTGCAGGCAGCGGTACAAAATCCATGGTATGAATAAAACGAAATGGAAAACATTCCCCCGAGAAAGGTATGGAAACGTATGGAAAAGAACACGAAACATCTGAAGCTCTTCACAATCATCGCGGCCATAGCCGTATTAATCACAGGTTCCCTTGCCCACTTTGTGTATGGCTGGACCGGAAAAAACCATATAGTGGGATTTTTCACACCAGTCAGCGAATCCGTCTGGGAGCATATGAAATTACTATTCTTCCCGATGCTCATCTGCTCCTTGTTTATGGTACTCCGGTTCAGGGCGGAATATCCCTGCATTGTCTCCGCATTCTCCTTCGGAACCCTGTCCGGCACCTGGCTCATCCCGGCTTTTTACTATGCTTATACTTCCGTTCTGGGCAAAAACAGCTTTGTTCTGGATATAGGGACGTTCATCCTGAGTGTGCTGATTGCATTCCTGCTCTCCTACAGGCTGACTTTATCCTGCAGGCTGAAACCTTACACCTTTTTGCTCTGTGCCCTAATGTGCATATTATTTACCTGCTTTGTCCTGTTTACTTACCAGCCGCCGGAGCATCAAATCTTTCAGGATCCCACCCAACAGCAAAGTAATGGAATATCTGCTGCATCAGACATTGCAAAACACGAAACATGGGCGCAGGAAACAGAAAAAACCTTGGTCCTGCAGCGCCAAATCAGAGTAGGCATCAGAAAATCATAAAAAACATTAAAATCCTTTCCCACAGGGTCTGTTCTCCCAGGGTCATGACACCCCAGTCTCCGGCCTGTTTGCCAAAGGCTTTCCAATTTCCGTTGGGTGTCACGCGCCATGCATGGCACATATATTCTTGCATGGCCGGATCTGCCGCAGAGATCAGCGTTCTGGCCACACTGTCGCAATTGTTGGTATAGATTTGATATAAGGGCAGGTTCCCATCCTGTCCCAACTGCTCCATAGCCTGCCTGTATTCTTCTTTTCGGCCTGGGTCCGCCTCCATGGCCCACTTCCCATATAGATCCGAAAACTGTTCTTCCGCCGCTATGTAGGGAGCAGCCTGTTCCAATATGGCCTCATATTCTTCCAATGTAATCGGCCGGTACAAAGCCGCATCATAGTTATCCTTCAGCTGGTCCCCTTCCAGCTCCAGATCCCCCGTCTGAAAGAAAACTTCAACCTCCTCCTTCGTCATGGCCCCCATGCTCAGCTTACCCACACCGCTTTTCCCCAGAAGGCTTTCTCCCAGAGTTCTCTGCATTCCGTTAAAGCTGAGGACCGTCCCGCATCCGCCCTCATCCACAAGCAACAATAAGCTGTGCCCCAGTCCCTTCATACCGTCCGCATTCACAAGATAATACAGCCTGCAGTCCCCTTCCGTAAAAGAACTGCTGCGAAGGGTAAACCCCATGGAAATGCACAGACAGAAATAAACGACCGCCATAACTGCCGCCACACGGAAAATCAATTTTGTTTTATGCCTGAAATAGTTTCTGTTCAAATGATATCCCTTTCACACCACAGCTCAGCCATATCTTCTTCCATTGCATCATAGGACCGGTTCCATCCCTCCTGCAGGATCTAAAAGAAAGGGCTGCCGCCTCCCGGATTTCCATCCCGCAAAGCGACAACCCACCGTTTCTTATTTTCCAAGCTGGTTTGCCAAATGTTGATTCTATGTAACCCTTCAGACAGATCTCTTCTGCGTCAACATTATGCCATGATTCAGTCTGCTAAATATTCAGCAAATCACTGTATGCTTTCAGCGCGCCGTCCGTTTCATGGGCCAGCACCTTCTTCGCCAGAACCTTGCCAAGCTGTACGCCTTCCTGGTCAAAGCTGTTGATATTCCACACAAATCCCTGGAACATCACCTTATTCTCAAAGTGGGACAGAAGCGCTCCCAAAGCTTCAGGAGTCAGCTGCTTACCGGTAATGATGCTGGAAGGGCGGCCGCCTTCAAAGTTCTTATTCCGGTTCTCGTCAGCCTTGCCGCAGGCAAACGCAACAATCTGTGCTGCAACATTGGCACAGAGCTTCTGCTGGCTTGTGCTGTCCTGGATCACAACATCCCTGCCCATTTGATTATTCTGGAAACCAACAAACTGCAGGGGAACGATATCCGTTCCCTGATGGAGCAGCTGATAGAAGGAATGCTGTCCGTTGGTGCCCGGTTCGCCGAAGATCACAGGGCCTGTGGAATAATTTACAGGCTCGCCAAAACGGTTTACAGACTTTCCGTTGGATTCCATATCAAGCTGCTGCAAGTGCGCGGGGAAACGGCTCAGCGCCTGGGAATAAGGCAGCACAGCCGTATTCCGGTAACCAAGGACATTCCTCTCATATACTCCGATCATGGCATCCAGCATGGCGGGGTTGGCAAGCATATCTTTGTTCTGTGCCAGCTTATCCTCTTCTGCCGCACCTTCAAGGAACCTGGCAAACACTTCGGGGCCAAAGGCCAGGGACAATACCGCCCCGCCCACGCCTGATGTGGAGGAGAACCGGCCGCCGATATAATCATCCATAAAGAATGCTGCCAGATAATCGTCGCTCTTCGCCAAAGGCGAGGTTTCGCTGGTAACCGCGATCATATGCTTGGAAGCATCCAGTCCTGCGTTCTTTAACGCATCCTTCACAAAAGACTCATTGGTCAGTGTCTCCAGAGTGGTGCCGGATTTGGATACCAAAACAAACAGGGAGTGGGCCACATCAATAGTATTCAATACAGCAGCGGCATCGTCAGGATCCACGTTGCTGATGAATTTCGCTTCCATCTTAAAAGTATTGTTCACTTTTGCCCAGTTTTCCAACGCCAAGTACATTGCACGAGGGCCTAAGTCACTTCCTCCAATGCCAATCTGCACAACTGTGGTAAACTTTTCGCCTGCCGCATTTGTGATCTCACCGTTATGTACTTTGTTTGCCAGATCCGCAATCTTTTGCTGCTGTTGGGCATAAAAGCTGCGCTTGTCCACACCGTCAGCCACAACCGCCTCACCCAGCTGTCCACGGGTCATATGGTGAAGCACCATACGCTTTTCTCCGGTATTGATCACCTCACCATTGTAGAGAGCCTCAAATTTCTCCGCAAGCTGTGTCTCTTCCGCCAACTTGGCGAGAGCTGCCAAAATCTCGTCATCCACCTGCTTTGCGGCGTAATTTAATGCAAGTCCTGCTGCCATGGGAACGCTGTATTTCTTCACACGGTCCGCGCCGTTCTCCCCGGCCATTGCCTCCACAAGATTTACAGGCGCCTTCTTCTGTAGCTCCTGATATGCGGAAACAGTATCCAGATTTTTCCAGGTAATCATAATTGATTCCCACCTCCTTGATTTTTTCCGTACTGGGACGTGGTTGTAAATGCTTTCCACAAGGATTTGATTTACAGCCACACTCTACGCCATAACACTTTACTTTAAAATTATACTATCAAAACGGTGTGAATTCAAGCACAGGAATCTATTTTCCGGCTCAGGTTTTGTTCTTCTTTCGTTATTCGGTTTTTCATGCCAATATTTACATATAGCCATCATGTCTTTTACTTCGGGATATTCATTCCATCCGTCAAAGGGCACATATACCCATCGGCTCTCCTTTTCCCGGACTTTGTCATTTTTCCCGTTTTGCCTTATATACAGCCTATCCCCTCCTACCCCTCTTTCAGCCGAATGAACATGTTGGCTCTTCTGTTACCGCGTGGGCATCCGGAAACCTGCCAGCGCTCTATTGAGATAATCATTAAAAGGCTTCATGATTCGAAAAAGCTCCACTGCCTTTGCAACAAACACTTCCGGGTCTCTCAGTTCTTCATCTTTCAACGGGTATTCCAGATACCAGCTCTTAAACTTTAAATATTCCGCCTGAGGATGCTCTTTTTCATATCCCCCGGGGACATTCTTTAATGCCGTCCCCCGTACAGTAAAATATTTTTCAAACTCCGGCTCATGTATGATTTTTTCCCATTCCTCGCCATTCCGGGCAATATAATCCCGTATCATCAGCGTTGCATCCTTAAACATGTCCGCAAACAGTCCGCCGCCTAAAAAGGATTGATCTCCCGGTTTTATCATAAGATAGTACCCCACCGGAACCGGCAGCTTGCCCTCAGAAGAGATATGGGCACGGAACGCAGGATTATAAGGCGACTTGTCATGGCTGAAACGGGTATCCCTGACAATCTTAAATGTAAGGTCCTTCGGGGCGTTATGTAAAATGCTGCTGTCAAATTTTCCGATTTCCAGTATTAATGCCTGTATCAATTGCTCAAACTCTGCGTTTGCATTTTTATATCCGTCCTTATTCGCATGATACCATTCACGGTTATTATTCATGCTCAATGCGGATAAATAATCAATGATCAACTGTGTATTCATAATCTGTCGTCTCCTTTACAATTGCTGGATTATGGAAAGCTGCGTGGAATCTAAAAATTCCTGTATCAAATGCCTTGTGCGTTCGGGCGCCTGGTATGGTTTACAGAACGAAAAGTCCTGTGATAGATCGTCAATATCTTCCATGGCATTTTTTACATCTATTATGGTCTGAATGGGGATTTCCGCAGCAGTCATATAATCCTGCCGCAGGGGGTCTATTCGATGGTTCTGTATTGCATAGTTCACTCTGTCCTTACATTTACATCTGCCACTGCCATATTCACCGCAATACTGTCCCAGGAAATCCGCTACTTTTTTGCGTATCCGGCACAGCCGCTGGCGATACGCTTCCGGCGTCATTTGCAAAATCTCTCCTGCAATACGGCTGTCAATCTTAAACATTGTACCTAATATAAAAATACATCTGCTTTCCACATCCAGACATTGCAGCATCACATTAGTGCAGGACATTTTCAGCTCTTCCGCTAAAATCTCCTTTTCCACATTCTGCGTCAGATCCGGTATGTTTTGTACTTCCCCATTTTCAATGTCATTTCCATAATACTCAAAAGTCAGCGGATAGCGGGCAAACATATGCTTCTTATAGTTTTTCAAATGGTTAGCCGCAATGCTGAATACCCATGTTGTAAATGAGCTGTCTCCTCTGAAAGAGGACAAGTGCGTGATCATTTTCAATAAGATGTCCTGGGTGGCATCTTCTGCATCTGCAAATGTGCCCAACATCCGCAGCGATAAGTTGAATACACTGTCCTGGGTACATGCCACAAGCGTTTCCAGGGCCCTTTTATCCCCTGCCGTAGCTTGCCCCACCAAAGCCTGCAATTCTTCATTCGTTTTTTTATTCATGATTTTACCTCCTGCTTAATTAGACAACTATATCCTGTCTGTGTGACAAACATTTTGGCAGAAGATTTTTCACACTGATCCTCCATGTCAGAGCAGTTTACTGCGATGACACGCGATGAGAAATTCGCGCAGGCGATTTCTCATCTGCGATCAGGGCATATTTGAGGCTCTGACTCAAATTGCCGATTGAAAAATAAAGTCATCAGACTTATTTTTCAATCTAATCCTCCATGTCAGAGCAGTTTACTGCGATGACACGCGATGAGAAATTCGCGCAGGCGATTTCTCATCTGCGATCAGGGCATATTTGAGGCTCTGACTCAAATTGCCGATTGAAAAATAAAGTCATCAGACTTATTTTTCAATCTAATCCTCCATGTCAGAGCAGTTTACTGCGATGACACGCGATGAGAAATTCGCGCAGGCGATTTCTCATCTGCGATCAGGGCATATTTGAGGCTCTGACTCAAATTGCCGATTGAAAAATAAAGTCATCAGACTTATTTTTCAATCTAATCCCCATTCCTGCACTGCTCTTCTCGGATAAGCGACTTTTGCCCTGCCGCTTTTACTTATGGTACGGTGTCCCGTTCATAATGCAAAATGCCCTGTAAACCTGCTCCGCCAGGATCACACGCATAAGCTGGTGCGGGAAGGTCATATCCGAAAAACTAAGCGCCGCATTGGCACGTTCCCGCACGGATTCATGCAAACCCAGCGACCCTCCAATGACAAATGTGATATGGCTGACGCCGTTTACGGTAAGCTTTTCCATCCACCCGGAAAACCCTTCCGAAGAAAACTTTTTTCCGCCGATTTCCAAAGTACAAACAAAGGCGCCATCCCGGATCTTCTCCAGGACGCGCCTCGCCTCTTTTTCCTTAATCTGTTCTGCCATCAAAACCGAGACCCCGTCAGGGGTCTTCTCGTCGGCAACCTCGACAATCTCCAGCCTGCAATACCGGGAAAGCCGTTTGGCATATTCCGCAACGGCTTCCCTGTAAAATCCTTCCTTCAGTTTCCCCACGCAAATAATAGTAACTCTCATCTCACGCCCTGTTTTATGAAGTCTTCCTTATATTTTCTTCATCCTGTTCATGAAACACCATAGCGTACACCTGGTCGTCTATAAACTGCCCCAAAAAATCCTGATCCAGATTTACAAACTGGTGGTTCAGCCTGTCCCGAAGGTATGTAGTGCGGTTAAAATAACGTATCTCTTCGGATTCGTCGCCAATCCCAAGCTCCTGGTCTATCTCCTGCCCGTCAAAATTTTGGCGGCACCAATCCAGCATGGTACTCCGCAGGGAATTCTCCGACTCCGCCTTTCCGGCAAATATCTTGGCATTTTTCATAGAAACTATGCCCGCTACCACAAACAGAACAAAAACCGCACCCATGACACCATAAAACAGATACGGATTTCCCAGGTTCAGGGGAAGGATTCCCAGAACTCCCAGCACCACCACTACTGACCCCAGGATTCCCAGGATCAGCAGCACCCATGCAGAGGATCTGTTTTCGTCTGCGCGCTGGGAACTGTCCTGATACAGGGAGCTGCTCCCAAAGGCTCTTCGGGCAGCGGCAGCCTCTCTCAGCCGTTCTTCCGCCTCCTCACCGTCAAAGGGTTCTCCCCCGTTCCTGCGTGCATCCTCCGCCCTGCGGTTTTCCTGCACCAGAAAAATTTGCATCACACCCAAGGCTTTCTGCTTGCTCTTCCGGTCCACCAGGATCTCACAAAGGCCGTCATTTTCATCACGCCTCAGCTCCACTCCCTGGATCTGGTTGCTTAGCAGAAAAGCTGCCAACGTCTTCATCTGGTCTTCGTCACCAAACGTCAGTGTCACGCGCTCCTCAAGCTGCTCTTCTTCCACCAGTTCGCAGCCGCAGTCGGCACAGACCGTAAAACCCTCCCGATACTCGCTTTTACACTTCGGACACCATGGCATAAAATTACCTTCTTTCTCCAAAGGAGCACTTCCGGTAAGCCTTTTCCCCATTTATCCTGCAGGCTTTTCATCGCAGCAAGCCATCGGCTTCCGATCCAATATCTCAAAGAAACGGTTCCGCCGTCATCCATAAGATACTACGTTTCTGTGAGCCGCACTGCTGCATGCAAATCTTTTACCGGAGTACTTCCTTTCTGCCGCTGCTGCGGCATCCCCATCATCAGTACCTAAATATCTTATATGGCAACACAGTATCCTGCAATGTGCTGTCTTGCCATTCCCGGTAATCACATCCGGGCGCTCAGATACTCGTCAATTCCTTTTGCAGCTGCTTTTCCCGCCCCCATAGCGAGAATCACCGTAGCCGCCCCGGTAACGGCATCACCGCCGGCATATACACCCTCTTTGGAAGTCTTGCCGTTCTCCTCTGCCGCAACAATACATTTCCACTTATTGGTCTCCAACCCTTCCGTAGTGGAAGAGATCAGAGGATTGGGTGAAGTCCCCAGGGACATGATCACCGTATCCAGCTCCATTACAAACTCAGAGCCGGGAATCTCCACAGGGCGGCGCCTGCCGGAAGCATCCGGCTCACCCAGCTCCATGCGGATGCACTTCATTCCGGTGACCCAGCCCTTATCGTCCGCAAGGATCTCCACGGGATTGGTCAACAGGTCGAAGATGATCCCTTCTTCCTTGGCATGATGAACTTCCTCCACTCTGGCGGGAAGCTCCTCCTCGCTCCTGCGGTATACAATATGGACCTCCGCCCCCAGACGAAGCGCCGTCCTGGCCGCATCCATGGCCACATTGCCGCCTCCAACCACGGCAACCTTCCTGCTCTGCATAATAGGGGTATTGGAATTCCCGTCAAAAGCCTTCATCAGATTGCTCCTGGTCAGGTACTCATTGGCAGAGAACACACCGTTGGAATTCTCACCGGGGATTCCCATGAACTTGGGAAGGCCTGCCCCGGAACCGATAAACACAGCTTCAAACCCCTCTTCCTCTATCAATTCGTCGATGGTAACGGCCTTGCCCACCACCACATTTGTTTCAATCTTTACGCCCAGGGCCTTTACGTTTTCTATTTCCTTTGCCACCACATCCTGTTTGGGCAGACGGAACTCAGGGATACCGTACACCAGGACCCCACCGGGTTCATGCAGCGCCTCAAAAATAGTCACGTCATACCCCATTTTTGCCAGGTCGCCGGCACAGGTCAGTCCCGCAGGGCCGGATCCGATCACCGCAACGCTTTTCCCTTTCTTTTCCACGGCGCCCTCCGGCATTATATGATTCTCCCTGGCCCAGTCAGCCACAAATCTCTCCAGCTTGCCGATAGAGACAGGGTCTCCCTTAATTCCTCTGATACACTTTCCCTCACACTGGCTCTCCTGAGGGCAGACACGGCCGCATACCGCGGGCAGCGCGCTGGATCTGCTGATGATCTGGTAGGCCTCCCCGATATTACCGTTTTTCACCTGCTCGATAAAAGCAGGGATATCAATAGCCACAGGGCAACCCTTGACACACTGCGCATTCTTGCAGTTAATACATCTGGCAGCCTCATTCATTGCCTCTTCTTTGTTATATCCCAGGCATACCTCGTCAAAATTAGTGGCACGCTCCTTTGCATCCTGTTCTCTCACAGGGATTTTCGTCAAAACATCCATTTATAGACTTCCTCCATTCTTAAATTCTTCCAACCGTATACGGGCACATGCCTCCCTATACATGAAAGCTCCGCCTGACAGTTTTCCCACAGGAATCAATTTCCACAGTTCCCGCATCCGCCGTGGTGGGTGTCTCCCTCCTCCAGGGCAAGCATAGCTCTTCCTTCCGCCGTCTTATAAATCTGCTGGCGTCTCATGGCCTCGTCAAAATTCACACCGTGGCCATCGAATTCGGGGCCGTCCACACAGGCAAACTTCACCTGGCCGTTCACCGTCACACGGCATGCACCGCACATTCCCGTGCCATCCACCATAATCGGATTCAGGCTCACAACAGTCGGGATATTCAGCTCCTTGGTCAGCAGGCACACAAATTTCATCATGATCATGGGGCCGATAGCAATACATACATCATACTGCTTCCCCTCCGCTACCAGATCCTTTATTGTCTGTGTCACCATACCGCTTCTGCCGTAGGAGCCGTCATCAGTAGTCACATAAAGATTCCCTGCAACCGCCTCCATCTCCTTCTCCAGGATCAGCAGGTCTTTCGTCTTGCTTCCCACGATCACATCCGCTGCAACGCCGTTTTCATGAAGCCACTTTACCTGAGGGTACACGGGGGCGGTTCCCACTCCCCCTGCCACAAACAGGATCTTCTTTTTCTTCAGGCTCTCCCCATCCTCGTTTACCAACTCCGAGGGACATCCCAGTGGCCCCACAAAGTCATGGAAGGAATCTCCCTCCTTCAAGTCCGCCATCAGTTTTGTCCCCGCGCCGACGCACTGGAATACAATGGTGATGGTTCCTTTTTCCCTGTCGTAATCGCAGATGGTCAGGGGAATCCTCTCCCCTTCCTCATCCATCCTTACAATGACAAACTGCCCCGGCATACATCTCTTCGCCACTCTTGGCGCCTCCACTTCCATCAGATAAATGTTTGTGGTAAGCTCACTCTTTTTTACAATCCTGTACATTCCTTTTCCACCTCTCTATTCCTCGTCGGAATCATCTTCATCCACTACTGGCTGTTCTATTACTATTTCTGTCAGGCTCAGCCTCTCATAACGGTCCTGCTGGAGCTTGAACATTGCGCCTGTGTATGCGTTTACCGCAAAATGATTGCCTGTTTTCGCAAGGCTGCCGTCCGCACCACAGTAAATTTCCGAAATCACATAAAAGTCATCCACCCGGTTAATATTTGTCACGTACTGATACTCATACTGATACCGGTCGCCGGATTCGTCAAAATGCCCGTCCCCATCGTATACTTTTCCGATGCTCATGGCGTATTGCATGATGGAATCTACCGCCTGCTGCGGCGTATAGTCCGTATTCATGACCAATTGGTATGTGCGCTCCGTCACATTGCCGGTGATGCCGTTCTCAATCCTTGCGAACTTAAAATTGCTTTTGCCCAACGGCAGGGGAATGGGGCCCGAATAAATCTGCGACGCATATGTAGGGTCTGAGCCGTCTGTCGTATAGTAGACCTCCTCCACATCGTTCAGGACTTCTATATTAGTGGGAAAATTGTAGTCCCCGCTGTACAGGTTGACCTCCGGGGCAGGTATCTCATCTATCTCTACATGAAATTCCCCTGAAATGGACTCACTGATAATCCCATTGTCATTGATAAAAAGCGCCTTTACGACATAGTCCCCATCTTCGAGAATGATTGGCGCCGTATATTGTGTGCTTTCCCCACTGGGTTCACTGCCATCCAGTGTATAATAGATTTTGCCGCTGCCGAAAGCAGACAGTTTCAGCGGCTGCACAGCTGTATAATAACCTGGTTTGATGCTGAATTCCGGTGGGCGTGCCAAATACTTTTGATAAGTGGATATCAGGCTGGCATTTTCACTGGCAAGCAACAGGTCGTTGATGGTCTGGTAGTCCTCTCTGGCACTGTATATGGCAATCAGCTTTCCGTAAGCCCGTTCAAGCTGCTCCCCGTCCGCACCAGGATCCCTGGCAATCTCACGCAAAAGATACTCATATTCAATTTTATTATTTTTTAAAAAATATACCTCTGCCAGACTGAACTTCAATTCTATATTGTCTTCATCCAGTTCCAATGCACGGCTGTAACAGTTAATGGCTCCGTCGTAATTCTGTCTCTCCACATATTTCTGTCCCTTTTCAATCTGCCATTCGAGGGAATTATAACAATAAATGAGTAAACTGACCACAACGGCTGTCCCAATAAACGCTGCACCAAATGCCGCCCACAGCTTCCAGAAGAGTCTCCGCCTTGGAGGCTGTTCTTCCTCCTCCGCTTCCTCCTGTCCGTTGATATCCTCCAGCATACCGCTGATCGTAAGTTCTATGCCCTGCTCCAATTCCGGGTCAAAGTCAGGGACAATATGGATATCTTCACCACAATGCTCACAATACAGAGTTTCGTCTGCCATTTCCGCTCCACAGTTGGGACACTTCATAGCTTGCGCCTCTTTTCTCTTGTGGGAAACCCTTAAAACAGGCCTGTTATCGCACCTTTGTCATCTACATCGATCCGAAATGCCGCAGGCTGCTTCGGCAGTCCCGGCATTGTCATCACATCCCCGGTCAAAACCACCACAAAACCTGCCCCTGCCGAGACATATGCCTCCCTGACATTTAGCTCAAACCCTTCCGGCCTTCCCAGAAGCGCCGGGTTATCCGACAGGGAATACTGGTTCTTTGCCATGCACACAGGCATTCCCCCAAAACCCAATTCCGTAAGCTTTTGCAGCTGTTTCCTGGCCGCCGCGGTTATGTTTACTCCCCCTGCGCCATATATTTCCTTTGCAACAATGGTAATCTTTTCCTCCAGGGAAGCTGCGTCGTCATAAAGCAAATGAAAATGGCTTTCCCTGTGTTCCAGGGTCTCTATCACTTTCCGGGCCAGCGCAACGCCGCCCTCTCCGCCCTTTTCCCATACCTGTGAAAGAGCAAATTCACAACCCCTTTCCCGGCAGAACTCCCTCACATATCTTACCTCTGCGTCCGTATCCGATACAAAGGAATTCAATGTGACAATTACCGGGACGCCATATTTCTGTAAATTTTCTATATGCTTCTCTAAATTGGCAATACCTTTTTCCAGGGCCTCCAAATTCTCCCCGTTCAGCTCCGCCTTGGGCACACCCCCATTATATTTCAAGGCACGCACCGTTGCCACCAAAACAACGGCATCCGGCTTCAAACCCGCCATCCGGCATTTGATATCAAAAAATTTCTCCGCACCCAAGTCAGCCCCGAAGCCGGCCTCCGTGACACAGTAATCTGCCATCTTTAAAGCGGCCTTTGTGGCACGCACCGAATTACACCCGTGGGCAATATTGGCAAAAGGCCCCCCATGCACCAGGGCAGGCGTATGTTCCAGCGTCTGGATCAGATTGGGTTTCATGGCATCCTTCAACAGCGCTGCCATAGCTCCTACTGCCTTCAGATCCGATGCCGTCACCGGTTCCCCTGCATAATTATATGCCACGATAATACGCCCCAGCCGCTCCTTTAAATCCTTCCCGTCTTCCGCAAGGCAAAGAATCGCCATAATCTCGCTGGCAACCGTAATGACAAAGTGATCCTCCCTCACAAACCCGTCCGTCTTGTTTCCCAGGCCTACCACAATATTCCGCAATGCACGGTCATTCATATCCTCACAGCGCTTCCAGACAATCTGCCTGGTATCGATCTGCAGTTCGTTGCCCTGATGGATGTGGTTATCCACAAGAGCTGCCAACAGGTTATTTGCCGATGTCACGGCATGGAAATCTCCCGTAAAATGTAAGTTAAGGTCTTCCATCGGAACCACCTGGGCATAACCGCCTCCGGCAGCCCCTCCCTTAATGCCAAAGCAAGGCCCCAGGGAAGGCTCCCTTAAGGCAATAATCGCTTTCTTCCCCAGCTTTCCGAAGGCCTGCCCCAGTCCTACGCTGACAGTTGTCTTACCTTCTCCGGCAGGAGTGGGATTGATGGCAGTCACCAATATCAGCTTACCGTCAGTCCTGTCCTTCAGGCTCTCCATGTATTCATCGGTAATCTTCGCTTTATACTTTCCATAAAGCTCCAAATCGTCCTGGGACATATCCAGTTTTGCCGCCACCGTTGCAATAGGCTCCAGTAACGCTCCCTGGGCAATTTCAATATCTGATTTCATAACGGATATCCTTTCCTTTTTCAAACTCTGTAACTCTTTTCCTCCCACACCTGCATCTTCGGCAAGGCATTGCCGTACCCACATAAATTTAAACATTCGGCCGAGGGCATTTCAAACGCAAAAAGAAACCCTATATCTGTTCTTCCAGCAATTGTTCAAACTGTTCCGGACTCATGAGTATCTTTCTGGGTTTTGTGCCCTCTTCCTCACCGACGACACCGAAATCACATAGCTGGTCCATGATTCTTGCCGCCCGGTTAAACCCGATCTTAAGGACACGCTGCAGCATACCGATGGAAGCTTTGTCCTTTTCTATGATAAACCTGCCTGCTTTCTCAAACAGTTCATCAATCTCGCTGCCACTGTCGGAACCCCCTCCGCTTCCGGCACCTGCACCAATATTCTTGATCTTCTCCTCTATTTCAGGCGCATAAGTATTTCCCAAGGTCTGGTTCTTCAGGAAATCTACCACATCCGAAACTTCCTTGTCAGAGACAAAAGCGCCCTGGACGCGCGCCGGTTTGCTGTATCCCTGAGGATAAAAAAGCATGTCTCCTTTCCCCAACAGCTTCTCCGCCCCGTTCATATCCAGAATGGTACGGGAATCCACACCGCTGGAAACGGAAAAGGCTACACGGCTGGGCATATTCGCCTTGATCAGTCCGGTAATGACATCCACGCTGGGACGCTGTGTGGCTATGATCAGATGGATTCCCGCCGCTCTTGCCAGCTGTGCCAAACGGCAGATGGATTCCTCCACCTCCCCGGGGCACACCATCATAAGATCTGCCAGTTCGTCTACGATAATGACGATCTGAGGCATTTTCTTAACCCCGTCCTCCTGCTGCATGGACTCTATTTTTTTGTTATATCCTTTCAGGTCGCGGACATTAAGATCCGCAAATTTACGGTATCGGTCTTCCATCTCCGACACCCCCCAGTGGAGGGCCGCGGAAGCCTTTTTCGGATCCGTCACCACAGGGATCAGCAGATGTGGGATACCGTTATATACGCTCAGCTCCACCACCTTGGGATCCACCATGATCAATTTCACATCATCAGGATGCGCCTTGTAAAGGATGCTCATAATCAGGGTGTTGATACAGACCGATTTACCGGAACCGGTAGCGCCGGCAATCAGCATATGGGGCATCTTGGCAATATCCGTCACTACCACCTGCCCTGCAATGTCCTTTCCCACCCCAAAGGCGATATTGGAAGGGAAATCCCTGAAATCCTTGTTTTCCAGCAAATCCCGCAGGGCAACCGGCATAGTCTCTTTGTTCGGCACTTCAATACCGATAGCCGCCTTTCCGGGAATAGGAGCCTCGATCCGTATGTCCGTGGCCGCCAGGTTCAGCTTGATGTCGTCGGCCAGGCCTACGATTTTAGATACTTTAACCCCCTGTTCCGGCTGCAGTTCATAACGGGTAACACTGGGGCCCTGGCTGATATCCGTTATAGTGACCCTTACGCCAAAGGTACTCAAGGTCTGCTGGAGGCGCATCGCTGTCTCCTTTAATTCCTGAGTAGTGTCCCCCGACGCAGCAACCCCTTTCTGCAGCAGGTTAATAGGCGGAAAGCTGTATTTCTTCGGAATCTGCCGCTCCGTCCGGTTCACTTCCTTCTGGATACCGGGTTCGGCGCTGTTTTCCTCCGGCCCCGGCTTCGCCACTGGCCGCTGCCTCTGGTTCCCGTCTGCTGCCGGCTCGGCAATGCCTTCCTTATGTATGCGGATGCTTTGGTCCGGGACATTTTCATATGGAGCGCTTTGCCCCTGCATATCCGGCCCATATGCTTCCTCCACAGCCAGAACCGGACTTTGCGCCGCCACTGTTTTCGGAAGGGGTTCCGGCCCTTCCATTGCTTCAAACCCAATATCAGCTTCCGTATCAGGCCCAAATCCTTCACCGGGATCCGCTCCCATACCTAATCCAAATCCTGCCTCCGTTCCTACACGGCCACCTGTGCCATACTCCGTTCCCAATCCGGAACGGACAGCAGAGGCACTTGCCGTCTCCGGCTCAAATAACATCCCTTCACCCGCTCCATGCACGTTCCGGTCTTCCCCCTGCCAGTCATCGTCCTGCTCCTCCTGGTACGCGTCTTCATTCAGCTGGACCTGATGCATCGTCCGAATCTGTATCCTGTCAAAGTCGAATGCGGGGGCAGGCGCAGGTTCGGCAGCCGCTTCCGTTTCCTGCACCGGGATATCCCCAGCATATCCGTCTTCCCCCAGATCTTCCTCCGGGAAAAGGATTTCATGCACATCATCACTGCGCTGTTCTTCCGACGGCCTCAGAAGCGCCGTATCCATCATGACGCCGGAAACCTTTTTCTCCATGCGCAGGATTTTCTCATTTTCCTTTTCTTCTGCCCTCAGCCGGCGTTCTTCTTCACGCCGGGCACGCTCCTCTTCCCTCCTGGCACGCAGCTCTTCCTGTTCCTCATGGCGTCTGCGGTTTATTTCCCTTCGGCGCTGTGCATCTTCTCTGGACAGCTCCCTGACACGGCTCCCGCCCTTCTTGACGCTGCTGAGGAGTGATTTTTCCGTCAACAGGATCAGGCTGACCACGGAACAAAGCAGCACTACCAGCACTGTGCCCAAAGTCTCCAGATAATGCTGCAGCAGATAGCTGATACTTCCTGAAAGCACACCGCCGCCGGTCTTGCCGTTGCGGCTGTTCTCATAGATTGTAACTAAATTGTAGGAATCCAGTGTCCCCGCCCCTTTTGTCAGCAGGTCACACAGTACTCCCAGCATAATACAGAGCACCACTCCCGAAATCAGCTTCCGCACGGCATTCGGGTTCCCCTCGTTGGCAAACCAGAAAGATGCCGCAAGGAATACCAACAGCGGAAGCACATATGTAATCAACCCGAAAATGCCGAAAAGCACGCCGCTTACGGCATCCCCCACGGGACCCACAATGCCGAAATTGCAGCAAAACAGCAGAACCATCACGACAAACAGCACGATCAGGCCTATCTCATGAAAAAGTGCACTGTCCTGCGCCTCCTGTGCCGCAGCCGCTTTTCTTTTCCGGGAAGCGCTTCCCGATGCCTTTTTACCCGTTCCTCTATTTGAAGATGATGTCCCTTTAGAAGAAGCCATCCCATCCAACCTCACTTCTTATAGTCTCATAAACATACTGCTGAAATTATAACATTTTTATGCGTACTTGTCACCATGGATTTTTACTGCCCACGGAAGTCAATTATCAAAAAGCTATAAATAAGGTATGATGAAGACATGGTTAAAACCACATTAACTGACTTCTTTGAAGAAGTGGAAACGACAGAAGAATACAATGGATTTTTTGCAGTATTGCAGAAACGATTAGCATCATGATGCTGGGAAACCAGCCGTATAAAACAAGAACTTCATCAAAAAGAGCAATGTCTATCTTGCCTGAATTTCCATCTGTAACGTTAGATTTCCTAGACGTAGCCACCGCTACGCCGTCGGAAATCTGCCTTACAGACTGAAAATTCATTCTGCGCTATTTAGCTGAAAGTAATCAGGTCAGCACACTAGCCGAATAATTGTCCGTATGACGAATTACAATGGATTTCTCTGGCAAGAACCAAATCATCCACGCAATCAATCTCTGTCCAGTCATAATCACATATGTCCTTGAAATATAGCTTAAAATTCTCTTTAAAGATCATTTCTACCAAAACATCCTCAAACCAAAGATCGTGCTTTCTATCTTCTATCATGTTATCCAATTCTCTGAGGAATGGCGTCAGCGAACCTTTGTCAAACTTGATTACCCCTGCATATTCCCCGCAATATCCGTCCAATTCTTTGCTCATAACAACTACACGATTACCGTTTACCTGAACATTATAATCACCGTCCTTTTTCACAGAACTGTCCAACAACACATATGGTTTATCCGCAGGTTTAGTCAAAATATCTTTTATCAGCATATCCTCCATGACAATATCTCCATTTATCAAGGTAACATTGTCATCATTCACAAAAAGATTCCGTGCAAACCACAGAGAAGCAATAGAATTAGTCACAGAATAAAATGGATTATACACAAATATCACATTTGAAAGTTCATCCTGTATCTGCTTATTCATAAATCCGGTCACTACTATGATTTTTGCATTGGCATCAAAATATCTGAGCATATTAACCATACGCTGAATAACAGACACATTATCCGCTAACTTAAATAGTGTTTTTGGATAAGATAATGTTATAGGATGCAGCCGTGTTCCTTTTCCGGCCGCCAGAAGTATGTAAGTCATAATCACCATTCCTCCGTAAGATGTCGTTTCTTTTCTATAAATAGTCGTTCATGGACGCCTTGTTTTCAGGCCTTCTACGGTGTCAGCCTTAGGTCATTTCTCCAAGCCAACCTTACTATGCAAGATTGGCAAAGCAATGGGAAATCCTTTTTGCACTTCCCTACCACAAAATCATCCCGATTCTAATAATAAACTCTTCCGGCGGAAAACAAATGCTTAACCCACCCGCCATTTTTGCCGTTTCTATTACGTTTAATCCGGTTGCTTCTAAAGGCGAACGTGCATTATACGGATTATTGCAATGTTCTTTTCCACAACCGTTTTTGCATAATTTGCATGAACCGCCAATAAAAGAGATTGCAGTGGAATTGTTATGATCCCAAAGAAACTTCTCCAGCTTTAGCAGCGTATGGTGTAGCTGGATAGATGATTCGTTCCTCACCACTGTATAATTTTCTGATGTAAACGGATATTTGCAATACACTAAAGCCAGGTATTCATATTCAGAAAACATTATGGAAAAATCAACAGAAGGGATCCTTGGAGGACACTTCCAGTTTAAATTCCATTTCCCGCAATAAAAACAATTCATTTTTACACGCTCTTCAAATACTAAGTCTGCATGTTTGACCGGAACGACGCAATAATCCGGATATTGTTTATGTACATGGTCAACAAAGTCGCCAAACCGAATCACAATTCTATTTCCCTCCCTTAACCATCAGACTGTAAGCAAGTCATTATCGATCCAAATCCAAAAGTGACTCCGTGAATTTTTCCATGCATTTTTTTGCGCCGATGGATACCCTCAGGCAATTTCCCAATTCACCTATACCGGAATAAGTTTTAATAAGTATTTTCTTCTCCGATTTCATACGGTTTACAATAGTCTGCGCTTCCGTTTTGGGTTTAATGAAAAGGAAATTACCTGCCTCACCTTTATACAAATAACCATTTGCATCCAGCCAACCCAGCAAATAGCTACGTCCTTCGATAAAACTTGCAGTCAACTGTTCCATCATTTCCGGCGCTTCCAATATGGCCTGGGCAAATAAAAGCGCAAACGCGTTTGTATTGTGGGGAGTACATAGTTTTTGAACCATCTCCACCCCTTCAGGCCATCCAGCCACATATCCCAAGCGGCATCCGGCCATGGAAAAAAATTTGGAAAATGTGCGAGTGACAAAAACATGCTCACCTTTCAGAGCATAATTTATGAACGTATTCGGATAGAAGTAGTGATATGCTTCATCTATGAGAACCGTAATCTTTTTCTCACAGGCTAATGCCATTATTTTCTCAAACTCATCACATGTATACACATTGCCCATGGGATTGTTGGGGTTAAGTAATATCAGAAGCTGTGTCTCATCAGTCATCTCCTCAATGATATGGTTCACATCCATACTCAAGTCCTCATTGTACTGGATCTGCACAAAGTTCCGCCTGTACATCTCCGAATATATCTGAAACATAAAATAAGACGGAACCACACCGACAATCCTGCCGTTCTCGGATGTAAATGCCTGGATAATATAACGTATCCCTTCTGCTGAGCCATTAACAAGACAGAGGTGATCTGCGTCCGTCCCAAGATGCTTGGCTAATACCTCCATAAACTGGGTTGTCTCAGGATACTGTGCTATGAGCTGTGGCGTTACGCCTTCAAGAACCTTTTTTATAAATTCCTCCGGTAACCCGCCTGGATTTTCATTCAAGTCTAGGCGTAAATACTCTTTTCTCCCATTTTGGTCAAAAATACGATAAAGTCCTTTTACATCAGGGTTCAGATAATACATTTCCATTCCCTCCGCTTACTATTTTATCTCCCAAAAACCATTGAACAATGGCCTCCGCAATCCTCTCCGAAGCGTGCCCGTCCCCATAAGGATTCACAGCATTGCACATTGCCTGATAACTTTTCTCATCTTTAAGAAGCTTTTCTGTTTCCTTGTAGACGACATCCTCCTGTGTACCCACCAGCTTCAGTGTCCCTGCCTCCACTCCTTCAGGCCGTTCGGTAGTGTCCCGCATGACCAGCACAGGCTTCCCTAATGCCGGCGCTTCCTCCTGGATTCCGCCACTGTCCGTCATGACCAAGAAGCTTCTGGCCATAAAATTATGGAAATCATAGATATCCAAAGGCTCTATCAGCCGAATCCTCTCCTCATTGCCCAGGATGCCATAAGCAATCTCCCGCACCTTCGGGTTTTTGTGAAGGGGATACAAAAGCTTCACATCCGGGAAATCCTGAACAATCCTTCTGGCAGCACGAAAGATATGCCGCATCGGCTCCCCGATGTTTTCCCTCCTGTGGGACGTAAAAAGAATCAGTCTGCTGCCCTCAGCCCAGTCCAGGTGCTCGTTGGAATAAATTTCCGTAACCGTATTTTTCAAAGCGTCAATCACCGTGTTACCCGTAACAAAAATCTGCCCCGGGTTCTTCTTTTCCTCCAGAAGCCGCTTTCTGGCAAGCTCTGTGGGGGCAAAGTACAGATCCGAGACCAAGTCTACCGCCTGTCTATTGAATTCCTCCGGGTAAGGGGAGTGCAGATTATAAGTGCGGAGTCCAGCCTCCACGTGCCCGACAGGAATCTTTCGGTAAAATCCTGCAAGAGCTGCCGCAAAAGAAGTAGATGTATCGCCGTGTACTAACAATAACTCCGGTTTTTCCGCATCCAAAAACCTCCCCAACCCTTCCAGGATATTAACGGTGATCTGGGTAAGATTCTGGTTTTTCTCCATAATGTCCAGATTGCAGTCTGCCTGAATCCCAAAGAGCTCCATCACCTGGTTCAGCATTTCCCTGTGCTGCCCCGTCAGGCACACTTTACTGATAATCTGTTCATGCTTCTGCAGTTCCAGTATTAAAGGGCACATTTTGACCGCTTCCGGGCGGGTACCAAAAATGGATGCTACTTTTATCTTTTTCATTGACTATTTTGTTTCATCCTCTCTTCGTCCGCTGTATCTATAACTGGCATAAAGTTTCCTAAATAACGGACAAAATCTTTTTTACTCTCCTCAGGTATAGCGGCAGGTCTTCCCAGATTGCTCCGTGATTCCAAAGCACATTTTATCTCAATAAATTGCAAAGCTTTTCTTTCCTTTGCCTTTATCAGTTCCTTTTTCAAGTCATCCCGATTGTCTACGGATAATGCAATTTCATACCCACAGGCCCTTGCAACAGCCGGAAAATCAGTCCTTGATGCCGCGGTGGGAATTCCCCCTACCGTCTCATGGGCCTCATTATTCAGGACGACATGTACCAGATTAGGAGGCGCGCATAAACCTATCACCGCCATGGCCCCCATATGCATTAGCACAGCGCCGTCTCCGTCTATGCACCATATTCTCGCGCCCGGCTTTTGCAAAGCGATCCCCAATGCGATAGATGAACAATGTCCCATAGAGCCTACCGTCAGTAGATCCTGCCGATGGCTTTCCCCACTTTGCATACGTGCCTCATACAATTCCCGGCTGATCTTGCCGGTGGTCGATACGATCGGGTCGCTTCCTGCACATTCCAAAATGCACTTTATGGCATCCTCACGAACCATACGGTAACGGTTGCTGTATCTCCGCAGCCCTGCATTTTCAAAAGTGCCTTTTCGTATCACAAAGGCTGCGCTTTTCCCTGCCCCAAATATATAACGGAATCTGGCCATTGTCTTTCTCACTTCTTGCACAGACGTATCTTCTCCGACCACAGCATAGGTAATATCCATATCCTCCAAAAGCTGCAAGGTAATTTTCCCCTGATAAATATGCTGTGGTTCGTCATGTGTCCCCGGTTCTCCCCTCCATCCAATTAAAAACAGCATTGGGATGGCATACACTTCCTTATTAGTCAACGAAGCTACCGGGTTGACCACATTCCCTTCTCCGGAATTCTGCATATATACCGCCGGAATGCGCCCGGTAGCCATGTGATATCCGCTTGCCACCGCTACCGCATTTCCCTCATTTGCCGCTACAATGTGATGCGCCGGGTCTGTCCCGTAAGCGCTCATCAAATAATCGCAGATCGGCCTTAACTGAGAATCAGGCACTCCCGTATAAAATTCTACATTTAGTTCTTTTAAAAATTGGTCAACCTGCATATAACACCTCCGGCATCCGCATCACCCTATTATTTGATGATAAATTTCACTAATTGCTCTTTCAGGCAGGTGGACCGGATTATTCCGCAGCCTCTCCGCATTCACGGAATATATCATGTCCTCCCAGTTAATTTCCCTTTCTTTCCTCCCCAGCTCCAATCCCAGCTTCTTTACGATTCCGTCAAAATATGCAATGGCATTCTCAATGTTTTTACATTTCATGGCATTGGCTATTTCGTCAAAAACCAATCCCAAATATTCTTTCCCACGAATGTCTATGCAATCCTCCAAATGATTCGCCATATAACGCCATACCTTGGACACACACAAGGCCGCCGCATGGCCATGTGCAATCCCGTACAGCGAGGTAAGCTTATAGCTCAATGCATGTCCCGCAGTAGTTTGGGTGATATTGATCGCCTTTCCGGCCAAATGGGAGGCCAAAAGCATTTTCTCATTGGCGACGTTTTGATTCTCCAGATATCCCATACCATATTCCATGATCAACCCTATGGCATCTCTGGCGTATCCCTTGCTCTCTTCCGAAGAATTGACAGACCAGAAAGATTCCAAAGCATGGCAAAAGGCATCCATATATGTAGCTTTCCTCTGGTACAGCGGCAGGCTCTTCAGCAATGCCGCATCCAGCATAACCGCACTGGGGATGCAAGTTTCATGTGTAACAGACCGTTTTTCACCCTGAAAATAAATGACTGCATACCGTGTAGCTTCACTCCCCGTGCCTGCCGTTGTAGGTATCGCAAGAAACGGTATAAAAGAAGAGCTTATTTCCCTTCCCAGAAAGTCTCCTTCCGAGTCCATAGGCGAAAAAACCTTTATGCACTTCGCTACATCTATAGCGCTTCCTCCACCAACTGCCACAAGCATTCCGCATCCGTTCTCCCGATAACAACGTACCCCCTGCTCCACTGATTCATATGACGGATTTGGCGTAAAATCTTGAAACTTTACAACCTGTATGCCAACCCTGTTACCCAAAGTTTCAAAATATTTCCCTATTCTTTGCGAGGCAATTGACTGCCCGCAAACAAGCAAAACCTTTTTTCCCGCATACTCCATAAAAAATTGATCCAATGACAGATAATCTTTATCAGGAAATAACATCCGCTGTTCAGCCATTTTAATCTCCATTCCGAGCGTTTACGCGGCGGGGCGACGCAAATATCAAATTTGCGTCTGCCATCAAACAAATTTGTGGCGCTC
>CANRWO010000056.1 GCA_947643615.1 uncultured Lachnospiraceae bacterium
GACGCAAACATCAAGCACTGATTTACTTCAAGATTAACGCAATGCTGTACTAGGTTAATAGAAAAACTACAGAGCATTGATGGATTTTCTTATGGTGATTTTGAAGCATTGGATAAATATCCATTAGAAATATCGAAGAAAGTTTTGAAGGTTCTAATAGAAAATTCATGTTTAGGACAGAATTGTGGACCTATAGAGCTTGGCCGTAAAAAAATAAATGAAATGAAAGAAGAAATTATAAACATAGGGGCACAATCTGAGATCGAAGAGGTAAAAGGGGTGGCAGAAGATTATACAGGATTCTAAGATTCTATCATAAGCACGGCAGGTAGTAACCGGCCACATATTCTTATAACAAAAAAGCAGGCAATTAAATGCCTGCTTTTCTGCTGCTTTTAAAAACGGAACCGCAGTCCCCGGCATAATACCGGTTTACATATGGATCAGGTCATGCCCGTTTTCAAGGATACGGAGCATGGCATCCCTCTGCCTTTCTGTCAGCAGGCTAAGAACATAGTTCAGCTCGCTTCTCAGGCCCTTGGCATCCATCAAAAGGAAGGCGGGGGATACATGGAAGAGGCAGTACATTTTCCAGAGAGTCTCGCTGTCCGGGAACCGTTTCCCTTTTTCCAGTGCCCGCAGGGTTTTGATATCCATTCCCAGGAGTCCGGCCATTTTTTCCTGAGTATACCCGTGGTATTTTCTCACGCAGTAGAAGACATTTTGGTTTGCCCTGATGCCGGCAGGCATATACCGGAGGTATTCCAGCTGTTCCCGGATCTGTTGAAACGAGTTGCCGGAAATTGCTTTGTGGCAGGAGGTTTCGGAGAAATCTCCGGTGAGGGTTTCGGGGAAAGCTTTGTGGGAATCTTGCTGCAGGTTCGACATTTTTACGGCGTTGGCATAAACATAGACAGCGCTTAAATGGCCTAACAGCTCTTCCGGAGTAGCTTCCATAAGATTCAAGGAACTTTTCCCATAAGTTGACTTGATGCCGGTAAAGATATAGAAGATATCCATACCGGAGGCGCAAGCCTTCTTGATCTCAGGATAGGCAAGGCGCCGGCGACCTGTTTCGGCCTTGCTGGCAGAGCTCTGCACCATTTCCGTGCAACGGCAGAGCTGCTTCTGCGTCAAGCCGCAACCCAAACGTTCCTCCTTCCACCTCAACATAAAACAGTTGTAATTTTTGCTCATTTTCTGATCTCCTTTCAGAAGTTTTATTTTTTTGCGGTTCCCCGCAATATGAGATTATCAAAGATTTATGTATTTTTGAAATAAGAATATGATTGTATTTCAAAAAATACCGGATATAATGAAATCAGGAACAGCAAATCAATAAAAAAGGTGTCCGGCAGCATTGCGGGGCAGCGGAAAAGTACCGGGAGATACAACGGATGGATGAGAGGAAGGAAATGCTAATGCAGTCACAGTTACCCACGCCCTGCTACATAGTGGATGAGGCGTCGGTCATAAGAAACCTGGAGATTTTGCAGGGTGTTATGGAGCGTACAGGTGCACGTATCCTGCTGGCCCAAAAGGCTTTTTCCATGTATAGGCTCTATCCGCTGATCGGCAGGTATCTTCGGGGAGCAACGGCAAGCGGATTATATGAAGCCAGGCTCTGTGCGGAGGAAATGGCCAAGCCTCTGGCGCAACAGGGCATAAAATGTGAAAACCATGTATTTTCACCTGCGTATAAGGAAGAAGATTTTGCCAAAATTCTGAATTATTGTGACCATATTGTTTTTAACTCCTGGAGACAGGTGGAAAAGTATGGGGTTAGGGCGCGGACGGCAGGCAAAAGCATTGGATTGCGCATCAACCCGGAATGCTCTACGCAGGAGGGGCATGCTATATATGATCCCTGTGCACCAGGCTCCCGGCTGGGCGTAACAAAAAAGAATTTTATAAATGGGTTACAGGAGAGCCTGCTGCGTTTGTTGGACGGACTCCATTTCCATACGTTATGTGAACAGGATTCCGACGACCTGGAGAAGACTCTGGAAGCAGTGGAGGAGCATTTCGGGGAATACCTGGCTGGGATGAAATGGATCAATTTTGGGGGAGGGCACCATATCACCCGTGAAGGCTACGACATTCCCAGGTTGGAGCGGTGTGTCCGCAGAATGCAGGAAAAGTACGGCCTGGAGGTATACTTGGAACCGGGGGAGGCGGTGGCGCTGAATGGGGGATTCCTGGTTACCAAAGTCCTGGAGGTTCAGGGGACGGATGTCTGTGGGCCTGCCGCGGTATGCCCCGGCAGCATGCCCCCGGAGGAGCGGCTGCAGATTGCTATTTTAGACACTTCCGCAGCCTGCCATATGCCGGATGTGCTGGAGATGCCCTACCGCCCCCCTTTACGGCAAAGCGGGCAGCCTTGGGAGAAGGCGTACACTTATCGCCTGGGAGGCCCTACCTGCCTGGCGGGAGACATTATCGGGGAATATTCTTTTGATGAACCTCTCAGGGAAGGGGACAGGCTGGTATTTGAGGATATGGCGATTTACTCCATGGTAAAAAATAATACCTTTAACGGGATGCCCCTGCCAGCCATTGTACTTCGCCGGGAAAATGGAAAATTTGAGCTTGTGAGGCGATTCGGGTATGAAGACTTTAAAACCCGTTTATAGAATTTGAAATGTAATATAATTGGCAGAGAGAACCAGCGGAAGGATGGTAAAGTAAAAACTCCGGCACACGCCGGAGCTTTTACTTCAATAGGGGAATTGTGTTTGAAAGTATCTATAAGTAACCTGATAAATCAGGATTGTTTTTAGTCGAAGCTGACAGAACCCTAACCAAAATGTTAAAACTCAACAGCTCCTTTGTTTATGTATTTATCATACATGGAAAATGTGTCCAAAGTTTGACTTTGTACTAAAGGATTTATAAAGTTTCTTAAGAAAAACAGGCATAAAATTTATAAATTTATATTAATATTTTGGGGTTGTCTATAATAGCTTACGCGTAATCGCCTGGGCGGTGGCAGTGCGTGCGGCGGCATATACTTCGGGATTGCGCTTACAGAATATGTAAAAGAGACATTCGATAAGAAAGAGCTGTCCCAGTTTGGCAGCCACGGAACCGGACTGGAGTGGACTCTCGTTATAGCCGCAGAGGAGCACCACGTCAGCAAAATCAGTGGCGCGTGATTTGGGGAAGTGTGTGATCAGTATGACGGATACGTGACGCTTTTTTGCAATGCGCATGACATCTTCCATATCCTTGGTGGAGCCGGAATAAGAAAAAAACAGAATCACATCCCTTTCGGAGGCAAGGGCGATGCTCATGACCTGCATATGGGAATCCTCAATGTGCACGAAGCGGGAGGTGGCGGTGGAAAAGCGCGCCCAGGCCTCCATGGCCATGACCATGCTGCCACCCTGGCCGAAACAGAACACTCTTTCCGCGGAAGAAAGGAGATCCACCGCTTTAGAAATTTCGTTTTCATCCAAAAGCTCCATGGTCTCGTTCAGGGAAAGGATGTTGGCGGCATGAAGTTTATTGAAGACACTGTTTGCCGTATCTTCGGAAGTAATCGTGTCGGAGGATTCCATAGGATCGCCCATATCCGATACATAGGCCGCCTTCGCCAACATCAGCTTCAGGTCATTGTACCCGGAAAGTCCCAGGCTGCGGGAGAAGCGGGTTATGGAAGCCTCCGATACGCCGCAGTTCTCCGCAAGGCTGGAAATAGACAGATATTGGGCTTCGTGGGTGTTGGAAAAAATGTAATCGGCCAATTTTTTACCGGACCGGGTGAGGGAATGGTATTGCTCTGTAATCTGCTCTAAAATGTTTTCTGTCATGGGGTGCCTGCTCTCCTTTTACCTTTTTTGGTCCAGGACGGCCGCCCCCAACATACCGGCGCGGTTGCCCAGCGCGGCTTTCTCTATCCTGACACTGCGGAAAGGCGGTACCAGGTTCCCATAGAGTTTTGCCCGGATCTCTTCCAATACGTACGACTGTTCCATAACCCCGCCGCCCAGGATGACACAGGCGGGATTCAGCATATGGATAATGGTGGTAAGACCATATGTGATTTCCGTAATCCATCTGTCTACCAGATCTTTGACCTGGGTTTCGCCCAGGCGGGCAAAGATGGCGCGGCCGTCGGACAGGGATGGATCCTGCTCCATAGCGCTGCGGACCAGGGCAGTGGTGGAGGCATACTTTTCATAGCATCCGGAGAGGATATCCTGTCCGCTGTTGCGTTCATCCGGGTGGGTGACGATAGCGCCGAATGTGCCGGCGAAAAAGCTGCTGCCGGAATAAAGCCTTCCGCCCATGAATATGGCGCCGCCCACACCGGTTCCGTAGGTGAGGCAGGCAAAATCGGAAACTCCCTTTCCTGCGCCGAAAACCGCCTCGCCTATGGCAGCCGCATTTACGTCGTTCTCCACGGTGGTAGGAACACGGAATTCCTGTTCCATAATGTCTTTCAAAGGAGTACCCGTATAGCCGGGAATATTTTCATTGGCATAGGCAATGATACCCCGCAGGGAGTCTACCTCCCCGGCGGTACTGATGCCTATGCGTTGGAAATCAAAGCGTCTTTGGTAATCCGCAATCAGTTCTTTGGCCTGGGACACTACATGCCCGCCGCCCTGTTTGGCTTCGGTAGGCGTCTCCCTGATCTCGGAAAGCGCCCCATCCGAGTACAGACCGGATTTAATTGCCGTGCCACCTATGTCTAAAACCATTGTAGTCATATTTTTCCCTCATTTCTGCGCTGCCCTTAGCGCATAAGTGAATATATTTATCTGAACCGTCTGGCGTGGCTGTTTGGCGCCTGCCTGTTTTTATACAGAGAAAACAGGTTCCGAGCGGTGAAAAACTGCCTTCAGGCTCAAATCTTTATTCAGGAGTACAATGTTTCCGTATTTTCCAGGGGTGAGGCTGCCGTAGTCCCCATAGATACCGATTGCCTTTGCAGGGTTGACGGCAGCGCATTTCACGGCGCTGGCAAGGGGGATACCCATGTCCCGCACCACTGTGCGTACACAGTCCATCAGGTTTGTTACAGAGCCTGCCAGGGTGCCGTCTTCCAGAACAGCCAGGTTACCCTTGACAACGACTGTCTGGCCACCCAGGTCATACTGCCCGTCCGCAAGGCCTGCCGCCCGCATACTGTCGCTGATCAGGATAATCCTGTCATCACCGAAGATCCGGAAGGTAGTCCGCACCACCGCCGGATGAATGTGCACCCCGTCACAGATCAGTTCTACCATGCAGTGGCTGCTGTCGGCAGCCGCGCCGATGGGGCCGGGGGCACGGTGGCTGAAGGGCATCATGGCGTTATACATATGTGTCAGCTGGGAGGCGCCGCAGGATAAGGCTTCCTTTGCGGTATCATAGTCCGCCGTGGTGTGGGCAAGGGAGATTTGGATATCGTCTCCGTTTGCACGAATAAAGTCCATTGCGCCCTCCATCTCGGGAGCCACTGCCACGGTGCGGATTATGCCGCCGCACGCCTGCTGGAGGCGATGCAGCATTTCGGTGTCAGCCAACCGGATGTACTTTTCGTTCTGGGCGCCTTTTTTGCCGGGACTGATAAAAGGGCCTTCCATGTACAACCCGCAGAAATCGGCGCCCTGGGGGCAGGAAAAGCCTTTGGCGGCATGGCAGATATCCGTCAATGTCTCTTCGGACATGGTCATGGTGGCAGGAGTGATGGAGGTCACTCCCTGCTGCAGCTCATATTGGGCAATGGTTCGGAAGGCTTCTTCCGTTCCATCGCAGCAGTCGCTTCCCATACAGCCGTGGAAGTGGATATCTGTCAACCCCGGGATTACGTAGGCGCCCCCTGCGTCCGTCAGTGTTTCGGTTCCCTCTGCGGCAAGATAGGCCTCCTCCGATACGATCCGGTCATCGCAGAGGTAAACAGATGCCGCCTGAAAAACCCCTTCTTCCTGAAATACAAGTCCGTTTAGGATTCTATGCTTCTTTGCCATATTCATTCCCATTTCTGCGCTGCTTTTTGCACATAAGCGACTTTGTGACAAGCAACGCGCAGACACAAAGTCGCTTTGTAAAATTTACACGTGACAAGTCACGTCGGGGTGATTTCGTTACGTTTTCTCCTGAAAACCTCCGGCAAATGCAGTATATGTTTTTAGCATATGCTGCCAAATACAGTCAATTTGCCGGAGAAATCCGTTTATCCGGCCTTTACAGAAGTTCGCCTACCTTGGACAAAGCCGCTTCGTCAGCTACAAGGATTACATCGTTATGGAGCTGCAGGACGGATGCGGGAACCTGGGGGGTGACAGGGCCGAAGAAAGCGTTCTTTACCGTTTCCGCTTTATCTTCCCCTGAAACTACCAACAGAATCCGGCGGGCGGACATGATGGTCTTGATTCCCATGGTGTATGCCTGGCGGGGGACATCTTCCTCCGATTCAAAGAAGCGGCGGTTTGCCTGGATGGTCTGTTCAGTCAGCGTGACGCAGTGGGTTTCCGTCTTGAAGAAACTGTCCGGCTCATTAAAGCCGATATGTCCGTTGTGGCCCAGGCCCAGAAGCTGTATGTCAACCTGCCCCACGGAGGCGAGGATCTCATTGTACTGCCTGCATGCTTTCTCGCTGTCGGGTTCCGTCCCGTCGGGGAGGAAAGTCCTGTCTTTGTTAATGTTCACTTTCTGAAAAAGATTTTCATTCATAAAGTAATAATAGCTCTGGGGATCCTCGCGGGTAAGTCCTTTGTACTCGTCCAGGTTCACTGTGGTAACCTGTGAAAAGTCCAAGTCCCCGTTGTCGTAACATTCTGCCAGCCGGTTGTAAAGTCCGATGGGGGTAGAGCCGGTAGCCAGGCCCAGCACACAATCCGGTTTCAAAACAACCTGTGCGGAGATGATGTTGGCAGCCTTCCGGCTCATGTCGTCGTAATCTTTGGTTCTGATGATTTTCATAAAAAATACCCGTCTGCGCGCTGCGGCGCACGCCCTTCTCTTTTATTTGGTGCTAATAAGTATACCACATTCTTCCGTTTCTTTCAATCTCAATGTTAGAAATTTTCACAATGTACAAGTAGTGAAAATTTTTTTCAAAAATGTATTGACAAACGTATATAGTAAATATAAAATGAAGTTACAATCGTGGTACGGAGTTACACAACACAACAAATACGGCCGGCAAGGCCGTGCGAAAAAGGAGGATTCATTATGAAGAAGCGTAAGATCATGGCAATGGCGTTGAGCTGTCTGATGGTGCTTTCTGCTGTGGGTTGCGGTAACGGCGACAGCGGGAGCACATCCGGTTCGGCAGCCGGCACAGGAAGCAGTGCGGCTACTAACCAAAGCAGCGCCCAGGCCCAGACCGGCGGAACGGAAGGGGCGGAGATCACTCTGTGGACCTATCCCATCGGCAAATGGGGAGATTCGGCTACAGTTGACGGCCTGATAGCCAACTTTAATGCAGTACATCCTGAGATTAAGGTTACGGTTGAGTATCTGGACTATTCTAACGGCGATGACCAGATTAATACCGCCATTGAGGGAAACCAGGCGCCTGATATTGTGTTGGAAGGACCGGAGCGTCTGGTGGCTAACTGGGGAGCAAAGGGACTGATGGTAGACCTTGCGGATCTGTGGACGGATGAAGCGAAGGCGGCCATCTACGAATCCGTTGAGAGCGCTTGTAAGGGCAGCGACGGCGTATATTACGAATATCCTCTGTGTATGACGGCACATACCATGGCCATCAACAAGGATATCTTTGAGGCGGCAGGTGCGATGCAGTATATTGACGAAGCCAACGGCACATGGACCACGGATGATTTCATCAAAGCGGTTCAGGCGGTTTATGACAGTGGCCAGGCCAATGTAGGCGCCGTATACTGTAACGGCCAGGGCGGCGACCAGGGCACACGTGCTCTGGTAAACAACCTCTATGGCGGTACTTTTACCAATGCTGAGCATACGGAGTACACTGCCAACAGCGAGGAGAATATTAAGGCTCTGCAGCTGCTGTATGATATGGACGGCATCAATTATGACGCGTCTATCGTAGGCGGCGACGAGATCAACATGTTCTGTAACGGCACACTGGCAATGGCATTTTGCTGGAATATAGCACAGGAGAAGAATAACCTGGATAAGATCAACTTTGACGTACTGCCCATGGCATTCCCTTCCACAGGCGACCCGAAGCTCTGCGGCGGTATCTGGGGATTCGGTATCTTCAACAACGGCGATGAGGCTAAGATCGCAGCGGCAAAGACATTTATCGACTTTATGGCTAACGACGAGAAGCAGGCAGTGGAAAGCGTAAAGGCTTCCAGCTATTGGCCCGTAAAGGATCTGGGAAATATCTATGAAGGCGATGACCTGATGACCGAATACTCAAAGTTCGTTCCCTATATGGGCGATTACTACCAGGTAGTAGGCGGCTGGGCAGAGGCCCGCACCGCATGGTGGAACATGCTGCAGCAGGTTGGTTCCGGCGTGGATGTGAAGACGGCAGTAGAAGAATTCGTGGCCACATCGAATGCGGCGGCAAATGCGGCACAGTAAGGTATCAGATTTATTTGCAAGTTAAATGAAGCGTTTCATGTGAGACTCGCGACCCTTCCCGAGGATATCTGCGGGAAGGGTCGTTTGTAGTTTGGCCATGGATACGTTTTCGCCTAAATGATACGGGAGGGAGGAATCCTTATGGCAGCAGAAAAAAAGAATCCCATGAGCAAAGCGCTGGTGCGCAGGGAAACTATAGCCGGATATGCGTTTATGCTTCCCAGTCTGGTGTTCTTCTTGGGATTTGTTATTTACCCCATGGTACAATGTGTGATCACCAGTTTTTTTGACGCTACAATGAACCGGGAAGATATCTTTATCGGCCTGGCAAACTATACGGAATTATTCCAGGACACCGTGTTTCTCGGCGCCCTGCGGAACACGGCGGTGATCGTGATCGTTTCCGTTCCGGTGGTGTGTATCTTTTCCCTGTGGGTAAGTTCCGTGATCTACGATTTAAAAGGCGCGGCGTGCTCCGCCTTCCGGTGTATCTTTTATTTGCCGGTAGTCACAGGTTCCGTTGCCGTTACGGTAGTGTGGAAATGGATGTTCAATAACTACTACGGCATCTTTAACTATGTGGGGACCAGTACAGGGCTCTTGAAGCAGAATATAAACTGGCTGGGAGATGAAAGATATGCTCTTGGATGTATCATACTGATCCTGCTGACCACTTCGGTGGGGCAGCCGATCGTACTGTATGTATCAGCGCTTAACAATGTAGATCAGTCCCTGGTAGAAGCCGCGGAAGTGGACGGCGCTACGAAGTTCCAGTGTTTCTGGAAGATCAAATGGCCCCAGATCATGCCTACCACGCTTTATATCCTGGTAATCACTACCATCAACAGTTTCCAGTGTTTCGCACTGATCCAGCTGCTGACCAGTGGCGGCCCGAATCACAGTACGGACACGATTATGTATTATATCTACTACAATGCGTTTAAACTTTACCGTTACGGATATGGAAATGCTATGGGCGTTGTCCTGGCTGTTATTATAGCAGTCCTTTCCGCCGTGCAGTTCAAGCTGGCTGAGAGAGATTAGGGAGGGGGAAAATTGTATGAAACATAAGCGATTTAATCGTTCTACCTGTTATAAGATCCTGTCAGTGGCAGTTATCACGATTCTGGCAGTTTTGTTTGCCTTTCCTCTCTACTGGATCATAACAGGTTCTTTTAAGACTTCTGCTGCTATCAATGCCACGACGCCCCAGTGGTGGCCGGAGGAGTGGGTGCTGGCGAATTACCAGAAGTTGTTCAGCAGGCAGTATGCGCCGCTCTGGGAGATACATATCCCTTTTACCGGGTTTACCTTTGCGGGGCCGGATGTCCCGGCGGCGATCCGTTGGTTGCTCAATACTGTGTTTATGGCGGTTGCGGCGATGCTGTTTACCTGTATTACGTCGGCCATGGCAGGGTATGCCCTTGCAAAAAAGCGTTTCTTAGGAAGGACCTTGGTATTTTCCCTGATCGTGTGCGCTATGGCGCTGCCGAAGCAGGTTATCCTGATCCCTTTGTTGCGTGAGATGGCATCCCTGGAATTGTATAATACCATATGGGCGGTTATCTTCCCTATCGTAGGCTGGCCCTTTGGCGTATTCCTCATGAAACAGTTCTCTGAGGGGATCCCCGGGGAAATGATGGAAGCTGCCAAAATCGACGGAGCGGGAGAGTGGAAGACTTTTTATACCATTGCCCTGCCTCTGATCAAGCCGGGTATCGGCGCGCTGGCAATCTTTACCTTTATTAATTCATGGAATGATTACTTTATGCAGTTGATTATGCTGACCAGCACAAAGAACTTGACTATTCCCCTGGGCATTGCGAAGTTACAGGCGGAGAATGCTATGGATTTCGGCCTGATCATGGCCGGAGCGTCACTGGCGGCAATTCCCATTATCATTATCTTCCTGATCTTCCAGAAATACTTTACTAAGGGAATTACCATGGGCGCGGTAAAAGGTTAAAACCTGCCCGCGGATTCTTTCGCTTTGCGGCAGCTTATTAATTGTTTATGCAGACGTTGGGGGCGGGGGAATGTGGGGTGCATGATTCTTTGAAGGAGGTGCAAAGTTGATTTATACGGAAATCAGTAATATCGGCCATTACCGCGGTATGGGAGAATATCTGGATAAGGCCTTTGACTATCTGGCAACGCATTCCCTGGCGGATGTGGAAGCAGGACATTATGAGATAGACGGCAAGAAAGTTTACCTGAATGTATTGGAGTATGAGACCATTGCGGAGGAAGAAGCGTTCTTCGAGGCTCATGGGAAATATGCGGATATCCATATGGCAGTAGAAGGCGAAGAGTTGGTAGGTGTCTCGGATATGGCCAGGGTCTCGGTAAAGACCTTCGACGAAGGGGCAGACCTGTATGAAGTGGAAGGTCCTGTGGAGCACTATATCCGCCTGGTCCCAGGTAAAGCGCTGGTAGTCCTGCCGGAGGATGCCCACAAGCTGAAGCTGATGGGGAAAAACCCGGCTCCGGTGAAAAAGGCGGTAATAAAAGTGTTTGTGGGATAGGGAAACAAAATTTGGAAAGGAGGTCTAAAGGTATGGGAGATATCAGCAAATATCAGGGAATCATACCGGCATTTTATGCATGTTATGACGACAAGGGAGAGGTAGACGGGGAACGTGTGGAAAAGCTTGCCCGGTATATGGTTGATAAGGGTGTGAAGGGCGTCTATGTGGGCGGATCTTCCGGAGAGTGCATATACCAGACGGTGGAGGACAGGAAACAGACATTGGAACATGTCATGCGTGTGGCCGGGGATAAGCTGACAGTAATTGCCCATGTGGCATGTAACAATACGGCAGAGAGCAGGGAGTTGGCGGTTCATGCGCAGAGCCTTGGGGTGGATGCCATTGCAGCCATCCCGCCGATATATTTCCATCTGCCGGAATATGCCATTGCAGAATACTGGAATGATATTTCCGACGGGGCTCCGGATACGGACTTTATTATTTATAATATTCCCCAGCTGGCCGGCGTCGCATTGACCATGCCGTTGTTTAAGGAGATGAAAAAGAATCCGCGGGTTATCGCGGTAAAGAACAGTTCCATGCCTACACAGGATATCCAGATGTTCAAAGCGGAAGGCGGAGAAGGCTTTGTAGTACTGAACGGGCCGGATGAACAGCTGGTGTCGGGCCTGGCAATCGGAGCGGACGGCGGAATCGGCGGAACCTATGGCGTAATGCCGGAACTTTACCTGAAAATGAAAGAATTGATGGATGCGGGTAAAGTGGAGGAAGCGCAAAAGATACAGTATGCTGCTAACGAGATCATCTACGGGATGTGTGCTTGCCATGGAAACCTGTACGCTGTGATCAAGGAAATACTGCGCATCCGCGAGGGCCTGGATATCGGAAGCGTGCGCAAGCCTCTGCCGGCATTGATTCCTGATGATATGGAGCAGGTGAGGAAATGCGCGGATATGGTGGATAAGGCAATGGAAATGTATGTGAAAGCATAGTTTTCAGGAAAGAAACAGAACCGGAATAGGAGGACGTTGAAGTTGAATAAAGAGGAATTATTTGAGCGGATAAAAGGTAAGGTGATCGTATCCTGCCAGGCGGTCAAAGGTGAACCTTTATATGTGGAAGAAAAGTCCATTATGTATCTCATGGCCCGGGCGGCAAAGCAGGCGGGCACGCCTGCTATCCGCACCAGCAGCATACGCGATGTCATTGCCATTAAGGAAGAAACGGGACTTCCTGTAATCGGGTTGGTTAAAGTACAGTACGACGGGTTTGAGAGTTATATCACACCTACCATGAAGGAGGTGGATGATCTTGTGGAGGCCAAGGCGGATGTGATTGCCCTGGACTGCACCAACCATAAGAGGGGCGACGGTAAGAGCATAAGCGAATATATCACTGAGGTTCGTGAAAAATATCCCGAAGCCATTTTGATGGCGGATATTTCTACCTATGAGGAAGGTGTCAATGCATGGAAGCTGGGGATGGATATTGTTGGAACCACCATGAGCGGGTACACACCCTGGACACCCAAGACGGATGGCCCTGATTACGGGTTGGTAAAGAAACTGTCGGAAACCATAGACGTCCCTGTGATTGGGGAAGGCAGAGTCCATAGTCCGGAGCAGGCTGTGGAGATGCTGAATGCGGGAGCCCATGCCGTTGTAGTGGGCGGCGCTATTACCAGGCCCCTGGAAATTGCGCAGCGTTTTATGAAGGCCGTGGAAAACAGGTAAGGCAGCAGGAAATATCTTGCCTGCAACAGAGTGAGAGGAAAGATGAAGAGACATATTGTGTGTTTTGGGGACTCAAATACCCACGGCTATTGTGCCGGGACAGGAGGCCGGTTTGACGAGACGCAGAGGTGGACGTGTCTGCTTCAGGAAAAGCTGGGAGAAGATTTTCTTGTGCTGGAGGAGGGGTTGAGCGGGCGGACCACCTGCTTTGATGACCCTATCCATGAGGCGCTTTCCGGACTTGGCTATATTTATCCCTGTCTCATGAGCCATGAGCCGGTAGACCTGTTGGTCATAATGCTGGGAACAAATGATACGAAGGAGAGGTTTGGGTCTTCAGCGGCCTGCATTGCACTGGGACTGAAGCGGCTGATAGCCAAAGCGGCGGCTACCACGGATTGTTGGCGGGACGGGAAAGTTTCCATTCTGGTTGTTACTCCCCAGAATATTGATAAGCGGTATGAAAATACGGCAGTGGGAGCCACAATGGGACGGGGGTGTGCCGAGAAATCGCAAGGACTGGCGGAGGAGTTTGCGAAGATTGCAGAACTCACCGGCTGCTATTACATGGACGCAAACAGCGTCGTCACAGCAGAACCCAATGACATCGATTATATGCATTTGACTGCGGAAGGGCACAGGCAGTTGGCGGATGCAGTGGCCATGAAAATCATGGAGATTTTCAGTTAAATACAGTTGGCATTAAAATAAGGGAGCTTATGACGCGGCATTGCGGGTAAGCTTCCTTTTTTGTTTAGGCAAGGACTAGTGCATCGTTGCATTAATTCTTGAGTAATCAGCACTCGCTGTTCACGCCATCGCCGCGTTGTCGTCAGTCAACGATGCCACCGCATCGCCTCCTTCCTCCGCCTTACGCTGACGCAAACATCAAGCACTGATTTACTTCAAGATTAACGCAATGCTGTACTAGTGTGCAGACCGTATTACATTTCGCAAAATATCTTGCCTGAATTTCCATCTGCAGTGTTAGATTTCCTGGACGCAGCCACCGGTACGCCGTCGGAAATCTGCCTTGCAGACTGAGAATTCATTCTGTATCATTTGGCTGAAAGTATATGTGTCAGTGCACTGGTACATTCTTCAAACATGCGCTAAGAGGGATGTATCCGTAAAAGGTCTGTTGCTAAAAAGGGTTAGATTATATATAATAGGTTTTGGATAATGGGATTATACAGTTTATTCTATTATTGATACAGTTGTTGCCAGGCAGGCATGGGCATTTGGGTGCGCTGAGGCGCACAAGGGGTAAAAAATGAGCTTTACGGATAGAGAGATAATGGAAATCGCCATGGAGCAGTCCGCTATAGATGCTAACTGCAGTGCCGCCGATTTTATGGGCGGGAAGAACGTGGTTGTGGTATCAAAGAAAAACGACAGGGCAAGGAAGTATCTGGAACTGCCCCTGCCCTGTAGCCTGATTTCCTACGGAAATAATATTGTGGCTTCCGTGCAGGAAGAGTTTAGGGATATGGTTTCGTCGTATATTGACAGATATCCGGTGGAGCATTGCTTTGAGACGCCGAATATGCATGTGTTAAATGATGCTTTGCAGAAGGAAGGGCATCGGATATGCTTTATGGCGGAATATTTTCTGCCTGAAACAGAACATTTGAGGGAATTGGACTGCCCGTATGAACTGCGGATCCTGAGGCAGCAGGACTTTGCCCCTTTATATAAGAAGGAATGGAGCAATGCCCTGTGCGAAAAAAGAAAGGAATTGGATGTGCTGGGGATCGGCGCTTTTGACGGAGATATTCTTGTGGGATTTGCGGCCTGCTCTGCCGACTGTGAAAGCATGTGGCAGATTGGAGTAGATGTGCTGCCCCAATACCGGAAAAGGGGAATTGCATCTGCCCTCACAAGCCGCCTTGCGTTGGAAATATTAAAGGAAGGAAAAGTCCCCTTTTATTGTGCGGCGTGGTGCAACGTAAAATCTGTGAGAAATGCTATTAAAAGCGGCTTCCGCCCTGCCTGGGTGGAGATGACGGCAAAGCCATGGCCGGTGGTGGACGAGCTGCTGCGATGAGGGGTTGGGAGCGGGTCCCTGCGGGGAAGGTTGGTATTGAAGATGAAAAGGGATCGGACAGAACAGATCAAACGAATTAAGTTCATAAGAACGGTGCTGCTTATCGTGTTTGCAGTATGTATGGTGCAAATTGGCCGGGAATGCTATCTGGCTGTGGAACACAGGAGACAGCAGGAAGGACTGAGAGACCGGAAGGAAGGCCAAGGCCCGGCAGTGGAACCGGAGAACCCGGCAGGGCAAGGCCAGGCAGTGGAACCGGAAGGCCCGGCAGGGCAAGGCCAGGCAGTGGAACCGGAAGGCCCGGCAGGGCAAGGCCAGGCAACGGAACCGGAAGGCCCGACAGGGCAAGGCCAGGCAGTGGGAACAGAACCCCCCGGCAGGGAAGGGGACTTTGACAACGGTTATGGCAACGATACGTCAGCAAAAGCCAAAAAGACAATGGAGTGGCGTTCTGTTTATTATACTGCCGCTGCAGAGGGATTATTTGGCAGGAAGACAATGCTGGACAAGTATGCCGCCCTGTATGAAGAAAACAACGATCTCGCAGGCTGGCTCACCATAGAGGGGACGGTGATAGATTACCCTGTGATGCAGTGCCAGGATGACGAGTACTATTTGCACCATGATTATTACGGAAATGACAGTAAATACGGGTGCCTGTTTGTAAGGGATTCAGCGGATCTGCAGACACCGGGCACGAATTTTATTATATACGGACATAATATGCGGAACGGCACAATGTTCGGGGATCTGGACCTGTACCAGGAGGAAAGCTTTTGCCGGGAGCATTCAATCATTTCATTTGACACACTCTATGAGGAACGGATTTACCAGGTGGTGGCGGTATTTCGTTCCCAGGTTTATGATGCGGAGGAAGACGTTTTTAAATATTACCATTTTTACCAGGCGGATACACAGGAAGAGTTTGATTACTTTTATGAGAACATAAAAGAACTGTCCTTATACGATACAGGAATCACGGCGGAATTCGGGGATACTTTTCTGACTCTTTCTACCTGCGCCTACCATGTACCGGACGGGCGGTTTGTGGTGGTGGCCAGGAGGTCAGTACACTAGTCAGCGGATAAGAGCCGCATATTAATGCTCATTTCGGGCAAGCTATCCTTATGAAGGAAACAGAGAATAAACTGCATTTTACAATCAGGACTTTTGATTTTTATGTGCTCCTCTTTTTCATGCTCTCCTTTATCGGCTGGTTATGGGAAGTGGCCATTTACCTGGTAACGGAGCACGCCTGGATCAACAGAGGCATTTACCTTGGCCCCTATCTGCCCATATATGGTGCAGGGGGGCTTTTGCTGTGGTTCCTGCTCCACAGGATCCATGGGAAAAAGCTTTTGACGTTTCTGCTGTCTGCGGTGATCTGCTCCGCGGTGGAATATACGGCCAGCGTGTTCCTGGAATGGAAATGGGGAATGAGGTGGTGGGACTACAGCGGTTATGCCATGAACATAAACGGCAGGGTCTGCCTGCTGGGTGCGGTATGCTTCGGATTGGGGGGCATGCTGCTGAATTGTTATCTGATGCCTGTATACATGAGGGTTTATCATAAAATGCCTCCCGGGGCCAGGCGGGTATTGTGTGGTATCCTGCTGGCAGTTTTCATTGTGGATGCCGCTTACTGCGCGGTAAACCCCAACAGCGGGCGGGGGATCGCCTGGCCGGGGCATGGAAGCGGGAATGCCGGTTAATAGGCATTGCACAAATAATTATGGTTCCGTGAAAGGGGAATTTGTAGTAATAAGGGGAACTCTGTGTTATAATACAGCAAAAGCGGCAAAGGAGAAATACATTATGGTAAAGCACGTTATCTTATGGACATTAAAAGACAGCTTATCCCCTGAGGAGAAGGCAGCCGTTAAAAATGGCATAAAGGAGGGCCTCGAAGGACTGGCGGGCAGGATCCCCGGGTTGATGGAGATTAAGGTCTATACGGAAGGACTTCCCAGCTCCAATGCGGATTTGATGTTGGATTCCGCTTTTGCGGACGAAGCGTCCCTGAAAGGTTATGCAGTGCACCCTGAGCACGTGGCAGTGGCTGACGGGAAAGTGCGGCCTTATACTGCATCCAGGGTTTGCATGGATTTTGAGGTTTAGGGAACCGTTCTGATCCGGTTGGTGCCGGATGTGCGGTGTGGTTTGCCTGAAGGCGGTGAACAAAAGTATGGTTGGAAAATTACGGAAAGGCGGTATTATGGATGGAAAGTACGATCACAAGGCAGAAAGCGCTGGAACTGCTGCAGAAATACAATAAGGAACCGTTTCACATTTTACATGGGTTGACAGTGGAAGGCGTGATGCGTTATTTTGCCCGTGAGACGGGGAACGGCGGAGATGAAGAGTATTGGGGGATAGTGGGACTGCTTCACGACATAGACTTTGAGTGCTACCCGGAGCAGCATTGTGCCAAAGCGCCGGAGCTTTTGCGGGAAGCGGGGGTTTCTGAGGAAATGATATATTCTATTTGCAGCCACGGGTACGGGTTATGCAGTGATCTGGAACCGAAGCACGAAATGGAAAAGATTTTGTTTGCGGCGGATGAACTGACAGGGTTGATCGGAGCGGCGGCCCGTATGCGTCCCTCCAAAAGCGTCATGGACATGGAACTTTCCAGCCTGAAGAAAAAGTATAAGGATAAGAAGTTTGCCGCAGGATGTTCCAGGGAAGTAATAGCCACCGGAGCAGAGCGGTTAGGCTGGGAGCTGGATACACTGTTGGAGAAGACGATACTTGCCATGCGTTCCTGTGAGGATGCCATAAACCTGGAAATGGACAAAATCTCCGCGGAGTAGGAACGCTACATATATCAGGCTTTTACTCCAGATAATCTTTCAGCAGCTGATAGTCATCATCCTGAGTGCATACTACCTGTGAATTCTCCAGTAGGGACTTGTTACATAAAATAGTCACGAGAACATAATGTGAGAGCATGGATTTTAGATTCAGGATGCTGCCGTCAGCTGTGTGAAAAAATATTTGGCCGGAACATTTGTCTGCAACAGCCAGAAAATCATTGATATCGGTCCCCTCTTTTAACCTCATAGAAATCCCCTTTCTTTAAGAAAAATGAAAAAATTGACATGTGAACGGTAATCTATAATAATCATAACATGAACTTCCTGAAATGTCATTAAATTGTTTTGGTGTTACAATATTACAAAAATTTTAAGAAATTTTTTCAGGAATAAATGGACAAAACGTATTGTTTAGGTCTAAAATAGAAGAAAATGTTTACTAAAGGAAAGGATTTGTTATGAAGAAAAGAGCGTTAGCAGCAATAATATTAGCAATGAGCCTCTTTGCAGCAGGGTGTGGCGAAGAGGGAGGGAACGAGTCGTCTCAGCCTATACAGTTGGCTCCCCAGCCTGTGGTCAGCGCTACACCTACGCCGGAACCCGTTTCCACACCTGAAGCGACGCCGGAACAGACTGGCCAGGCGAACCAGGTTATTACGGAACGGGTGACGAAGGACGGCATGATACAGAGTTACCTGACCGGTGAATGGATAGACGAGGAAATCGGTAACAGGAGGCCCATCGCTGTTTCCATTCCGAACCAGAAGAGCTGCCTGCCCCATTACGGTATTACCAATGCGGGCATCATTTACCAGGTGCCCCTGAGGGACAACCTTACCAGGCTGTTCTGCATCTTTGAGGACTTTGACGACCTGGACCGTATCGGGCCTGTGAGAAGTATCCGTGACTATATGGTATATACAGGACTGGAGCATGATGCTATCATCTGCCATTGGGGTTCCGCTTACTATGCAAACGATATGCTCAACAGTCCTGAGGTGGACAATATCAGCCAGGCGACCACCGGCATTTCCAAACCTACTTCCGTTGCTTTCGACAGATATGAAAGAGGCGGAAAGTACAATTCCACGGATTCCGCATATATGTTTATCAACGGCCTGATGAAGGGTGTGGAGACCAGAGGGTACAGCTGGGATTATGACGATACCTTTGAGCCTAAGTTCCTGTTTGCAGCGGACGGATCCAGGGCGACTTATGACGACGCACCCAGCGCAACCAAGATATGGCCCGGTGAAAAAGGGAATTACAATACCGTAGGCGCATATTTTGAATATGACCCCACAACAAATAAGTATGAATATTCCGAGTATGGCAGCCCGTTGAGGGACGAGCACAGCAACACCACCCTTCAGGTGGATAATGTGGTGCTTCAGGTCTGCTACGGGGAAGAGAGAGACGACCATGGTTACCTGATCATGGAGATGCACAGAGACCATGAGCATCCCGGAAACGGCGACGGCAAATTGTTCTTCTTTACCAATGGTAAGGTGGTGGAAGGCTACTGGGAGAGGAAAGAAGGAAACGACAAGCCGGCCAAATACTATGATGCGGACGGCAATGAGCTGGTATTCAACCAGGGTAAGACGTTCATATGCCAGATCTGGGATAAGTGGGAAGACTACATTAAATACGAATAAGTCGGACAGGCCGTACTTAAAGAGCCTGTGCGGGACAGAGGATATGAAAAGGGAGCGGCGCACTGCATGGTGTGCCGTTCTTTTTGATTTTGCATACATATTTGTTGACGGGATATGGTAACAATGCTAAAATGGACTTACTGTTTACAAATCGGTGGTGGAGGCTGTATTATCAGGGAAATAATACGGACAGGAGTGTCATGAAGCGAGATAATAAATTGATTGTGGCAGCAGTAGTGCTGCCGTTTCTTGTTGGGATGTTTTTTGACCATACGGCGGCTTATAAGTTAAGTTCCATGCATTTTTTCGTGTTTACTGCATTGATTTTAACCTATAACGGCGTCCTTTTTTTACAGAGGGCGGATTGGGAGCGGCGGAAGCTGGTGCTCCAGTGCAGCGGGATGCTCTTTTTTACGGTGGGGTTGATCCAGGGCGTCTGCGTGATACGGAATATAGAGGACATGAGCGAAAGCATTCAGACAGGCCTGGGAATCGGACTGGCTCTGATATTGGCGGCAGCGCTGCTGATATTGCTGAAGATAGAGAAGGGTATCACGGAAAATGTGATTGCGCTGGTGATTTTTGCCGCGTTTCTGGTGAGGATCCTGTACACGGTACTGTCTAGGTCCCATCTGTTCCAAAACGACACAACGGCTTTCCACCCTGACTGCTTTGGGCATCTTGGGTATGTATATCGGCTGTACGCGGACGGAAGGCTGCCGGATGTGGATCCTACCACGGCATTTGAGTTTTACCAGCCGCCCCTGCATTATGCCGTCAGCGCGTTTTACCTGAAGATTCTGGAACTCCTTCGGCTGCTTCCCACAGACAGGGAGGAGATAGAAGAGCTTCTGCAGGTGCTCCCCATGATTTATTCCATGGTTACGGTGGTCTTTATAGATAAGATTGCAAGGCAGATGAAATTCACTAATGAGGGACGGCTGACGGCCGTATGTTTCGCTGGATTCATGCCCTACAGTGTGCTGTTGGGGGCGGCTCTGAATAATGATCCCCTGGCGCTGATGCTGATGGTCATGAGTGTCTACTTTACTTTTAAGTGGTATGATAAGCCGGATATGAAGGGCATCCTGATTATGGCGCTGTGCATCGGCGGAGCCATGATGACCAAGATATCCTCGGGATTGATCGCTCCTGCCATGGCGGTAATGATGCTGCACCGGGCCTGGAAGGACAGGAAGCAGTGGACGGTTTACCTGAAGCAGTTTTTCTGTTTTGGCCTGGTTGCTTTTCCTTTGGGGTTATGGCATTCCATATATTGTTTTATCAAGTACCGGATGCCCATCGGGTATGCGTCTTATCTGGCGGAGGATTCGCCCCAGTTTATCGGTACCCATGATAAATGGTCACGCTTTTTTGACTTTGACAGGGCATTTGAATTCTTGTCTATACGGATGGATTATGTAAATGAATTTGCGGATTATAATATACCTGTGGCCTTGATCAAGTATGCCACTTTTGGGGAAAGCCGTTACTATATGTCATGTGACTTGACATACGTTGTAGGGACGGGGATGTTTTGGGCAAATTTTGTGTTGTTTATTTTGATGGGAGCTGCATGTGTGGTGTGGCTGTTCCTCAGGGACGGCAGGGCGGTGCATAAAGTATCCCTGCTGACGGGAATGGCTGCGAGCCTGTTTTTGTACTTAAAATTTTGCATCCGTTATACCCATGTATGTTCCATGAATATCCGCTATATTATGTGTGCAGTCTATATGGGGTGTATCGTGATCGCCGCTGTGGCTTTCGGGCTGCAGGAGAGGATCGCGCGGAAAAGTGAGGCCGGCGGGCGTGTCTGCAAGGTGGCCATGACGTTGATCCCGCTGCTTTATGCATTGGCTGCCATCGTTCTGAAGACGGGAATGGTAACGGTGATATTTTGACAGGGATGGTGATTTATGGAAACCCGATTTGAAAACCGGATTGCGAAATGGATAAAATGGTGCTTTTGTATTGTCTTTACAGCAGTATTCATTATTGTTGTATTTGTGGATAAGAATATAGAGGCTTCCCCCAACAGCACATTGTGGACGGCAGCGCCTAATATTTTGCTGGTAATGCTGCCTCTTGGGGCCGCTATATTGCTATTTGTACTGTGGAAGAAGTGTGCCTTTATGGGGAAGGCCAGCCGGTTTATAAATAAAAGGTTCCTGCTGCTTTTGTGGGGAAGCGCAGCTCTGCTGTTGGCTGTACAGTGGTTTATTTCCTTTCATATCTATTTCTTTGCGGGATGGGATCCCAGCATTGTTGTGGGAAGCTCATATTATATTGCTGCAGGCGAGCGCCTGGTAGGAGATTTCTATTATTATTCCCAATACACCAATCAGATCGCCGTCACGGCCGTGCTGGCATGGATCCAGGAATTGCCGTGTTTTCTGGGTTATAATTCATGGGCCTATTTTGTATGTATCCTGGTAGACTGCGGGTTGGTGAACCTGGCAGGAGTTTTTGCCGCGTTGTCACTCCGCAGGCTGACAGGGAGCGGCACGGCGGCGCTGCTGGCCTACGCCCTGTTTGCCGTTTTGGTAGGGATATCTCCCTGGATTGTGGTTCCTTATACGGACACGTACAGTATCCTGTTCCCTCCCCTGGTGTTCTATCTCTATCTGCTTGCAAGGGAAGCGCGGTCGAAAAAAACAGAATTGTTTTTATGGTTTTTAATCGGGTTCCTGGGCAGGTTCGGAATGATGATCAAACCCACCTGCGGCATGGTCTTTATTGCCATCCTGATGATGGAGGCGGTAAAGCTGATGGGCGAAAAGAAGCCGGGCAGATTTTCGGTGCTGCAGCATTTCGCCATGGTGGCCGCGGCGCTGGTAATTTTGGCGGGGGTCAACAGGATCATGGTCTCCTATACCGGCTGTATCTTAAACGAGGATATCCGGCTGACATATACCCATTATCTGATGATGGGCCTGAATGAGGAGACCGCGGGTTCCTACAATTCTAACGATTACGGTTTTTCCAGTTCACAACCCACGGTTGCGGAGCGCCAGCGGGCCAACCTCCGGGTGACGGGGGAGAGGCTGGCAGATTATGGCGTGGGAGGATATTTGTATTTCCTTGTGCGTAAGACGCTGACCAATTATAATGACGGAACCTTTAGCTGGTGGATGGAGGGAGGTTTTCTTATGAAGGATTCCTCCAAGTATGAGACGCTGTTGACCCAGCGGCTGAGGAGATTGTTTTATGGCGGAACGGACTGGAATTTTTACTTTGGCACCTTTGAGCATACCCTGTGGCTTGGTTTGCTGGGGTTACTGCCGGGAATATTTCTGATGAAATGGGATAAAATGCGTTCCCAGGAGAATGTATTGCTTCTGTCACTGCTCGGAAGTTTTGCCTTTGTGATGCTGTTTGAAGCAAGGGGACGCTATCTGTACTGCATGTCCCCTATGTATGTGATGTGCGGGTTTTACGGGTTGTGGATGATAATACATGGGAGAGTTAAACCAAACAAGAGGATGGCCGGTTCGTGAAATGTGTCACTGCCCACTCGGTTCACAGCAACAGATGCACAGAAATCGTAGAAACATTTTTAAAAAAAGTATTGACTTTTTCAGAACCAACGTGTAAAATGATTTATGTTGTGACGCAGGGATATACGTTACAGGCCCAGATAGCTCAGTTGGTAGAGCAGAGGACTGAAAATCCTCGT
>CANRWO010000057.1 GCA_947643615.1 uncultured Lachnospiraceae bacterium
AGGACCTGATGGAATGGGTGGAGATGGAACTTAAGCCAAAGGCCGTGCTTGCCATCAAGGGAGAGGGCGAGTTTAAGTCCGGCGACTGGTGCCGTTTCTGTAAGGCGAAGAACACCTGCAGGGCGAGGGCGGAGGAATATTTAAGGCTGGCGCAGATGGAATTTAAACAGCCCCCACTATTATCGGATGAGGAGATAGCGGAAGTCCTGAAAGTGGCGGACGAGCTTGCCAAGTGGTCTGCGGATGTCTACGCCTACGCACAGGACGAGGCGGTCACGAAGGGGAAAAAGTGGGCCGGCTTCAAGTGAAGTGCACCCGCTTGATGGCTCTTTTGCAGGAGGGAGTCGCCAATAGAATAGCGATATATAAGCAGAGGAATGCCCTTAGTGGCATGATGCTGTTGAGCCAGAAAAGGGCGGCTGCATATTAGGGTTTTATGGGCCAATACAGAGAATCTACAGAATCGTTTTGGTGCGAAAGCATTGCAGGAAATAGAATTCCGGCAGGGCATTTCTCCTGTAAAACTTTTATAGCGTTGCTCAACATAATGTGCTATAATTCGTTTAGAGCATTTTCGAAACACGTTCTTGCCAAATGAGAATGGGTGGGGAGAGTCTATTAAAATTTTATTTGATGGGCAGGTATCAAAAACAGTTTGATAGAAAGTGAGGCAGTATTTTGGAAAAAGTGATTGAGGTTTCACATCTGCGAAAATCCTATAAAGATGTGCAGGCGGTAAAAGATGTCAGTTTTTATGTGGAACAAGGCCGGCTGTTTGCTTTTCTTGGGCCCAACGGTGCAGGAAAGTCTACAACAATCAATACAATCTGTACTTTTTTGCAGCCAGACAGCGGAACGGTTACGGTAAACGGACATTTGCTGGGCAAAGAAGACGATAAAATACGGCAGGACATTGGTACCGTGTTTCAGGAAAACCTGTTGGATGATTTGCTCACAGTCCGGGAGAATCTAACACTGCGGGGCGGATTGTATGGTTTAAAAGGGAAAGAATTGGAAAATGCAGTGGAGCAAGCGGCAAAGTGGAGTGATATAGAGGATTTTTTGGACCGCCCATATGAAAAATTATCGGGAGGCCAGAGAAGGAGGTGCGATATTGCAAGGGCCTTGCTGCATACGCCCAAAATATTATTTTTGGATGAACCTACAACCGGACTTGACCCGCAGACAAGACGGAGTATTTGGAACACCGTAAAATGCTTACAGGAACAGAAGGGAATGACGGTATTCCTTACCACGCATTATATGGAAGAAGCGGAAAATGCAGATTATGTGGTGGTGATTGACGATGGGGTAGTCGTGGCAAAGGGAACGCCATTTTCATTGAAAGAAGCATATACCAATGACCGTTTAAAAATAAAATGCGTGGATCGGGAACAGGCGGTACAGTTTCTCACGGATAAGAAAATCCCTTTTCGTGAGATTGCCGATTACATAGAAATAGCAGGCAAGACAACAAAAGAATTTATACCGATCTTGCAGGAAATGCAGGATTATATTTTGGATTATGTGGTAGAAAAGGGTTCGATGGATGATGTTTTCTTGAACATTACGGGAAAGGAGATACGGGAATGATAGCATTTGCTATAAGAAATATAAAACTCTATTTTCGTGATAAGGGTGCAGTCTTTTTTTCGGTTCTTACGGTGTTGATAACGCTGGGGTTATATTTCCTGTTTCTTGGTGATGTATATGCAGAAAATATTATAAAAAGTGGCGTAACAGTCACAGGTGCAAGCGAAATTATGGATAACTGGGTAATGGCAGGGATTGTAGCGGAAGTGAGCATTACCGTATCCCATGGCGTACTGGGGATCATCATAGCGGATAAAGCAAGGAAGATTACAAAAGATTTCTATGTATCGCCAGTAAAAAACAGTGCATTGACGGGCGGATATATAAGCTGTGCTTTTGTAGTAAGCGTTTTAATGACTGTGGCTACTTTTGTGTTGGCACAGGGATATTTTCTGTTAAATGGCAGAGCTGTTATTCACGTCGCAAAACTGCCAAAGATTTTCGGCGTGATATTTTTGGTGAACTTTGCAGCTACCGGCATGATGTCTTTCTTTGTATCCCTGTTTAAAAGCCAGCAGGCATACTCTTCTGCATCAAGTGTGATTGGGACTTTGCTTGGTTTTGTAATGGGTATTTATCTGCCGATCGGTATGTACCCTTCAATCGTCCAGTGGATTATCAAGTGTTTTCCCATATCCCACGGTGCGGTTTTACTGCGTCAGCTAATGATGGAAACGGTCATGGAGGATGCATTTTCGGGAATTCCGGAACCCGTATTTGAAGAGATTTGTGAGAGCTTTGGAGTTACGTATTATTTTGGGGATTTTAAGGTTACGCCCCTTATAAGCGTATGTATTTTATTAGCCACGGGAGTGGTGTTTATGGGACTTGCATGTGTGAATTTGGGAAAGAAACAAAGGGGATAAACATTCCGATACTTTTGGAGCGTATTTGTGTCGGCCGAAAATGAAACAGCGGAGGAACATATGGGTAATTTAGTATTTGAACGGGCGAGGACGTTTATGTACCGTAATGCAAGGCCGTTGGATATGGCGCGGTTCCGGTACCATTTTGAAAATGGTTCTAAAGAAGCAGTGATGCAGGCGTTATCTTACTATCAGAATGAGGACGGAGGGTTCGGGCACGCCGTGGAAGCGGACTGTTGGAATCCTAATTCGATACCACTGCATGGCAATACAGCGGGGAGCATTATCAGTGAAATCAACTATGAGGATGCCGGGCATCCTGTGATTCAGGGGTTGCTTAAGTGGTATACGGGCGGAGAGTGCTTCAACGGAAAGTCCTGGGATATTGTTGTGAAAAGCAATAACGACTATCCCCACGCTCCCTGGTGGCATACGGAAAGTGAAAGCTCCTGTCACACGGATTATAACGGTACAGCACAGATTGCGGGTTTTATGATTCGTTACGGGAAAGCGGGAAGCGAGGCGTATCAGCTTGGTCTGCGTATTGCCAACGAGGCTTCAGAGGCCTTTATTTCATCAGAAAATACGGATATGCATACATGTGCCTGCTATGTACGTATGCTGGAGCACATCATGCAGGCAGGCGCAGAGGGGCAGGTTCCCTGCAAACAGTTAAAGGAGCGGCTGCATGCGTCCGTGAATAGTATGATTACAACAGATACGTCAAAATGGGGAGGATATGTCTGCAAGCCTTCCCAGTTTATGAATTCCAGGGACAGTGCGTTTTATCCGGAGAATAAAGAGATTGCCGAATATGAATGCAAGTATATAGCAGATACACAGCTTTTAGACGGATCCTGGGATATCCCCTGGGGATGGAAGGACTTTCCGGAGGAATGGGCCATCAGTAAGAACTGGTGGAAGGGGCATGGAATTATAGAGAATTTACTTTATCTGAAAGGCTTTGGCCATATTGTCCTTGATAATTAGCTGTATCGTGGCCAAATGGACTGTAAGAAATTGCATGTTATGCAAAGTGGTGTGGTAAAAACATGCCAAGTGTATAAACCAGGCTTACACGTGGAAAAATAAGCATTATTTTTCATGGAGATAAGCATATGGATCATTTCTTTTATGGCTGGTATTTGAAATGCCAATCTGATACACAGTCTTTGGCAGTAATACCAGCCATCCACAACGCAAAGGGCAAACGCAATTGTTCTATTCAGGTGATCACGGATAATGATTCCTGGACGGTTCCGTTTGCAGCAGATTCCTTCCATTTCCATAAGGTAAAGAAGGATCTTTCCATTGGAGAGAACCGATTCGGAGAGAAGGGTATCCATTTGGATATCCGCACACCCCGGCTAACCGTCAGCGGAGATTTAGATTTCGGGCCGCTTTTCCCGTTACAATATGATATCATGGGGCCGTTTGCGCTAGTGCCATTTATGGAATGCCGCCACAGCGTGTGGAGTATGCGGCATACGGTCAGCGGAAATGTGTGTGTCAATGGAGAAAGCTACTCTTTTGAGGATGCGTGGGGATATTGGGAAGGGGACCGGGGGCGGTCATTCCCCAAGGAATATATATGGACGCAATGTTGCTTCAGGGGTGGGGCGCTAATGTTGTCTGTGGCGGATATTCCCATGGCAGGGTTTCATTTTACTGGCATAATAGGCGTTGTGTTATGGCGTGGAAAAGAGTACAGAATGGCGACTTACCTGGGAGCCAGGGTTGTCCGGGTCCAAAACAAAACGATTCGGGTGATACAGGGCAGCCTGGAACTGGAGGTGCGGCTGTTGGAAGCGCCTGAACGGCCGCTTATGGCCCCGGTAAAAGGGAATATGGTAAGGACAATTTATGAAAGTGTATCCTGCCGGGTTTTTTACCGATTCCGCAGAAAGGGATGTACTCTGTTTGCTTTTGAAACGGACAAGGCCTCCTTGGAATATGAATTCCCTATGTAAATTTCCCACATAAATCTCCGTCCATGCCATATATTCCGTAAGGCGGGTATGGCCTGCCGGGCAAAGAAGCGATGCAGGGTGGAATGCCACTCAAAGTAGCAGAAAAAACAGAAATGCCATTTCTGCCTGCTTGTTATGCAAAATGTACTTTCCTATAATCAATACAAGGTGTGTTGAGTGCGGGATATCCACCATACTTAACATAGCAAAACAAGGTTGCGATATCAAAATTACAGGAGGGTTCACATGACATTTGCAGAAAAATTGAGGTCCATCCGCAAGCAGGCGGGTATGTCACAGGAGCAGCTGGCGGAAAAGCTCGGTGTATCAAGGCAGGCGGTTACAAAGTGGGAAACGGATGCAGGCATTCCCGACATTGAAAACATTATGGCAGTCTCTGCACTGTTTGGCATTTCCATCGATGAACTGTTTTCGAATGAAAAAGGAGTGAAGAAGGCTTCCGACTATCTTTTTGAAAGTGTGACAGAGTATGATATTGATGAGCCGAAGCGTTTTGATATGAAATTCGGCGGTGTAAAGCAGTTTACACTGGCAGGTTATGAGGGGGAGAAAATCCGTGTCCGCCTTGTATCCAATACCATGCCCACGCTCCAGAACGATTTTAAGGTCAGGATCGACGACATTAAAAAGCGCATCGATTTGGATGTAAACCGCAAAAACGGTGTTACGGAAGCCGCTGCGAAGGAAGCCGTCAGCATCTTTGTACATATCCCAACGCCGTATATCGGGAAAATCGAGTGTGCGGTCAATGCGGAATCGGTTGAGATCCGTTCTCTGGAGTGCGACAGCATAGAGCTTGATACAAAGACACAGAGCATTACGTTAAAAGATGTCGCAGGGACGGTTGAGATAAACTGCAACCTTGATATGGAGGTGTCCTGCCATTCCTTAAACGGCGAGGTGGATATCAATCAGGTATCTGCAACCTCTAAAATATACGTCCCGGAGGGTGTGGCTTTTACTGCCTTTGCAAAAGGGATCGGCACAAGTATTTCCTATGAAAAAGATGGGAAGCAGACGGAGGCTTTCAGCGTGCCGGATGCGGAGAATATTATTGAGTTGAACGGAATTAAGAGCGAGCTTGTTATCATTGCCAGCAAAACCTTACAGAATGAGGAGGGTGTGCGATGAAAACAAATTATCTGAAGAAATACATTATCAGCTCTTACATTTTGGTTTGGTCGCTTATTATTTTTGTGGCAGGCACGGCAAGCCTGGTCTTTCATGCGCCGCCGGTTGTGATGTGGGTCGTGCGCAACCTGATCGCATGGTCGCCTACCTATCTGCTTTTCATCGGATGGAAACATTTCAGGCCGGAGGAAACGAGAACGGTTTTTGTGAAGAGGTGCTTTTCGGGTAAAGTGAAACTGCTTCCGTTGCTATGTTCTTTTGGCCTTACTTTTGGGATCAGCATGCTGTCGCTGTTTCTCTATTCTGCTATCACAGGCACGGCCATGTTATCCCACATCCGTTTTGGGACGATAGCATTGCCTCTCAGCCTTTTCCTGGCTTTTACATCGGGACCCACAGGGGAAGAGCTGGGGTGGCGGGGATTCATGAGGGAGGAATTTGACAAGAAGTATGATTTCCTGAAATCTGCGGTCTGCCAGGGACTGGTGTGGTGTTTCTGGCACACGTTGCTGTGGGCGGTGGATTCGGATTTTACGGACTGGAGGGCAGTTCCCTATATCATTTCCAACATTGTGGTGATCACATGTATGACTGTTTTGATGAACATTTTTCTGGAACGGCACAATAATTTGGTCTACTCGGTGCTGTTACACTTTGGCTTTAATATCGTATATGTATTCCTGGATGCGGATATAGGTTTCTTTGTGATTCTGACAGTCCTTTATTTGGTGATCACACCCCTTGCCGTGTTCATAAGGAATAAGCTGCCTGAAAATTAATTTCCGCCATCTGTGCGTGCCACTTTGGGGTATATTTGATTATGGCGCACAGCTGTCAGAAAGCAATTTCAAACACGCTCTATGCATCCCTTGATAAATGTGGTAAAATTTCTTTGCAGTATAAGGATTGGGAAGGGAGGATACATCAAATGGAAAAAAAGAAGCTGGAAGTCATACCGTATCTGTCATTTAAGGGTGATTGTGAGGAAGCGGTCCACTCCTATATGGATGCGTTCGGCGGTGAAATATATCATATTTCCCATTGGTCTGAGAATACCTTCAACGTGACGCCGGAGCAGATCGGTAAAGTGATGCATGTGGAATTTGTGATCGGCAGTACACGTATGGCGGCAGGAGACAGCTTTGACTGTGCTGAGGTGAATACAGGCATTAAGCTGATGATCCATATGGGCACGGAAGGGGAAGCGCTGCATGCGATATCCGTGTTGTCGGAAGGGGGGACTGTTCTTGCGCCGCTGAAACCGCACCCGGAACCTGATGATGGCGGCTGCGGGGCTATGATAGAAGACCGTTTCGGCTTCAGGTGGATCATAACATGCCCCAATCCGGCAAAAAAGTAGGGCGTCAGGATGGCAGGGCCGGTTAAGAAACAGGGTTTTCCCTATGTTTTTTAGCCGGCTTTTTTTCGTGCAGCGGAAATGTGCCATAGCCGGGAATGCGAACTCTGTGCTTGCCTGTTGTAGAGATATCAGATAAAATAAAAAGAAACGGGTCGATATAAGCGGTGTGTTTTTACACACAAAGACTATGGAAGAGCTGTGGCTATCAAAGATAAAACCTTACTGTCAATTGCAACAGAAAGAAGGGTGAAGCATGAATACGGATTATATGGATAAAGGACTCACACTATTGAAGAAAGGACAAAATGGCATTATACATGCCATTTTCAGCCGCTTTGGACTGGTGCTGCTGATGTTGGTGGCGCAGGCGCTTATTTTGTTCAGCGTCTTTCAATGGTTTGAGGAATTTCTGCCCCATATTTTTGGAGGGACGGTGCTGTTTACCTTTATCATAGTGGTTGCCCTGCTGAACAGCAGGCTCAACCCTACGTCAAAGATCACATGGCTGATCGTCATTATGCTGCTGCCGGTGTTTGGAGTGCTTCTATTCTGTTATACAAGGAGCGAGCTTGGCCACAGGGCGTTAAAAGAGTATTTTAACAAAATTATCTCTGGCACCAAGGAGAGCATACCGCAGCCTGCCGAAGCCATGGAGCGGCTGACGGAGGAAAATCCGGGTGTGGCGGCGCTGGCCCGTTATATGCACAGGAGCGGCTGCCACCCGGTATATGGAAAGACATCCGTCACCTATTTCCCGCTGGGGGAAGATAAGTTCGGGGAAATGCTGAAGCAGCTGGAAGCGGCAAAGCATTTTATCTTTATGGAGTATTTTATTGTGGATGAGGGACTTATGTGGGGCAGGGTCCTGGAGATCCTTGCCCGTAAAGCAAAGGAAGGCTTGGATGTCCGCGTCATGTACGACGGGACCTGCGAATTTGCCCTGCTGCCCCGTGATTACCCGAAACGGCTGCGGGCATTGGGGATTCAGTGTAAAGTGTTTGCACCGGTAGCGCCCTTTATCTCCACCTGCTATAATTACAGGGACCACAGGAAAATTTTGGTCATTGACGGACATACGGCCTTTAACGGTGGGGTGAACCTGGCGGACGAGTATATCAACCGGAAAGTGAAATTCGGGCATTGGAAAGATACCGCCGTTATGTTGAAGGGTGATGCGGTGAGAAGCTTTACCCTGATGTTCCTGCAGATGTGGAGGATCGGTGAGAAGGCGGATGAGTATGACCGCTTTTTGTCGTACCCCTCCCTGCCGGCGGAGATGGCGAAAGGGTTTGTCATCCCTTATGGGGACTGTCCCCTGGATGACGACAGGCTGGGGGAGCGGGTGTATATGGACATCCTGAACAGGGCGCTGTCCTTCGTACATATTATGACGCCCTATCTGATCCTGGACGGTGAGATGGAAACCGCGCTGAAATTTGCCGCGGAGCGGGGGGTGGAGGTCGTACTGCTGCTGCCCGGGATACCGGACAAGGCGATACCCTATGCGCTGGCAAAAACTCATTACGTGTCCCTGCTGGAATCGGGGGTAAAAATCTATGAATATACGCCGGGATTTGTCCACGCGAAGGTGTTTGTCAGCGATATGGCGGAAGCGGTGGTAGGGACCATCAACCTGGACTACCGGAGCCTGTACCACCACTTTGAATGCGCCACCTATATGTACCGCACGGACTGCATAAGAGAGATAGAAGAAGATTTCCAGGCAACCCTTGCAAAGTGCAGGCAGGTCACAAGGGAAACGGCCCGCAGGGAAAAATGGGGCGTCAAACTGACGGGCCGGGTAATGAAAGCCATCGCGCCGCTGCTGTAAAGAATGCGCCGCCATGGCTTCAGGGATTGCACTTTTTACAGGGGACAAACCCTGCCTCAAGGACTTCTTCCCTGGTCATGTAGGTATCTTTGCGGTTGGAGTCCTTTATGGTTGTGACGCTGCTGCAGTTTGGTTCGTGAAAGCGATTGGTGTTGGTGTTCAGCACGTAAGTTACGGTATCGGCAGGGATGTTTCCGATACCGGCCTCCGGGGGTTCCGGCTCGGTGTTCCATGCTATGGATACCCCGTCGCTTACAGCTACTATGCTGCCCTGCCGGTCCGTGCGGAATATTTGGGCATCCTGTTCTTGTAAGGCATCCAGAGTCTCTTGGTGAGGGTGGTCGTAGGGATTGTCTGTTCCGCAGCTGACCACCACATACATGGGGGATACCTGGCTGATAAAGTCTTCGCTGCAGGAGGAGCTGCTTCCATGGTGGCCTGCGTGTAACACATCCGCCCTCAAGTCAATACCGTTCTGTAAGATATCTGCCTCGGCTTCTTTTTCCGCATCGCCGGTGAACAGGAATACATTGTCCCCATGGACGAGCCGGATCCCTACCGAGGAATTGTTGTCGTCGTCGTAGGCCCTGTTAGGGGCGATGACCGTGAACTCCGCGTCTCCCAGGGGATATATGTCACCTACCCGGGGAAGGGTATTTTGGTAGTTTTTATATGCCATTGCATCAATCACATCACGATAAGTCGCGGTATCCGCGGTGACATCCGGCATGATTACCGTGCCGCAGTCAAATTTAGTCATAATCACATCCAGGCCGCCGATATGGTCGGAGTCGGGATGGGTGCCTATCACATATGTCAGGCTTTCGACTCCCTGTTTCTGTAAATACAGCTGAACGGTGGTTCCCTTATTGTTGTCGCCTGCATCGATCAGGAGGGTATCGCCTCCGCATGTGACCAAAGTGGAATCCCCCTGGCCCACATCAATAAAATGGACCTGCAGTTCCGAAAACGGGGCGTCAGGGCCATTGCCCTCCGGGGCAATACCGGAAGCTGTGCCGGAAGACGTTCCCGAGGAAGGGTTTCCGGCAGGGATTTCGGAAGGGGATAGGGGGAAATCAATCCCCGGGGTTGTGCCGGAAGACATTCCCGAGGAAGCGCTGCCGGCGGGGATTTCGGAAGGGGATAGGGGGAAATCAATCCCCGGGGTTGTGCCGGAAGACGTTCCCGAGGAAGGGTTTCCGGCGGGGGTTTCGGAAGGAGAATCGGAGAAAACATTCCCCGGGGTTATTTCATAAGATGTTTCTGCGGAAATGTTCTCGGAAGCAATGGCGCTTTCCGGCGCAAGGGGCACATCAACCCCTTGGCAGGCGGTAAGCAGGAGGAGAAGAGACAGGCTTAAAAAGATGCTTTTTCCCATGAAACGAGGTATCGTTTTCATAATAAACCCTCAATGCAACGCAATGTAATTCACTACACTTCCCGATCCGGGGGCGCACCCCGGGGGAAGTGTTTTTAAATAAGTTCCGGTGTTTTGTCCGGTCGGTAATTGGGAAGGGTGTTAATGTATTATCCCTTTTTCCCCTGCCGGTATTTCGCCTGCGGCTGTCAGAGCAAGCTTGGTGAGGGTGGGGCCCACAAGTTCATAGACCAATACTGCGAACAACACCACATTACGCACCATGCTGCCGTCAGAGAGGGTGGCGGCGCTGAGGGCCATGCCAAGGGCCACGCCGGCCTGGGGCAGTAGGGTGATCCCTAAATATTTCTGTGTTTTCTTATCGCAGCCGCTGAGGGCACAGCTGCCGTATGCGCCGAAAATCTTGCCCACGGAGCGGGATAAGATAAATACGACACCGATGAGCAGTACAACAGGGTTGCGCAGGATCTGCAGATCCAGTTCAGCGCCGGACAGGATGAAAAAGAGGATGGACAGAGGGGTAGTCCACCGGTCCAGCCTTTCCATCAGGGAGGCGGAGGTATCGCACATGTTACAGAAGATAGTACCGGTCATCATACATACCAGCAGAAGCGAGAAGCCGCAGTGTACGGGGCCTAACCGGAATTCCACCTTGGATAACCCTACTGTCAGCAATACAAAGGCAACTGAGACGGAGATGCGGTTGCCGCGGGAATGGAAATATCTCTCACACCAGGTCAGGATCACGCCGGCCACGGCCCCCAGGAGAAGTGACAGAAGGATTTCCACAATGGGTTCCACCGCTACGGTGATAACGCTGATCCCGCCCTGCTCCATAGCGCGGGCAATCCCGAAGGAAGCGGAGAAAAGCACAAGTCCCACAGCGTCGTCAATGGCCACTACCATCAGCAAAAGCCGTGTGAGGGGCCCGTCAGCCTGATACTGGCGCACCACCATCAGGGTAGCGGCAGGGGCGGTTGCGGCGGCAATGGCCCCCAGTGTGATGGCGGAAGGCAGAGTCAGTGCAGTGGGGAATGCCAGATGCAGGAGGATCAGGACTACGTCCACCAGGGCAGTGGTGACCACAGCCTGCAGGACTCCCACAGTGATAGCCTGGCGTCCCATACTGCGCAGATCCTTCAGGCGGAATTCATTGCCGATGGTGAAGGCTATGAAACCCAGCGCCGCATCCGAAATGATGCCCAGGGCGCTGACCTCGTCCATTGAATGGAAGCCTATTCCGGGAAAACCCAACCGCCCCAGGCAATAGGGGCCAAGCAGGAGGCCGGATATAAGGTAAGCGGTTACAGCGGGTAAACCTACCTTTTTAGCCAGCCGTGACATGAGCAACCCTCCGATGAGAGCCAGTGAGATACATAAAAGAAGATTTTGCATAGTGTTATCGACCTTTCTTGTGTAATATACCAGAAATAAAGATACCACTTTTTTACCAAAAATCAAGAGGGAATAATTTTTCATGTAATTTGTAATACAACTACATTTTATGCTATACTGTACACAAGAGCGTTTTGCGCATTCTAACCGCAGCAGGAAATGTGCCGTTTCCGATGCATGTCATTGCAGTAAGCTGCCCTGACAAGGCTGAAACTATGGATGAGGGGGTTATGTTATATTGAAACAGATACGCTTAGAGAATTCTCCCGTGACATATTATGTCAGCGGGACAGGGCATGAGGAATGGGTGCTTTTCCTCCATGCCGCTTTTGTCCACCATGAAATGTTCAGGAGCCAGACGGAGTATTTCAAAGATAAGTACAATGTGCTGGCGGTAGATATGATTGGACACGGACAATCTACGGATACGGAAAAGGGAGACACCATCGATAAAATGTCTATATGGATCCGGGAGATCCTGGAGAAAGAAAAGATAGGGCAGGTACATATTGTGGGAGTATCCCTGGGCGCCGTGCTGGCACAGGATTTTGCCAACCGGTATCCCGGTGCGGTACGGTCCCTTGCCTGTTTCGGCGGCTATGATATCAACCATTTTGACAGGAAAATGCAAAAGGAGAACGGCGCGGCACAGATGTTAATGATGCTGAAGGCCCTGTTTTCCGTTAAATGGTTTGCGGAGGCAAATAAGAAAATATCCGCATATACCCCCCAGGCCCAGAGCGATTTTTATGAAATGAACCTTCGCTTCCCTAAGAAATCATTCATGTACCTGGCTTCCCTGAACAGCATGGTAAACGTGCATCAGACCGGAACCCGCAATTACCCCCTGCTGATCGGATGTGGTGAACATGACATCCCTATGGAGTTGGCAGCGGTTGAAACATGGAAAGAACGGGAACCCGGATGCCAAGTGGTTATTTTTAAAAATGCCGGCCATTGTGTCAACATGGATGTGCCTCAGGAGTTTAACCGGGTCATGGAAGCGTTTTGGGCCTTATCATAAATTAAAGAGGTGGACAATTGAATCAAAAACTGAAAGAAAAAATATTGGAATCGCTCTCGGCAGTCCTTCCCATCACGGGTATCGTCCTGCTGTTGAGCATTATACTCGTACCTGTGGAGCTGGGGACTATGGTCATGTTCCTGGCAGGAGCGGTTATGCTGGTGGTGGGCATGGGATTTTTCCAGCTGGGGGCTGAGATGTCCATGACTCCCTTGGGAGAGGGTATCGGCGTACAGATATCCAAGACCCGGCATATCCTGTTGATCCTGCTGATCGGCTTTTCCATGGGGACTATTATAACGATTTCCGAGCCGGATCTCCAGGTGCTGGCCCAGCAGGTGCCATCCATCCCCAATTATACGATCGTACTGACCGTGGCAGTGGGGGTGGGAATTTTCCTGGCGCTGGCAATTGTGAGGATCCTGTTCCAGATCAAGCTTGCGACGATACTTACCGTGCTTTATATTGCGCTGATCGGGATGTCCTTCCTCGTGTCAAAGGATTTCCTGGCAGTGGCTTTTGACTCCGGCGGTGTGACCACAGGCCCCATGACAGTACCTTTTATTATGGCGATGGGTGTGGGCCTGGCATCGGTCAGAGGCGATAAAAATGCATCCAGCGATAGTTTCGGCCTGGTGGCTTTGGCCAGTGTGGGGCCGGTTCTGGCGGTCCTGATACTGGGGTGCTTCTACGACCCCGGTGAGGCGGCTTACTCGGCGGCAGCCGTAGCCGACGTGGTGACCACCCGGGATGTGGTCTGGGAATTCCTGGCCAGTATGCCTCCTTACGTCAGGGAAGTTCTGATCTCCCTCCTCCCTGTGGCCGCCGTGTTTGCCATTTTCCAGGCGCTCAGCCGCCGTTACCGGAAGCGCCAGATCAAGCGTGTGCTGGTAGGCTTCGCCTACACCTATATCGGCCTGGTTCTTTTCCTGTGCGGTGTGAATGTGGGGTTTGCCCCGGTGGGTGCATCCATGGGAAGCGAGATTGCTTCGGCAAGCTGGAAATGGCTGCTGGTGCCTATCGGTATGCTGATCGGTTATTATATTGTCAAGGCGGAGCCGGCGATACAGGTGCTGAACCATCAGGTGGAGGATGTGACCAACGGCGCGGTATCCGCGAAGGCCATGAACCGCTGTCTGTCCGTCGGGGTGTCCGCCAGCGTGGGGTTGGCTATGCTGCGGGTCCTGACGGGACTGCCGATCTACTATATTATCATACCCGGCTATATCATTGCCCTGGCCCTTGCCCGGCTTGTGCCGAAGATGTTTGTGGGTATTGCCTTCGACTCCGGCGGCGTGGCCAGCGGGCCCATGACTACGACATTCCTTCTTCCCCTAAGCATCGGGGCCTGTGACGCCGCTAACGGAAATGTCATGACAGATGCCTTCGGCGTGGTGGCCCTGGTGGCGCTGACGCCGTTGATCGCTGTCCAGATCATGGGAATTGTGTACCAGTATAAGCTGAATAGGGCGGAAATGGTGACAGTGCCGGATATGGTTTCGCCGGATGCTGTGGATGAAATCTTTGAGTTTGAGGAGGAATGGGCAGATGACGACCAATAATCAAAAACCGGCGTTTCGGCTGTTGATTCTAATTGCCACGCCAAAGCTATCGAAAAAGGCCGTGGAACTCTATAAACAGGGGAATGTCCCCGTCCAGTATTTTGTCCATGCCCAGGGAACTGCTTCCAGCGAAGTCATGGATATGCTTGGACTTGACGGGATTGATAAAAACGTGCTGATGTGCATGATGCCCAAATCAAGTGCGGATGAAATGCTGGCCAGGCTGCGCAAAAAACTGCATTTGGGTATGCCCAATACAGGCATTGCATTTACCGTCAACATTTCCGGTGGCAGCGGCCGGCTTGTCCAGATTATGGCAAGCCAGCAGCCGGAGGTGAAACAGCAGCTTTTAGGGAGGAATGAGTTGGAGATGTCGGAGAACAGATATTATATGATCATGGCAATTGTAAACCAGGGGTTCAGCGGGGCGGTAATGGAGGCGGCAAGGCCCCAGGGCGCTTCCGGCGGGACAGTGTTCCACAGCAGGCAGATCGGGAGCGAGGAGGCAATGAAGTTCTGGAAGATCAGTGTCCAGGAGGAGCGAGAAGTGGTATTGATCCTTGCCAGAAAAGAAGATAAGCTTTCCATTATGCAGGCCATAGGCCAAAAGTGCGGCACCCAGAGCGAAGCACAGGGCATTGTATTTTCGCTGCCCGTTGACGAAAGCGTAGGTTTGGACTGACAGGGGGCCGGACTGTTTCTGCCAAATGAATTTTTTTGCAAAACTGCCGTGTATGGGTGAGGCCATGGCGGCAGTTTTTGCGTTGTGTGATTTCGATTCTTAAGAATTTGGAAACTGTGTTGTATCTTGCCTTGAAGGTGATTATGATGTGGATAGAATATTGGTGTGGTTCTGCGTAGGGCCGGGAGAGCGCTGACAGGACTTGTTTGTCACGGAAGGGAATGGTTACTTATATGGGATACAAGAGAAATTTTGCAAAACACATTGTAAAGCACCTTTTAAGGAAGGCAGGAAAAATGAGCAGCGCTGCCGGAGCGATTCTGCTGTCTGTGTCCCTGGCGTCATGCAGCGGGGAACAGGCCCATGGGGAAGGGAGCATGCAGCAAAGTCCAGTACAGCTGAGCGATATCATGCAGGATGTGGAGGAACCGGGAGGAGTTACAGGCCCTTCCGGGGAAAGCAGCGGGGAAATGCCCTCGGCGGGGGACAGCACACAGGGGATAACTACAGAAGACCCCTCTTCGCAGGGAGGGGGCGTGGAAGGCTCTGGTTTGCCGGAGGGATCCGAAGCGGCTTCTTCCATGCCGGGTTCCGGCACGCCGGAGTCCACGCCGGATACTGCATTGGAACCCATTGTAGAGAAATTGACGCCGGAGGGAATCGGCTGGGGGTTGGTTTACGGAGATCCCGGCGTCCAGCCTGTCGGCAACGCGTCGTCCCGGGAACTGGCGTTGTATGACGCATATTTTCTGGATGAGGGAGATGAGAAGGTGGTTTATCTGACTTTCGACTGCGGTTATGAGAACGGTAATACGGAAAAGATTCTGGATGCCTTGAAAAACCATGATGCGCCGGCAACTTTTTTTGTGGTGGGCCATTATCTGGAAACAGAACCGGAAATTGTGCGGCGTATGGTAGAGGAAGGCCACGCGGTGGGAAACCACACATATCATCACTATGATATTAACACTCTGGATGGGGACGGCTTCCAAAAGGAGTTGGAGGATGTGGAAGTCCTGTTTAAGGAGATTACAGGCAAGGAGCTTTCCCCATATTACCGTCCGCCTGAGGGGAAATGTGGGATCACGAATCTGACCCGGGCAAAGGAACTGGGGTACGCCACCTGTCTCTGGAGCATGGCATATGTGGATTGGGACCAGGACAACCAACCTACCCGCCAGTCTGCGTTGGATAAGCTGACTGCCCGTATCCATCCGGGAGCGGTCATCCTCCTGCACAACACGTCCAGCACCAATGGCGAAATCCTGGATGAATTGCTGACGAAATGGGAGGAGATGGGTTATACTTTTGCCCCATTGTCTGAATTGACACAGAAATAGAAGGATCAAAATAGAAGGTTTAAAATAGAAAGCTTAAAATAGAAGGTTTGTTCAGTTACAGATTGATAATGGATAGATAATCGTATATAATGAATTTGGGCGGTTCAATAAAGGAACACGCTCTGGAGTGATTATCCAGAAACAGGCAGAATAGGAAGGTAAACATATGAAGTATAGTGTATACGACATTATTTACAGAAATGACGGCAACATCAGGAGGTTGTTGGAAGCGGACTTATTGTTTGCAGAGACAGGGTTTGTCGCGTTCCGGGACGCACATGGCAAATATTGGTTTCTGTATAAAAGCGAGGGTCTTTTAGTGCCGGGGCAGCAGGAGTATATCGACAGGACATACGGAACGAGAGATGTGCTGCCCAGAATTAAAAAGGTCAGGATCGGCGATGATGAATGTGACTGTAGTCTTCCGCCGGAAGAGTGTGCGAAGGACTTTTTCACCGGACTGAATAAGATCCATGCCTGCTCTGATTGGAATATCGAGAGACAGTTGTGGAAAATTTCGGGCACATCCTCTATTTTGTATGATGCCCTTATCAGAATGGTACGTCCGGAGCAGTTTTTGGATAGAGTGAGCACCTTGAGGTGTGCGTATGTAAAAGAAAAGGACACCAACAGAAGAAACTTTACCAGCTTTGAGGGATGGGAATATGTGGATTCGCATAGACTGGCCCCCAACGGTAAGATTCTGATGGGACAGGAGAGATTGGAGACGGAAACAGAGGACAGGGCGGAAGAGATTTCCTCCCGGGAAGCTGATCCTGCATCGGCTCCGATTTGGGAAGCAAAGCCGGGTTCCGCAGCGGTTTCGGCAGCGAACGCGGAAGAAGCGGCGCAGCGTGTGGCAGAGTCCGGGGAAACACCGTCTCCGTCAGGCAATGCGGAAGAAGCGCTGCAGCGTGTGGCAGAGTCCGGGGAAACACTGTCTCCGTCAGGCAATGTGGAAGAAGCGCTGCAGCGTGTGGCAGAGTCCGGGGAAACATCGTCTCCGTCAGGCAGTGCGGGAGAAACGGCGGAAGCCGTAGGGCAGCCGAATTCAGCGCCGGTTCAGCCGACAAATGCGGAAGAGGCGGAAGTATGGGAGCCAGGTTCCCCAGCGGTTTCAGCAGCAAACACGGAAGAAGCGCCGGAGTGTGCAGCAGAGTCCGGGGAAACATCGTGTCCGTCAGGCAATGCGGTAGAAGCATCGGAAGCTGTAGGGCAGGATTCAGCATCGGTTCAGCCGACAAATGCGGAAGAGGCGGCGGAGGTATCGGAGCCGGGTTCCGCAGCGTCTCCGGCAGCAAACACAGAAGAAGTGCCGGAGTGCGTAACAGAGTCCGGGGAAACATTGCCTTCGTCAGGCAGTGCGGGAGAAGCGGCGGAAGCCGTGGGGCAGGATTCAGCACCGGTTCAGCCGACAAATGCGGAAGGGGCGGCGACGGAAGTATCGGAGCATGAACCGGCATCGGTTCAGATGCCAGGCCAGGAAGGAGCAACTGCGTTGGAAGCGGGGCAGGAACCTGCACTGAGCGGATCATCTGTGGAGGAAGTACCGCCAGAGGAAGCTTCCGCCCAGGAAACCGTTTCGGAAAGAAGGAAAAAGACTTTTACGGATATAAGCGATTTGCTGGATTGCGATAAGCGTAGATGCCGTCTGGAATCTTACGAAGAAAATATGCTGTATGATATCAAGCGGGGGCATTGGGATGTGAATGATTATGCCGAAACGGTGGAAATACCGGAAAAAGGCAAATTGGTTCCCAGAGATCCGAGGAAGGATATTAAAACAGGCATTGTAGGCATAGACTTTGGGACGAAGAGCACGGTTGTGGTGCGGCAGGACGGAACAAGCGCGATCATACCCATCCGGATCGGGGCAGGTGAGCTTTCCTCCGAGCTCCGCGAGAATGATTATGAGAACCCTACAATTATTGAATGTACGGATCTTGATAAATTTTTAAAGGATTATTATGAGCAGGCCGGAAGGCCGGAGACCAGCTGCGATGACTTTTTCGTATCCTATGACGCGTACGCTGACTATCGCTGCTGCCCGCCCAATGAGTTTTATGCATATTATGCGGATCTGAAGCAATGGGCAAACCACGAAAAAGAAAATGTGGTGGTCTGGGATAAACAGAAGAATGAATACCGGTTCGGGGCAGCCGGGTCGGAAAACGGTAAAGTCATAAATCCCATTGAGCTTTACGCATATTATATCGGTATGTACATCAATAATATGTGGAATGGCGTATACATGAAATATCTGATGTCGTTTCCTGTTGGGTATTCAAAGGAAACGCGGCAGTTAATCGTGTCCAGCTTTGAAAAGGGAATTAAGAAATCACTTCCTATGTGCATCCTGGAAGACAAAGAATGCATGAAAGAGTTCAGTGTCCGGCTCGGCATCAGCGAACCGGCGGCATACGCTGTGACCGCCCTGGAGATGAGTAACCTGGATCCGGGGGATGAGAACGAGCAGTATCGGTACGGTATTTTTGACTTTGGCGGAGGGACTGCAGATTTCGGCTTTGGTATTTGGAGAGGCGCCAGCGAAGTGGAGTACGAAGTGGAAGGGTACGATTATGTGCTGGAATGCTTCGGCGCGGATTCCGATGTTACCCTGGGGGGCGAGAAGATTCTTGAGCTTCTGGCATATGCCGTATTTAAGAAAAACAGGGGAGTGGCCAGGAGAAATAAGATCACATGCTCTCTGCCTTTTGGGGAACATGCGTTTCTGGGAAGCGAGACTTTGATATCCAATTCCCAGATTGCCCAGCGGAATATGTCGATATTGAAGGAAGAACTCAGGCCTTTGTGGCACCAGGAGGAAAACTGGGAACAGAAATACCGGCACGAATCGGCAGAAAACGGAACCGGGGCAGGGTATGAGGAGTACATAGAGCCTTCCCTGTATGATATTGATGGGAATAAACTGCCTGACTGCAGGCTTGCTGTGGATACAAGCAGCCTGATTTCCCTGATAAAAGGAAGGATACAGAAAGGGATAGACGCGTTCTTTAAATGCATGGGCAAGGCTTTCCAGAGAGGGAACAGGACCGTGGATTATAACGGGCCAATGTATATTTTCCTGGCGGGCAATTCCAGCAGATCCATATTTGTCAAAGAATTGTTCGAAGAGGCTATTAGTATGCATACCACAGACCCGGGAAAATCCTGCTTTAAGCTGGTAGGGCCCATGAACGAGGAGAGCAGGGATGAATATGTGCCCAACGGTAAGACCAGCGTTGCCTACGGACTGATAAAGAGCAGGGAAGGCAGTTCCATAAAGGTAGTAAAGAACTTTGAGACGGATGCCGAGGAGCAGACCCGCTTTAAATATTACCTGGGAAGGGAGAGAAGGCATCACTTTGACTGCCGGCTGTCCCCCGCGGAGACGGAATACGGCGAATGGGTGCGTTTCCAGGGCGCTGCCAGACAGACGGTACGGATTTACTATACCACGGACCCTACCGCAGATGTCAGGGAACAGCCGCCGGCCATTGACGATATTTTCTACAAGGAAATCACCATTGACCCGCAGCCGGATGCATATATCTTTATCAGGGCCTGCGAGCCTTCCGTGGTGGAATATACTGTTTCCCGCTCGGAGAAGGAGATTGTAGAAGGAGAAATTTTCAAGATAGATTTTTAACCGGTTAAAACGTAAAAAAGGCAGATGGGAAATTTAATCCCATCTGCCTTACTGGTTTTAGTTGAAGATCTTTATATCGGTGATATCACAGGCTCCATAATATATGGCAGAAATTTCTTTTGTGCCTAAATATACGGAGGGGGAAGCTTTTTGTATTAGGGTTATCACTGCAGCGCCATTTCCGTTTTGAAATCCATTGGATGTTGACGGTTCATATGTTTTGCCTTTATACGTAATAGTGGGAACTCCAGTTATGTAACCTGATCCGCCAAAACAACCCCGCCGTTTGCAATAACCGCCGTACCAACCACCGCCGCCGCCTGAGTATGCAGATTGTGCCTTGCCGAATTGATAGCCGCCGGACTGTGTGGGTTTCCATATATCTTCCTCAAAATCCCATGTGGGCGGATTTTCGTCATCATCAATGTCGCCATAGTCATACGACAATAATACAGGGGCGCCTCCTTCTATTCCTCCTCCCGATCCCCCCTTAGTTAGCCAACCGGCATTGGGTTCCAGCTGGATCAATCCACCACCACCGCCACCCGCGACAATAAGTATTTCAGACTTGAAATTTTCATAATTTTCCAGTTCACCGCGGTTAGCCGTTGCGATATGGGTGGCCCCTCCACCGGCACCGCCCTGATGCATCCAGCCATTATTATGGTCGAGATCGTTTTTATATGACGTTGCACCGCCGCCGCCGTTATACCCGCCCGGTATTGTTTGCCCTATATATTCGAAGCCGCCGTCACCGCTGTCTTGCGCCCACGGTTCAGGGCATGTCTCGCCCTTCCCGCCGATGCAAATATATAGTTTGGATCCTTTGTCGAAAAATTTGTATCCGGCAGAATAACCTCCGTTACCCCCAACAGGCTGTCCGGTTGCACTTTTGGATGTGCCCCCGGAAGCGCCATAAACTTCTAATTTGTACAGTCCGTTTTCAGGTATTGCAAATTCCTGCACGCCCCCTGTATAGTCAAATCGTTGCATATCCAGATTATGTTTGATAGCCATTGATTCTCCTCCCCTTAATCGGAATAAATGAAATACAAAGTCCTTGCATCTTTGCTGGGCAGGGCATCATACTGGGCCTGGGTTAAGGCTACGAAGGAAAGGCCGCCGGACTTGGATATATGCTCATTGAGCCTTTCCAGGAGCTTATCCGCTTTTTCATTCAGTGCCTTCCCTGCCGCCGCTGATAAAGCAGACTGTACATCCCCGGAAGTTAAGGAATCCGTTATGCCGTTAATTGTCCCAAGTTTCTGTTGCAATGTCCTCCCATCGTCAAATTCTACATCGCTGGCCTTTGTCCAAAAGGATATCCGCAGCCATGCTTTATTTGCCGCATCAATGCATTTCCTGAATTTTCTTCCTGTTACGATTTGTTCATTAATTGCCATTTTTATCCTCCAATATTCATTTTTGTGTAGTTGTAATCTATAGGTATGTAATTCCTGTACTATGCATTAAACCCAGATTTTTTCTTCATCGATGACTGTCGGTTCTGTTTCGGATTCTATAAACAATTGCTTGGGTTCTATTGTCAATAAATGAGCCTGTAAGTTGTAAACCCGGTTTTCTATTGCATTTAAATAATCTGCAAAGTATCCATATACTTCATGGCTGCATACATATTCATTTGCTTCGCCGTATTTGCCCTGGGCGATTAAGCCGTTGTATATTTCCATAGTTTCCAGCTTATCAAGGCTGTTGTCCTGAAAGAATATCAATGGGTCGATGCTATCAGGATAATTAGAGATTGGATTGCATTCCATTTATATACCTCCTACCCATACGTCTCCCTCAAGGCAGTCAACGTCCTCTTCATTCTCTTCAAAATAGATGGATTGCTGTACCTGCTTGGCATATTTTTGGGCGTTGTATATTTCTTCTTCCCATGTCCTGAAAGTAACAGCGTCAGCGATATATTGGGACAGTACACCGCTGTTGTTTTGGATGATGTTGGCGGCCTGGCTATATAGGCCCTGTGATCTGAGCATATTGATCTGATTGACCAAGGGTGCAATATTATCATCCACATTTTTAAAGTTGTGTTTTACAATTTTCTTGGCCGGGAAATTGCTGAATTCATTTTCAAATTGTTCCATTTTGCCTCCTATTCGGATATTTCACATATCATTTTACTGCCCTAACTCTTGGTGTGCTTCCAGCCACTTTTTCACCTTCGGCCTCCAGAGGGAAGGCACATCCCCCAGTACCCATGCGGCCCCTGTCTTAGGGTTGGTTTGCTGATTCCTGATTTTGATTCCGTAGAATGCGCCCATTACTGTGTCCCTCCCTCTACTACGTCAGATATGGCCTGGCCTAAGTCGCTGATCGCGTCGTCCTGGGTCTGCTGCCCGGATTCCAGCAGGGCAACCCTTTCCGTTAAAAGCTCCTCCGTTGTCTTGCTGCGCAGGCTGAATGTGACCTGTACGGTTCCGTCAGGCGCCTCAACCCCGATCATATGATCCAGAACCATGTCGGGATAATTCCCTGTGGTTTCCCCTAAGTCATTTTTGACCCTGGTCTGTGCCAGGTTATCTTTTGTGAACTTCTCCCAAAGGGCACAGGCTGCGGTTTTGGTTTCCGCTTTTACCTGCAGCGCCCCGATTCCCTGGGATGATTCCAGTGTGATTTCTGTGCCGTCTGCCAGCACTAATTTGTCATTAAACATAATAGTGACCTCCTCTAAGTATTTTTATTTAAAATAAAGACCCATAGGATCTGAATTTTCAAAGTGATAATATAGGCAGAAATGTATATGAGTTAAACACGGGTTT
>CANRWO010000058.1 GCA_947643615.1 uncultured Lachnospiraceae bacterium
TCTGTTTTGTCCAAAAATCAATGTGCCCTTAACGGGGTGCTGAACAGTTACAAATCAGGAATAAAATGCAAGGCAAATTTATAATTTGTTACCGGAAAGCACTTGAGTTACAGTTCACACATCAGTCGTACCCGGATCAATTTATGCTTGCATAAGAAGTTATCTGGGTACCAACGGACGAAGGGAGCGCCATTTTATGAGCAAAAACAGCTGCGCAGCAGCGGCGGGCACTGAAAGTGCGGTTTTGCGAATGGCGCGTGTGAACTGTAACGCACTTGAAAAAATCCCGTCTCAGGAATTCCCCAGAAGCAGCTTTGTATACTCTTCCCTGGGATGGCGGAAGATCTCCTCTGTCTCCCCGCATTCAATGATCCTGCCATCCTTCATGACCATGATCCGGTCGCACATCTGATAGACCACATTGATATCATGGGAAATGAACAAATAGGACAAATGCATTTCCTGCTGGAGTTCCTGCATCAGCTCCATGATCTGTGCCTGGATGGTCACATCCAGCGCAGACACCGGTTCATCCGCAACGATCATCCCGGGATGGGTGATCAGCGCCTGTCCGATGCTGACACGCTGCCTCTGTCCCCCGGAAAGCTGGGAGGGTTTCCGGTGAAAGTATTTCTCCTCCATCCCCACCTTATGAAGCATATCGTAAGCGGCGGCCTCCATTTCCTCCCCCGTCATGGCAAAAGACCTGTCCAGGGCCGCCCTGGCCCGCAGAGGCTCCATGAGAAGCCACCCTATGGTCTTGGAGGGATTTAAGCTGCTGTAAGGATCCTGGAATATCATCTGGGGACGCACCGTAGTATGGACAATCTCCCCCTTGACCTCCCGGTTCATGCCCAGGATCGCCTTGGAAAGCGAAGTCTTACCGCAGCCGCTCTCCCCCACCAGTCCCAGACTCTCACCGGGGTACAATTCAAATGCCGCGTTTTCTACCACGCACTGCTTTTTCTTCCGGGCAAAGAGGCTGTTATTGCCGTCCTTATAATAGACCCACAGATCCCTCACCTGCAGGATCGGCTTGGGGGATACCTCTTCGCCGGGATTCCCCGGGCCTGTTTCCCCCATGGGATTTCCCATGGGGAACCCTCCCTCTCCTGCCCCAGAGTTCCTTCTTCGCTTCATGCGGGAAGGGACGGCCTCGATGAGACGCTTTGTATATGCCTCCCTGGGATTCCGGAATATGCTCTCCGTCTCTCCCAGCTCCACCACCTTGCCGTCCTTCATAACGGCGATGCGGCTGCAGAGCCTTCTCGCCAGGTTCAGGTCATGGGTGATGAAGAGCATGGCGTTATTCTGCTTGCGGTTGATCTCCCGCAGCAGTTCTATGATCTGGTTCTGGATGGTCACGTCCAGCGCCGTGGTGGGTTCGTCCGCCACGATCAGCCTTGGGTGCAGGATCACCGCCATAGCGATCATGACCCTCTGGCGCATACCCCCGGAGAGCTGGTGGGGATAGCAGGAATAGACCTTCTCCACACCCTTCAGACCCACGGAGCGGAATGCCTCCAGGACCTTTTCCTTCCGCTCCTCCGCCGGCCATTCCGTGTGCAGTCGGAGCATCTCCTCCACCTGCTTCCCCACTCTCTGGGTAGGGTTCAGGGAAGTCATAGGCTCCTGGAACACCATGGACATCCGAGCTCCCTGGTACTTCCTGTACAAGGCCTTATCGCATGGTTTTCCCGCCTCCCGCAGCGCCACGTCATCGAAAAGCACCCTGCCGGAAGTGACCACGGCGGAATCCGGTATCAGTCCCATCAGAGTCAGCGCCGTCACGGACTTGCCGGAACCGGATTCCCCCACAACACCCAGAACCTCCCCGTCAATAAGTTCAAGGCTCACATGCTTCACCGCCTCCGTATCCTCAAATGCTACGGAGAGATCTTCTATCCTGATCATTGTTCCCTCCCGTTCCGCCGCCGGATCCCCTCACTGAAAAGCGCAAACCCCAACACCACCCATACAATGGACAGTCCCGGAGCCAGGGAATACCAGGACGCAGTCCGCAGATATCCCTGGGCGTCCGAAAGCATCTTGCCAAGGCTTGCATCGGGAGGCTGCACACCGATCCCCAGATAGCTCATGCCGGATTCCGCAAGGATCGCATTGTTAAACCCGATCATCACCGACACCCAGAATACCGAGAAAATATTGGGAAGGATATGTACAAACAGAATACGCATCCTGCCCACTCCCATAAGCCTTGCCCTTCTGATATAGTCCGCATCCCGCAGACGTATAAACTCGCTCCGGACGATCCTGATATAGCTGGGCACAAACACGATCCCCAGGGACAGGATCACATTCTGTTTCCCGCTGCCCAGTATGCTGATGATCACCAGCGTCAGCAAGATGCTGGGAAATCCGTTCACCGCGTCCACCACGCGCATCACAATCTCGTCCAGCATTCCCCCAAAGTACCCTGTCAATGCTCCCAGCAAAATCCCCACAGAGCCTGAAAACAGCACTACCAGGCTGCTGATCACCACCGTAGTCCCCATGCCCTCCATCACCCGGGAAAAAATATCCCGGCCGAAATTGTCCGTGCCGAAAAGATGGCCCAGGGAGGGCGCGTCAAATTTCTCCGCCGCAGACATGGCGGTGGTGCTGTAAGGCGTCCAAAACAATCCCACAAGGCCCATCAGCAAGGCAAGGCCTGTCATCAACAGGCCTGCCAGCAGATATTTATTCCATTTTCCCGCGCCCCATTTCTTCCTGCCGTCTCCCATTTCCACACTCCTGAATTCTTTTACCCGTTCCACTTTGCCGGATAACCCGTTAAATCCGATATTCCGCCCTCCCGGATTTTTCGGGCCAGAGCCTCTGCTTCTTCCCCCGTTTCACACCTCGCTGATCCTGGGGTCGATCACCCGATAGAGGATATCCACTAGAAAATATACAAAAATAACTACAAAAGTTATATACAAAATCAATATCTCCACCACCGGAAAATCCCTGGTGGAAATAGAGCTGATCAGCAGCCGCCCGATGCCGGGCAGTCCGAAGACCTGCTCAATGACAATGCTTCCGGCCACGATCTCTGCAATGATCATACCCAGGAAGGTGACCACCGGCATCATGGCATTGCGCAGCACATGGCCGTACATAACACGGCGCTTTGTGCATCCCTTGCTGTAGGCAGTGCGGACATAATCCGACTGCAGCTCCGTCAGCATGGAATTGCGCAGAAATCTGGCGGTCATTGCAATCTTTGGAATGGCAATGGACAGCGCCGGGAACAACAGGTACTTCAGGAACCCGCCAAAGTCCTCCTGGCAGCTTATGTAACTGCCGGGGGCAAAAAGCTTCAGCAGGATTCCGAACAAATAGGTCACAAGGATCCCCAGAAAGAAAGAGGGTACAGCCATGGAAGCCTGGGTCACCACACCCAGCACCGCATCCAGGAAATGGCTGCTGCTTCTCGCCCACAGCACCCCCAAAGGAATGGCTATGACTACGATCAGCACCAGGGATACTGCCGCCAGCCACAACGTCACGGGCAGCTTATCCCCGATCAGCTCCGCCACCGGCATCATTTCGTTCATATTCTTGGAATAGCGGTAGCTTTCCCCCAAATCTCCTCTGAGCACATCCGCCACCCAGCTGAAATACCGCTCCACAGGCGGCTTATTCAGTCCCAGTTCTTCCCGAAGCTGCTCCTCCCTCTCGGGAGTAGCCTCCGTACCCAGTATGGATGTCACCACATCGCCGGGAATGATCTGGAAAGCCAGGAAGGCAGCCACAGAAACCAGGAACAATGTCATAATGAGAGTAATTAATTTTTTCATAAAATATTTCATATGGCCGCCACCTCCTCTTTTTCCTTACTATCAGATAAATACCGTTTCACCCTCCGGCTTCCACCTGGTGTACTGACACAATCCTGAAGCGCTCGGGCCGGATGGGAAGCTTCCTTATTCCGCCCAGAACACAGTGCTCAGGTCCTGCACATAGACAGGATAGAATTTGTAGCCGCTGAGCTTTTTGTTGATTGCCGTCATGTTGGCGGGAACCTGCAAAAACGCGCTGCCCGCATCCTCGCAGAGGATACGCTGGAGCTGTGCGTAAGCTTCGATCTTCTCCTGTACGTCAAGGGTTGCCTGGGCACTCAGGTAGAGCTCATCATACTCTGCATTGGCAAAGTTGATGAAATTCTTTTTGGAATCGGTCTGGAACCGGTTCAGCAGATATCCCGGAGTGGTATCACAGGTAATGCCGCTGATGGTTGCCTGATACTGACGCCCGTTGTAAATATCGTCCAGCCATGTGCTCCATTCCACCGCCTTGATTGTGGCATTGATGCCGGCCTCTTTCAGCTGCTCCACTACCACCTCGCCGGTCTGCATATGGAATTCATAGTTGGAAGGGATGGCGATCTCCAGATCCAGTCCGTCCGCATAACCGGCATCCGCAAGCAGCTCCTTTGCCTTCTCCACATTGGCCGTGGTACCGTACGTATCGTTTAAGTCCACATAATTGTCCTTCAAAGTGGGAAGCATGGCGGAACTGATCACCGTTCCGTTGCCGCCGCCTACAAACTCGTTGATCATATCCCTGTCCAGGGCGTAACAGATTGCCTGGCGGACACGTACATCATCCAGGGGAGCCGAGCTGTTGTTCAAAAACAGCGCCTGCACCACGTTGGAGGGGGAAGCCTCTACCCGAAAGCTCTCCTGCAGCTCCTGGGCCTGGGAATCCGTCAGGTAAGCATAAATATCAATGGTCCCTCCCTGCAGCTCCAGTACTGCGGAATCCGGGCTGTTGACAATCTTGAAGTTGACCTCATCCAGATAGGGCAGGCCTGCCTGCCAGTAATCCGGGTTCTTCTTCAGGAGGATTCCCACCTGGGGCGTGTAAGAAACATAAGAAAACGGCCCTGTGCCAATGGGATCCGCCGCCTCATTCTCTCCGCTGCCTGCGGGAATGATCGCCGCCACAAAGCTGTATATCAGCTCTGTGTTCGGACTTTCCACTGTCACCTGAACCGTCTTTTCATCCAATATATCTACGGCCTGAATCGTTTTCAGTGTGGAAATGAGGGGCGTGCCGTCCAGAAGTCCTGACACTCTCTCCAGAGAGTACTTCACATCCTCACATGTCACAACATTGCCGTTGTGGAACTTTACGTTATCCCTCAGGGTGAAGGTATAAACCAGGCCATCCTCAGAGATCGTATAGTCACTTGCCACAGCATTGATCAGACCACCGTTTTCATCAGGCTTTACCAAGCCTTCAAAAATGTTAAACAAGATTTCTTTTGTTCCTGCCGCCGTTGCTTCATGAGGGTCAAGACTGTCAATATCCTGTTGTATGCCTACAACAACGGAGCCACCGTATGCGGGCTCCTTAGAGGAATTATCCCCCGAAGACTCTCCTGTGCCGTCTGCGCCGCATCCGCCCAGTACAGCCATTGTCAGAAGTGCCGTTAAAAGTATACCAATACGTTTCATTGCGCTCTTCTCCTCTTCGATCAATAAACCTCTCACTATTCAATTGTCTCCACTATTTTATCACAGAATACTCCGATTGCAAGTAAATTTTGCAGAAATTTGATCCCCCGGCATTCCTGCCGGGGGACCCGCCTTACATCTTAAAGAAATTCATATCCTCATTCAATCCGTTTGCAATCTGTTTCAATCTGTTGGCCTCCTCCGCTATCATATTGAAAGTGGCATTCAGCTCTTCCATGGAAGCCGCCGTCTCCTGGGCAGATGCCGCATTCTCCTGGGAGATGGCCGATAAGTTGGAGATCACATCTATTACGGTGGTCCTTGAATTATCCGCCACATCTGCACTTACGCGGATCTCCTCCGTTCCCTTTCTGGAGACCTGGATGCCGTTGCTCACATCACGAAACTTGCTCTTTGTATCCTCCAGCTTCTCCTGCTGTTCCTTCATCAGTACTTCCGCATTCTTCATCTCGTCAACGGTCTTCTGGGCCTCATTCTGCAGTGTGGAAATGATACTCTGGATCTCCACGGTGGCGTCATTGGACTGTACGGAAAGCTTCTGGATCTCAGTGGCAACCACCGCAAAGCCTTTTCCGGCCTCGCCGGCCCTGGCCGCCTCAATAGATGCATTCAAAGACAGCAGGCTGGTCTGGGAAGCAATGGAAGTAATCAGTTCGGTAGCCTCGCTGATCTTCTGCACAGACTCGTTGGTCAACTGGATCTGCTGGGCAATGCTGTTCAGCGCCGACACCGTTTTATCCGTTGACACACTGAGCTGGTGCATGGTTTCCATGGATTTGTCTCCCGCCTGGCTCATGGAAACGGACACGGCAGACTGCCTGCCTACACATTCTACAATGCTTTCGATCTGCGCCCCCACCTCTACGATCTGGCCGGAAGCGTGCTCAATCTCTTCAGCCTGGGATACTGCCCCCCTGGAAATCTCATCCACCGCACGGCTGACCTCATCCGTGGCATTGCTGCACTGGCTGGCCATCTCGTCCATGGATGTCCCTGCCTCGTCCAGCTTCCCTGCCGACTCCTGTAAATGGCCTACAATGTTCTTCAGTTTTGCAATCAGGTCGCTCAGCGCATCCCCCATTGCCCCCAACTCATTGTTGCGTTTCAATATGGATGCATCCACCTGGGTATCCAAATTCCCTGTTGCCAGATGCTCCAACACATCCTTTGTACGGATCAGGCACTTTGCAATGGCATTTGCCATAATATACCCTATCACGATAAAAATCACACTGAGGATGACTGCAAGGAATATGATATTAGATACTTTCGCATAGATAAATTTATCGATATCCGCCCTGGGTTTCCCTGCAAAAACAATACCGATTATCGTCCCGTCAGGGTTCTTCAGAGGCACATAGCATGCCGCATAATCCGCATTATTGATCATGATATGGGCAGCCGTGTAGGTCTCGCCCCTCTGTATCGTCTCCCAAACGGCATCGGAAACGTTGGTGCCCACGATCCGTTGTCCGGTGGAGACATCCGTCAGAGTGGTCAATACTCGGGTGGGGCCGTAACATACGGTTACTGCCGCATCCGAACCGGTGACATAATTGTCCAGTTCCGCCATCTGCTCCGTCAGGTTGGCCTCGCCCTTATAAAAAATATTATTCTCAAAACGATAATCGCCATCCATGTTACTGTAACCGGCCATGGTAGCCTCCGCCAGCATACTGAGTCCGTTCAGGACTTCCGTTTCCAGCCCGTCCACCATACCGGAGCGTGCAAACAATGTCAGGCCAACGGCAGTGATCAGTGCAGGAACGATTGTCTGCATGATCAGCTGCATCCTGATACCTGTTTTCTTTTTGGATCCGTTTTTTGTTGGAACTGTCGTCGTTACCGTAGCTACATTCGTTTCTTGCATTTCCATTTCACGAGTTCCTCCCTTATGTATTTTTTTCTGCGTCACTTCCGGAAACTGTCTGCAAAAAGCTTTCTGCCAGGCTTCCCCAGGTCAGTTCCTTACCCCTTCTACGCAATTGTTCATAAGCATGGCAATGGTCATGGGGCCTACCCCTCCCGGAACCGGGGTAATGGCCGAAGTATGAGGCGCTACGTCCTCAAAGTCCACATCACCGCACAGCTTATTGTTTTCGTTTCTATGGATGCCGACGTCAATGACGACCGCCCCCTCCTTGACATATCCCGCATCGACGAACTTGGGTTTCCCGATTGCCACCACAAGGATGTCGGCGCGCTTCGTGATTTCTTTCAGATTCTTGGTCCGTGAATGGCATACCGTGACAGTGCCGTTCTCCCGAAGCAGGAGCATGGCCATGGGTTTCCCGACAATATTGCTTCTTCCCAGCACTACGCACTCTTTTCCTTCAATCTCTATGCCGAACCGTTTTAAGAGCTGGATCACGCCGGCTGGGGTACAGGATACATATCCCGGCCTGCCAATACTCAGGTTACCCACATTTACAGGATGGAAACCGTCCACATCTTTTTCAGGGGCAATGGCCAAAAGGATCTTTTCTTCGTTAATATGCCCGGGCAGCGGCAGCTGCACAAGAATACCGTTCACTTCCTCTTTGGCATTCAGCTCCCCTATGAGCTGCAGCAATTCCTCCTCCGTGGCCTCCTCCGGGAGCTCGTATGCCAGCGACTGGATGCCTATGTATGCGCACGCCTTTTTCTTATTGTTGACATACACGCTTGAAGCAGGGTCGTTGCCCACCTGTATGACCGCCATACAGATCTCTTTTCCCTTTGCCCTGAGAGTTTCAACTTCTTCTTTTAATTCGTCTTTGATCTGCTGTGAAATCGCTTTCCCGTCAATCAATTGATACATTGGAATCCTCCCCTGAACTTTTCTAACAGATGATTCAAATTTGAAGCTGCTTCCCTTATTTTATATTAACTGAATATTCTAAAGCCTGCAACTGTTTTTTTAATAAACATAGACTTTTCGCCCCGTGATTTCCTCATAACACTCCAGTATGCCGTCCAAGGGAATACACCAGTATCTTATGGGGTCGGTAGAATAGGCATATGCCATGGAGATCAGGTTGCCGCGCCCGTCAAAGATTGCGGAACCGGAATCCCCGTGTTCCAACTCCACCGTGACCTCGGTATGCTCCTTCCTGTCATACCATTCAAAAAGCTGTTTGACCTTGATCAGGTTGCCGGTGGTCACATGAAGGATGCCTCCTTCCCTGTCCACCCTCTCCAACCCCAGTTCCACCATCTGGTCGTCCAGCCTGTTCCAGTAGGATTTGTCTATATGTACTGTCATCAGGCGCTCTTGAAGCTCCTTGGGGATATCTTCAAGCCTGACGGTGACCACACCCACATCATAGCTCTCGCTGCTGCCCAGGTGTTCCCCGGGCACCCGGGTCCCGTCGTAGAAAAACACGTCCCAGCTGTCGTATTTCTCCGCCACATGCCGGTTACTGCAGATGTAGACCGTATCCTCTGTGATCTCTATAATATAGCCGGAGCCTGCACTGTACCCGTTATCCCGTTCATGGTACAGCTGCACCAGCGCAGGGCGCATATAGTTAAGGGCCTCCTCCAGGTCGTCTTCCTCCATGACGCCTGCATCGTAGAGGTTAGGCGCCCCTAAGATCACATCCTCCCAACGGCTGATCCGCCTCTCGCCGATCATCCTCTGAATATCCCTGGGTGATGCCACCGTGACCGTGGCCTGCTTCTCCGTCACCAGGCCGCAGCCGTCCTCCACACTGTACCCCAGCTCGTATACGCCTTCCCTGCCCAAATGTACCCCGGAGTCGTCTACAATGACATTAGCCGTCAGGTCTCCGTCCGTCTCATCCGCCGCCGTCACATTCTCCAAAAAGTCAGGTTCGCTGCCGGGTGTAACATAGAAATCCCTGATCCCCTCAATCTCAGGAGGCAGATCCACGATTACCGCCAGTACCGCGCTGGACTGGTTGCCTGCGGAATCCTCCGCCCGCACCTCCAGCGTATACTCCCCCGGTTCCTCAAAGATCACGGAGTCCGTTTCTATTCCGTCCCGGACGAAGTACGCCCTGACGTCACGATCCTTGTCCGTGATCTCCTCCACCGCGTCTTCTGGCAGATTTTCCACTCCCGCCGCCAGATACACCGGCCCTTCCTTTTCCAGTATCTCGGGCGGGGTGGTATCCTCTATGACAATTGTGTAGACATAAGCTTTCCCGCCATGATAGAGCACCGCCTCATAGGTCCCCGTGTGCCGGCGGTCCACCTCGGACAGGTCCAGCCGGGCCAGTCCCCGGGACCATTCGGTACCCGAAATGTAATCCCCGGTGTCATTGCTGACACGCTCCCCCAGCTCATAAGTAGCCGTGCTGAAAACAGGTTCTACCCGGTAGATTTTCCAATAGAAAAACACCGCTGCCAGAACTGCCAGCACAATCATACCCGTCGCTATGAAAATCCCATTCCCCTTAATACGCTTCCTCGTCTCTGCTTCCCCCTTACGGCCGGCCTTCCCGGAATCATGGTACGCCTGTGCCAGTATTGTACCATAAATTCCTGTCCGTCCACAATCCCGATTTTCTGTTCCGCTGCCCCGTCAGGCTGCCCGGTTACCGCCGGCTTCCAGGCCGCCCGGCTTTACGGGAAACCATGCGGAAAAATGCCTCCCCGGCAGATTTTGGTATTACCGCTGTCTACCGGGGAGGCATCCTACATGGGTATCACTCAATAATGAGCACATTTTTCAACCCTGTCCGGTCATGGACCGGATTATTCTCACACAGGATCACCTTCAACTGCCCCAGTTTCCCCAGGGGAGAAAGATCGGTGACATAATTGTTTGTAATGTTCAGATAGGTGAGCTGTGCCAGGTTTCCTGCAAACTCCAAATCCTGCAGTTCATGGCCGGGAACCTCCAGCACAGTCAGGTTTGGCATATGCTCAAAAAACTCCGTATAACTGCCCAGGCTGACTTTCGTATTGCTGGCGCTGTAATCCCAGCTCCCGTCCTCCCTTAACCGATGGACATTCGCATCTGTCATATTCAGTTCCTGCAGACTCTCACTGACAGGCATACCCTCAAGCTTCAGTCCGAAGCTGGCATCTTCCAGGTTCAGCGTCTTCAGGTTGGGTAAGCCGAAAACCACATTGATGTCGCCCCAGATAAAGGTGTCTTCCATGTCTATGGCCTCCAGTGAAGTTATGCTCACAAGGGTTTCCAACACCTTCGGATCCACGGACATATCGATCAGGGAAAGCTCCCTTAAATTGGTCAGGTTTTGTAACCCGGAGGGCATCTCCCCGCTGTTGAACAGTCCGGAATCTATCAAGGTAAGGCTCTCCAGTCCAGTCATATTCTCCAGGCCGGGAAATCTCTCATAATTGCCCAGAGCCAGCGCCTTTAATTCCGGCATCATGGAGAGATCCGGCATTGTCATATCCCCATCTATGATATATTCCACATATAGCTCCAATTCCTCCAGGCCGGTGCACTGAAATACCGGACTGTAATCCTGGACCGAAAAATTCCGGTGCAGCCGGAGACATTTCAGGGAATCTGCGCGGTCCGCTATGGCGGCGACCTGCTTCAAATCCGTACTTTTCAGTTCCAGGCTCTCCAACCCGGACATGCCGGTGATAAATCCGATATCCCTGAGCCCCTTAGACTCAATGGAAAGCTCCTTCAGCCAAACCATATCATAAAGCTCTTCAAAATCAGAAATGCTGTCCCCGTCCGTTATGATAAGGGTTTTCAGTCCGGTGGCCTGGGAAAGCCCCGTCAACTCTATCCCCGTAGAATTGCAGTCCAGCTCCAGATACTCCAGATTACTGAACGCACCCATGCCGCTGAAATCCTTCATCATAAAGTCACTGGTCAAATGAAGCCGCGTAAGCTGGGAAACATCCATGCATCTCTCCAGATCCCCCAGAGAAGTCCCGCAGGCAAGCTCGGTCAGCGAAGCCAGTCCGTGCCAATCCGTATCCCAATCCAGGTAGTTTCTTCCCAGATCCAGCCTCTGCAGATTGGGAAAGCATTTGAAATCCCCTGTTTTCAAATGGGAGGATGTGAGGTAACAGATTCCCGTGGAACCGTCGGACAATTCGTAAGCAACCTCCGTGCCCACCGAATTGTACATGTCCCGAATCTCTACCCCAATCACACTGTTCAGGTCCTCCCTGGTAGCGGAAGCCGCAGGTTTGTCAAACAATTGGCTGACAAACTCCTGCAGTAGTTCGCTCTCAGGCGGGTCAAAGGTAAGGTGGCTGATACTGCTTCCATGCCCCGATGAAGAGGGTGTGGAAGCCTCCTGGTCCCCCCCATCCGACGAAGGGGCCGCAGCGGAGGATTCACCGTATGTGTAGGAACTGCCGTAACCGCTCCCGTGGTCTCCGGCCCACATCTCATCGTAAACATCCTGCAGCCTTAACATAATGGTGCTTATCCCTCCCACTGCTATAAAGATCACAGCAAACACGAGAAGGACAATCGAAACCACATTCTTTTTTTCTTTGGTGTCCTTGCCGGAAGGCTGTACCACCTGGGCATAAGGCCCTAATCCCGCTTTTTGCGCGCCTGCCTGCTGCATATTTCCGTTTGGCTGCGGCTGGCCGGCGTAACCCTGCTGCATGTTTCCACCCGGCTGCGGCTGGCCGGCGTAACCCTGCTGCATGTTTCCACCCGGTTGTGGCTGGCCGGCGTAACCCTGCTGCATGTTTCCACCCGGTTGTGGCTGGCGGATATCGCTGTCCTGGAGCTCTTGGCCGTAAGCAGGCTGGGCATTGCCGTAATTCATCTGCGGATGCCCACTGTAACCTGCCTGCTCCCGGCTGCTGGAACGATAGGGGTCACGGTACCCGCAATCCGGGCAAGTGGGTATGCCGTATATCATCACCAGCTTTTTTCTGCACAGCGGGCATTTGTTTTTCTTTTCTTCCATTTTATTTCATCCTCCATGCCAAAACCACATTTTTTATTGCGTAATAGTCCTCAGCCGGCCTTTCCCTCTCCGATAGTGATCAGCCTTCCCTGCTGCATTTTCTCATGGATCCTGTGGGAAATGGAGATCACGGTCCTGCCTTCCGATGCCTTCTTCAACACCTCCAGCACTCTTGCCTCGGTGACGCTGTCCAGATTGGCAGTGATCTCATCCAACAGCATGATCTTCGGTTTAGCCACCACTGCCCTTGCTATGGACAGAAGCTGCAACTCCCCCTGGGAGAAATCCGCATGTTCCATGGGCGTTTCATAACCATGGGGGAGAGCCAGTATTTTCTCGTGGAGTCCCACCATCCGGGCGGTCTCCTCCACCGCTTCCCTGCCAAATGCCGGATCGGCCAAAGTGATCTGGTCCTCCACCGTCCCCATGCAGGGATGGAACTGCTGCTCCACATACCCCAGGAAATAGCGTCGTTTCGCACCCGATATACGGCCTGCGTCCACGCCTCCTATGGTGACGGTACCCTCCTGGGGTTCATACAACCCCAAAAGCAGCCGGAACACCGTGCTCTTGCCCGCGCCTGTCCTGCCCACCAGCGTCACATTTTCCCCTTCCTTTACGGTGAAGCTGAGATGATCCAGCACCGAATGCTCCGGATCGTAGGCAAAGCTTACCTGGCGGAACTCCACATCCGTGCCCTGGGCCTCTTCCTCTTCATAGCGGGGCGCTTCCTCTTCCTCCAGGAACTCGTCGATCCGCTTGATGCCGGCAATAGCCGTCTGGATATTCTGGATCTCCATGCCGATGCTTTCGATGGGGTGAAACACTTTGCCCACATAGGCGATAATTGCCACCGCGCTGCCCACCGTAATGCCGAAAAACTGCTGCATATCGCTTCCCAGGGAGGAACACACCATCATCACCGCTATCACGCAGGAACTGATGCAGACCACAATGGGGGAGTATATGGAATTGTAAAAATTGGTCTTCTCCAGGGCCCGGTAGCTCTCCTCAATATAGACGTCATATTTCTCTTCCATATATTTCTGGATGGAGAAGGTGCGGATACTCCTCATATTCCGGATCGTCTCCGGCACATGGTTATTCACCTTTCCGATAGCCGACCTGTTGGCCATCTGTGCCTTCAGCATCCGCTTCTGGATATACCGCGTCATGAGAAACAGGCAGGGCATAATGCACAGGAGCAGAAGTCCCAGGCCAAGGCTTTTAATGAAGATTACCCCAAGAATGCCCACAACCTTACAGGCATTGGCGAACATTCCCACAATACCGTCGGAAAAAAGGGAGTCCACCGCGTCCACGTCGTTGACGAACCGGGAGGTGATCTTGCCGGATTCCACCTTCGTAAAATACCCCGCATTCATCCGGGAAAGCTTCCCGCACATCTCGCTGCGCACACTGTGGGTCAGCTTCTGCCCCATCACCGTCAGCATGACGTTCTGCAGGGATTCCAGGATATTGGACACCGCCAGCATCCCCAGGTAAGCAAACGCAACGCTTAAAGCCACCAATTCATTCCCCGTCAGCCTGTTGACGATCTTCTCCAGGATCAGGGGCGGTATCAGGGTCATAATGACAGAGGCAACTATCACCAGCAATGTGACGGCCACCGTCTTCTCCGAATTTTTCATCAATTTCCTGAGAATGGATACCATATTGTTGTTCATGATAAGCCTCCCTTCTGCTGGATCTGGTAGAGGGACGCATACTCCGCATTCTTCTCCAGAAGCTCGCTGTGGGTGCCAAAGGTCCCCGTCCCGTCATGGAGATACAGCACGCTGTCCGTCTCCGGGAACAGCGCCAGCCTGTGGGACAGCAATATAATGATCCTGTTTTCCGCAAGCCGCCTCAGTTCCTCAAATATCTCCCTCTCCGTCCGCTGGTCCACCGCGGAAAAGGGATCGTCCAGGATCATAATGCCCCTTCTGTGGCAAAGCGTACGGGCAAGGGATATCCTGGCCTGCTGGCCGCCGGACAGCTGTTGGCCGCCGCTTCCCACATAAGTGTCCTCCCCTTTGGGCATAAGGCCCACTTCCTTATCCATATGTACCATTTTCAAAAGGGACGCCGTATCCGCCTGCTCCCCAAGCAGGATGTTTTCACGGACACTGTCGCTCATCAGTTCCGGCTCATGTCCCATATAGGAGATGAGTCCGCTCTTTTCCACATCACTGAGTTCATTGAGTTCACGCCCGTCCAGCCGGATGCTTCCCCGGTAAACAGCATCGCCGATAAAAGCCTTGGCCAAAGCCGTCTTGCCACAGGCAATGGAACCTGTGACCCCCACCACCTGCCCTTTTGCGGCCTGAAAGGAAATATCCCTCAATACAGGATCGTAACCGGGGTATGAGAGATCCGCTTTTTCCACACAGATTTTCTCCACCACAGCATCCTTATCAGGCTGGGGCAATTCCACATATTCCCGGAACAACGGTTTGATACGCCTCCAGGACACCATGGCACGCTGCATACGGTTGAACATACGGGCCGACATGGAAACCTTTTGGGCGAATTTCGTAAAACAGGAGACAAATGTGGTAAACACACCGATATCCCACGCAGTCCACCCGCTGCCCAGCACATTTTTCCCGCCGAACCATATAATGAACAAAATGCCGCCCATGGCGATAATGTTATAAATCGGCGTGGTAGCGCTGCCCCACAGATTGGACTTGACGGCATTTTTCTCATATTCCGCCAAAATATTCTCGTAAGACCTATCCCTGTCCTGCTCCCTTCCGTATACCCGGTAGGTGATGGCATTGTTGACACGGTCCAGAGTCTCCTGGTTGAGCCGGCCTGCAGACTGCTTAAACTTCTCGTTGATCCTCGTGACAGGGCCTTTCAGGCTGAGGGCGATCATATACGCCACGGGGATGAACAGGCAGGAAAGCAGCGTCAACCGCCAGTCATAGACGAAAAGCATCCCCAGGTAAGAACCCAGGAGCACACCTGTGTCAAATATTTCCGTGGTCACCTGCTGCATTCCCATAGCGCTGGCATCCACATCCGCCACCGCCTTGGTCATAATGGCTCCGGTGCTCTCCTGTTCCACCTCTTCCCTGCTCATATGGACGATGCCGTTATAAAGCATATGCCTCATATTGCGGCTGAGGTCGTTGCGCAGCCTGGCTCCCGAAAACCGCTTCAGCGAACGCATGAGCTGCACGAAAAAGATAACCGACAGATACACGCCGGCAAGCTTCAGCATATCCATGCTTGTGGCCTGCCCCTGTATACATTCATAGAGGCACTGTGCCAGGCGCCCCTCAAAGTATGGCCCGGCAATCATGCCTCCGTTAAATCCGATTCCCCCTATGGCAATCAGCAATAAAACCTTCTTCTCCGGCTTAAAATAAGATAGAACTCTGTCGGGATGTTCTATCTTTCTGATTCCCGCCGTCTTCTTTTTATGCATTTTGCGCTTCCTCTTTTCCGGAACCGTTTTCTCTCTCAATCTCTCCCATACCGTTATTATTATGCACCATGGGGAATGCAATTGCAACAGGAATTTCCACCCTGTGGCTGCACCCCGGCAGGCTCCCCAAACCGGAAGGAACACATCTTGGCGTTGCCTGGCAGCAACAGGTCAGTTCCCCGCCCCGGCTGGCTCCAGGGGATTCCATCCCTCCAGCACCTTTTCCACAGTGTATTCCCCCGCTTCCTCCTCTGTCAGCTGATGTGAGAAGTCCGCCCTGGCCTCCGGGTTTGCCCCGGGCCCGTAGGAGCCATATTCGCCGTAGTAAAAATTACCATGGGTTTTCCCCCAATCGTGCCAGCCAAGAGGGTGTATATGCTCTCCAAGCTCACATGCAAGGAACACCGTTTTGGCATATTCCTTCCAGGGCCGGCCCAAATATACACTGCCCTTGGGACAGTCACTGATCAATTTACAGTGGCTGAGTACATAGCCGTAGGGGAAACCCGGATGAGTGGAGGCGGCGGTAACATAACCGTATATAACCTCCTCGTCAGGATTTTCCGGCGCCGGCCTGTCCCCCGGCATTTTGGAAAAAATGGTACATTCTTCAAAGTAGGCCGTACCGGAACCGAAGATAAAGTCCACGTCTCCCTGAAGGAAGCAGCGGTAGAACAAATGCCTGCCGCGGATCCTTGGCTTGTGCTCCCCCGGGCCCTTGCCGTTGGGTTTTACCGGGTCCAAAGGCAAGGGTGCATCAAAAAGCGTATCCTGGCTTGCCAACAGCGCGCAGTCTTCAAAGAAGCATCTGTCGCCGTCCACGTAGAGGGCAATTGCCTGTCCCACCGTATGCCCGTAACCGGCATCGTTTTGAAACGTAAGCTGTTTTGCAGTGAAATCCGGGGCATCTACCCTTACGGTAGCCGTGCGGAAAGTCCCTCTCTTCTCACCGTCCTCCTCGGTCTCGTTTGCACCGTGTCCGAAAACAATTACCGTCCGGTCCCTCCCCGCCCCCAAAAATGTCACATTGGGCCTCGAGACCACCAGCTTCTCCCTGTAGGTCCCCTCCCCTATATGTATTACCACCGGCCGGACCCCATATTGGGGGGACGGATACCGCTTCCCCTCCTCAAGCTCCGCCGCAATGCATTCCGCCACGGGGGACAGCCTGTCCGCAGCCTCCAGTGCCTCCGAAATGGTGGGGAAACATGCTTCCTGTCCCTTCCCCCCATGGCCGTTGCCGACATATAAGTGTAAAGTTCTCTCCGTTGAATCCATAAGCTGCTTTTCCTCCTAGAGTTTGTTTGAAAAATGCTTCCTCTTCCGGCCCGTTAATTCTCCGCCCCTGCCATAAGGAGCTTTTCCACAATATCATTGTTTCCGTCTTCCGTTGCGTAGTAGAGGGCGGTGTGCCCTGCCACGTCCGCGTATGTGACGTCCGCGCCTCCTTGGATCAGCACCTCCACAATGCGATTACCCCCTTCCCTGGCCGCAATGATTAACGGGGTCTCGCCGTCCTCGTCCCGCTCGTTGACCCGGGCGCCTTTCTCCAACAGCTTTTTCACCATATGCTCATTCACATTCCCTGCTGCCATATGCAAAGGGGCATATCCGTTATCCCCGCTGATATTCGGGTCTGCGCCGGCCTCCAGCAAAAGCTCCGCGATCAGGAGGTTGTCCTCCGAGGCAGCCACAAAGAGCGGTGTCTGTTTGCTGTCATTACGTGCATTGAGGTCTATGTCCTTCCTGGCCAGCATGGACTTTACGACCTCACCCTGTCCGTTGATGCATGCCTGGTGGAGGGGCGTATTGCCATAAGCATCCGCGTTCCCCGCGCTTTCCCCTGACATGCTCTCAATCAGTTGAACCAACCCCAGGGCATTGGCGTAATCCAGCGCCGTGTGATTTTCGTTGTCCATAACGGATGCATCCGCCCCAATCTCCAACAGATACCTGGCGGCCTCCGCCTTTTTGGCTTCCACCGCATAGATCAAGGCCGTTTTTCCATTCTTATCCGTGGCGTTGAGATCTGCCCCTGCATCTGCCAGAAGCTTAATGATCTCCTTATTTCCGGATCTCACTGCCATGTGGAGGGGCGTAACGCTGGTATTGGAGATCTGGTTCACGTCCGCGCCCTTCTCCAGCAGCATCTTAGCAATGTCCCTGTAACCCTTCTGGCAGGCATAGTGGATCGGCGCCAATCCCTGCCCGTCCACCGCATTGACATTAATCCCGTCCTTTTTCAGGAATGTCGTCACCACCCCTTTTTGCCCGTTTTGGCATGCTTTTAACAATAGTTTTTCCATGTTTGCCTCCCGTTTCTGTACTGCTCTTTGCGTATAAACAAGCGTAACTATTTTTTACCGATTATCCGTCAAAACCGGCTTTTGTTTATATCCCTTTACAGGCTGCCCACCCTCTCAAAAGTGATATTCCTGCACAACTGCAGCTTAATTGCCTGTTTCCGGCTTTCTCCCTCTTTGCCCAACAAAATATCCCGGAACAAAATGTTCTTGAGCTCATATCCTGCCGCATCAAACCCCACCAGTTCGATGGCATCGCATTCTGCCCTTTCCATGGTATGCCCGTCAAAATATTCTCCGAGAATGCGCATGCGCTGAAAGCTGCAATCCTCAAACACAGGGGGAATCGGTGCGCCGATGCCGTCATCATTATACCCCACGGCATGGAACATGATCCTGCCCGTGGCACAGTCACTGGCGTGCACATTCCGCACATATCCGCCACGCTTTTTTGTGCCCTTGATCTCGATTCCATACAGGGAGTTGGAAAGGTCACAGTCCCATATCCGCACATCCTCGATTCCCCCGGACATCTCGCTTCCGATAGCGATCCCATGGCCGAAAGCGCAGCTGCAGTCAAAGATGCGGATGTGCTTTGTGGGTCTGCCGATTTCGTTTCCCTCCGGGTTTTTCCCCGATTTCACAGCCACGGAGTCATCCCCTGTATAAAAGCGGCAGTCAAATAAGGTACAATTGGTGGAGGAATCCGGATCCCATCCGTCGCCGTTCCACACATTCTCCGAGTAGAATGTACAGCCGTTGGTTACGATACGGTCCGAATAGATCATATGTACATTCCAGCTGGCGCCGTTTTTCAGGCGGATACCAGAAAGCACAATATCCTGGCAGTTGCTCATATTGATCAGCCGGGGGCGCACCCTTCCGGGAATGGTTTCCGGCTTCTCGCACTCACTGATCTTATCCCCCAGGCCGGCCAGGTAATCCGAAAGCCTCTCCTTTTCAGAAGCGATCACACGCTCCGCCAATACCCTGCCGCCGCTGGCGATGACCCCCTTTCCGCGGATCACTACATTCCGGCAGTTATAGTCCCCGTCATGGTCCAGTTCCCCCAGGTTCAGCAGGCTGCTGTAGCTGTCGTTTTCAATCCCCTCAAACCGGCTTCTGATACGGGGAAGGTAATCCTCCACCCGGTCGGTTCCCTGTAATACCGCATCCTCCCCCAGGTACAGTTCCATATTGCTGTGCATCCTGAGGGCGCCTGTCAGAAAAACCCCCGCCGGTAGATAAACCGCCTGGTCCGCCCCGCAGTCGTCAAAGGCCTGCTGTAATGCCTTTGTATTCAGGGTCTTGCCGTCCCCTGACGCATAGTAGGGCGCTCCGGTCACATCCAGAAGCTGCTTCTCTCTCTGCGTCTTAAAGCGTACCTCCGTCTGGCTGCCGGTTTCCTGTCCCTCCGGCTGCCGCTCCTGTCTCTCAGTCTTAAGGCGTGTTTCCCCATGGCCGCCGGTTTCCTGTCCCTCCGGCTGCTGCTCCTGTCTCTCAGCCATTAGGCGTGTCTCCCCGCAGGCAAAAGAGGGGTCGGCATCCGGCAGCGAAACCGGCCTGATCCGTACCTCGTACTCCGTCTCCGGCAACAGGCCGTTTATGGTAAAATGAGTCCTGTCTGTGGCACCCACTGCTTCGTCATTTAGGAGAATCTGATAATGCGTCTCTCCAGGAGCCTGCTCCGGCTTGTCCCAATACAAAGTAATATAATCACTTCCTATGATGTGATTCAGATTTTTCAAAGTCATACTTTTCCTCCTGACATTGTCAAAATTCTCCTGCTGCCACTGTTTTATTTATATTGTAAATAAATCCGCTCCTTCCTGTCAATGTGGTATCATTTATCTTCCTTGCATAACCATAATCTGTAATATAAACTGTATTTTTTTATACCGCTTCCGCGGTTTTGTGCAGGCAATGACCGTCCTTGTGCAGCGGTATTCCCCCGTGTGGCTGCAAATTGCGGCGAATATATCCTTCCTCCCATCGGTGCTGAACGTAAGGACAGGCAACCCACAAAGTAATCCGAATCCATTACATCTTCAGATGTTTCCTCTCCGCGAAAGAATGGCGGGCAAGGGTTTAAAATGGCATGCACAGAATATAAGGGTACTTAGCACCTCTGCAATCAGGCTTTTATTGAGGCTGATGGTGATTATTCGATGATGAAGAATGTTCTCCTGCACTGACTTTCATAATATCATTATAGTTCTCACTCGGATAAACATAATCATCCGGTTTCATTGTTGTTTCATAGGTATCTCGAAGAAGATCATCTGCCAGCTCATCTATTTGCTGTTCCACCAGCTCCACCGCTTCTTTATGAGGATTGACCGCAGCAGCCAATGTCTCCACGCTGCTTAAGACTCTAACAATTGCCATTTTGCACACTTCCCTCCATCATACATTATCTTCCAAAATATCCAGCACCTCTTTCATGGAAACATCCAATTCATGCTGGTTATCATTCTTTATGATAAGAAGATCGTCCTTGATCTTCGGATCGTCCAAATTAGACGGAATACTAAAATTACATTCCGCAAGGTACTCATCCCAGTGCGCCAGCTTCCATGTATCGCGCTCCGAATTTCTGCGGATCATGCGCTCATGTACAACTTCCGGGGACGTCTCCACCCAGACGACTACAAGATTGGCATTTTTCTCACTTAATTTTTCTTTCAAATTCAAGATATATTCCATATCCCTGATTTCTCTGGTAAAGGGCGCATTTATTAGTACAATATCTTCATAATCCAAAGCTTCCAGTGCCAGCGCCACGATACAGTCGTATTCCGGATTCCTAATGTGCTGTTCAAAGAAATCGCTACTGCGGTCAAACGGCTGCCCGGCCACTGCGAATATATGCTTTGACAGCGTGATAAGGGTATCCTTGTCCAAATACACCACATGCTTTAACCGCTTTGCCAGTAGTTTTGAAATATATGTTTTACCGCTTGCCGGCGGCGAAGTAACCAAAATTAGTTTCTTTTGCATATGTTTCCATACCTTTCTTTTTTACATTGAAATATGCATAATTTCCTGCCATTATCAGGCACACTCCAACAAAGATTATGATTCACAGTAAATAAATATTGTAATCCCTATAATCCTCAACTCCGCACCCTTGATAAACATCGAAAACCCTACGGCCAATGAAAATATCTGTAAGCCTGTCTCATTGTCTTAAACTCCAATCTTTCCACAAAGGAACTGTTTGCAGTTCCTTGACCTTTTCGGTACAATCTTTGCAAGACCTTGCTGCCGTTTGCCATCAGCTTAAACCGCACGACTAAAAACTCCCCTGCATGACAGCATATCTGCATCCTTCCCAAGAAGATAGCAAACATGCTGTCTTTTCTGCCACAAGAGCTGTGTGGGTTTCTGAATGCCCCTGTGGATCATTAAGCGCTGCCTCTGCCCCAGACAATAAATATCTTCGTTCCGACTCCCGGATTACTCATCAGGCTCACATCTGCATCTGTCAGATTACAGATATGCTTTACAATTGCAAGTCCAAGGCCCGTGCCCCCAAGTTCCTTCGACCTGCTTTTATCCACCCGGTAAAAGCGTTCAAAGATTCTCTCCTGATGCTCCGGCGGAATGCCGATACCGGTATCCTCTACCGAAAAGATAATCTGCGTTCCCTCTTTTTGCACTTTTACAGTCACTCTGCCGTTCGGTTTGTTATATCGGATGGCGTTTTCAATCAGATTGTAGGTAAGCTCCTGTGCAAGTTCCTTTCCGATATGGACATCTGCCCTGTCA
>CANRWO010000059.1 GCA_947643615.1 uncultured Lachnospiraceae bacterium
ATCCCCGCCGGGTTCACACTGCCATACTGGCTACGATAAGCGATCATATTGACGGGTATCAACTGCAGCGATGAAATATTTAGGATCAGGAAGGTACACATTTCATTGCTGGCCCGCCGGCTTCTGTCCTGCCTGCCCTGCTTCCCCCTGCTTTCACTGCCTGCTATCCTGACAGCAGCCTTTTCTTTGCCGACGGTTCCATCTTTCCCATAAGAGCCGCCCGGTTGCAAGTCCATCTGCAAATGTCTGCGTTTTCCCTCACCTGTATCCGTGTATTCCGGATTCCCCCGCTCCATCTCCAGCTTCGCCAGCTCCTCCATGGCCTTAAGCCCTGCGGGAGTGCAGGCCCAACCCAGCCCCAGCACATTGGCTATCATATTTGTGGCTATGTACTCCCTTGCGGGATGTCCCTGGGGGATGCGGGGGAACATAAATTTCAAAAACGGAGAAATCCCTCTCGTAAGCTTTTGGATCAGGCCCGCTTTCTGGGCAATCTCCATCAATCCCATCCAGAGCGCCACCACTCCGGCCATTGTGATACACAGGGAAATCGCCTCCCCCGCGCTGTCCAGCGCCGCATTTGTAACTGCGCTCATATTCCCGCTGCAGGCCGCGTAAACCACCGCCAGCAGGATCATACCTGCCCAAATCATATTCAGCATAAACTCACCATACCGTACACCCTGTTACTTACCCTTTCCTTCTCGCCAGCCAAAAGCATTCTGTTCTTGGCATAAAATCAGTAAGTAATACAGATATTCTTTTTTAATCATATGAAAAAAAGCTGCCGGATATACTTCCGCCACCGTTTTCCCTCCGTTATGCATGATTACATGGCAAGCTGTTTACACTATATCCAGAGCGTATTTGAAAATTACTTTCTGACAGATGTGCGTCACAATTTGCGGAGTGCTGCAGGCCGCGGAGCAGGGCGCACAGATGGCGGAAAAGAATGCGCCGTTCCACAAGCTTGATATGTAATAATGCAGCGAGAAATGAGGAAATCAATGAAAGATAATAAAAATGATACACTACTGACGGCCGCTTTAGCCAAAAATACCCTGGACGAAATTCCCAAACCCAAATCAGACGCAAAAGAAATTGTCGGCCTGATCCGGCACAGCGGAAAAATTGACGGCTACCAACTCTCTGACAGCTCCATTATAAGCAAGGAAGAGGGCGTCCGGATGGCAAAAAACGGAGAGATCAAAGGCGTGGGTGTGGCCCACAGGGGAGAAACGCAATACCTGAAGTCCATTCCCGACGGTTCCGAAAACAATAACTTGGGAAGCCTTCCCACCGTATCCGGATAAAAAGGACTGCCTTAAGGCAGTCCTTTTAGTAACCCACACCGTTTTCTTTCATTTAATCCAAAATGCCTGCCACGGGCCGGTTCTCCATGGCTTTTCGCCTGCAATATGCTGATGCAAGCTCCAGATAACGCCCCTCATTGCTGCTCTTCTCAAAAGCGGTCAAAATCTCCAGTACATGGAGGGTCTGTTGGACATCGGCACGGAATTCCCGTTTCGTGCGCAGCGCCTTTGCCATATCTGCAAGGCCCAGGCCCCTGCTGTTTTCTTTATAGCCAAATAAAAGCGGTATCTCTTTAAAACTGCCGTCCTCCGGGCGCAGCAGGCTGACGCTGCCGCCGAAGCCGTTAGGGTCCGGCACCCGCAAAGTCCCCTTTGTTCCATATACCTCCAAAAAGGCCTGCCTGTCATAATAGACATCAAAGGTGGTCAGGACCGTGCCGACTGCCCCGTTCTCAAACTGCAAAAGTCCGGCCGTGTGAGTAGGCACTTCCACGTCCACTACAGTGCCCCTCTTGGGTTCACTGGTAATGATACGCTGGGCAAATCCCTTTGCGCACATACCGCTGACGCCTTTTACCCTTCCCACCAGGTTTACCAGTGCGGTTATATAATAAGGGCCCATATCCATCATGGGGCCGCCGCCTGCCTGATAGTAAAATTCCGGCGCGGGATGCCAGCTTTCATGTCCGTGGCATACCATCTGCGCCTGAGCGCCCACCACATCCCCGATAAATCCGTCGTCAATCAGTTTACGGCAGGTCTGAATCCCCGCCCCCAGGAAGGTATCCGGCGCCCCACCCAGCAAAAGTCCCTTTTCCTCCGCCAGCGCCGCCAGCTCTGCCCCCTCTTCATAGGCTGCTGCCAGCGGTTTTTCGCTGTAAACATGTTTACCTGCAAGCAGCGCTGCCTTTGTGGTCCGGTAATGTTCATTGGGGCGCGTCAGATTTAAGATGATTTCAATTTCTTCGTCTGCCAGCATCTCCTCCATAGTCTCATATACCTTGGGAATCTTGTATTCCTCCGCTGCTGCCCTCGCCTTTTCTGCAAAAAGGTCACACACTGCTACTACTTCCACCTCTGTAAACAATCGGGTAAGATTCTGGAAATAGATCCCGCTGATCGCACCGGCCCCTAACACGCCTATTTTAACACTGTCCATAAAATACTCCTTTCCCGTGCAGCCGTTAATACATCTTGGCAGTATTTTCAAATCGCTCCGTGGTAAGATTGTGTTTTACTGCATACGCTTTTCCTTCTGCCGCCCACAAAAGCCCCCGCTCCATCAAGAGCGCTGCCGAAGGGAACTTGTCAAACACATCATCATGATGACCCAGGGAACAGTAAAACACTCTTCCATTTCCCCATAACTTTGTCCATGCTACCGGCATATCCACTGCCTTATTGGAGCTGTGATAATAATTTACCACCGGGAACCTGGTTGTGGCCAGCACCTCCACCGCCGGATCCACATGAAGGTAGTAGTGCTCACTGCACACAGGGAAATCCTCCATTCCCTCCACAATAGGGCTGGAGCCTTTATGGATATTTACCATGTAATCGATTCCGTCCCCTCCCGGATGGCTGACCCACTGCCCTCCAGTCATGAATTGCCACTCCACATCCTGTCGGAAGGCATCGCACATTCCCCCGTGGCAGCCTGCCAGACCGGTTCCTGCGGCCACTGCAAGGCTGATATTTTTGGTGTACTCCGGCCTGATTTCCCCCATGGTCCAGCAAGGCACGATGAGATCCATTGCCATCAGCTTTTCCCGGTCAGCCAGCACCTCCTGGCTGTCGGAAACCTCACAGCTGTAGCCGTGCTTTTCCATCATCGCCGCAAACCTTTTTGCCACCAGCGCAGGCTCATGGCCATCCCATCCGCCCTGAAAGACCAAAACCCTTTTTGTTGTCTCCATAAGATTCCTCCTCCTGAATTTATTCTTACTTGCAGTATAACAGTTTCTCCTGTAAAATGATGGTCAGAACCCCAAAGAAACTACCCAAAAGTTGCACTGTTTTCATGTCGGATTTAAATGCCGAAGGAAACAGAGCGGTAGATTTTCCCATAAAAGGAGCCTTTTGCCCATGCAGCCGTTTTATGAAAAGAAAGAGGATGAATTTCACTGCTTTTTTTCAAAAGACCTGACCTTTCCCGCACATCTCCACCATGCCGCCGAGCTGATATTGATTCAGGAAGGGGCCATGGAGGTGACGGTCTCTGGCCAGACAAAAATACTCCGGGAAAATGAAATTGCACTGATTTTCCCGGATATAGTCCACAGCTATATGACACAGGATTTTTCAGGCTCCATCTTGTGCATTTTTTCCCCTTCCCTTACAACGGGATATTACCACATGCTCTGCCAGAAGCAGCTCAAATGTCCATTTTTCTCCTCCTTTATTCGGGACACGGACCTTTTGCCTGCCTTTCAGTATATGTTGCAAAATAACAGCCAGTCCCCTTCCATCAGTGAGGCCTGGCTGAACCTGATCCTGGCATATCTGCTTTCGGAGACTTCTTTACTTCCCAGGAGCAACCAGTACCATGCTGATATCGGCTATCAGCTTATTTCTTATATTTCCACACACTTCCAGGAACCTTTGACATTGGATAAAATCGCACAGGAACTTCATTTCAACAAATATTATGTTTCCCGTGTATTCTCAGGCAGGCTGCACTGCAGCTTTCATGAATACCTGAACCGGCTCCGGCTGGATTATGCCGCCCGGCTGCTGCGTGAGACAGACCGAAGCATTATGGAAATCTGGCAGGAAGCCGGTTTTGAGAGCCAAAAGACCTTTAACCGGACCTTCCGCTCCTGTTATCGCATGACGCCCTCTGAATACCGTGGAGAAATTCCCAGTCAGCCACAGGTGAAAGAAAAACGCACAAACGCCGCCGAATAAGTTCCGGCGGCGTCTGCGCTGTATCGCTATATACCTGGTATCTCTTATTGCAATGTTCCTTACAATGTTCCCTGGGTAAACAGACTCTTCACATGCTGCACTTCTTCCTCAGTTGCCTTGCTGGCAGGTACATAGTAAGACTTCTCCCTTGCCAGCTGGTACAGCTCCTCCTGTGACTGCTCACAGGCGTTGCGGAACTGCTTTAAGGTGGTCTTTAACTCCTTATTCTCAGACTGTGCGATCATGCCCGCATAGCGGGTCAGTTCTCCGTTGATACCCGCCAGGGTATCTGCAACCATAACTTTCTCCTGCATATCTGCCTCCTGTTCCTCCATTGCCGTTTCGGCAATGGGATCATTAATTTAAAAACTTCATCAGCTGCTGCTTGTTTTCCATGGCAGACTTTGCGCCTTTCTCAAAAAACTGCTTGATCTGAGGGTCAGTAGCCTGCTGCGCATATGCCTGCATCTTACAATGTGTGGTGTCATAACCGCCAATCAGGTGACGCAGATTCTGCAGATCCAATTCTGAAATGTTTGCCATATCCGTAACCTCCTTTTTTGTATTACAAAGTTATTGTTGACCCTCTGGGAAAAAATATACTAATCTTTTATAACATAAATTTCCTGCAAAAAAATCTCCGTTGTATTGGCAGTGAGGGTATCATAACCCGCACCGCATACAACGGAGATATCCATAGGACAAAGCTGTCCGAAGAACAGACGGAACAATCATGCCTCTGTTCGGTCAAAGGAAATATTTACAATAAACAAATCCGCATTGAATTCCAGCTCAAACCTTCCGCCGCAGGCTTCAGTAAAGCTCTGGGCAATGGAGAGTCCCAGGCCGCTCCCGCCGTCCGTCCGGCTCTTATCCCCACGGACAAAACGGTCCGTAAAATTCTTATCCTCATCCAGCTCCATATGAGAGGTATTTTTCACACTTGCCACCGCCAGTTTCCCGTCGGATTTCAAAGTCACATACACTCTGGAACCGTCCAGGGAATATTTCAGGGCATTCTGAAAAAGATTCTGGAACACGCGGTACATTCTCTGTCCGTCAGCCATGATAAACACAGGCTCCTCCGGCAGCTCGGTGCGGAAGGACACACTACTGTTCTGGATCTCCTCATCCATATCCGCTATGGTCTGGCGCAGCAGCTTTCCGAAATCCAATGTTTCCATATTCATGGGAAGCTCCCCTGAGGCTGCCTTGCTCACAGCAAATACATCCTGCACCATATTTTTCAGCCGCTCAGATTTCTCATCCAGGATCTTTATATAATCCTGCACATGCTCCGGCAAGTTTTCCTCATTCTTCAAAAACTGCACATAGCTGATTATGGAAGTCAGAGGAGTCTTAAGGTCATGGGATACATTGGCGATCAGCTCAACCTTCATGCGCTCGCTCTTCATCTGCTCGTCCACCGCGCTGGCCATTCCCTGGCTGATATTCTCAAGCTGGGACATGGTATTTCCCAGGTCACTGCCCCATATTGCCCCATTTGGAGTTCCGCTGCCGCTTCCCGACTCTGCATTCCCCTCCATGCCAAACGTTTCACTGCCATTATAATTCCCCCTGCAGATTTCATCGATGCGGGATGACAAAATATCCATTTCCTTTGCTGCCTTAATATTCTTCCCCCCCACCAGATAGGCTGCCAAAATAAAGCAGGCTGTGATCAGCACACACCACAGAATCATGCCCCATATATTGCAATACCTCCACAACCCATAGTCAGCTGCCACCAACGTACCTGCCAGAACCAGGAACCCACTGGCAATGATTACCGTAAACAGTATTGCATTCCGCCGTACCATTCTCTTGGCCATGGGCAATTTGACCTCCCTGGCTGCTATTGCATGGCTGCACTTTGCAATCAAGCCATGGCGCCACACCTTTTTGTTGCGCCGCAAATCGTTCCCTGTCAGCCATACTGTCCAGAACAGAATTACCCAGAACAACGGCGGCATATAGCGCAGGTTGGAAAGGAGGATACCTCCGTACTCGCTGAAAGCCTCCCATCGGTACTCATATACATACGCTATTTCCTGCCACATTTCGTATCCATAATCATACATCAGGCATTGCTGAAGCACTGCGGACAACACGGAGAACAGAATCAAAACCTTGAATTCCACCCAAGTTTTTCCTTGCAGACAGGCTATTTTTCCTGCTGCTTCCTGAATCCCTTTTCTGCAAAAGCAGGAGAAAAACAGCAGGACTAAACCAGCCGCCAAGCCAATCAAGTTCCGTCGAAAGAGCCTCCCGTCCATGATACTGTTGTGCCACATCCAATACAGGGAATTGTTCTGCTGGCGATACCCGCCGCTGTTATCCATCCCTGTAGTATACAGCAAAGGCTCCTTTGCGACGGCCATGCAGATGACAGCCTTTTTCATCTCCTCGTTGACCGGGAAATTACGGTAACCGGGTACATACCAGTCAATGCCCTCATCTCGGTAATAACCGTCCCCATAGATATCCACTTCCTCCCCGTCCTTCACGATCCTGACCTTCTCACCGTCAAAATACAGCAGGAAATTGTACCCTTCCGGCATCTGCATACTGCCGTCTGCCACCAGAAGTTCGGAATTGGAATAGAGCAATTTTCCGTCATAAGAAATGCTGTAAAGAAGGTTCAGGTCACCTTCCATATCGGCAAAATATCTTTCCACCGCTCTTTGTGCCCGGCGTTCCAGTAACTCAATCCGCCGTTCCTGCTCCTCCGTGAGAGATTCCCGCTCCTTTGGATCCATCTCCTGATACCGTTCATACCATTGGTATCCATCCATGTACCAGTAGTCCCAATCATCATAACCCCAGTCACCATAGTCCCAATCGCCATAGTCCCAGTCACCATAGTCCCAATCGTCGCCTTCCCAGCTTTCCATGCCCAGCACCGCTGTGGCTTCATTCACTCCCATATCCTCCCGCAGCGTATATGCTTCCTCACCCACATACCAGCTGCCATCGTAATACTCACTGGCATAATAGTACCAGTCGTCCAGGCAGCCATTGACAGCAATAGACAGAAAGTTCTCCAACCGGTTTGTGATATAATTCTGAAATCTCCAGGTCTGCTGATAATCATTCTCCAGCGGACTCCCAATTTCCCAGGAAGGCTGCCTATCCGGCATATTCTGCAGCAGGCTGGAAGCATTCCATACCGTAAGGCTCACTCCCAGAAAAAAGACCATGAAACAAAAGATTTTTTTAATGCTTTTCCATTTTGTATCCAATACCCCACACCACCTTTAAATATTCTGGCTCTTTTGGATTCAGCTCCAGCTTTTCGCGGATGCGCCGGATGTGCACCATGACCGTATTCTCGGAGGCAAAAGCATCCTCCTCCCACACCCGGCGGTAGATTTCCTCCGCAGGGAATACACGGCCGGGATTGCGCATGAAGAGTTCTACAATACCGGTCTCCTTGGCGGTCAGCTTTACAGGCTCCCCATCGGCGTAGAGGATTCTCTCGTCTGTACGGTAAAGCAGCCTGCCGTTTCGGATCTCTCCAATCCGGCTTCCCGCGTGGATATCTCCCAGACAGGTGTATCTGCGCAGCTGGCTTTTCACCCGGGCCGCCAGCTCCTGGGGATTGTATGGTTTGGACACATAATCGTCCGCCCCCATGGACAGTCCCAGCACCTTATCGGTATCCTCGCTCTTGGCACTTAAGACAATGACCGGGATATTCTGCTTCTCCCTGATGCGCATCAGGGCCGACAGGCCGTCCAGCTTCGGCATCATCACATCAATGAGCACCAGCCTGACCTCACGGGTTGCCAGAACGTCCAGCGCCTGCAATCCGTCATAGGCTTTCAAAACCTCATAACCCTCACCCTCCAGCAGAATGCTGATGGCTTTCACAATTTCCCTGTCATCATCTACAACCAATATGCATTCACTCATACCTCTTCCCAGACCTCCATGATGCTACTTTCGGTGTTGATCAGCTGTATCCTTAAGCTGATACCAGAATACATCAGCTTTTTTACAAATAAATGTGTGGTTTTCTTACAAATTTCTTACAATGCAGGCCTCTTTGGGGCGCCCAACGGCAGTCACCAAATCCCTGTACCACAATTATATCTGGTGTTTCACCACCCCGTATTCGTCATCCAGACGGAAATAAGGACATTCTCTCTGAGTCCCGGACAAAAAGCGATACATTTCATCTTCATCCAGGTTCACCAGACAGCAATAGCACTCATAATCTTCATCATATATATAATTGACACATGCGTCACAATTTTCGGAAGCCATTCCTCATTTTCCTCCTGTCTGTTCCTATGCCATGGCACAACTGCCCAATTGATTAAATCATAATCTTTTCTTTGGCCAAATCTCCTTTAATTATTTCCTGAATTCGTTTTGCAAGTTTATCCCGCGTTTCAACGATCTGTGGCATGCAGATATGCATAGATTTCACGCTTCCCTACTCCCCGGTCCTTTGCCACCTGTTTCATGGCCGATTTGCTGTCCATGCCGTCCTGTTCGTAAAAAGCCATATGCTCCTCTATGGACATGGCTTCCCAGGAAGCAATCTCCTCCCGGCGTTTCTCCTCCCGGCTCCTTCCTTCCAGCACCAGCACATACTCCCCTCTGGGTTCTCCGCTCTTATAATATTCCAGCGCCCCCGTCAGGGTGGTGGGCATGATTGTTTCAAATTTCTTTGTCAGCTCCCTGCAAAGAGTAATTTTGCGCTCTCCCAATGCCCCATAGAGTTCTTCCAACGTCTTCGTCAAATGGTGGGGGGACTCATAAAGGATTATGGTGCGGCTCTCTACAGTCAGTTCTTCCAACACCTCCCGCCGCTCCTTTTTTTCCGCCGGCAGAAATCCCTCAAAGCAGAATCGCCTGGTAGGCAGTCCCGACAGTGTCAGGGCGGTGATGCAGGCCGCGGGCCCCGGCAGTGATGTCACAGGCACATTGCTCTCATAACACATCCGCACCAGAACCTCGCCGGGATCGGATATGGCAGGAGTTCCCGCATCCGTGACCAGTGCGATATTCTGCCCCGAAAGCAGCTGCCCCACAAGCTGCCTGGCCTTCTCCACTTTATTGTATTCATGATAACTGGTCATGGGCGTGTGGATCCCGAAATGTGTCATCAGCTTCATGCTGTTCCTGGTATCCTCCGCAGCAATCAGATCCACCGTTCTCAATGTATCCGCTACCCGGGGCGTCATATCTTGAAGATTCCCGATGGGGGTGGCGCATAAATATAATGTACCTGGCATATTCTATTCCTTTCTGGCAGCAAAACAGCTCCCTGTAACGGATATTTCACAGTTGCCCTTAAAACTCAAAATCCATAAACATCCTGAATCTCCGGCATATACTCACCGGGAGACCGAAACACGATCAATGGCTTCTCCACAGTCATACGGGGATTCCCGCCCCGCACCGATTCCAGGAGCACCATATTGGGTTCCTTGTCCACATAGGGGTAGACCAGCTGCATACGTTTAGGTTCCAGCTTATACTTTGTCATTAGCGTAATGATCTCCGCCAGCCGGAAAGGGCGGTGCACCAGAAAGAAATGCCCACCGGGTCTTAGCAGCTTTGCCGTCTGTCTCACCACATCCTCAAACGTACAGAAGATCTCATGTCGTGCAATTGCTTTTGAGTCCTGCGGGTTGACGATTCCGTGTTTCCCTATCATATAAGGCGGATTACAGGTGATGCAATCGAAAGAAGCAGGCGGGAACAAGCTGCCTGCTTCTTTGATATCTCCGGTGACAATCTCTATCTTTTCCGAAAGGCCGTTCAGCTCCACACTGCGCATGGCCATATCCGCACTCTCCGGCTGGATCTCCAGTCCGGTAAGGCGCCTGCAGCCATACTTTGCCTCCATGAGCAAAGGTATGATACCTGTTCCCGTACCCAAATCCAACAGTACATCCGTTGCCTTTGCATGGGCAAACCCCGTCAGAAGCACGGCATCCATCCCAAAACAAAATTTCTTCGGATTTTGAATGATACGATATCCGTTTCTCTGCAAATCATCGATTCTCTCATTGTCCTTAAGACTGACTGTCATTCTGCCCCGCCTTTCCTTCCTGTCTCCTGGTATCATGGCGGTATCTGGGTTTGTAGTCACGGCGCTGATACCCCTCCTGCCGGGAGGCATCCTGCCTGTGGTTGTCCTGTCGCTGTCGGTTATACTGCCTCTGCCGGTTATCCTGGCCGTCACGGCGCTGTCCCTCCCGGTTTTCGCGGTGTTGATAGCCGTCCTGGCGCTGGGTGTCTTGCCTGCGGCCTTCGTGCTGGCGGTTATACTGCCTCTGCCGGTTGTCCTGGCCGTCACGACGCTGCCCGTCACGCCCGCCCCGGTGCTGACCGTTTTCCTGGTAAGGCATTTCCTGTTGGCCTTCCCGGCTGCCACGGTATTGGCCATGCTCCTGGTAAACTCCCTGCTGCCGGTTATCCTGGCCGTCGCGGCGCTGCACGTTTTCCTGGGGATTACCCTCCGCTGAAATCTCATGGCCGTCATTGCGATGTTCGTTTTCCGGATATGAACCTTCCTGCTGTCCATCCTGACGATGCCCGTTGCGACGCTGATGATTGCCCTGGTATTGAGATTCCTGCTGCCCATCCTGGCGATGGCTGTCGCGGCGCCGGCTGTTCCCCTGGCCGCGATTCTCCTGCTGCCCGTCCTGACGGTGGCCGGTACGGCGCTGGCCGTTCCCCTGCTTCTCCTCACTCTCCTGGATTTCCTGTGCCTCTTCTTCCTCCAGGCGCTCCAGTTCCTTTAACTCCTCTTTAGAAAGCTCCATGCTCTCTTTTTTGCCGTGCCTGCGCTTAAAGGCAAGCCTGTCTACCTCATATTCGCGGATTTCTTTCTCATCCCCCACATCCACTACTACCTTGACTAACTGCCGGAGCACATTAACGCTCTGCACCTCCCCTTTCAGACCGTCATCCGTGGACACAAAATCGCCAATGCCGGGCAGCCTGCGGTTCAGTTCCTCATAAGTCTCCTCCTCGTTTTTCAGGCAGCACATCAGCCTGCCGCAGACGCCTGAGATCTTCGTGGGATTTAAAGACAGGTTTTGTTCTTTTGCCATTTTTATGGACACCGGGACAAAATCCGAGAGATAGCTGTGACAGCAAAGCGGCCTGCCACAGATCCCTATGCCTCCCACAATTTTTGTCTCATCACGTACGCCGATCTGGCGCAGCTCTATCCTTGTCTTAAACACACTGGCCAAATCCTTTACCAGCTCACGAAAGTCAATACGGCCGTCCGCTGTAAAATAAAAAAGGACCTTATTATTGTCAAAGGTATATTCCGCATCGATCAGCTTCATCTCAAGGCCATGCTTTTGGATTTTCTCCAGGCAAATCTTGTACGCTTCCTTTTCCTTCTCCTTATTGCCGGCCTCCTGTTCCATATCCCGCTGGTTAGCAAGACGGATCACAGGCTTGAGAGGTTGTACTACCTTCTCATCCTCCACCTCAGTAATGCCGGACATTACCGTTCCAAACTCAATGCCCCTGGCGGTTTCCACGATCACGTGGTCACCTCTCTTTATTTCAAACTGCAGAGGGTCAAAAAAATAAATCTTACCCGCTGTACGAAATCTAACTCCGATCACTCTAGTCATCTATCCACCTCACCGGCATTTTCAGCCTTACTTTTTCAGGGCCACGCTAGAGCGTGTTTGAAAACAGTGCACTAGTGCAGCCAAAACAATTGCAGCCGATAGCGTATACGCCATCGACTGTCATTTTAACATACTTTTAGCCAAAAAGCCACTGTTTTCAGGCCGTTTTACTGCAATTACCATTTCCGCAGACTACTCCGTTTTCCGTAATCCACCTCCAATATACGGGGAAATCTATAGACACTTTGAGGCTGCAGTACCCTGTACCCCGTCAACTGTTTTCCTGAATAGTTATCATAAGCAGCTCCATTGTCAGTTCAAAGTTCACATTGGCATCCAGACGCCGCTTAGCCTTTTCCAAAGCTTCTATTACATTCTCTATGCCCTCGTAACTGCTGTGTTGCGCCGTCTTCCTGAGAGACTGTATCTCCTCCCTGAACACCAGATGGTTTACATCATTTGTGGCTTTGAAGAGCAGTACATCCCGGTACCAGATTGCCATAATATCCAGATAGTCATTGATCTCCAGTTTATATTCCGTTATTTTCTTGATGGCGGCAATCATCTCGCTCAGCTCCATCTCTCCCACATATTTCAAAAAGGACAGCGCTTCCGCTTTTACATTTTCGAACTCCTCACTGGATGCCAGTGCTTTCGCCTTACCGATATTCCCCCGGGCAAAGGCCACGCAGACTTCCGCCTTGTAATCCGGCACTTCCATCTGGCGCATCAGGAATTTCTTCACGGCTTCATCTGCAACCGGCTTCATATTCAGCACCACGCAACGGCTTAGTATGGTCGGTAAAAGCGAATTTACATTAGAGGTGAGCAACAGGATCACCGTATACTCAGGCGGTTCCTCCAGGGTCTTCAACAGAGCGTTTTGAGCCTGTACCGTCATCTTTTCCGCCTCATTTACTATGTATACCTTCCGGGGACTGCTGTAAGGTTTAATGGCCACATCATTATTTACCTGGGCGCGGATATCGTCCACACTGATAGTATTTGGTTTTTCATGCGTCACCCGTATAATGTCAGGTTGATTATCAGAAAGTGCCTGTTTACAGGAGCGGCATTCCTGGCAGGGTTCTGTCCCCCCTTTTTCACATTGCAATGCCATGGCAAATATTTTGGCAATATACTCCTTACCGGAAGATTTCTCTCCGTTGATGATATACGCATGGGATACTTTCCCTGTGGTAAGGGCATTCCGCATGTGCTCCTTGATCTGTTCCTGTCCGATAATATCCTGAAAACCCGCCATAGCCGTCCCTCTCTTTTGTTACAGGCGCTTCTCTTTAAGTAAATATGTCTAAAAGCAACCCTTTGATCTCGCCGATCTTGTTGAGGATCGCGAGATTATCCTTCTCATCCTTCATCAGCTCCTGCGCCAACTGGTCCAGGTTCTCATCTACCAGGCGTATGATACCATATACCCTGTGGCGCCCTCTCCTGTCCAGGAAATTTTCTCTGGAAAAGGAATGGGACCTGGTCACCACTTCATTCATAAATTCCTTCACCAATCCCCTGTAACGCTTCATATCTTTTACATCGCGGTGTTTGGAGAGCTTCTCACCCTGCATGGTGATCTCCTCCATCAGCGACTGTAATCTCGCCTGGAGTTCCGCCTCCTCCACATGGTTGGCAAGCATAAATTTAAAAGTACCGTCGGTAGGCTGGTTTGCCTGCACCTGTTCTATTGGCGCCGGCTGACTCACCTGTCCCACTTTAATGTCCATGGGCTTGCCCTCCTTCCATTCATTTCCCACTGATTATGGGCGTTCTTTCTATCTATTTTATCGTCATATTTTCCGGAATTGTAACTGTCCCAAGCATGATTTATAAATTACTTTCTGCCAAAAATGCGTCACAAGACACATGGCAAAAATTTACGCTTCCCCTGCTCCGGCTATGTATGCACAAATTTCTTCCAGGCAGCTCTCCAGGTCCTCATTTTTAAAACGACGGCAAATACCCGCCGCCTGTATCTTCTCCTCCGAAAAGTCCTCGCTGTCTGCCAGGAATCTGCGGCACATTTCCTGGTATCTAGGCTGTTTCTGTTTCCGTTCCCTGCTCAGGGCACGCTCCAGCCTGACCCCGTCATCTAATTCTATCATAACAGGGAGCATTTTGTCCTCTCCAAAATAATCCTTCATTTTCAGGTATGCCTGAAGCGTCCCAATCATAATGTAGTTCTGGCCGTCCCATGGGATTTGTCCGTCATCTATAGTAAAGTAGCGCCATAGTCCGTGAAAAGTTTGGTAGGAGCGCTCCTCGATAATCCTTCCCTCCAGCTTCAGCTTCTGATAGCCTTCCTCATCCGTAAAAAAGTACTCCAACCCATCCTTCTCACCGCTGCGGATAGGCCTGGTAGTATATGGAACAATTGTCTTAAGTCCCAACGAAGTGTTTGACAAAAGCCTCTTGAAGATGGTGTCCTTCCCTGACGAACTTTTTCCCATAAGATAAATGATCTTTCCCACGTCTAGGCCACCTCGACAACATGAATCATATTCGTTGTTCCTGCAGTCCCCAAAGGCACGCCGGCAGTTATGACAACTGTGTCGCCTTGTTTTACATAACCTGCCCTCTTAGCCTCCTCCACAGCTGCCGAGAACAACTCATCGCTGGTCTCCTTCCGCCCTATGAGCAAAGGATTTACGCCCCAGAGTAAATTCAGCTGTTTGCAGACCCGGTCGTTGACCGTACACCCGATCACGGGGCATGTGGGTTTAAACCGTGAGATTGCCTCCGCAGTAAATCCGGACATGGTAACCGTTATGATTGCAGCAGCATTTAAGTCGGCGGCAGCAGTGCATGTGGCATATGCAATGGCCATAGTGATATCGGTTTTATCTCCCTTGTCGTTCTGTTTCATCCTGCCGCGGTAATCGATATCACCCTCTGTATTGACAGCGATCCTTCCCATGGTTTTTACCGCTTCCACGGGATACAGTCCTGCTGCGCTTTCACCGGAAAGCATAATGGCCGTTGTCCCGTCGTAAATCGCATTGGCTATATCCGTGGCCTCTGCCCTGGTAGGCCTGGGGTTCTTGATCATGGACTCCAGCATCTGGGTAGCCGTGATCACATGCTTTCCGCGGGCATTTGCCATCTTGATCATTTTCTTTTGGAGCACGGGAACCTCCTCTAATGGAATCTCCACTCCCATATCTCCTCTCGCCACCATGATCCCGTCGGAAGCGTCTAAAATATCCTCCAGATTTTGTATCCCCTGCATATTCTCAATCTTGGCAATTATTTTCATATCGCTGCCATGCTCTTTTAAAATACTGCGGATCTCCTGGATATCCTCCTTTGTCCTCGCAAAAGACGCCGCAAGGAACTCAAATCCCATCTCAATGCCGAAGAGAATATCGGCTCTGTCCACTTCACTGATATAAGGCATGGAGAGGATTGCACCAGGCACATTTACCCCTTTATGGTTGGAGACAAATCCGCCATTTATCACCCTGCAGATAATCTCCTCTCCGGCAATCTCCTCCACCTTCATTTCGATCAACCCGTCATCTATTAAAATGGTGGTTCCGGTAGAAATATCATCCTTCAGATTCTTATAAGAGATTGACGCTTTCGCAGAAGTCCCCAAGACCTCCTCCGTAGTCAATACAAACTGCTGCCCTGCCACCAGTTCCACCCTGCCGCCTTCAAAATCCCGCAGCCGGATTTCCGGCCCTTTTGTATCCAGGAGGGTAGCAACCGGGAGTCCAAGCTCTTCACGTACTTTCAGGACACGCCGATACTTTTCCTTCTGTTCCTCATGGGTACCATGGGAAAAATTGAATCTTGCAACATTCATTCCGGCAAGCATCAGCTCCCTGAGCCTCTCCTCACTTTCACTTGCAGGGCCTATGGTACAGATTATCTTTGTTTTTCTCATTCCAATCCTCTTTCCGCGCATCCTTTGCATAAGCGCTTTCTATTTTATATCTTTATACCGATTTATACCGGTTAGGAGTCAATCATATCCTCCAGGACACAGATCAATGTCTTGTCCCCAACTGATTTCAGTCCCTGTACGTTTAATCCTCTTTCCAGATAACGCCGGAGATCCGCAGCCATCTGTAAAGTAATGCGTTCACCCGGCACTAAAAGGGGAATTCCGGGAGGATACAGATTCACAAACTCTCCCCCACGGCAATCCACGCTCTCCTGCAGCTCCACATAACATTTCCCCATATCCCAGGCCTTTGCAAGAGGCAGGGCGTCCTCCGAAGCTTTCCGTGCGGAATATGCCGCATCCCTGACAGTACATGCCCCCTCTGTAAGCATCGAAATCGTATGACTCTCTTCCCCGTCCAACGCTGCGTCTATTTCCAAAAGGGCCCGCCGCATACGTTCATATCCCTCTCCCCTGTCGTTCACAGTAAACATGGCCAGCACATAAGTTTCCGCCGCCATTTCAAGCTGCAAATGATACTTTTCCAACAAAATATCATATAACTGTTTTCCTGTCATGCCTGTCATTTTTGTAGAGACCAGCAATTTCCCAATGTCCTGCTTCTTCTGTTCCAGAGACAGGCAACGCAAATGTTTACAGGACGCAAGGTCTTCGGACAGCTTTCTGTAATGTTCTGCAAAAACCGTAAATGCACTCTCCCCTGCTTTCTCCACATATTCCAGGGCATTGTCAATACTTGCCATTAAAAGATAGGATGGACTGCTGGATTGATAAATATGCAAAAAGCGGCGAAGCAGCATCCTGTCTATGCGGCAGCCGTTTACATGCAGCAACGCCGTCTGGGTCAAGGCAGGCAGCGTTTTATGGACACTGTGAATGACTATGTCTGCCCCGGCCTTACAGCTGTTTACTGCAAACTCCCCGGAAAAACCCAGATGTGCCCCATGAGCCTCATCTACAATCAACGGCAAACCCTTTTCATGGACCACCCTCGCAATCTCTCCGATATCGGAAATGCGGCCTTCATAAGTGGGTGAAACAACCAGCACCGCACCGATATCCGGCTCCCGTTCCAACACCTCCCTGACCTGTTCCGGCAAAACCACATCAAAGATGTCATACTCTTCCATCACCCCAGGGTACAGGTATGATATGGATAACTCCCTCAAATAGGCAGCATGGTAAGCCGCCTTATGGCAATTCCTAGCCATAAGGATACGCCCCCCTTTCGGAAGCGCTGCGCTGATTGCGCTCAATATGCCGGAGGTACTTCCATTTACCAGATAAAAGCTTTCCTCCGCACCATAGAGAAGGGCCGCATGTTCCTGAAGCTCCCTGAGTATGCCCTCCGGCTGATGCAGATTATCAAAACCGTCTATTTCCGTAATGTCCCTGCGGTACATCTCCTCCGGGAGCTCTCCCCAATGCATTCGCTTATGGCCGGGCATATGATAGGGATAAATATCGCCTTCCCCGTATTCCCCCAACTTGTCAAATAAATGTTTCAAGCTATCTTTTCCTTAATTTAGGCAGGAGTACGCCATGCCCTTTATGAATGTGTATCGTCTCCATCAACGAACAATATTTATCTGCCGCCGTAACGATCCATGCCTCCCTGCACATAGGAGGTATGGCCGTCAAAGGCCACATGTGTTTCCTGATAATTTCCTTTTCCCGGTCCGTCAGGTCATACTCTTTGAGGGCATTGTTCAATGCAATACCCGGGTGAAAAAAACCATGCAGCTTCAACGGATTTACTTTATGTGGCTCATGCCAATCATAGAGAAAATAGTCATGAAGCAAGGCTCCCCTGATCAGTTCCTTCCGGTGGCAGGGAATGTGGAGTTTATCGCTGAGTCCCACACTGTACCTTGCCACATTCAGCACATGCTCCTTCACCGTCATATCGCCGTGCTGGATGTGCTGCCTGGTTCTGCGGAAATTTGCAGAGTGTAGTATATCCGCAGCATTGGCCTCTATCTGACGTTGTACTTCCCTGTGGCGCTCCAATGCCCTTTTCCATTTTTCTGCCTGCTTGGCCGTTCGCCTCTTCCTTACCGGCTCTGACATTTCAATTACTCCTCATCATCATCGTCATCCCAATTATCCACATACTGATTGGCAAGAGGATCTACCTGATAATAATAACAAATAACCGGAAAGCCGGTGGACATATATCCATAGATCGTTGCCGCCGAATCCAGAGGAAGGTTTAGGCACCCATGAGAACCGTTTTCAATATAAATCCCTCCGCCGAACTCACTCCTCCAAGTGGCATCATGCATGCCATAATTCCCATAAAAGGGCATCCAATAATTTACCGGCGTGACGTAATCTGCTCCCCGAAGAACGGCATTTGTAGTCTTATAACTCAACCCGAAAACACCCTCCGGAGTCACGCAGTCAGGTGTCGAGGACATGCTCCCTGAGACAAAATCTGTCTCAAAAATAAGGGAACCTCCTTGATAAAGATAGAGATGCTGGTGCGTAAGGTCTGCCTCCACATAAGAATTGCCGATATCGCTCATGCCCTTTTGCCTGGCTGTACTCGCATAGACCGGTTCCCGTGTCACTGTTTTCCCCTCACGGATTGCCTTAATCAGCTCCTTTATCTCAGCCTCCTGATCCGTCAGCCAGCCGTAATAGCCGCTGGGAAGGGATAATTCCACGCCAAGCGTAGTCATAAAACTCCTCCTCTTCCCATAGGTATCATACTCCTCCGCCTGCTCTTTCACAAATTCTGCCACAGCCGCCTCATCCAGCACAGGCCCTTCCTTCCCGAGAGCAACCCATTTCCGCAGCAGCTCCTTATCCACAATAACCTCGGCGCCGTTCCAGTCATAGGTGATCCTTGCCCCAAGCCACCTGTTCGCGGTTTCTACAATCTCTGTAAGGCTGTCGTCATCCTGCCTGACTGCAGGCGACTCATAGAATCCCTCCAGCTCCAGGTCAAGAAAACTTTCCTGGGAAAGTATCGCTACATCCATCAACTCCAAAAGACTCTGTACGTCAAATTTTGTCCCTTCCACTTCGGGTATGATCTCATAACCGTTAAGTTTTTCGGAATACTGACTGATATAAGCGTCCTGAGGTTCCGTCATATTCTCCGGTTGGCATGCCTCCCACCCGTTCACAATACTCTTTAACTGTTCATTGTCATATGAAACTCCCTGTGACAGGCTAAAAGAATAGATATTGTCAGACATTCTGCGGAAAAGCCATGTAAAAATATCCTGCTGTGCCAAAAGGGCATCAACCGCTTTCCTATTGCTAATACCGTACGTAAGATCAATATCGTCCGCCGTTATCCGTCCCAGAGATATCTCCTTGTCTCCGCTCACATAGTCGCGCCCTGTCACGTCTAAATAGTATACCTGCAGTTGATTCTCCAACAATCCGGCAACCTGGGCCCCGCTCATTTCCGAACAATCCATCCCATTGACCCATGTTCCCGGCAGAAATTTTTCTTTGTAGGAAAAAGCGACCACACAATAAACGCAGGAACATGCCACCGCCAAAGCGAGCAGAGCACAAATCGGGATCCATATTTTTTTCTTCCCTGCTGTCTTCTTCTCTGTCTTCTTTTCTGTCTTCTTTTTTCTGTCTTTCTCCGCCCTTTTTTCTTTTGGAGCTTTTTCGCCCGCCTTGTCTTCTAACCAATCATCTGTCAGGCTACTTGCGGCAGCCTGGTTGTTTTCTACTTTCTCTTCCGTAAAGCCTGACTTTTGTTCCGTTTTGTCTTCCGGCTTTACAAGGTGCTCGTTTTTCTTATCTTCCGACTTTTCAAGGGATTCTCCTCTTTTGGCTTCTACCTCTTCAAGGCTCTCTTTTGTCTTGTTTTCCGGCTTTTCAAGGAATTCTCCTCTTTTGCCTTCTAACTTTTCAAGGCTCTCTTTTGTCCTGTCTTCCGGCTTTTCAAAGGATTCTTCTCTTTTGGCTTCTACCTTTTCAAGGCTCTCTTTTGTCCTGTTTTCCGTTTTATTTTCTGTTTTATCTTCCGTCTTTTCTTCGCCGTTAGCCAAGTTCTCCGTCCGATTTTCCATATCACCTTGTTTCATCCTATTTCTCCAGTATCTTAATTTTTCCGCTCTGCATAATACATAAAAAATTATAGCATGATTCAAAGTAAAAAAATAGCACTAAAAGGATAAAACTTTCCCCTCAATGCTATAATTTCTATACAATATGCTCTGTTTTTGTCAAATGATCCTTTATATTTTTCAAAGCTTCATTAACCCCAATCGCCATATACGGCAGCTGCATGAGCAAATATGGAAATACATACCTTGTTTTTGCCTCCCATAACAAGCTAAAGAGAAAACCTCCTATTACCGCAATTAATAAAATATACTTATCAATAGAATCCCACTCCCTATATTTTACGATCAACATAAATAAAATAGCCCCGTACAGTACCAGCTGGAATACTTTCATATATTCATTTACCAGCTTAAACAAAATTCCATGCCCATAAATATTTTTCGCAATTGCCCCCTGTTCGGCTATGATCCTGCTATTCATGGCAATACATTGATACATTGGCGCATTCCATTGTGCAAACATCTTCCTGGTAAAAAAATCTACCATATAAGAAGGGTCGTTTCTGTACAAAGCCATATAAGATTTCAAATCTGCCATCGCATGCTTTGTCGTTTCTTCTGCATCCATGCCGCATTCATAAAAAAGATTATATCCATACCAGTTATACCATCCGGAATGTTCATAATCGTCATTCAACCCCATGACAATAAATGCGCTTGCAGGAATCGCATCTGCCTCATTGTCCCTCACATTATGATATGCCAAGCCTATGACACCCTGAAACATAATAATCCCAAAGGCCATAGCAAACCCCATTGCCAAAAAGCGCCGCCCTTCCGGATAAAATATAAGTTTAAGAATAACCACAATCCCCATTGCAATGGCCAATATAATTATATTTTGCCGCAGCAAAACTGCAAGTCCCACAGATATTCCCAGCCAGACAAGCTTCCATCCTTTGAATCTCTCAAGACAGGAAATAAACGCCCACACTGCCAACATACCCATTTCCAGGGAACATAAATCACCATAAACAAAAGGTGTGTAGGCATACATAGGAAAACAGGTCAATACAAACAGGATATAAAAAAGCTCTGCCCGCACATTATCCGCGGAAAAATATCTCACTGCTTTCACACCGGGTATTATAATCGCAGGCAGCATAAGCGCGGTCAGGTACTGAAATGCTGCATATTCCCTGTTCTGGAAAAAGACTCTTATAATTCTCAACAAGGTAACAATGCCAAGCTGCTGCGGGTAAATCGAAAGATATCCTCCGTCTTCTAGCGCAGAAAAATCACCTGAATTAAAAAGCCTGGCGTAGATTAATACGTATTCCTGGTCGCCTTGTGGATATGTACAGGTAGTTTTTACCCAAAAAATCCCAAATAATACAGCAAAAAAACATGCAAATACAGCCAATATGTTTCGCCGCTTTTTCGTCATAAAAAATCGGTCTAACTTTCCATAGAAATAAAGAATCGCTGATGCCGCCACAAGCAGCAATAGATTAAAAAGAATAGAATCTTTCTGGAAATAAATATATTCATCTACTGCCTCATCATAATGTATTCCCCTTCCCCCAAGGCAAAAATAAAGAAGCAGTGCAAAAACCACCGTAGCAAAACTACAAAACGCTTTACAGAACCACTTTTCGTTTATTTTTCTTTTGTACAAGTTTTTCAGCATATCCCAATCCTTTCCCACTGAACGTAAAAAAAGGCATAACAAAATGCCCAGAACCGGAATCGAACCAGTGACACGAGGATTTTCAGTCCTCTGCTCTACCAACTGAGCTATCTGGGCATTGAAGACTTACAAAGAAAACTCTTTGTAAGTCTTGAGTAGCGGGGACAGGATTTGAACCTGTGACCTTCGGGTTATGAGCCCGACGAGCTTCCAGACTGCTCCACCCCGCGCTATTATGTTGTATATTTTATGCTCTATACTGGAAAATATTCCTATTCACTGTATAAAACAAATGGATGGAGGTGGATTCGAACCACCGAAGCAATTTGCAGCAGATTTACAGT
>CANRWO010000060.1 GCA_947643615.1 uncultured Lachnospiraceae bacterium
TCAGCAGAATGGCTGTCGTCTGCCGGGAATGGCGGAAGTGAGGGTTCAGCAGAATCGCTGCCATCTGCCGGGAATGGCAGGAGGACGGACCCGGAAGGGGAACCGTCCGGCCCAAGGCATGGGAATGCGCCGGAAATCAAGCTTATGGGAGGAACTGTTTGGGCCCAGCGGGAGGTAGAACTCTGCTGTCTGAGGCAGAAGCTGCCCAAGGGGATTTCGAGACACCGTCTCTTGGTGACGGACGGAGATACCGTTGTGGCGGTGGAGGTATCCGCACGGAAGATTGCCGCGGAAGAGCTTCCTGATATGACTTTTCTGCCCAAGGACGGCGTCGTGGTTATGGATGCCAGGCATTATGCATCGAAGAGCGATGTGGACGGGGCCGGTTTCCAAGTGCTTGAAAATTACGGCAAATACGGAAGCGGCGTGAAGGTATTCCCGGTTACGGTTTCTTTTGGGGAACCGGCAGCCATGCAGGGCAGCGCTGCTTCCGGGAAATTCCCCGGGCAGCAGGATTCGGTTTCTGCACAGATGGGACCGGGCCTCAGGGACCGTCCCTGGCTGACCTATCAATTTCTGGCGGAGCAGGCAGGGACCTATCGGGTAGAGCTTCTGGCGGCCCCTACCAATTCACCCGTGCAGGGGATGCCGGTGAGGCTTTTGGTGTCCCTGGAGGGCGCCGAGGCGAAGACGGCAGAGCTGGTGGGCAGAGACTTCCGGGCAGGTGACCACAGGGACGAAGCGTGGTGCAGGGGCGTGCTGGATCAGGTCAGGACAGCTTCCGTCCTGTTTGAGATGGAGGCAGGGGTGCAGCGGCTCGCCATTGGCCCCGTGGATGCAGGGACTGTACTGGAACGGATCCGGATATACCCGTCAGGGAGACAGCTTCCCGAAAGCTATCTGGGGCCGGAGGAATCCTACTGCTTCCGCAAAAATTGATATTTACATTAGCATCAATTGACAGGTAATTTATCCCGGGGTATGGTATAGTAAAGGCGAATAAAACAGTGGAATTTCAAACCCTGTCATAAGAAGCGCAGAGGATGTGCTTTCATGGCTCATACCGCTTTGGCGGTATGGCCGCCGGTTGGATAAAAAAGCGTATTCAATCGACGAATTTGGTGCGTGTCGCAACACGCGGATGGGTATAGATATGGATAGACAGACAGCCAGAGACAGAGCAAGGGAACTGGTGGGAAAGATGACGCTGGAGGAGAAGGCGGAGCAGCTGAAATATGGGGCGCCGGCCATTGAACGGCTGGGGGTTCCCGCCTACAATTGGTGGAACGAGGGGCTTCATGGCGTGGCCAGGGCAGGTGTGGCCACAATGTTTCCCCAGGCCATCGGCATGGCGGCAGCCTTCGACACGGAGCTAATGGGCCAGGTGGCCGATGTGATAGCCACAGAAGGCAGGGCAAAATACAATGCTTACAGCGGTGAAGGGGACAGGGACATCTACAAGGGACTGACCTTCTGGTCCCCTAATGTGAATATTTTCCGGGATCCCAGGTGGGGCAGAGGACACGAGACATACGGGGAAGACCCCTATCTCACGGGAGAGCTGGGAAAGGCTTTCGTGGAAGGATTGCAGGGTGATGGCGAGTATATGAAGGCTGCAGCCTGTGCAAAGCATTTTGCGGTGCATTCAGGCCCCGAGGCGCTCCGCCATGAGTTTAACGCCACCGCCACGAAAAAGGATATGTGGGAGACTTATCTTCCCGCTTTTGAAAAGCTGGTGAAGGAGGCCGGGGTGGAGGCCGTTATGGGCGCTTACAACAGAACCAACGGAGAACCCTGCTGCGGAAGCACTACTCTGATCCAGGATATCCTGAGGGGGCAGTGGGAGTTCGAGGGGCATTTTGTGTCGGATTGCTGGGCCATCCGCGATTTCCATACCAAGCATATGGTGACGGATACGGCGGAAGAGTCCGCAGCCATGGCGTTAAAGGCCGGCTGTGACGTCAACTGCGGCAATACATACCTGCATTTGATGAAGGCCTGCGAGCAGGGTTTGATTACGGAGGAGGATATTACCCAGGCGGCGGAGAGGCTGTTCACTACCCGGTTCCTGCTGGGGCTCTTTGACGAGAACGAGTATGACAAGATCGGTTACGAAGTGATAGAGTGCAAGGAACATTTACGGCTGGCAGACCGGGTGACGGCAGAGTCCGTGGTCCTTCTTAAAAATACCGGTATCCTGCCCCTTGACAAAAACGCAGTGAAGACCCTGGGTGTAATAGGCCCCAATGCTAACAGCCGGGCATCGCTGATCGGAAATTACCATGGGACCGCTTCCAGATATATTACCGTGCTGGAGGGCATTCAGGACGCCGCAGGGGAAGACACCAGGGTATTCTATTCCGAAGGATGCCATCTCTTTAAAGAGAAGGTGGAAAATTTGTCCGCAGGCCCTGACCGAATCAGCGAGGCAGTGGCAGTGGCGAAGCACAGTGATGTGGTAATCCTCTGTGTAGGACTGGATGAAGGCCTGGAGGGGGAAGAGGGCGACAGCGGCAACAGCTATGCGTCCGGCGATAAGGCTGACCTGCTTCTTCCCGAGCCTCAGAGAAGGCTGCTGGATGCAGTGGTGAAGGTAGGGAAACCGGTGATATTGATCAATATGACCGGAAGCGCCATGGATTTGAAGTATGCCCATGAGCATTGCGCGGCGGTGATCCAGGCGTGGTATCCCGGAGCCAGAGGGGGAAGAGTGATTGCGGATATCCTGTTTGGGGAGATCTCGCCTTCCGGTAAGCTGCCGGTTACTTTCTACCGTGATACGGAAGAGCTTCCGGATTTTGAGGACTATTCCATGAAAGGAAGGACTTACCGTTACTTTACGGGAACTCCGCTCTATCCTTTCGGATACGGTTTGACTTACGGGGATGTGACGCTGGAAAGTGTGGACTGTTGCGGAAAGGGCGTGGAGAACCAGGGCGCATCGGTGGAAATTCCTTCCGGAACTGCCCTTACCATTACCGCAAGGGCGGTAAATAAGGGTGCAAGGGCCGTGGAAGAGGTGGTACAGGTTTATGTCAGGGCGGAAGACACCGCCCATGCAACTCCTGCCCCCAGGCTTTGCGGTTTTGCCAGAGTTTCCCTGGAACCGGGTGAGGCCAAAGAGGTACAGGTGCCCATTGACAGGGATGCCTTTACGGTGGTAAACGACGAAGGGGAACGTCTCGTGGACGGTACTCATTTCACGGTCAGCGCAGGCTTTGGCCAGCCGGATGCAAGGACCAGGGAGCTGACAGGGAAAGCGCCCGTCTCCTTCCAGGTTGTGCTGAGGTAGGCCGTTGCAAAAGAGCGAATGTCCGGGGAATGGCAGCTTATTTAGTGCCATTCCCCGGTATTTTTAGTTTCAGCCGTTTTTTGCTTATATTCCGTCCCCCACGCAACCATAGCGTCTAAAACAGGCTTTAGGCTATATCCCGTTTCGGTTAAAGTATATTCTACCCGCGGCGGCACTTCCGGATATACTTTCCGGGTAAGTAACCCGCTGTCTTCCATTGAGCGCAAGTTTGCCGTTAAAACTTTTTGAGATACATTCCCAATTGATTTTTTTAGTTCTCCAAATCGCTTTGTCCCATCCAGTAAATCACGGATGATCAGCACTTTCCAACGGTCACTGATAAGCATTAGCGTCGTTTCCACCGGGCAGGCAGGTAAATTTTTTTCCATGAAAAACCCCGTTTCTACACAATCGTTTCTTTTTGGTAACTATGGCACAATAAAGTGCGTACTTTACGTTTTCTCTGTACGGCTATATTATAATCTTGCAGGCAGGGAAAAAACAAGCAGCAAAAAAACAAGCAGCAAAAAAACAAGCAGCAAAAAACAATGTGCCCTTTGCAGGCAATGAAAAGGAGGACGCTATGACACAGACAGAAAGGCTTACTTTCCTGATAAACTATCTTCAAAGTGAAAATAACGAATTAAAAGCAATAGATATTCCTGCACAGGACGCAGCAAGGAAACGGCTGTTACGTTCCCTTATGAACATTCGGCCGCCAAGAGAAGTTTCAAAAGAATTTCTGGAGGTACAGGACGCATATTTACAGGAAGAATGTACGGAAAAAGGTATTATTTCATTATCGGATATCCCATTGGCCAGGCCGGGAATTTATTTATGGCAGGGCGATATTACCCGTCTGTCCGTAGACGCTATCGTAAATGCAGCCAACAGCACCATGTTAGGCTGTTTCATTCCCTGCCACGGGTGTATAGACAATGCGATCCATTCTGCCGCAGGCGTAGAACTTCGTCTGGAATGTTCCCGTATTATGGAAGAAAAGCATTCCACGGAAGAAAAGCATTCCATGGAAGAAAAGCATTCCGCGGAAAAGCAGATAACAGAAGAACCTACGGGAAAAGCAAAAATTACAAAGGCCTATAATCTTCCATGCCGTTACGTTCTTCACACTGTCGGTCCGATTATCCACGGGGCAGTTACCGAGAAAGACCGAAACCTGTTATCAGACTGTTACCGTTCCTGCCTGGAACTTGCAGCAGCTTATCGGTTAAAAAGCATCGCCTTTTGCTGTATCTCTACCGGAGAGTTTCATTTTCCCAATGAAAAAGCTGCCGAAATAGCAATACAGACGGTACAGGACTATCAAAAGGAAAATCAAAACAGTCTGGAGGTGGTTTTTAATGTATTCAAAGACAGCGACTACAAAATCTATAAGCAGTTATTGGGATAATACGCAGGTAAGGCGTTCCATAGAAAAAGTGAAAAAGAAAATCGGAAATGCTGACGCTGTTGTGATTGGCGCAGGTGCGGGACTGTCAACCTCTGCCGGATTTACTTATTCCGGGAAACGCTTTGAAGATCATTTTGGGGACTTTATTCAAAAATATGGTTTTAAGGATATGTACTCAGCAGGCTTTTACCCGTATGGTACATTGGAAGAATATTGGGCCTATTGGAGCCGTTATATTTTTATCAACCGCTATCAAAGTGCGCCGGAACCCGTTTATAGCGATTTATACAACCTGGTACGGGACAAAGACTATTTTGTTTTGACAACCAATGTAGACCACTGTTTCCAAAAGGCGGGTTTTGATAAACAAAGATTGTTTTATACCCAGGGCGATTATGGGTTATGGCAATGCGCAAAGCCTTGTCACGATGCGACTTATGATAATGAAGACATTGTTAAGGAAATGGTTGCCAAACAGGAAAATTTGCGTATTCCGTCCGGGTTAGTCCCCCATTGTCCCGTATGTGGCACGCCTATGTCAATGAATTTAAGGGCAGACAGTACTTTTGTTGAAGACAGCGGCTGGCATGCGGCGGCCAAGCGGTATCAAGACTTTATACGCCGTCATAAAGGATTGGACATTTTATATCTGGAATTGGGAGTTGGCAGCAATACCCCGGGAATCATTAAATATCCCTTCTGGCGGATGACGGCGGAGAATCCGAAGGCGGTGTATGCCTGCGTCAACTTAGGGGAAGCCTGCGCACCAACGGAAATCATAGACCGCTCCATCTGTATCAATGCAGACATTGGAGAAGTATTAAAACAATTATAAAACAACAGATTCCATTGCTTTGCCCATTGTAATGACGATATTGAGGGCAAAAGAAATATTGACGGAAACAGATGCTTTCAAATAGATAAATATTTTACTGTTTTGAAACCGGTCCCTTGCATATACTATTTTGTGTTGGTATAATAAGAATTGCAAAGGCATTCGTCGTTCGGGAAAGTCAAAATTGATGCAGGCATATATTGAGTACCTGAAAAATCATTATGAAAATGTCAATATTATCTTTATTGACTTTATGGATCTGAGATATGAAGAAATCAGAGAGTATCATGCACTTCATGCTTACGTAGAGGAACATTTCCAAGAGGAGAAAGCAAATTACCTTTTCGTGGATGAAATTCAAATGTGTCCCAAATTTGAATTGGCAATCAACAGTCTTTATTCCAAAGAAAAATATGATATTTATATTACGGGTTCTAATGCTTTTTTATTAAGTGCTGACCTGGCAACTCTTTTTACCGGACGTTATATCGAGATTAAAGTGTTTCCATTTAGCTTTCAGGAATACTGCCAGTATTATGATGAGGCCGGCGATAAGGAAAAACTATTTGATGAGTATTCCATAAAGGGAGGACTGGCAGGTTCTTACGCTTACAGAACGGAAAAGGATAGAATAAATTACATTAAGGAAGTTTATGAAACAATCGTCACGAGAGACCTTGTGCAGAAATATTCTTTGCCGGATACGTTGGTCCTGCAGAGACTGAGCGAATTCCTCATGGATAACATCAGCAACCTTACTTCTCCAAACAAGGCCAGTCAGCTGTTGACAGAGAATAAGACAACAACTAATCATGTAACAGTAGGCAGATATATTAAATATTTGTGCAATGCCTTTGTTTTTTATGACATAAAGCGTTATGATATCCGCGGAAAGAAGTATTTGGAAAGTTCTGAAAAATTCTATTTGTGTGATACAGGTATCCGATATGCCATTTTAGGAAGCAGGAATATGGACTACGGCAGAGTATATGAGAATTTGGTCTGTATCGAACTGCTCCGCCGGGGATATGATGTGTATGTCGGAAAATTGTATCAGAAGGAAATTGATTTTGTAGCGCAAAAAGGGAGCGAGAAAATCTATATCCAGGTCAGTGACAATATTTCGGATCAGAATACTCTTGAAAGAGAATGTTTGCCATTACTGCAAATCCGAGATGCTTATCCCAAAAAGGTCATTGCCAGGACCAGGCACCCGAAATATGATTATGAGGGGATTGAGATTTACAATATAGTTGATTGGCTATTGCAGGATGAGGAAAATGGTGCGCAATAAGCATAACAACTCGCGAAGACATATCTAATTTCTTAAAATACAATTGACAAATGTGTGGTTATAGATTATATTTTTTGTATGACAAAGGCTATGACGAAGAGGAGTATGCATCGCCCCTTAAAAGAGAGAGCGGCTGCCAAAAGTCTTTTAGTTAAGACGGGCGCTGAGAGGCTGCTTAAAGGAAAGGATGCGGAAGGTAGCTTCCGAGCCGGAGGGCCCAAAGCAGCGAAACATGCGGAAAATCAAATCATGAGAAATGTGCTGCCGTAAGACCTCACGAATTATCCCCGTTACAGGATAGGACTTTATTGGAAGTCGCTGAGATGCCGGAAGTGATTCCGGCTAAAACAAAGGTGGTACCGCGTTGATAACGCCCTTTGCCGACAAAAGCCGGCAGAGGGTTTTTTTTGCTTGCATGAGCAGCCGATCCCCCAAAAATTTATAAAAAAGTAGAGAGGAGAACTTTCATGAGTAAAGAGTTGGCGAAAACCTATGACCCCAAGGGCATAGAGGACAAATTGTATGAAAAATGGATGGAAAAGAAATATTTTCATGCGGAGGTAGATCACGGGAAGACTCCTTTTACCATAGTGATTCCCCCGCCGAATATCACGGGGCAGCTCCATATGGGCCATGCGTTGGACAATACCATGCAGGATATCCTGATCCGCTTTAAGCGGATGCAGGGTTATAATGCCCTTTGGCAGCCGGGTACCGACCATGCTTCCATAGCGACGGAAGTAAAGATTATTGAGAAGCTGAAAGAGGAAGGCATTGATAAACACGATCTTGGCAGGGAGAAGTTTCTGGAACGCGCCTGGGAGTGGAAGAAGGAATACGGCGGCCGCATCATCGGCCAGTTAAGAAAGATGGGTTCCTCCTGCGACTGGGACAGAGAGCGTTTTACCATGGATGAGGGGTGCAACAGAGCCGTTACGGAAGTCTTTGTAAAGATGCACGAGAAAGGCTATATTTACAAGGGCGCCCGTATCATTAACTGGTGTCCAGTGTGTAATACATCCATCTCCGACGCAGAGGTGGAATATCAGGAGCAGGCAGGCCATTTATGGCATATTAAGTATCCTGTGATGAACCAGGACGGCACACCCAGCGATACGGAATTTCTGACCTTTGCCACCACACGGCCGGAGACCATGCTGGGAGATACCGCTGTGGCAATACACCCGGAGGACGAGAGATACAGCCATCTTATTGGCAAAAGCGTGATGCTGCCCATTATGAACCGTGTCATTCCCGTTGTCACGGACACCTATGTGGACAGGGAATTCGGAACCGGTGTGGTTAAGATTACCCCGGCCCATGACCCCAATGACTTTGAGGTAGGGAAGCGGCATAATCTGCCCATAGTCAACGTAATGAACGATGATGCCACCATCAATGAAAACGGCGGCAAATATGCGGGTATGGAGCGCTATGAGGCGAGAAAAGCCATTGTGGAAGAACTAAAGCAGCAGGGGCTTCTGGTTAAGATCGAGGACTACTCCCACAATGTGGGCACCCATGACCGCTGCAAGACTACCATTGAACCGCTGGTAAAAGAACAGTGGTTTGTGAAAATGGAGGAATTGATCAAGCCTGCCGTGGAGGCTGTGAAAAAGGGAGAAATCAGGCTGATTCCCGAGCGTATGGAAAAGACCTATTTCAACTGGACCGATAATATCCGGGACTGGTGTATCAGCCGCCAGCTTTGGTGGGGGCACAGGATTCCCGCCTACTACTGTGACAAGTGCGGTGAGGTTACGGTTTCAAAAGAGATGCCCGGAGTATGTCCTAAATGCGGCCATGAACACCTGACACAGGATCCCGATACCCTGGACACATGGTTTTCTTCGGCATTATGGCCCTTTGAGACCCTGGGATGGCCGGAACAGACGGAGGATTTGAAATATTTTTACCCCACGGATGTGCTGGTAACAGGCTATGACATTATCTTTTTCTGGGTAATCCGTATGATTTTCTCGGGATACGAGCACATGGGGGAAAAGCCTTTTAAGACGGTTCTGTTCCACGGGTTGATCCGGGACAGCCAGGGACGGAAAATGTCCAAGTCTCTGGGCAACGGCATCGACCCCCTGGAAATCATTGACCAATATGGAGCCGATGCGCTGAGGCTCACCCTGATTACCGGAAACGCGCCCGGAAACGATATGCGTTTTTACTATGAAAGGGTGGAGAACAGCCGTAATTTTGCCAACAAGGTGTGGAACGCTTCCCGCTTTATCTTAATGAACATGGAGGGCAAGGAAGTGACGGTTCCCGCCCCCGGAGAGCTGGAGCCGGTGGACAAGTGGATACTTTCCAGGCTGAACACTCTGGTAAAGGATGCCACCGACAATATGGAAAGCTTTGAGCTTGGCATTGCCGTACAGAAGGTATATGATTTTATCTGGGACGAATTCTGCGACTGGTATATTGAGATGGTAAAACCCAGGCTCTATAATTCGGATGACGCTGTAAGCCAGAATGCGGCGCTTTGGACCTTGAAGACGGTTTTGATCGATGCGCTGAAGCTGCTCCATCCCTATATGCCCTTTATTACGGAAGAAATTTTCTGCAGCCTGCAAAGCGAAGAGGAATCCATAATGGTCAGCAGATGGCCGGAGTATGCCGAGGGACGCTGTTTTGCAAAAGAGGAAAAGGATATAGAAACCATCAAAGAGGCGGTTCGGGGCGTCCGCAATGTCCGCACGGAGATGAATGTGGCGCCCAGCCGGAAAGCCGGTATCTTTGTAGTCAGCGAGGAGCAGGAGATACTGGATACCTTCACCGAGGGCAGGCTGTTTTTCGCTTCCCTTGCCTATGCCAATGAAGTGACCATGGTAAAGGCAGAGGGAGAAGGGGGTATGGCGGCGGCCAAGGACGGGGCAGGCATCCCTCAGGATGCGGTGTCCGTAGTGATTCCCGGCGCCACACTCTACATTCCGTTTGCGGAGCTGGTGGACATTGCCCAGGAAGTGGAACGTCTGGAGAAGGAAGCGAAACGTCTGGAGGGCGAGCTTGCCCGGGTAAATGGAATGCTTTCCAACGAGAGGTTCCTTTCCAAAGCGCCGGAAGCCAAAATTGCCGAGGAAAAGGAGAAGCTTGCCAGGTACACTCAGATGATGGAGCAGGTGCAGGAGAGGCTTGGACAGTTAAAAATGTAAATTTAATCTTCGGAGTATAAAGCGGGCAGGGAGCATATTTATGAAAAAGCAAGTGATAGCAACCTATGAGGAAGCGGTAGCTTATTTAAATGATACGCCCCGCTTTACCACCAAAAATTCTATGGAGGATACCAAGGCGTTCCTACACCGCCTTGGGGATCCCGACAGAAAATTGAAAATCATCCACGTGGCAGGCACAAACGGAAAAGGCTCCGTTTGTGCCTATATGCGCAGCATTTTAGAAAAAGCAGGATACAGGGTAGCTTTGTTCACCTCCCCCCACCTGGTTGATATCAGGGAAAGGTTTGTGGTAGACGGGGAAATGATATCCAGAGAGGATTTCCTGCGGGCATTTTGCCATATTTATGATCTCCTGGATTGGAGGGAGCCGGAAACGGCAGGCCGGGCCGGTACCGGGGCAGTTTTGGAAAATGGGGGATACCACCCTACGTTTTTTGAATACCTGTTTTTTATCGCCATGGTGCTGTTCCCCGAGAGAGAGCCGGATTTCTGTATTTTGGAGACGGGGCTTGGGGGAAGGCTGGATGCCACAAACTCTGTGGCAAAGAAAGAACTGGCTGTCATCACCCACATCGGCCTGGATCATGTGGAATATTTGGGGAATACTACGGAGGAGATTGCAGGGGAGAAAGCGGGGATCATGCAGGCGGGCTCCGAAGCGGTATTTTGGGACAGTGAGCCTGCTGTCACGGCAGTTTTTGAGGAAAAAGCGGCATCCCTTGGAATTTCCGCACATTCCGTGTCGAATAAGGACTATCGGTTCTTAAATTTTAAGAAGAAAAGCATTGATTTTTCTGTGAGTACTGAGTATTATTGTTATATTAGCCTTACTTTGCGGACTATTGCCTCTTATCAGATGGAAAACGCCGCTTTGGCGGTTCGCGCCATAGAAGTATTGGACAAAGCCAGGACTGTTACTGCAAGCCACATCAGGCAGGGAGTGGAAGCCTGCTTTTGGGCGGGGCGGATGGAAGAGGTGCTGCCTGATGTATATGTGGACGGCGCTCATAACGAGGATGGTATCCGGGCGTTTTTAGAAAGCGTTTCCGCGGATGGAGTAAAGGGAAACAGGAGCCTTTTGTTCAGTGTGGTAAGGGATAAAGATTGTGGGCGGATGGTGGAAGAGCTTGTCAGGTCAGACCTTTTTTCAGAGATTGCCATCGCTCATATGCAGACGGGAAGGGCTCTGGAGACAGATTGCCTTCAGGCAGTTTTTGACAAATACCCGAATAGTTGTTACAGTATATATGATAATGTTCCTGCGGCTTTGCATGGGTTGATGCACAGCAGGGAAGAGGGCGGACGTGTCTATATTGCGGGAAGCCTGTATCTTGTAGGTGAGATAAAGGAGCTGCTTGATTCGGAAAGAAGTTTGCTTTAAAATACCGGCTTGGTGCCCGCAGCGCGGGCAAAGAGTATAAGGTTGAAAATTCAGTTTTCAACCTGCGTATTTGGACCTGTACCCGCAGGGGAAAGGTTCGTGCGGGAAAGACATGGGAATGAAAGATGATAAATTTTGAAGAAGAACTGAAAAAATTCCATCCCAGCCTTGAGGTGGAGGATGCGGAGGATGCCATCTATAATCAGGATATGACAGATATGGCGGATCTGCTCGTGAAAATGATAAAAGAATCCGAAGAGAAAGCAAATGAGGTATCTTGATGTTTTGTTACAGTTGCGGATGTCAATTATCGGAGTATGATTTTTGTACAGGCTGCGGTGCGGATGTGGCATTGTACAAAAAGATCATGTGTGTTTCCAATCTGTATTATAACGAAGGCTTGGAGCGGGCAAGCGTCAGGGATTTGAGCGGTGCAATTGTCAGCCTGCGCCAAAGCCTGAAATTCAATAAAAATAACGTGGAGGCGAGAAATCTTCTGGGGTTGGTCTACTTTGAGATGGGTGAGGCTGTATCCGCCTTAAGGGAGTGGGTCATCAGTAAGAATATGCGTCCGGAAAAGAATATTGCGGACGATTATATTGATAAAGTGCAGTCAAATGCCACCCGCCTGGATTCCATTAACCAGACGATCAAAAAATACAATCAGGCTCTTATTTACTGCCATCAGGACAGCAGGGACCTTGCCGTGATCCAGCTGAAGAAGGTTCTGTCCATGAACCCCCGTTTTGTCCATGCCCATCTGTTGCTGGCGCTTCTTTATATAGACAGCGAACGGTGGGAGAGGGCGGAGAGAGAGCTGAGAAAGTGTATCGATATCGACCGCAACAATACCCGGGCGCTCCGCTACCTGAGGGAAGTGGAACTGATGCTTGCGCCGGAGGAAAACGTGAAGCAGCCGGCAAAGAAGAAAAGGGATGAGGCGGTGAGGTACCGGAGCGATAATGAGATCATTATCCAGCCTTTGAATGTGAAAGAGCCGAAAAAAAACGGTGTCTCTACCCTTGTCAATATCGGGATCGGACTTGCCATCGGCATGGCGGCTATGTATTTTCTGGTGATGCCTGCGGCACAGTCTAACGCCAAGAACGCGGCACAGGACATCATTGCCAGGATCAGCGGCGAGTCGGATGCCAAGACAGTCCAGATACAGGAGCTTGAAGCTAAAATAGCATCCCTGCAGGGAGAATATGATTCTTTGCAGCAGGAATTGGACGGGTATACCGGGGAATCGGGTACGTTGCAGACAATTAACAGCCTGCTGCGTGTGGCGACGACATATCTGGACAACCCCGAGGATATTATGGTGACCGCCGCCGATCTGGAGACCATTGAGAAGAATGTGGTATTGGAGGACACCTCTCAGGAGTTTCAGGCGTTGTACCAGAAGCTTCTGGGCAGTATAGGGCCGCAGCTTTCCGAGACTTACTATACGGAAGGGCAGGAGGCATACCGCATGGGAGATTATGCGGCAGCCATTGAGAGCCTGGAGAGGGCGGTTTATTACGATGCCGAGAACGGTGACGGATGGTTTTACCTGGGACAGGCATACCGCCAGAATGAGGAGAATGATAAAGCAGTCGCGGCCTTTGACCAGGTGATCGAACGCTTCCCTGAAACAGACAGGGCGCGGAGGGCACAGAGGGAAAAAGAGGCCATCGCCGCAGAAAATTGATTTCCATACAAGATCCGATAAAAACATAAAGATACCAAAGAAAAGAACTTGCCAATCCAGCAGGTTCTTTTCTGCGCTTATGGGAGAAGGGCGCAGCACTAAGCCTTAAGAGTCTGCCCATGGGCGTAGGGTGCAAGGCGCAGCCATGCGTGCTTGTACGTAGGAAGGGGAGAAATTCACAGAGCGGTCTGCCATGCTCCCATGGGCAGAGCCAGAATTCAGTTTTAGGAGGTATGGAAATGGAGCAGATTTCTACGGAGGATTTTCAAGTGATCGATAACTGCCTCATGATCAAACTTCCGGAGGAAGTAGATCATCACCGGGCAGGCTTTATCTGTGAAAATGCAGATCGGCTTCTGGTGCGGGATGAGGTGTGTAATGTAGTGTTTGATTTTGAAAATACACGTTTTATGGATTCCTCGGGGATTGGGATCATTATGGGGAGGTATCGGAAAATAGCCTGCTTTGGAGGAAGGGTCTATGCCATCCATGCAGACAGGCAGATCCAGAGAATACTGATGGTGTCCGGTTTAAATAAGATAGTGGAGGTACTGGTATAAATGATGCAGGAGATAAGTAGTAAAAAAAGGGAACTTCCGAATACCGATTCAAATAAAAACGAGATGGAGCTTTCCTTTGATGCGATTTCTGATAACGAGGCTTTTGCCAGGGTAGCGGTGGCGGCATTCGTCTCCCACCTGAACCCTACTTTGGAAGAACTGTCGGATATCAAGACCGCCGTTTCCGAGGCGGTGACCAATGCTATTATCCATGGTTACGGGAATATTTACGGATATGCCAGGCCTGACGGGAAACGGTTGCCGGAGGCGGTGATCCATCCGGGTAAGGTAAAGATATACTGCCTTTTGGAAAAGGATCTGTTACATATCAGGGTCTCCGACCAGGGGGTGGGCATGGCAGACATAGAACAGGCCATGGAACCCCTGTATACCTCTAAACCGGAGCTCGAGCGTTCCGGTATGGGGTTTGCCTTTATGGAGGCGTTTATGGATGAGCTGGAGGTGGAGAGCCATCCCGGGCAGGGGACCGTGGTACATATGACAAAGAAAATGGGAGTCGGTGACTGGATTGACAGTGAGGAGTAGCGCATGGAGGAAACGTCAGTACTGATTGCAAGGTCACAGGCAGGAGAAAGAGGTGCAAGGGAAGTACTGATCGAGAAAAATCTGGGACTGGTCCACCATATTGTAAAAAGGTTTGCCAACCGTGGGTATGACCTGGAAGATTTATTCCAGATCGGAACCATAGGGTTGATGAAAGCAATTGACAAATTTGACTTAAGCCTCGGGTTAAAATTTTCAACTTACGCAGTCCCTATGATCACAGGGGAAATCAAGCGGTTCCTCCGGGATGACGGCATGGTTAAGGTTTCACGCACGATCAAGGAAAACGGCATGAAAGTGAGCTTTGCAAGGCAAAAGCTGCAGGGGATAATGGGAAGGGAACCAACCATACAGGAAATTGCAGAGGAAACGGGGATGGAACGGGAAGAGATCGTTCTTGCCATGGAGGCCTCCATAGAAGTGGAATCCATTTACAGCGCCGTGTATCAGGATGACGGAAGCGAGGTCTATCTGGTGGACAAAGTAGTCCGGGGCAGCGGGGGCAGTGTGGGCAGCAGCATGGTGGGGGTTTACAACAGTGAGGACAGTGAAAAAGAGGAATTGCTAAACCATATGCTGCTGAAACAGTTGCTGGACAGCCTGGAACCTTCGGAGCGGGAACTGATCTGTATGAGGTACTTCCAGAACAAAACACAAATGGAGATTGCATCTTTCCTCGGGATCAGCCAAGTGCAGGTGAGCCGTATGGAGAAGAAAATTTTACTGAGGATGCGTGAGAAGGCAAAGCAGTGACAGAAAACCGTATTTATGAATTTTTCTTAAAACTAAAATTTTCCGCTTCCTTTCCGTTAAAAATTCATTTAATATATAATGTGAACCTGAAATGATTGCATAGGGACAGGTAAGGGAGAATACTTATGAAAAAAGAGATGAACGAAGAATCCATGCAGGAATATAGATGGCGGCGGGCGCGGAGGCGCCAGAATCGGATCAGGCTGGCGGCAGTCATGGTATGCACTCTTGTGGTGCTGGTCATTATCATGTACTGTGGTACGGCACTGTATTTAAAGGTCACAGAACAAAAGGACGGGGCGGTGGAAGCGCTTGGGGGAACGGTAGTCTATTCCCAGGAGGAATTGGATATGCAGGTTGCCCTGGCAGTGACGGAGGCGGAAAACAGGGCGGCCATGGAGGTGGAGTCGCTGATTCAGTCAAGGATTGATGAGGCTGTGCGCACAGCGGAAGAACAGGCTCATGAGGGGGTGCTGGATAATATCCGCACGGGGCTCTCCGACGGGCAGACGATGCTGGAGACTTTACGCCCGCTTTACCCTGAGGAAATGCTTGTAGCCAGCGGCGGCCAATACCATTTTGTGCCAATCAACAGGCAGCTGCGCCAGAGCCAGCTGGTACAGGAGAATGTCAATCTGCTGGAAAGCGGGGAGATCCAGTATATGTCCGACGGCCAGGTGATCTCACATAAGGGCATTGACGTATCCAGGCATCAGGGAGACATTGACTGGACGAAGGTTGCCCAGGACGGAGTGGAGTTTGCGTTTATCCGTGTGGCGTACCGTGGTTATGGAACGGGAAAACTGGAGGAAGACAGCAATTTTGAACAAAACATCCAGGGCGCCCAGGCGGCGGGCATCAAAACCGGCGTTTACTTTTACAGCCAGGCGATCAATGAGGAGGAAGTCCTGGAGGAAGCCAACCTGGTCCTGCAGAAAATTGCCCCTTATCAGCTGGAATGCCCTGTTGTCTTTGATGTAGAGCTGGTATCCGGCGCCAACGGGCGTATGAACAATATCACACCGGAGGAGAGGACCAACCTGGCATTGCTGTTCTGCCAGACTATTGAGGCTGCGGGTTACAAACCCATGATCTACCACAATACGGAGATGGGCGCCCTGAAGATTGACGTGGCGGCCCTGGAAGATTACGACAAGTGGTTTGCCTCATACAGTGAGACGCTTTACTATCCGTATGAGTATAAGGTGTGGCAGTATACTCCTAACGGGAAGGTAGACGGAATCAGCAAAGAAGTGGATCTGAACATCTGCATAGAGCCTATTTGGGAAGAATAAGGATTTTTCCATAAATGGGATGCGAAAGGCCGGATGGCCGCCTGGGGTGTGGCGGTCCGGCCTTTTTTATATAGGAAAATGCGTCCTGGCTGGGAAAGAATGCGAAGCATTCTTCGAAGCGCTGCAGGCGGTGTATTTTTAGGCGCTTTTTTATATGAATACGGAATTACATAATTTTATGGCTGTTCCTGTTCTCTGGAGAGTGTCTCAATCGGTGTGCCGGATGCCATTGGGTATAAATAGGATAACTGTTTGCTCTTGGCCGAGCTGAAAATATAGTAAGAAGAATAATTGGAAAAAGGGGGGAGTGTGTGGTAAAATGGTACCAGACACATTAAATTCAGGCAAGGATGCCAAAATTGCAGAATAAGGGGCCAGAAGGATGGACAGGGGGTATATACAATGAAAATGAACGACAAAGATTACAGCCGCCCGCTGGATTTGAAGCAGGTACAGATTACAGATGCATTTTGGGGGAGGGAGCAGGAACTGGTGCGCACCCAGGTAATCCCTTATCAGTGGGAGGCCTTGAACGACAGGATCCCGGAAGCGGCCCCCAGTTTTTGTATGAGGAATTTCAAGGTGGCGGGAGAGCTGATGCGGGAGAAACAGGAGCAGGGAAACAGCTATGTACCTCCCACATACACTTATCGGGGATTCGAGGCGCTGCCGGAGGACTCTGCCAATCCCGATCCCGGAAAATTTTACGGGTTTGTATTCCAGGACAGTGATTTCTTTAAATGGGTCGAGGCAGTGGGGTATAGCCTGGCCGGTCACCCGGATCCAGAGTTGGAGCGGACCGCGGACGAGGCCATAGACATAGTGTGTGGGGCCCAGGCGGAGAACGGGTATCTGGATACCTATTACATCATTAACGGAATGGACCGCATTTTTACCAATCTGCGGAGCCATCATGAATTATACTGCTTCGGGCACCTGGTGGAAGGGGCGGTGGCCTATTACCAGGCTACCGGTAAGGATAAGCTCCTTATGGCGGCGGAGCGGTACGGGGATTTTATTGCGGATCATTTCGGGCCGGAGGCGGGCAAGTGCCAGGGTTATCCCGGGCATGAGATCGCAGAGATGGCTCTGGCAAGGCTTTATGAGGTGACGGGGAAACAGAAATATCTGGAGTTAAGCAGGTTTTTCCTGGATATGCGTGGCACACGGCCCTACTACTTTGACAGGGAGGAAAAGGAGCAGGCGGAATATGAAGGGAAACCCTACAAGGCTCCGGGTGAAGAGCTGCGTTTCCAATACAATCAGGCCCATCTCCCTGTCAGGGAACAGGCGGAGGCTGTGGGACATGCGGTTCGGGCAGTGTACTTGTACAGCGGCATGGCCGATGTGGCGCGTCTGACGCAGGATGAGGCCATGTATGGGGCCTGCAGAAAGCTTTGGGACAGCATTGCAAACGAAAAGCTGTATATTACAGGGGGGATCGGCGGTACGCATATAGGGGAGGCATTTTCATATCCCTACGATTTACCCAATGACACGGCTTACTCGGAAACCTGCGCTGCCATCGGACTCGCCTTTTTTGCAAGGCGTATGCTGGAAATACGGGCAGACGGCCGATACGGGGATGTGATGGAACAGGCGTTTTATAACACAATACCTGCGGGTATGGCATTGGACGGGAAAAGCTTTTTCTATGTGAACCCTTTGGAGGTCATGCCGGAAGCGTGTGAGCAGGATGAAAGGAAGCGCCATGTGAAAAACATGCGCCAGAAATGGTTTGGCTGCGCATGCTGCCCGCCCAATATTGCCAGGATCGTAAGCTCCCTTGGGGCCTATGCCTATACCGGAAATGATACGGCCTTATTCACCCATTTGTATCTGGGGAGCCGCCTTAGTTTTGTTCTGGGCGGGCACTCTATGAGTATGGACGTGGAGACAGACTATCCCTGGGACGGGGAGGTAAAGATCACACTGCATGCTGGTGGAGAAGCCGGTGCCAAAGGCACGCTCGCTTTCCGCATCCCGGGTTGGTGCAGGGACGCCCAGGCGGAAGTGAGGAGAAAACAATGTACTTTGACTCAGTGGGATATTTTGGGCGGAGGCATTGTATCTGTCAGCAGGCAGCTCTCGCTGGAAGGAATGGACTGGGACAATGCACCTGCCAAAGTAGACAGGCTGCCTGTGTCCGGGGAGAATATAGAAGGTAAAATACAGGACGGATACCTTTATATGGACGGAGAATGGCAGGACGGGGATGAAATCTACCTTACATTTCCCATGGAAGTCCGCTGTGTCCGTGCCAATACAAGAGTCAGGGAAGATATCGGGAAGGTGGCATTTTTGCGGGGGCCCGTCTGCTATTGTATGGAAGAGGCGGACAATGGGAAGGACCTGCATCTCTTAAGGGTCGATCCCGGGAAGCTTGCGGATGTAAAAGTGGAATGCTCCCGGGAGCTTGGGCATGAGATGCGAGTCCTCAGAATACCGGGATACCGACAGGAGCCGTCCGGGGAAAGTGACGGGTTATATACAGCGTTTTCCCCTGCCGAGGAAAGAGAGGCCATGCTTACCTGGATCCCTTATTATGCCTGGAACAACCGTGGAAAGGGTGAGATGAGCGTATGGGTGAGATACTGAAATATTGAAATATTCTTGTGGTTGCCCAAATCACGGAGTAGATGATATGATAAGGATAATGTGAAATTTCACGATCCTGAATTGTATGCCCGCCAAAACGGGCAGATGGGAGTTACTGTGGGATAACAGGACAACGATGCGCTTAAGGAGGACAGCCATGGTAGAGATTTTGAAAAAGTTATCGGAACCGGGGCCGGAATATTCACCGCTTCCATTCTGGTTCTATAATGATGCATTTGATGAGGAGAAAGTGCGCAATCAGCTTGCCGATTACGTGGAGAAGGGAGTGAACGGTTTCGTGCTCCATCCCAGGATCGGCATTCCCGAGGATATGCCATATCTTTCGGATTCGTTTTTCGAGTCGGTACGCTTTATTGTAAGGACGGCCGATTCCCTGGGAATGAAAGTGATTCTGTATGACGAGGGGATGTACCCTTCCGGCTCTGCCCACGGCATGGTAGTGGATGCCAACCCCGAGTACGCGTCCAAAGGCATTGTTTTGCTGGAGCGGGAGGCTGCGGAGGAGAAGCTGGCGAAGGAGCCATCTGCCCAGGTGATTGCGGAGCTGGCGGACGGGAAGAAGATCGTTTACGGCTTTACGGGCGGCACTATCCGCGGCATCCATTTCGGGGAGGACGACGGTGAGGCAGGGGCGCCTAAGTCTGCGGATATCCTGAACCCTGACGCAGTGGATGAGTTTATCCGGCTGACCCATGATAAATACTATGAGAACTTAAAGGAATATTTCGGCAATACGGTCTTTGCTTTCTTCACGGACGAACCCTGTGCCCTGGGCAGAAATGCCGGTCGTTACAGGGAGTGGTGCAAAGGCCTGGAGCAGGAGATCCTTGCCGCAGGCGGAAAGCTGGAGGAGCTGGAAGGCCTGTTTATTAAGACCGGAACGGTGGCAGGCAGGGAAGATGTGGTTTCCACGGTTCAAAACCCCACGGTAGTACTGTACCACCAGCTGATCAAGAAAAAGCTCAGAGATATTTTTTACGCCAGATTATCCAAGTGGTGTGAAGGGCATGGCATTTCACTGATAGGGCATCCGGCGGAGAGCAACGATATTGAGGAAGAGCTGTTTTTCCATATTCCGGGGCAGGATCTGATCTTGCGAAGGGTGTCGCCGGAGTCAGGGGGACTGCGCGAGTTTGATTCCGTACAGGCAAAACTCTCTGCGGACATAGCCAGGCACTTGGGGAGAAAACGCAATGCCAATGAATGCTTTGGCGTCTGCAGCAGGAATGGTATCCCATGGTATTTCACAGCTGCAGATATGAAATGGTATATAGACTGGCTTGGTCAACGCGGCGTAAACCTGTTCATTCCCCACGCTTTTTACTATAGCGTGCTGGGGCAGAGAAAGGGGGAGCGTCCCCCTGATGTAGGCCCCAATAATATATGGTGGAAGCACTACCGCAGATTTTCCGATTACTTTAAGAGGTTGTCCTGGCTGATGACGGACTCTGTCAACGGCGCCAGGGTGGCAGTCCTCTGTGATAACAATAAGGTTCCCTATGAGGAAGTAGCCTGCCTGTATGAGAGCCAGACAGAGTTCAATTATTTGCCCGTTGCCGTATTGGAAGAGGCAGTGGGAAATCCTGCTGTGGAGGCTGTAAGGGACGGTAAGCTCTGTATTGCCGGTTATGAGTACAGTGTGATCCTTAATACCCTGGGCGGGAAATATGAAGGGAAGCTGCCTGAGGGGATAAAGGTAGTACATTCCGGTGAAGAACTGGCAGGGGATAAGTCTCTGAGGAGCGGACTGGTTCTGAAGGAAAATTGTAAAACGGTGAGGCTCAACACGCTGACCAAGGACGGAGTTACCATATATCTGTTGGGAAATGAGGGCGACACTATTGTCAGGACAGAAGTGTCAGTGGTTTCCGACACTGGAGTTTTCCTATATGACCTTTGGAAAGGCGAGGGATACAGCCTCGGAAAGACGTCCTTTGAGCTGTGCCTTGATCCCAGCGAGACGGTTCTGATCCTTCCTGCGGAGGCTGGGGAGAATGGCTCTATGGCCGGGCAGGGAACTGCCTGTGGGACCGGCAAAATGGAAATCAGGACGGAAATGCCGGCAAAGAGACGGGAAGAGTTTGTTGACTGGACAGGTCGCTTTGTTTTGGAAGAGAGGAAGGACAACGAAGCGGTTTATACCTGTTGTTGCAGGGCATCGGATCTGGGGAACACTACGGGATTTTTTGTAAGGGGTTCCGAGATGGTGGAGTGTTACTGCAACGGGAAGTTTGCGGATGTCAGTTTCTGGGGTAAGCATTGCTTTGACCTGGCGGGTTATTTAAAAGAAGGTGACAACGAGATCAGGCTTGTCTGCACAGGAAATGCGGCTAATATCTTTGACAATGCCCAAATTCCTTTCGGGTTGAAGCAATAACTCGGTTCAGGTGTGCCTGCTATGAATCAATGTCAGTTAGTTAAGTTATAAAGCTAAATTTTAAGTAGGGGTGTAACTCTTT
>CANRWO010000061.1 GCA_947643615.1 uncultured Lachnospiraceae bacterium
TCTGTTTTGTCCAAAAATCAATGTGCCCTTAACGGGGTGCTGAACAGTTACTTTTAATCAATAAAAAAATCCACCAGTATATTCTGCCGGGAGTGCTGATGACGGTGGCCATGCAGCTGGGCAATGTGGTGGACGGTATGATCGTTGGCAATCTTCTTGGGCCGGAAGCCATGACAGCCATTGAACTTTCTATGCCTGTGCTGCTTCTACTGCAGATGCCTGCCCTGACACTGGCCATAGGAGGCGCGGCGGAGTCGGCGGTTCTTTTGGGAAAGCGCAGGCTGAAGGAAGCGGGGGGCGTATTTACCGCTTCCCTGGCGGCAGGCGCCGCCGTATCCCTTCTCTTTGCGCTTCTTACCCCTGTTCTGCCGGGAACGCTTGCCTTTGCCCTTGCCGGGAATGAGTCTATGGCGGCGCTGGTGGAGCCTTATATTAGAGTAAATTTTGGCGGGATTCCGATTCTGACCGTTGCCATCCTGTTCTGTTACTTTATGAACGCGGACAATCATCCCCAGCTGGGGAGCGCCCTTTTTCTGATTGCCAACGGGGTGAACCTGGCGCTGGATATCCTGTTCCTCAAGGTGTTTCAAATGGGAATGGCAGGAAGCGCCCTGGCTACCGTGATCGGCTATCTGACGGGCATGGTGACCGTGATTTTTTACTTACGGTCCAAGAACAGGATGTTAAAGCTTTCGGGACATGGAAAGGGGTTAATCTGTGTAAAGATGGCTGCGGTGGCAGGTATTCCTACCGCAGCGTTTACACTGATGTCCGCCCTGAAGTCTGTGATCGTCAATTCAGCCATTGTGCGGTTCCTGGGGAATGACGCCATGGCAATTTATTCTGTGTGTGCTAACGCGGTGCTGATTGCGGAGCTGTGCGTGGGAGGTGTGATTGGACTGATCCCTAATATTGCAGGGATTCTTTATGGGGAAAGGGACTACTACGGGATTCGCGCGCTGTGTAAAAGAGTGCTGGCATATAGCTATCTGACCATCGCGGTCCTTTTGGCCCTTTTTCTTTTGTTCCCCCAGTGGATTGCCGGACTGTTCGGTATCCAGGGAGGGGAGATGCTGGAAATGTGTATGCCCCAGCTGCGCATCATTGCATTCACATTCCCTTTTTATGTGTATAATAAGTTTTTAACCTCCTATTACCAGACGATCCTACAGCCGGGACTTTCCACAGTGATCACGGTGCTGCAGGGATTTGGGGTGGCAGTTCCCTTTGCGCTTGCCGGAATCTTCTGGGTGGGGCTTCCCGGTGTGTGCGTGGCGGCCGTGGTGAGCGAAGCTTTTACAATCCTATTGTGCGTCCTTTTCCGCAGGGGAGGACAGCGTACCGGCCGATTCCCTTCCGGGGGCAGATATATGCTTCCCAGCGTGACGGAGGAAACCTGCCTGGACTTTTCCGTGGAAAACCATCTGGAGGACGTGATAAAGCTCCGGGACGCCTTGTTTGTCTTCTGTGAGGAAAACGGCATCCGGGAAAAGGACGCAAAGATGATTGGACTGGCGCTGGAGGAAATCTGTGCCAATATTGTTCGTTATGGTTACCGGGGGGATGGCAGAAACTTTATTGATATCAGCTTTACCATTCAGGATGGCAGCTGCCTTCTTAGGGTCCGGGATGACGGCATACCCTTTAATCCCCTGGATTATCAGGCGGAAGAGGAGGAAAGCGGGAAGCTTGCCCTGGGAGGGATTGCCCTGATCCGGAAAATCATGTCGGACTTTCAGTATATGAGGGTACTGAATATGAATAACACAATTATGGAATTGAAAATGGAACGGAAAGCCGAAAGGGTGCAGGCAGGATGACGCCGGAGAAACCGCTGCCTGTACTGAACAGCCTGTGCAGGACTGTGGTATCCTTCCCTGCGGCAATGGAAAAGGGCAAGGCTGTCCTGTACTGGATGGATGTGGGGGAGTTGGAAGATGAAGTTACCTTTTCTCAATATTACAGAACCATGTCCCGTGAACGCCGGAGAAAAGTGGACGCCTGTCTTCTTAAGAAGGATAGACGGCTTTCCCTGGGGGCGGGGATTTTGATGGATCAGGGATTGTCCGCCCGGGGGTTGTGTGAGCGGGACGCAGTGGTGTCGTACAGGGAAAATGGAAAGCCGTATCTGCCCCAATATCCCCAGATTCATTTTAATCTGTCCCACTCCGGCAGCAAGGCATTGGCTGTGTTTGCAGAAGTGGAGACAGGGTGCGACATTGAGCAGGTACAGGAGGCGGATCTGGCTCTTGCGGAGCGTTTCTTTACCCGGAAGGAATATGATTTTATTGCCGGGCAGCAGGGAAGACGGCGACAGGATGAGGCGTTTTTCCGGTTATGGACATTAAAGGAAAGCTTTTTGAAGGCAGTGGGGACAGGACTTATGCTTCCGCTGGATGCCTTTGAGATTATCATTTCACCGGAAGGGGAAATCGCCCTTGGCTGGAAGAGCGATGAGGCGCAGGTTCATTGTACCGGGGAGTTTGTATTCAGGGAATACCGCCTGGAGGAATACTGTGTGGCTGCGTGTTTCCGGAGAGGGAGGGAATGAACAGGTTTACGCCTGCCCCCTGGCATATGCCGGGAATCTTTGGCATTTGGCCCGTTGCCGGGGAGCAAAATGCGGATGCGCAAGCATACGCAAAAGCGCGTAAGCGCGGATTTTGCGAGTGTGGGAGTCAGGTTGGATGCTCCTTGGAGCGTCCAACCGCACAGGTGACAATTTTTCAGAAAAGGGCCGAAGAATGGAAGTGGGAAAGAGGGATTGAAAATTGGATGCACAAAATGTATTTAGGGAAAACGAAACGGAGGCGAACTGGTACGCCGCCAAATGCCTGGTGATTTGCAGCCTGGTATGTGGGGCGGCATGGATTTTGACTGTGCTGCGTATTTTTACCGTGCCCTTGGCAATTATGAATACGGCTATGCCCGTGGTCATACTGTGCTTTTGGATGCCTTTTGTGTTATGCCGGCTGACGGGTGGCAATAGGGGATGGGTAAAATATGCGGTGTTGTTTTGCTCTGTCATGGGGGTTTTTACCTTGTCCAGCGCCATGCCGAAACACGGGGTGCTGGTGTGGACGCTTCCTCTCATGTTAAGCTGCCATTACTATTCCAAAAATATAACAAAGCTGACATTGATTGTATCACAGATCCTGTTTTCAGGATCCATTTACATAGGGATGTATTTCGGGGAATGGGATCAGATCCTGCTGGACGCTGCATACTATTCGGGCCCCAGGGTGGTGACCCGGCAGAAGCTTTATGATGCGGCGATATTCTTTGTACTGCCCCGTGCCGCTGCTTTGTGGGGCCTGTCCTCCATTTGCACCACAATGGCAGGAAGAACCAGAAGGCTTTTGGAACGTCAGGCGAAGGACAGTGAGGAGCGTCAGCGGATCGAAACGGAACTGGATGTTGCCCATCGGATTCAGGCGGATATGCTTCCCTGTATTTTTCCCGCATTCCCGGAACGCCCGGAATTTGACATCTATGCGACCATGGCACCTGCAAGGGAAGTGGGAGGAGACTTTTATGACTTTTTTATGGTGGATGAGCGGCATTTGGCCATTGTGATAGCGGATGTGTCAGGAAAAGGCGTCCCTGCCGCTTTGTTCATGGTAATCGGCAAGACGCTGATCAAAGACCATACGAAGCCGGGCATCAGCCTGGGAGACGTATTTTCCCAGGTAAATGACCTGCTGTGCGATTCCAACCATGAAGGTATGTTTATTACCGCTTTTGAGGGAGTCCTTGACCTTGTTTCGGGGGAATTCCGATTTGTGAACGCAGGGCACGAAATCCCTTTTCTTTCCAGGGCAGGGGAACCTTTTGAACCCCACAGGATACGGCCCGGGTTTGTCCTGGCAGGGATGGAAAATATGAAATATCAGTGCGGCAGTTTCCAGCTTGCGCCGGGAGATAAAATATTCCAATACACGGACGGGGTAACGGAAGCCTCCAATGGGAAAGAAGAACTTTATGGCATGGCACGGCTTGGGGACGTGCTGAAAAAGAACACGGCGAAAAATCCGGAAGAACTTTTGGCTGCCGTGCGGGAAGACGTAGATGCTTTTGTGGGGAGTGCACTGCAGTTTGATGATATTACCATGCTGTGTGTGGAATATAAAAAGAAAATGGTGTCTGACGGACAGGGAACGGAATAGACAGCCGGAAAAAAGCGGAGGGAATGGGAGAGAATGAAGGAATTGATCATTGACGCAACAGTTGAAAATATTGAAAAGGTTACGGCATTTGTAGACCAGCAGTTAGAGCGGCTGGAATGTCCCGTGAAAGCGCAGATGCAGATCGATATTGCCATTGACGAGCTGTTTGGGAACATTGCCCATTATGCCTACCACCCGGAGGTGGGTTCTGCTACTGTCCGTGTGGAGGTAACGGATAATCCTCTGGCAGTGGTGATTACCTTTATTGATAACGGCATACCTTACGATCCACTGGCTGCCCGGGAGCCGGACACCACCCTTTCCGCGGAGGAGAGGCAGATTGGCGGCCTTGGTATCTATATGGTTAAAAAGAGCATGGACGAGATTACCTATGAATACCGGGACGGGAAAAATATATTGAAGATCAAAAAAAATATATAACAAAATGTACCCTAAAAAGTACGAACTATGCCATGCTTATCAAATCGCTGATATTATCTGCTATAATAAATTGATTTAAAGAATTATGCATTTAACAATATTATGACCATATGGAGGAAATGCGAATGACAAGTTGTGACAACCAAAGACCATGTCCGTGTACCTTTGATTGCCCCAGACATGGGAAATGCTGTGCCTGTGTAGCTCATCACAGGGATAACAATGAGGGAGTGCCCGGATGCTTCTTTTCTACCGAGGCGGAGGCTACATATGACAGGAGCATAGAAGCACTGTGCAGGGACAGAGGAATCATTTGAAAAAAGTATGCTTGTGAAAAGTCATTTCAGGATTCTGATATGAGTGCGTGCGAAGCATGGGAGGGGGAAAATGGCGTTGCTGAGTAGAACGGTATTGCAAAGAAAAACGGCGTTTCTGGCAATTGTCCTGCTGGGAATGCTTTGTCTCGCAGGATGCGGAAAACAGGAAGCAGGGCCAGGACAGGACAGCGCGGAAAAAGAATACAATACCCTTTCCGATTTTGCTGGAGCCAGGTTTGCCTCATTGAGCGGAGGGGTGTACGATCAGCTTTTACAGGAAGCGATTGAGGGTGCGGAGGACTTTTCCTATTACAATTCCGTACCTGATATTGTAGCGGCACTTCAGGCAGACCGTGTGGACGCAGGGGCGCTGGATGAGCCGCTGGCCCAGCTTGCGGTGGCGAAAAATGAAGGACTGGAAATCTTCCAGGAACCGGTGGTCCTTGATCAATACGGATATGCTTTCCCGAAGGGAAGTCCCCTGCGGGAGCAGTTTAATACAGTCATTGCCCGGTTTAAAGAGGATGGGACGATTGCGTCCCTGAAGGAAAAATGGCTTGGTGCGGATGAGAGTGTAAAGAGATTGACAGAGCAGGACTGGCCGGGTAGTCAGGGAACCATCCGGTATTATCATGACGGAACCCATGAACCCATGACCTATCTTGGAAGTAGCGGAGAGCCTCTGGGGCTTGAGATAGACCTGGTGCTGTTGATTGCCCGGGAACTGGATATGAAGGTGGAAATGTCAGCCTGCGAATTTGTTTCGCTGATTGCTGCCCTTGAAAGCGGAAAGGCGGATGTGGTCAGCGGAAGCATGTCTATCACAGAAGAGAGGGCGGAGCGGGTAGATTTTGCAGATACCCACTATGAATCGGCCATGGTGCTGCTTGTGCGTGACCCGGACGGCTGGGTGCAGGAGAAAGGCTTCTGGGCAAGCCTGGGGGATAGTTTTCAAAGCACCTTTGTAGTGGAAGGGCGATGGCGGCTGATTTTGCAGGGACTTGGCGTCACCATATTGATTTCGGTCTTTTCGGGAATCTTCGGCCTGTGCCTTGGTTTTGGGATCTGTATGCTGCGGCGCACCGGCTGTCAGCCGGTACGGATCGCCGGGGCGGTGTTCGTCCGTGTGATTCAGGGAACACCCATTGTAGTTTTTTTAATGATTTTATATTATGGCATTTTCGGCTCGGTGGATATCTCCGGGATTTTGGTTGCGGTCATTGGCTTTTCCGTCAACTTCGCGGCTTATTCATCGGAGATGATGCGGACGGGGATTGAAACGGTGGATAAGGGGCAGAGTGAGGCGGCTCTTGCCATGGGTTATACGAAGGGACAGACGTTTTTTAAGATTGTGTTCCCACAGGCGGCGGGGAATTTTATACCTGTGCTGAGAGGTGAATTTATTTCCATGGTGAAAATGACTTCTGTGGTAGGGTATATTGCCGTGCAGGACCTGACCAAGGTGTCCGATATTATCCGCTCGCGCACCATGGAGGCGTTCTTCCCGCTGATCATGACGGCGGTGATTTATTTTATTCTTGCCAATGTCATGGCTGCGGCGCTGTCCTTTGGGGAGAGGAAGGCCCTGCCGAAGCGAAACAGGCGCAGTGTAAAGGGGGTGTGCATGTAATGGCAGATCCGTTCAATACTTTGGATGCGGACATCGGGGGCAGTGCGGACACCAGCATCATATCTATCCGCCATCTGCGCAAGGAGTATCCCAATGTGACCCCTTTGCAGGATGTAAGCGTGGAGATCAAAAAGGGTGAGGTGATTTCCGTTATCGGCCCTTCAGGCACCGGAAAATCAACCCTGCTGCGCTGCATCAATCTGTTGGAAACCCCGACGGAAGGTGAGATCACTGTAGGCGGTGTGGTGACCACGGATAAGAAATGCAAGGTGAATCTTGTGAGGCGGAAGATGGGCATGGTCTTCCAGTCTTTTAATCTGTTCGCCCATAAGACCATTATAGAAAATATTATGATGGGCCAGGTTGACCTTCTTGGCAGGAGCCGCCAGGAAGCTTATGACAGGGGCATGGAACTGTTGCGTACCATAGGGCTTGCAGACAAAGCGCTTGCCTATCCGGATGAACTTTCGGGGGGACAGAAACAGCGTGCGGCGATTGCCAGGACGGTGGCCATGGAGCCGGAGATCATCCTCTTCGACGAACCTACTTCCGCCCTGGACCCCACTATGGTGGGGGAAGTGCTTTCAGTGATCCGCAGGCTGGCCGGGCAGGGAATGACCATGATGATCGTGACTCACGAAATGAAGTTTGCCCGCGATGTGTCCACAAGGATATTCTATATGGATCAAGGGGAAATCTACGAGGACGGAACGCCGGAGCAGATTTTCGAGCACCCAAAGAGAGAGAGGACCAGAATATTTATCCGGCAGCTCAAGGTGCTGCATGTGGAAAATGTCTCACGTGATTTTGACTTCCCGGCCTTTATGACACAGCTTGAGGAATTCGGCCGCAAACAGCAGCTTTCCCAGAGGCATATTTATGCCATGCAGCTTGCGGCGGAGGAAGTGATCATGTCGAAACGCCTGCCTGCGTTTTCTCTGGATGTGGAATACAGTGAGAGGGAAGATTTGGCGCAAATGCGGTTTACCTACAGCGGTCCTTCCTTACAGCCTTTCGGGGGTGAAGAAGATTTGTCCCTGAGGATGCTGAAGGGAATGACCAAGGGAATGGAGCATCGGTTTGCGGAAGGAGTAAATCATTTTATTATCAGCATATAAACTGGATGGAGGAGAAAGATTGAAAATTATAATTTTCAATCGCGGGATTTGTGTCTGCGCGTTGCTTGCCACAAACTCGTCATGCATAAAAAGCAGCGCAGAAATGAGGTAAAACATGAAAATCACCAAAACACAAAAGGGAAACAGTTTATGTCTTGCACTGGAAGGAAGGTTGGACACCAACACGGCGCCGGAGCTTGAGGCAGTGATGAAAAGTTCCATTGACGGGGTAGGGGAACTGACCATTGACATGCAGTCCCTGGATTATCTGTCGTCAGCAGGGCTGAGGGTTCTTTTGGGGGCACAGAAAACCATGAATAAACAGGGAAGCATGCGTGTGACCCATGTGAATGATACCATTATGGAGATATTTGAAGTAACCGGGTTTGCAGATATTCTGACCATTGAGAAGGAATAAGCAACCCTCTTTCTGATCAACTATACAATTTTGCTTGCCGGAGTTGCCTTCTACTGCGCTGTTTTCGGTGAACGATGCCACCGTATCGCTTCCTGCAGACGTCCTGTACAGGAAAAAACCGGACAGCGCAAAATAGGTTGTAAGGGGAAAGTGGGACCCTGACGGGAATATGAAACGGAGTTATGGTGATGACAGCAGAAAAGCAGATGATCAGACTTAATTTATCACAGACCCAGATCCTCATGACGGAACAGGTATGTCCGGGCACCGCTCGAAATACGATTTCTTTGAAACTACACCTGCCGGAGCACTCCCCCGGGGAAGTAAAGGCGGCGGCGGATGCCGTACTTGACAGTGGGGATATATTTGCCGTCTCCCTTTGCCGCCGGGAAGGGGAGTGGATGCTTTCCCGTATGGAGAGGAAGATTTCCGAATGCAGGATTGGAAAGGAACAGGCCGCGGATCTTGCGGAAGAATATATGGCAGCTAAGGACAGGCAGCCTTTCCCCATGGAAGAGTGCCTGTATCAGGCGGAAGTCATCCCCCTTTCGGGGGGAGGTGTTTTTTTGTATGTGCGATTCCATCATGTGATCATCGACGGTTACGGAATGAGCCTGTTTGTACAGAAAACCATGGATGTGCTTGCCGGGAAACAGATTGCCCCGTCAATCTTTTTCCCTGAGAACCTGACTGTACCGGAGACTGTACACGGAAGTGGCGGCACAGAAGAGGAAGCTGCCGGCGGAGACGGACGGGCAGAGAGAGAAGTTGCCGGCGGAGACGGACGGGCAGAGAAAGAAGCTGCCAGCGGAAGCGGATGCACAGGAGAGAGAACCGGCGGAGACGGGCAGGAGGACGGATTCTGGCGTTCCTTTTTTGACGGTGCAGAGTATGAGGGCGCTGTTTTCCCGCAGAAGGCGGACGGAAAGGGGTCGGATGGAAGCAGATCAGGCAGAAACCGTTTTGGAAGCTGCCGGGTCAGCGTACCGGAACAATTGAAGAGGGAAACAGAGGCATTCGGAAAAAGGGAGAATATATCAATCCCTTATATTTTTGCGGCGTCATATGCCCTTTATTTGTCCCGGTCTACAGGTAAAAGGGACGCGGTGTTCCTTATGCCCCGTTTGAACCGCACATCCGGGCAGATGGATACCTTAGGCTGTTATACCCTGCTGGTTCCGGTGAGAGTGCAGGTGGAAGGGGCGGAAACCTTTGGGGAGCTCTGCCGGAGGGTAAAAAGAGCGTCAGTGGAGGCTTCGGCCCACAAGGAATGCGGGTTTGACCGGATCCTTTCCGTCCTGCGCAATGAGAACATGACAGGGGAGTCCCTTTCCGAATATGTGTTTAATTTTTACCGATTCTCTTTCGGTGCGGACTTTCCTTACAGCGTCCGGTTCAGCGTTGCGGGGGAGATGTCGAACCATCTGACCTTTAACATCTTCCGCAATGAAAAGGAGGGCCTGGACCTGCAGGCGGATTACCTGGAAACCGTTTATACAGAAGAAAGGGCAGAATATTTTTGTGATGCCATTCTGGCAATTGCCGCACAGGGAACAGCAGACAGCCAGAGGGAGTTTTCGGATGCTGCGGGAACAGCAGACAGCCAGAGGGAGTTTCTGGATGCTGCGGGCATAGCAGGCAGTCAGGGAGCGTTTTCGGATGCTGCAGGTGTGGAAGGACGGACTGTGCAGAAGCTTTCGGACATCAGAACGGTGGGGGAGGCGGAATACAGGAAAATTACATCGGTGGCAGGGAAAACCATTCCGATTGATAAGTCGCTTACCATTCCTTCCCTGTTTCGCCGTGCAGCGGAAAAGTATAGAGATGCCCCGGCCCTGTATGCGGGCGAATACGCCTTTACCTTCGGGCAGCTGGATGAGATCAGTGACAGGATCGCCTGCGGACTCAGGCGCCTTGGGGTGAAAAGCGGCCACAAGGTTGCGTTTCTGCTAAAGCGGGATTACCGTCTGATTCCCACGATCCTTGGCATATCGAAAGCGGGGGCGGCTTTTATTCCGGCAGACCCGGCGTATCCTCCGGACCGGATTTCTTATATTATGGAAAACAGCCAGGCGGCCTGTCTGATTTCGTCCGGTGACGTGGAAATTGCCGGGAACTATGAGTATACGGAAATCGATACATTGTTATCCCAGGAAGTGGAGCCTGCCCTGTTACCGGAAATCGGCCAGGATGACCTTGCCTACATGATTTACACCTCAGGCACCACAGGGCGCCCGAAAGGGGTGATGCTTTCCCATAGAGGCATAGCCAACATTGTGCATCCGGATAACAACCCGTTTAACCGGGATATCACCGGAAATTGCCACGGCATTGTGGCCATTGGTTCTATCTGCTTTGACATTTCCCTGTTTGAAATATTTGTGCCCTTGATGAACGGACTGTTTGTGGAACTGGGCAACGAGAAATCCATGATGGACGCAGGGGAATTGTCGGCGCATATCCTGCGCCACGGAGCAGATATCCTTCACTGCACGCCCTCCCGGATTACGGCATATCTGGCAAATGATGCCTTCCGGAAAGCGCTGGAGGGTGTAAAAGCCATCCTTGCTGCCGGGGAGGTTCTGCCGGGAAGTCTTGTAAAACGGCTGGAGGAAACCTGCCAGATACGGATTTACAACGGCTACGGCCCCACGGAAACCACCATCGGAGCCACCATCACCGAGGCAGGAGATGCGGTTTCCATCGGCACGCCTATCGCCAATACGGGCATCCTTCTCTTAAACGGGGAGAGTGAGCCGGTGCCTTTTGGGGCAGTGGGAGAAATCTGCATCTATGGGAACGGCGTGGGAATAGGTTATCAGGGCAGGCCGGAGGAAACGGAAGCGAAATATATGATTTGGGGAGGCATCCGGCTGTACCGGACAGGGGATCTGGGATATTTTTCAAGTGACGGAAGGCTGATATACTGTGGCAGGAATGACAGGCAGGTGAAGCTGCGGGGCCTGCGTATAGAACTGTCTGAAATTGAAAATGTCATGGGGGAATTCCCCGGTGTGTCGGCATGCTGCTGTATGATACGGAAAATTGAAAAGACCGGGCATCTGGTGGGTTTTTACACATCAATACCCAAAGGGTCGGTGAACCAGGAGGCATTAAAAGCGCATATGAAAGCGCGGCTTACCGCCTACATGGTGCCTGATGTGCTAAAGGAGCTGGATGCCATGCCTCAGACCCCAAATGGCAAGACCGATCAGAAAGCCTTGGAGAGAGAACCGGTAGCATATATCAGAATCTACAGAAAACCTGAAACGGAGAGGGAAAAACTGGTCTGCAGCGCTTTCGGGGAAGTACTGTCCATAGGGCAGGTGGGCCTGGATGACAACTTCTTCGAGCTGGGAGGCGATTCCTTGAATGCGGTGGCGGTGATCCTTAAAATAGAGGAAAAGCTTGGTCTTGCGGAAAACCAGCCTGATTCGGGCAGCGGTGGTACAGGCGGCAGGGGGAGCGTTTGCCGGCCGGCCAGTTCCGGCAAGCTGGAGTATGGGGACTTATACCGGTATCCTACGCCTGCCCTCCTGCTGGAGAGGATTTTCAAAAAGACGGACGGCGGACCTGATAAGGGTTTCGACATAGAGTCCCTGGATTACCAGGGAATGGCCCAATACCTTACGGCGCATACCCGGAATGAGGCCAGGCGCAGGCATCTCGGAAATGTGCTTTTAACGGGCGCCACAGGTTATCTGGGGATACATATTCTTGTGGATCTGTTGAGGAACCCGGACTGGTGCGGCAAGATCGTCTGCCTTTCCCGGCCGAAGAAGACTCTCACCGCCTTAAAGCGCGTGAAATCCTCCCTGTTTTATTACGCGGAAGAAGATTTTTCCGCAAGCTATGGGGACAAATGGCTAGTGGTGGAAGGGGACATCACCCTTTCGGATATTTTTGCCCGGGAGTGTCCGTTCCATATACACACAATCATCAACTCTGCTGCGGATGTGTCCCATTTTTCTTACGGGGATCATCTGGAGAAGATTAATACACAGGGAGTAAGGAACCTGATCCGTTTTGCGGAAAAGGAACAGGCGATGCTCTGCCAGATTTCCACCATCAGCGTTGCGGGGATGACGGCGGGAGAAATCCGGAAGGAAGGGTTTTGCGAATCGGATTTCTATATCGGACAGGAAATCCATAATCAATATATTTACTCCAAATATATGGCGGAGTATGAAATGCTGCGGGCGGCAGTGAGGGATGGGTTGGAGATAAAGATCATGCGCATCGGGAATCTTCAGGGGCGCATACGGGACGGTGAATTCCAGATGAATCTTCACTCCAACGCGTTTACCCGCCAGTTTTCTTCTTATATCAAGCTGGGGGCTGCGCCCCTGTCGGTCTATGAAGGGAGCGTGAATTTTTCACCGGTGGACGAAACGGCGCATAACATCGCAGTTCTTGCGGCGACGGGAGGCGAAACGGCGGTTTTCCATGTATATCCGCCCGTGGAATTAAAATTTGCCGATCTGTTCCGGGCGGCCGGGCGGCTGGGTTATACCGTGGAAGCGCTGCCGGACGAGGAATTCTCCGAGCTATTGCGGGAGCGGAAACAGTCTGCGGAAGGCAGGGAGCAGTTACAGGGCCTTATGACCAGTGAAGAAGCGGGAAACCTCTGCGAGATACCGGTTGTGCAGGAGCTTACCGACGGGTATTTGCAGAGCCTGTCGGAAGGCTGGAGCGATATTACCGAAGCGTATTTAGACAAGTATCTGTCCGCCCTGAGCGGGATGGATTTATTTTAAAGGAGAAAACAGCTAAATGGTATCAATTGCACTTTGGAGCTTTGCGGTTTTTATGGCATCTGTTTTTGCAGGGCTGCTGACGGGAATCACGCTTACTCCGAAATATAAAGGGAGCATCAGGGCGATTGTCTGGACCCTGGGGGCCATCGTGGGTTATATCATGGCATTTGTGAGCTATTCCGTTAATCTGTACAACGACGCGGTGGGGATACTGGGACTTTCCGCACTTGTATGTATCGTGCCGCAGTTTTTGTACAGGGACAGCTGGTCTACCAAGCTTTCCATTTCCCTGATGGCATGCCTGATCGCCAATGTGAGCACATTTATGTTCTGTGGGACCACCGATACCTTTCTGGGCACGGCTCTTGGATTGATCCAGGAAAGTCCTTATGATACGCCGAACCTGATCTTTTTTATCCTGATAAAGATTTTGGTGTACGTTGTATTTTCCATATTGTATGCACGTTTCCTGAAAAAGACCATACATCGTACCATTGAGGCGGTAGGGGGGAAAATGGCGGTGTTCCTTCCGGCGCTGTTTATCTCGGTGGTGGGTTTTTACTTCATTAACCTGGTGTCAAACGGCGTGGGGATTTATCCCAATACTCCATGGTTCTTTCTGCTGTACATTACCGTGTGCGTAATATTTGTGGTGGAATTCTGGATGATTTTTTATTCCATCAATCAGAGTGCCAAGACCATAAAGACCACGGCGGAGCTGAATGTGGCCACCAATATCCAGCAGTCCATGCTGCCCTGTATTTTTCCGGCCTTTCCGGAGCGGGAAGAGTTTGATGTGTTTGCGGCCATGGAACCTGCCAGGGAAGTAGGCGGCGACTTTTATGATTTCTTTATGGTGGATGAACGGCACCTTGCCGTGGTGGCGGCGGATGTGTCCGGCAAAGGCGTTCCTGCGGCATTGTTCATGGTGATCGGGAAGACCCTGATCAAGGACCACACACAGCCGGGAAGGGATCTGGGGGAGGTGTTTACCGAGGTAAACAATCTCTTGTGCGAATCCAACAGCGAGGGAATGTTCATCACCGCCTTTGAGGGTGTATTGGATCTTGTGACAGGGGAATTCCGGTTTGTAAATGCAGGCCATGAGATCCCTTTTCTCTGTAAAAAGAATGGCGTATTTGAACCCTATAAGATACAGGCAGGTTTTGTCCTTGCGGGCATGGAGGGCATACGGTATAAATGCGGCTCCATGCAGCTGGAAGTGGGGGATAAGTTCTTCCAGTATACAGACGGCGTGACGGAGGCCACCAATAAGGACAATGAATTGTATGGAATGGAGCGGCTGGGGAAAGTACTCTGCGCCAATGCGGCGCTGCCGCCGTCGGAACTGCTTCCCGCCGTGAAAGAGGATATTGATGCCTTTGTAGGCGGCGCAGAGCAGTTTGATGACATTACCATGCTCTGCTTTGAGTACAGGAAACGTATGGAAGTGTGTAAAGAAATTCTAAGCCAGCAAGAGGGGGTACAACCCACCTCTTTAGTACGCTGATTAAGAATTTCTAAGTTACACACGGAAGAACGCAGGCGAACTTGTTCCCAGGCTAACTTGTTCCCAGGCTAACTTGTTCCCAGGCTAACTTGTTCCCAGGCTAACTTGCTCGCAGGCTAACTTGTTCCCAGGCTGACTTGTTCGCAGGTGAACTTGTTCACCTTGGGCAGCGTTCTTCTCATTGATTGTTTGTGCCGCCGAAGGCGGCATGGCGGGAAGTGTGAAATGGAAAGATTAAAACTCAGTAATGAAAATATAGCACAGGCAAGCGGTCTTGCCGAAGAGACTTTCGGGGAATGGGGCGTGGATGCCAGAAATATTCTTCAGATCCGGCTTGCGGTGGAAGAAACGCTGTTAAAGTACCAGGAGGCTTTCGGCACGGAAGCGGTATTTACGCAAAAATACATAAGGCGCCTTAAGTCTGTCCGCCTGGAGCTTTCCGTGACAGGAGAACGGTTTGACCCTTTTGACACAGGGGAGGAAGAACAGAGCCTGGTGCTGCGGGGGTTACTTGCCAATATGGGGGTGGTTCCCACATGGCAGTATAAAAACGGCCAGAACCTGATCGTATTTACCCCAAAAAAGAAAAAGCGATCCCAGATGGTTTCACTGGTGCTGGCAGTGATCCTGGCATTTTTATGTGGCGGAATCTGCCGGTTCCTGCCGGAGGGTATCCGGGGAACCCTTGTTAACGGACTGATCAGCCCTGTATTTAACCGCTTTATGGGACTTTTGTCGGCCATTGCAGGGCCCTTGGTATTCCTGTCTGTTATATGGGGAATTTACAGCATCGGGGATATGGCTGCCATGGGCAGGATCGGGAAAAGGATGATCGGCCGTTTCCTGCTGATGACTGTTCTTCTGACACTGCCTGCCTGTGCGGCAGCCATGCCGCTTTTTTCCTTAAAGGCCGGGGGCGGTGGTGTGTTTGACTTTTCCGAATTGTTCCAGATGGTTCTGGATATTGTCCCGGGAAACTTTTTTACGCCTTTTACGGAAGGAAATCCCCTGCAGATTATTTTTGTAGCGGTTCTGATCGGAATGGCAATGCTGATGCTGGGAAATAAAACTTCGGTTGCCGCGGCCTTTGTGGAACAGTCCAACTATATCGTGCAGCTCATTATGGAAGCGGTGGGATCCTTTGTGCCTCTGTTTGTATTCGGCAGTATTTTAAATATGATGCTGGGCAACGATTTTCTGGCATTTCTCCCCACATATAAGCTGATCCTGGCAATGCTTCTGGGAGATGTCATTCTTCTGGCGGCGTATCTTGTGATTGTGTGTACAAGGAGGAAAGTGCATCCCCGTATCCTGCTGAAAAAGATGATGCCCACTTTTCTGATTGCGCTTACCACGGCATCTTCCTCCGCTGCCTTCGGGGTGAATATGGAGTGTTGTGAAAAGGATCTTGGGATTGACAAAAGGATCGTTAATTTCGGCGTTTCTTTAGGGCAGGTCATTTTCATGCCGGGGGTTTCCGTTATGTTCCTGGCGGTTGGATTCTGCATGGCGGAAATCTATGGCGTGGCGGTCTCACCGGTATGGCTGGTTACGGCTTTCCTCATTGCCATTGTGCTTGCGGTAGCGGCGCCTCCCATTCCCGGCGGTGCGCTGACCTGCTATACGATTTTGTTTGTCCAGCTGAAAATACCCATGGAAGCCATAGCGGTGACCATTGCCCTCAATGCCATACTGGAGTTTGTCACCACAGGGGTAAACCTGTTCTGCCTGCAGGCGGAGCTTGTGGAAGTGGCCGCAGGCCTGGATATGTTGGATTTGAAAAGGCTTAGGGAAGAGAAAGAATATCAATAGAGGGAAAGAAAACAGGGCAATGGACAAGAGCCTCCCGGGATCTTTTTGCGCCTGATTTTGCGGGAAGAATTTTGACAGTTGCGTACAAGGATATGGAGTGCAGGCGGACAATGCTTTGGCCGACTGTAAAAAGGAAGAGGGGATGAAAATGGAAAATGCAGCAATAAGGAAGTTTCATGCGGATGATATTATTATGGAAGAGGGCGTAACCTACGGGGAAATGTACAAGATCGTATCCGGTTCCGTGGCGGTTTATATCCGGTACGGGGAAAAGGATGAACATCTGATCGGAATTTATTCCAAGTCAAAGTGTTTCGGTGAGGTCAATGTACTTTCCGACCAACCCTGCATTTATACGGTGGTTGCTTATGACGAGGTACTGCTGATGCGCATTACCAGGGATTCCCTGGAAGACTTTATTCGGAACAATCCCAGGAACGCCATCGACATCATGCGGAACATGGTGCATACCAACCTGCTGATGCAGAAAAACATTGACCTTCTGCTGGACGATATTTACGAAAAGCAGGACATGAATAAAAAGAGAACGGAAGACCTGAAAAACAAAATCAAACAATACCGTTTGAACTCATTTAATCTTTTGGGAGAATGAACATGTTAAACACCGTTTTTTCACAGGATGAGATAAATACTGGAAGGCAGGAGGAGTACGATTACCTGAAGGGCATTTTCATGCTGTTTATTTTTCTGATCCATGCGTTTCAGGCAACCCTTTCCCCAGAGGATCCCGTTACCCGGGGACTTTATATGTTTGCCACAATGTCCGGTGCGGCCATTTTCATTTTTGTCATGGGAATCGGAACCGTATACAGCAGAAATGCATCACCGGCGGCGCTGGGCAAGTGCGGGATACGCATGGTGGCATACCAGTATTTGAATAACATTGCCTATATAGCCGCATTGATCCTCCCTTATCCCCTGGTTCGCGGGAAGCTGTCGGATGCAGGGATGGAAAATTTCAAATTTTCGATAGAGATCTACATGCAATACACCAACATCTTTTTTATTACCGGAATCCTTTATTTTGTATTGGCTTTGCTTAAGAAATGGAAGGTGAGAACTGCCGGGTATGTGGTAATCGGAGTGGCAGTCAGCATAGCCGCCCCGTTTCTCTATGGAAGGCCTGTGAATGTGCCGGTGCTTGGATATGTGGTAAGGCTGCTGGTCGGGGAGGCGGATTACGTTTCTTTTACACCGCTCTATTTCCTGTCTTATGCTTTGTTTGGAACTGCATTCGGAAAGATTCTGCGGCATGTCAGGGATAAAGCGGGATTTTACAGGATGCTGGCCCTCCCTTCTGCCATGGTTGTCCTCATATGGTGGGGACTGGTATTCAGAAAATACGGCTCGGATGTATCAGAAATGCGGGCGGTGCTGGGTGACGCGTACACGCAGCCGAACCTATGGCATGTGGCGGCAAGCGTGGCTCATATATTGGTTTTTGCCGGTATGATATTCTTTCTGGAAAGAATCTGCGGAAAAGGGAGCAAAACGGGGAACCCTAAAAATCCTGTTGCAAAACAGCTTCTGTATTACAGCAGGCACATATCAAAATATTACGCGCTGCATGTGCTGGTATTTTTTGTGGCTCTCGGAATAAACGGATATGAGAGTTTTCAGAGTTACCAGTGCTGGCTTCTTGCGTTGCTGTCAATCGGTGTGACGGAGCTTATGGTAAGAGGATACAATTTTCTGCTTTCCGCTATTGCCGCGAAGCGTAAATGGAGGGGACCTGAATCCGAAAGGGATAAAAAGAACGGTACAGATTCCAATTGAAATTGGATATAAAATAGCAAAAGACATGATTAAGGAATCCCATACAAAAGAGATCTCAGCAAATATACCCCATGCAAAATTATCGATTATAAAGGGTAACCACTTGAATCTGGCAAAGGCAGGTATTGAAATAAAAAGTAGTATTGAAATAAAAATGAAATCCATATTGACAACTAAAATGGATACTGTTAGAATTACACAAAACAGAGAGAGGATAAGTCCATGTGTAAATACTTGATGACCCTGAACACCATGTTCCAGCAACAGCAGCTTATTGTCAAAATCGGCAATGGGCTTTTTGGACTGTGTTCATAGCAAGTGTCTTATCCCGGTTAAGCTGAACCAAACGGCCAAAAGCTCGGTACGAGTTTTTGGCCGTTTTTTGTTATCTCATTTCCATTTATTTTAGGGATTTGAAAAGGGGGTATACTATGCCGGAACAGCAAGAGCTTCCCCGGCAAAAGGGGGAGCAGGTGATAATGAAAAGAGAGAACGATAAAAACAGCAGAAAGGATCAAAATAATATGATTTGCAAACGTTTAGCTCCAAATGAGTGCCCGGTATTTCCCAAGCGGGCAATCATCACGGCAGGTATGCCTTACGGAAATAAGAATTTACATTTTGGGCACGTAGGCGGTATGTTTATACATGCTGATATTTTTGCCAGATTTTTAAGAGATCGGATCGGAAAGGATAATGTTATCTTTCTTTCAGGAACAGATTGTTATGGTTCCCCTATCTTGGAAAGCTATCGCAAGCTGCAGGAAACAGGATATGAAGGCACATTGGAGGACTATGTGCGCATGAACCATGAGAACCAGAAGAGAACCTTAAAAAACTATGGCATCAGTTTGGATTTCTTTGGGGCATCGGCCCTGGGAGAAGCCGGTTACATTCACAGACAGGTATCAGCTAAGGTGTTTCATACGTTATATAAAAACGGATATATTAAGAAAATGTCCATACCTCAGTTTTATGACGAAGAAAAGAAAATGTTTCTAAACGGAAGACAAGTAGTGGGAAAATGTCCTATACCCGGATGCAATTCGGAAAAAGCCTACGCCGATGAATGTTCGTTAGGACATCAGTTCCTGCCCTCTGAGCTGATCGGCCCGGTCAGCTGTTTATCAAATAAAAAGCCTGTCCTCAGAGATGTGGAGAACTGGTATTTTGATTTGGAATATTGTATCCATGCAGTAAAAGAATATAATGATTTCCTGCGGAAAAATACAAATACACGGAAGTATCAGTTAGAAACCGTAGAAGAATTTTTGAAAAAGCCTTTTCTGTATGTACCCAAAAAGTATATAGATGATTTGGCAGGGTTGGCCACGAAGCTCCCCCCTCATAAATTAACCAATGAGGAAAAGAAGCCGTCTGTTGTGTTTGAATTTGAAAATCTGGATGACCGTGACAAGGCGAAAAGCGTACTGGAAGCCTGTAACATACACTATACTTCCGGAAAGACGCTGGTTCCTTTCCGGCTGTCCGGTAATGTAGAATGGGGAGTACCGTTCCCTGAATGCGAAGAATTAAAAGACCTGACCTTTTGGGTGTGGCCGGAATCGTTGTGGGCGCCGATTTCTTTTACCTTAGCATATTTGCGGGGAAAGGGAAAAGAAGATGATTTGTCCAAGTGGTGGTATGATGATGAATCTGCCGTTTATCAGTTTATCGGGGAAGATAATATTTATTTCTATTCCATCGCCCAGACAGGGTTATTTACAGGATTACAGGTTCCCAAAGGGGAAGCGCCGGATATGGGGGCCGTACACTTATCTCACATCACTGCCAACCGGCATTTGCTGTACATGGATACAAAAGCCAGCAGCAGTTCCGAGCTAAAACCTCCTACGGCGGATGAATTGCTGGATTATTATACCAAGGATCAGCTGCGGATGCATTTTATGAGTCTGGGGTTATCCTCTAAAAGCGTAGGTTTTAAACCCCAGGTATTTATGAAAGAGGAAGACCGGACCGGAGTGGATATGGTCCTGAAGGATGGCAATTTAATAACCAATGTCTTTAACCGTCTGATCCGGTCCTGTTTCTATGCTGTCCAGAGCAATTATGACGGGAAGATTCCTGAGGGCGAAGCGGTTGGGCAAATAAGGCTTATGGCGGAGAAAGCGGTTCTTGATTATGAGCGTTTTATGTATAACCATGAGTTTCACCGTATCTCCTATGTGTTAGATGACTTTATCCGTTCCGTAAACAAGCATTGGGTTAACCATGTAAAGATTGCAGATGCCACCAACGATGCCGGACTTAGAAAGCAGCTTGTTATTGATTGCTTTTATGCCTGTAAGGTCATGGCCATTCTCATTCATCCAATTGCCCCGGAAGGCTGTGAAATGTTCAGGGAATATCTGAATCTGGGAGAAGAATTATGGGATTGGGGTAAGATATTGGAGCCTGTCTCTTTTTATGCTGCAGATGTGGAAGGGCATAAATTGAAGTTTCTGGAACCCCGGGTGGATTTTTTTAAAAAGCATGATTGCCAGCTGGTGGGGAAGTAAGAAGTCTCATCCTTTCCAACAAAAGACAAATTAACAGTAAAGTTCGGCAAAATAAATCAATAACAAGTATTTGAACAATAATCCCATCTGTGCTATGATGGTCAATAGAATATTCAGGAATTGCCCGGAAATAACTGGTGCATGAAAATTTAGGCTGCATCATCTTTATCAGCTGTTTAGCGGCAATTCCAAACGGAAAGGTTTGGTTAAGCATATGGGAATGACAATGACACAGAAGATTCTTGCGGCTGCGGCAGGACTGGAAAAGGTGGAAGCGGGCCAGCTCATTGAGGCGAATCTTGACCTGGTACTTGGAAACGACATCACAAGTCCTGTGGCCATCAAGGAAATGGATAAATTTACCGCAAAGGGCGTATTTGACAAGGATAAGATTGCTTTGGTGCCCGACCATTTTGTGCCTAACAAGGATATCAAGTCCGCGGAGCACTGCAAATGTGTGAGAGAGTTTGCGCGCAGGAACGAGATCAC
>CANRWO010000062.1 GCA_947643615.1 uncultured Lachnospiraceae bacterium
TGGCCTCCAGAGCCACAATCTGGCGCGCTAACCAACTGCGCTATACCCACCATATATAAACAACAGTGTGCCCGAAGGGATTCGAACCCCCGACCCACGGCTTAGAAGGCCGTTGCTCTATCCAGCTGAGCTACGGACACATGCTTGTTCGTGAACAAACCGAACATATGACATTTTAACTTATTATCTTGTACTTGTCAACAGGTTTACAGAAAAAAACTTAACTATTTCAAATATTTTGTGCTTCTTATGCACATTGGCCGGCATTACAGCAGGCCTTTCGCTATATCCAACAGATAAAACTGCCCGTCCTCGGAAAGCCGGCTGGCAACCTCCCAAAGCTCTCTGAGCACCCTGTCGCTCCGTGCCCGGTCTCCCTGCTTCTTCATCTCCCCCTCACCGTTCATAAGCCAATCGCTGTTTATATTTAATGTCCGGCATATGGCATTGATCACGATTGTCTGAGGGATGGTCTTGTTCTTTTCCAGATTGAATATGCCCCCCCGCGACACTCCAATCGCTTCGGCAAGGGAATTCTGTGTATGACCGCCGTTTCTACGGGCATAGGCCAACCGCTCACCCAGATTATCCATATAGAAACTACCTCCTCACAGTCAGTATATAAAAAGAGTCCTATATTGTCAACGGCAAACAAAAGCAACCCAAATCTTCATTATCCAAATAGTTACAGTTCACGCGTGACAGGCGCTCATATAGAAACCGCAGCAATGCCTGTGGCCTATGGCCTGTCTTCTCCCGGAACCCGGAATATCGGATAATCGCCGAAAATATGGCGCAACGCAAAATCCGACCTGCCACCATAAGCCAGGTAGCAGGTGCATCTCTTCCGGCTGCACAGAGGACTGAATATTTCCCCTTCGCCGCCCTCATACCAATTAATGCCTTTGGGTTTGCTAATATTGCATGTGCGCACCTTACCGTCCCCTTCCACGAAACACCGGCCTTCGCACATCTCCCCATGGGCAGCAGGATTTTCCAGCTCATATGTAAAAAAGGGATCTATCTCCGAAAAAGCTTTTACCTCCTCCGGCCTGTAATTCCTTTTCAAACCATCCATCTTATTGATCCAAAGGTAAACGCCGGAAGGGAGCTCTTTCCTCAGCTCCCTTATTATCCCCATATTATCCGGCACACCCACGGCTCCCGCACACACGGATATCCGCTTTTCTGCCAGCAGACGGCATTTGGCGGCAAACTCCCTGGCCGTTGTCATCTCAGGGTGAAAGGTGGCCCAGATACAGAGTTTTCCTCTTCTCTTTTCAGGGGCATCGCATGTTGGAAAATCAAATATTTTCAGGCACTCTTCGACAGAAAAGCTTAGATTGGTCTGCATCCCTACCCTGTAGATCCCTGGAAACCCTGCCAGCCGCGACAGTCCCTCCCAATACCAGGGATGTATGGAGGCCTCCCCGTAAGGGGTTACAAAAACCGCTCCTATGGAAAAGGATTGTACCCTGCTCTCCAAGCTGCCGCAAAACCTTTCAAAGCTAAGCCGGTCTTGTTCTAGTTCAGCAGCCGTGGCCCTGTGTTTTGCGAAAGGGCAATAGGAACAGCTATAATTACAGCTTTTCAGGCTCCCTCTGTAAATAACGGTCCTCTTATGCATTTTCCCTCTCCCACTCCAGCATTTTCCCCTTAATATCCTCCGAGATCAACTGGGGGCCGATATAATCGGAAAGACCCAGGCCTTCCTCTGTCAATCCGATCCGGTCATGCCCTGTGCAGCGAACACCCCCATCTTGGGGGCCGGTATCTCCACAGCCTTGGGAATCATACCCTTCCTGCAGCCATCCTAGGCGCACCCAGTCCCGAATGACCGGAAAGTCCTCCAGCAGGTCGGCCTGAAAGGCATTTTGATAGGCCTGCTTTGATATTCCTGGAAGAATCAGCAAATGCTTTATCACATACCTCCTCTTGATCTCCTCATCCGAAAGCAAGATTCCGTTGGTTACGGGGAAGAAGTCTTCCGTCTGCTGATAACGCCCTATTTCCTCCAACGCGGCGCTTCTCGTGGTCCGATATGGGGTACAGGTATGGAGCCTCCCCAGATAGCTTCTGCCGCCGCACCCCAAAGACAAAGCGCTTTTCAAACCGCACTCGCTGAATTCCGGAAGCAGGCTCTTCCCATATACCATGCTCCCCTCCCCCGTCCTCCCGGATTTCTTTCTCACAAAGCGCCGCATGGAAATCTGTGTATAACCGTTTTCTTTTAAATATCCGGAACCCCTTTGGTACAAGGCATATGCATGGTCGGGATCCAGCAGTCCCTTGCTGCCCTCCAGTTCAAGCCTGACGCCATGTTTTATATAGAGCGGATAAAGGAAAATTTCATCGGGTTCAAATGCCAGCGCAGTTTTCAGAGAATGAACCAGGCTTGCTGCCGTCTGTGCCGGCAGTCCATATATAAAATCAAAATTGACGCATTCGAACCCCGCCCCTGCCAAAAGGCCGGCCGCTTCCCTGGCGCGCCTGCTGTCATGGTTCCTTCCAAGCCATTTCAGTTCCCCGTCGTCAAAGCTCTGGATCCCCATACTGACCCTTGTGACACCAAGTTTTTTCAGCAGTTCCGCTTTCTCCCTGCCGGTCTGGTTGGGAGCCGTCTCTATTATGGTCTTTCGGCCGCTGCTCATGGGCATATCCCTCTCCACTGCCTCAAAGATCCGCTCTATCTGCTCCTCTTCCAGCAGCAAAGGAGTCCCTCCGCCTATGGTAAAATCCCCGAAAGACGTACTGCCAGGCATAATTTCCCTGTACTGCCTGATTTGGCGCAGCACTGCTTCCACGTAGTCAGATATCTGAATCCGGTTACATCCTGTAACCGAAAACAAATTACAATAACCGCATTTACTTTCACAAAAGGGAAGGTGAAGGTATAAACTGTGCCCTTCACCCTCAAGGTTGAAAAAATAGTCCCTTAAATTAACATTTTCCAATTGCCTGTAAGCTGTCTTATGAGGATAGCTGTACATATATTGGAGATATCTGTTCATGCCGACCTCCGTCTTCCTGCCCTCCGGCGGACAGGGCCATTTAACGCCTTAAAGGAAAAAGTGCTTATACGGCACTCTGTTTACCATAGGGTGGTTCACCCCATGGAACACATATCCGTCCTCGCCATAACAGGTTCCGTGATCCGAAAAGCAGACCACAAAGGTGTCGCCCCTTTTGCCTTTCCAATAGCCGAAAAGCCTTCCCAGCTCTCCGTCTGCATACCGCAGCGCCGCCCTGTGCGTCATCAGGCTGTCATCCTTCTCGTTTTCCATATAAAAATAATTAGGATAATGGATAGAGCACACATTCAGGTATAGGAAAATTTTCCTGTCATCCGTATTCTGTTCCAGTTTATTGATAATAAAATCCACCTGGTTTTTTGTGCTGTCTTTTACCGGGCAGGCAAAAGATGGGTTCCAGTAACTTTTTTCGAAAAAAGAAGGAAATACTTTTCCCATATCCGAACGCTTGTCAAAAAAAGCCACGCCGCCCACGCACCATGTGTCGTATCCGTCCTTGTGGAGTCCCTGTACCAGATTAGAGGCTTCAAACCCATATGCCCCTCCCGGAACCTTTTTCCCCATCCCCATGCTCTTAGGGAAGAAAAGCTTTTCCTGTTCCGCTATGCTCCTGGCCTCCTCCCTGGCCGGGAGGAAACCGGAAAAAATGGCATGGTGGGACGGATAGGTAAAGTTACCGGGCGCCTGGCGTTTCTCCCATGGCCCATATTGGTTCAAAACCGGTGTACCTCCGCATTTTTCCTCTTCCACGGCGGCATCATACCTCAAAGTGTCGAGACATACAAACAAAATATCACATTTCCCTACTACCTGCGCCATATCCACCGAACTTTTATTCTGGTCCATACTGGCCCTAAAGGCCCCAAATGGTACTTCACCCGTCATCACAGTCAATCCTTTCCGAATCCCCCTTGATCCTACTTTCCGGTTCCCGGCATATCGTTTCCCTAGTACTAGTACATCGTTGCATTAATTCTTGAGTAATCAGCACTCGCTGTTCACGCCATCGCCGCGTTGTCGTCAGTCAACGATGCCACCGCATCGCCTCCTTCCTCCGCCTTACGCTGACGCAAACATCAAGCACTGATTTACTTCAAGATTAACGCAATGCTGTACTAGTGTGCTGGGTCAGTGCTTCCACGGCGCCATGGCTTTCATGATCTCAATCTGGCGCTTATAAATACGGTTTTCTCCATAGGCATCCCTGTGGAGCAGATCTCCCTGGGCATTGATCTCTATGATGCGCGGCATGAGGCTCCCTTTCTCCAAAAGCACATCCATCCCCATACTCTTTAAACCGGGATAGCAGGCCGCCGCCCTGGCGCAGGCCTCTGAAATGTTTTCCACCACGGCTTTGTCCAGGTTCAGCTTTCCGAACTCCATGGAATGGTTGTTCAGGTGCAGATTAGTGATTGGCCCCTTAGACAGCCGGGGAAGGATGTAATCCGTCCTCTTGTCCTGCACTACCACACGGAGGTCATAGCAATACCCCTGGAAAACGGCTTTCCTGTACCATTTTTCCACTATGCACTCCAGCTCCAGCAGCCGGTCCAGATATGCCCGCGCATCTTCCCCTTCAAGCCGGTACAGCCTCTTCGTATTGACTATCCCGCCCCGGTCAAGGGTTCCGCAGGTATAGAGCGCCACCCTGCCCTTCGCCGGAGAATACCGAAGCGCAGCCACGCCTGCCGCCCCGGAACCTCTCATTGGCTTTAAGAAGACCTGGGGGATCCCCCTCTCCTCCATAAAGCCAAATAACTCCTCCCCGCAGGAAAAGGTCTCCTCATACATCTCTGTCACCGGAACCCCGTTTTCCGCAAGCCGCCTCTTGCACTTTTGCTTGTCAAGAGCCTCTGCAATGTCCCGGGGACAGTTAAAAAATGCCCCAAAGGGCATGCGGGAAAGCTGCAGCAGCCGTTCGCCGTACCTGCCCGTAAGCTCTTCCAGTTCTTTCAGCCGGCAGCTTTCCCATTCCGGCGCATCAATCTTTACTATACTGTTTTCCATGCCCCCGGCACTGCCCAACAAGCCGAAATCCTTCCAGTCATAAAAGGAAACGGGAATGCCTGCCTCTGCGGCGGCTTTCTCAAAATAGAATTTTCTTTTATAGCCTTCCGAACCTTTGGCTCCCCGGGAACCGATCAGGAGGATCCTGTTTACTCCGTCAGCAGCGCATTGTACCATATTTTCCCGTTCCACTCTTCCGCATCTTCCTGTTCGGAAACGTCCACTTCCATGGGCAGCTTTTCTATTCCCTCCATCACATCATCTGACAGATAATGATGGTGCAGATCCAGCTTTTTGATGTTGGAATATGCCGGCAGCTTTTCTAAGAGCAGCTTCCCGCCTTTGTCCGTCAATGTACCGCAGGAAAGGTCCAGGGTTTCGATTTGGCCCATATACTTGCACTCCAGCACGATTTCCGTCAATTCGTCCTGGATTTCGCTGTCCACGATTCCCAGATAAGTAAGCTTCGGGAAGTCGGAATTTGCCAGCAGCTCCTTTATGGTATCCGCATTGCCGTCAAAACCATAATTCTCCACGCCTATGTAAAGCAAAAGCTTTTTCAGGTTGGGCAGCTTTGCTTTCTCGATTTCCTTGATTACTTCCTGCCCCAGTCCGCCGCAGATTATAGTCAGGGATTCTAAGCCTTCATGTGCAATTTCCCCCAGTGTCAGGTCCATGCTGCCCTTTATGGTAAGCTCCTTCAGCTGGGGCATGGCCTTCCAGATACGGCTGTAATCTCCCTGCATGATCCAGGAGACTTCGCACACCTCGAAGTCCATGTCTCCCACGAAAAGCTTCGTAATATGGCTGAATTGATCCGGCTTCTCAGCTATTGCATCCAGGATCGGCTGGCAGTCGTCTTCATATTCGCAGCCCCATCCGCCGATGACCAGCTCCTCCAATTCCTGGAACTCCGGGTCCGCCAGAATATCCTCCGCCAAGGCCTCCGCGTCTTTCCCGTTTTCGTACTCCTCATAATCCACAGAATATATTTTGCTTTTACCCATCTGCATGTATACCTCCTGCACTATTTGATACCAATATTATACAAAATATAAAAGTACCGTGTCAAGGAAGTAACGTAAAGCATGATTTTCAAATACGCTATAGAGCGTTTTTTCGGTATAGCACGGAAAATACAATCCCAAAGACTGCCACATTCAGGAGAATGACCGCTGCGCTCCGGGCATAATCCCCGCCTCCCCCAAGGCTCCCCACCAGGATACGGATCTGTTCCGTGTAGGTAAACCTTGCAATCTTTTCTATCTTATCGTTAAACACGGAAAGCATGGGCAGAAAAGAAAATACCATCATCACCGGAACCGTCACCGATGTGGCTGACATCTGGTTCCTGCAGCCCACGCCTATTGCTGCCCCTACCACTATGGACACAATAATCCCTGCTGCCATTACCGCCATAAAAAGGGCCCTCCCGCCCGGCGTGACATTTTCCATCAGGCATCCGAAGACTGCCCCGCCCAGCATACATACCCCAAACACATAGCTGCCTATCCCCAAAAGATACTGCCATGGGGTGACTTCCGCCATCAGAAGGACTCTCAGAGTGTTTTTCTCCTTCTCCTCGGAAATGATTGCAGACACGCAGGTCAGGGGCGCCATTCCTATGTACATGGATGCAAAGAGATTCACAAAGAAGTTCTCCGGCATGCCATCCAGCCGTATGGAATTGACCATGATTACCGTAAGCGCAGGCAGCATGACAAACTGGATCAATACCGTTTTGTTTTTTAGGGTATCCTTTAGCTGTTTTATAATAATTGTTATGATATGCTTCATTATTCGTTTAACTTCCTTCCTGTCAGATGTAGAAACACTTTTTCCAGATCCGGCTCCGATGAGTGTATGCTTGCAATAATCCCCTCCCGCATCATCTGTGCCAGCATCTCCGCATTTTCCCCGGAATTTGCAAACTTTCTCCTGCTTCCGTCCTTTAAAGCCACTTCTATCGAATTGTCCTGGTTATATTTCATACAGATTTCTCTCGGCACACCCTGCTCAATGATCCTTCCTTCGTTGAGAAGTAAAATGCTGTCACACAGTTTTTCCGCTTCGTGCATATTATGGGTGGTCAGAAATATGGTGGTTCCCGCCCTTTTCTCCTCATCCACCAGCTCATGTATCTTTCCTGTTGTGGCAGGGTCCAATCCGGAAGTAGGTTCATCCAAATACAGGATATCCATATCCTTTAAAAGCGCCCTGCAGAAATTCACACGGTTCCTCATCCCTTTAGACAGCTTTCCCACCACAGTCTTTTTGGCATTTATCAGCTCCGTCCTTACCAAAAGTTTGTCTATTTTATCACCGGACACCTGATAAATATCCGCAAACATTTTCAGGTTGTCCCAGACGGTAAGCCGTTCATAAAGGCCGAAGCTATCCATCATGATTCCGGTCACCAAACGTTCTTTCCATGCTTTTACGGCACCTCCGGCAGGTACAAGCTGCCCGGTCAATATGTTTACAAGGGTGGTCTTCCCAGCCCCGGAGGGCCCCAGTAGGCCAATCACCTTGCCCTTTGGTATCTTAAACGATATGTCCTCCAAAACCCTGTTCTCCCCAAAGGAATAAGCTAAATTTTCTACCTCTACCAACATTTCCATACTAATCTCCATTCCGGAGCGTTTACGCCACGGGGCGACGCAAATATCAAATACGCGTCTGCCATCAAACAAATTTGTGACGCTCCGGCACAAATTTGCGTGTGGAAAATCAGCACATCAGTGTGATTTTTCACACTAACCTCCATGTCAGAGCAGTTTACTGCGATGACACGCGATGAGAAATTCGCGCAGGCGATTTCTCATCTGCGATCAGGGCATATTTGAGACTCTGGCTCAAATTGCCGATTGAAAAATAAAGTCATCAGACTTATTTTTCAATCTACACCTCCTCATGGTTCCTCCGCCTGTTTTTCCTTTAAATGCCGCAGACCCTCTTCCAGCTGTTTATTGTCCATGTGCTCTTTTAATACGGAAACCGCTACTCCCGCCACAAAGCAGATTCCAAAGCTGACCAGGAAACTGACCCAACACCTTGGGTCATCCACCGGGAACCACCCAAAAAAATAAGCAAATAACCCAATCAATACAATGACCGAGGCCAGCATCCCTATGGTTCTCATTGCGATGGACATCTTCCGGATCACAGCATCCGAAAAAAACAGAAAACGGATCGCCGTGATGCAGACAGATACCAGCATAAATTCCAAAACCGTGTTTGACGGTATCCCTTTCCCTCCCAAGGCAAACATAGTAGAAAGTCCCCTTGCTTCCTCTCCCACCAGGCAGCCGATGCAGGCAACTACCAGCATAGCTATTCCGAAGACAATCATAGCCTGAGCCATATAATCCAACAAATTCTTTTTCTCTTTCATATCTGATAACCATGCCTTTCTGCAACCTGCAAGTCCTGACAATGAAAATCGTAAGCCTCCTGACGTATGGAACACGCTCAATGGACATCACCGGAAACCAAGCAGCGCCTTGATCCCTTCCGCATACTGCCTTGACACCACCAATCGCTCCCCGTTTATCAGCGTCATCAACAGCCGCCTGTCAATGTAGGTCTTTATGGATTCCACGTTTTTCAGGTTTACGACACACGCCTTGTTGATGCGGGCAAAAAGGTACTGCTCCAGCTGCTGCTCCAACTCATATAGTTTATTGCAGGATTCATAAACCTTTTCCCCTGTATAGACAAAACACTTCCTGTCCACCGATTCGATATACAGGACCTTCTCTAAATCCAGCTCCGCCATATGCCCTTCACAGAAAACCGTCATCCGTCTGTCAATGACCAGCATTGCCGCCACCAGCCTGTCAATCTGTGCATTGTGCTCCTTACATCGTATCGTGACCACAGTGTCCTCAATGCCTTCCTGAACCTCTATATTGATCTTCAATCCTCCGCCTCCCTGCCATACGCCGGATTTGCACTGCGAAGCAGCATTTACCTCCGGACAGTTACCATTTTATCAGGCTTTTTCCCATGTGCAAGAGTCCCGGCAGCGTGTTGCCGCTTTTTCTGCATAAGTTGCCACAGGAATGTGCCTGCTTCACATATGAATATAAAATGCCGCAAAATAACTACTTGATAGCTATTTTGCAGCATTCCTTATTATCTCCCGCTCATTTTTGATATATTACCCGTAACCGGTTCGCTGTCAGCCGGTCTTTTTCCCGGGCATATTCACAGATCCGTAAATTGCCGGCCTGGTTATAACCTATCCGGCCGGTAAGCAGCTCCCTTCCGTAACTCCCTATGACATCTGGTAATACTGTGCCTGGGCATTCCACAATTTTGCGTATGTTCCATCCGCATCCTCCAGCAACTCCTCATGGTTTCCAATCTGGACCAGGCGCCCCTTGTCGAAAACCGCAATCTTTTTACAGAACCGGCAAGAGGACAGGCGGTGGCTGATATAAACAGCCGTCTTCTCCCCAGCGAGTTTGTCAAAATTAGAATATATTTCCGCCTCAGCCAGCGGGTCCAGGGCGGCAGTAGGTTCGTCCAGGAGCACAAAAGACGCTTTCCTGTAAACTGCCCTGGCAATGGCAATCTTCTGTGCCTCGCCGCCGCTGATCTCCACACCGGAATCGGAAAAGTCTTTATAAAGGTAAGAGCAAATTCCCTCACTCTCCCGCTTCAGCTTCGCAAGCCTTTCGCCAAAACCTGCATCCTCCAGGCAACGCTCCACCCTTCCTTCCTCGTACTCCGTAGATGTGGCCACATTCTCCGCCAGCATCAGGGAAAACAGATGAAAATCCTGAAACACCACTGAAAAAAGCTTTATATATTCCTCTCGCCGGAATTTCCGGATATTCACGCCGTTTACCAAAATCTCCCCCTCATCCGGGTCATAAAGACGGCACAAGAGCTTAATCATAGTAGTCTTTCCCGATCCGTTCCGCCCTACCACAGCAAGCTTCTCCCCCACGTTCAACTTCAGGGAAAAGTTCCGCAGCGCATAAGTCTCACTTCCCGGATACCGGAAAGAGACATTGGAAAACTCGATGGTATACTGCCCGTCGCTACGCTTTTCCATGGGCAGGGATCCCTTGTACATTTCGTCTGAAAGAGACAGAAGTTCCAATATGGCCATCTGTTTCCTGGCGGTAATGCCAAGCTCATGAAGCTGAAACAGCAGTATCACAATACTGTCAAACAAATTGGAAAGGCATCCCGCAAACAGGATCACGCTTCCCACAGGTATCCCCCCTGCCAGCGCCAGCCATACCACCAGGAAATATGCCCCCGCCGTACCCAGGCCTCTTACAGCGCCCACTGCCGCTCCCGTTCCCGCTGCCCCGACGGTAGGCTTTTTCACATAAAAATCCTGCCACTCCTTTTTCTTCTCAGTGTCCGCCGTCCAGTGTTTCATGATTCCGTAGGCATCATAAATACGCACGTCCTTCCCATTCTGATATTGATATTTCCCCATAACGATAAAATCCCATACAAAATCGTAAAATTGCTTTTTCTCTTCCAAAGTGAGCCTGTGGAACATGAGATAATTGCAGATATCCAGAAAATGGAAATAGACTTTCATTCCCAAAGCCAGGCCCAATATCAATATCACTGCCATGCATACAGAAGGAAGGGCATTTTCCCCACCCAGGTAACGGAAAACGGACGATCCCGCCACCACTGCGCCAAGAAGCCTCAGCAACCCCATTGTGAGATTCTCCATATGTTGGAAAACGGAATATAACCCTGCCCCCCAGTTATTGTTCTGTTGGATCCGTTCTTGCATCTCTTTCAGCCTCGGACTTTCTATCAGGGAAAAATCCAGGTCTACCAGCTTCGCCTGCTGCATGGTATCATAGCGCCTGAACATCAAGTCCCGTTTGACCTGCATGGAGGCTTTCATCCCGCTGACCACCGCCCTCAGGACGCCCAAAAGGATACATACCCACACTGCCGCCTTCATCAATCCCCCAAAGTCCGCCCCAGCCGCCAGGCCGTTCACCACATAGCCGGACAAGAGCAGGGCCCCGTATTCGGCGGAAGTCTGCAGCAGACAGCACACCGTCTGGAAGGGGAAATAACCCCTGTCCAACTCTTTTACAGCCCGAAGCGTCTTTCGAATATTATGGTAATTTTGTTTGAAAGTAAGTTTATCCAAAAGTTCCGATTCCTGATTCATGAAAACGCCTCCTTCTCCTTTGCCGACTTGGCGTAATAACTGCTCTGCACTTGGAACATTTCCGCATACTTCCCCCCTCTGGCTATCAGATCGCTGTGGCTTCCCTCCTCCAGAATCTTTCCGTCCTCCAGCAGAATGATCCTGTCAGAAAACCGGGTGCTGGCAAGCCTGTGGGAAATGAAGACTGCCGTTTTATCCCGGGAGAATTCCAGGTAGCTTTCATAGACCTGGCTCTCTGCAATAGGATCCAGGGCCGCCGTAGGCTCGTCCAGAACCATAACGGGTGCATCCTTATACAGTGCCCTGGCAAGCAGAAACCTCTGTTCCTGTCCTCCGGACAGCTCTATTCCCTTCTCATCAATGGCCTTGCCGTAATAGGAATCCGGGGTAATCCCCCTCTCCCTAAAAGTTTCTTTCAGCCCGGCCTTCTCCAAAGCTTTCCACACCTTATCCTGATCCCACTCTTTCTGCAGCGAAACGGATTCACCCACTTTAAAGGGCGGCAGGAACTTCTCCTGGAAAATGGAGGAAAAGAGCCGGTACACTTCGGTCCTTGGGAATTCCCTCCTGTCAATGCCGTTTATAAAGATACGGCCTTCACTGGGTTCATAGATACCACACAAAAGCTTCACAAAAGTTGTTTTCCCGGCTCCGTTCATTCCCACCAGCGCCAGCTTCTCTCCTCCCCGTATGGTCAGGTTAAAGTGCCGGAACACATGGCCGGAGCCAGTCCCGTTTCCAGTCCCCCTGCAGCAGCCGGAATCATGGCCATCTGCCGCATTGGCATTCAGGTCGGAATAGGAAAAGGACACGTCCTGGAAAGTAATCTCAATAGGTTGCTTTAACTCTCCGATATGCCTCTTCCCCTGTTCCCTTCCGTTTTCACCGTTTTCCGGCAGCCAATTTTCCGAACCCTCTTCCGAAAGCTCCATATATGCCCTGTAAAAATTCAATCCGTTGCTGCCCTGGCGAAGCATTCCCACACCGTTTATCAGCCTCTCCACAAACCCGGAAAACCCTGTAATGGCCCCGAAGTACAGCACAAAGTCCCCGGCGCCGATATTCCCCTGGAACACCTGCCAGATCAGATATGCATAGGCACAGGCATCCCGCAAAACACTTAGGGCCCCAGTGACCTGGACGTACACATTTTCTGAGCGGCGCTTGATTTTCTCACGCTTCTCCATCTCCTTAAACATCTTATCCAACAGCTTGTTCAGCCATTCTTTCATGCCGAAGATCCTGATATCCTTTGCCGCTTTGGGATTGCCCATGGCAGCATAGCTCAAATAGCGCCTTTGCTTCCCCAACTCTGCATTTGATGCACGAAACTGCTCCAGGCGCTTAATCTTGGCAAGGCTCAAAGCATACTGCACAAGGGACAGCGAGAGCAGCAACACCACCATGAGCGGGTTTAATACTCCCAGCACCGTACTGTAAAGCACAAAACTCAAGATATTTTGTACGATATCCAGCGTCCCATAAGTAACCCCATACAGGCTGCTCCCATCGCCACAAATCAGGGATTCAAAACTCTTCTGGTACAGTTCCTTTACCTCCTGCCTCTCCGTATCACGGTAAGGTATCCGCAGGCTTTTCAGGAAAAGACCGGAGAGCAGTTCGTTCCTTCTGGTGTTGTAAAGAAAATATTTCCCTTTGTTGGCAGCCTTCAAAATGATCTGGGAAATCAAATACAGCACCCCCAGGCCTCCAAGCCTCCAGATCACCTGCTTCGTATCCGCCGCCTCCGTCACCAAGTCCACAGCAGACTTGGGTAAATAGATCATAATATACGGCGCCAACGCCCCCACAAGCACCTCCACCAGGGCATACCAAAGAAACAGGGGCATGCTTTTTTGGTAAAACCGAAAATAGTATGCTATGTTCTGCAGGATAGAATAATGCTTCTCATAAGGCGAAACCGCTGCCTTTGCTGTTTTTACCGCTTTCATTTGATTTTCCCTCTCTTTCAACCCGTAAAACAGATCATTGGGCAACACAATATCCCGTCCGCAACCGGCAGGTATCCCGCGCATCTTATTGCCATGCTTACATTGTTTTCATTTACGGCTTAATCCTCCCATTACCGGACTGCTTTTAAAGTATACCACCTTTTATACATTTCCATAAAAAAATGCACGAACGGTCTTATTCGTGCACCAGCGGCAGCATAATCTCTGTCACAAAAACATTTTCCTCATCCTGCCTGTCTATATAACCTTTGTAACGCTCCACAACCCTGTCCACACGCATCAGGCCAAAACCGTGTGAGCGCCCCCCCTTACCGGAAAGATACTGGTTCTTTTTCCCGGCAGCGGTAATCTTCCCTTTTACCTTTCCCTCCGTAGAATTGATAATATAAATATACAGCTGGCCCTTTAAGATATCCATATATATCCTGATAAACCGCTTCGATTCCTCCTCCACCTTCAGGCATGCTTCCATGGCATTGTCCATCAGGTTTCCGATGATCAGGGAAAAATCCACCTCCGGCACAGACAACTCCTTGGGCACAATGGCCTTGGCTTCCACTTCTATGCTCTTTGCTTTCGCCAACGATATCTTACTGTTCAACACGGCATCGATCATAACATTCCCGGTCTTTATCACAGTGTCCACCGCGGCAAGGTCAGCGTCAAGTTCCCCCAGATACCGTTCCAGCTTAGCTGTCTCCCCCATGGAAAGATATGCTTTCATGGTCTGGATGTGGTTATGGTAATCATGCCGCCAACCCCTGGTCTGGCGGTACATATTTTCCACTTCCTCACAGTGTTTCTCCAGAAGGTCACTCTGATACTGCGCAATACGGCGGTCCACCAAATGTACAAGATAATATCTGATAAGTGGGATTACTGCCGCCGTAAGCAGTGCACCTCCCCCCATCGCATACCAAACCATTCCCATACTCCCTTCTACTATGTGTGCAGCCAGTGTTTCGTTTTCTTATGGTAAATAACCGGATCATTCGCTGAGAATGCCGTTCTGAGCGTACAGATTTTCACTGAACCTGTCAATAAATGCCCTGTTCACTGTCTGGTGCAGCCGCCTGCTGACAGGGATCCTGGTTCCGTCGTCAAAAATCAGCATATCCGGGGCAATCCGATTCAGATTAGATATATTGCACAGATATGACCTGTGGCATTTTACAAATCCCTTTTCCGAAAGTTCCTTCTCCAGCTTGGACAGACTGCTTTGTACGAAAAGCTTCCCGCCTCCCGTCAACCCCAGCTCCACATTATGCCCTGCAGCTTCACAGTAATTGACGGTTTCCACCGGCAGCTTCCTTACGCCGTCCAAGGTTTCCGCCACAAGATATTCCGTGGCCTTATGCCGTCTAAGGATCTTGTCAAGACAAGCGCATACCTTTTCCGCCGAAAGAGGTTTTATCAGGTAATTTAGTGCCTCCACCTCATAACCTTCCTGCATATAGTCGGAAATCCCCGTGGTAAAAACCACCGGAATCTTCACATCCTTTTCCCGCAGTTTCCTCACCATCTCCATACCGTCCATCCCGGACATTTGAATATCCGCAAACACGGCATCGCAGGGCATGTCCTCCCATTCAAAGAGAAAACTCTCCGCGCTTGTATAAATCTTGACGCTAACCAGGATATCCTCCTGTTTTCCCCATTCCACTATATATTGTTCCAGCAGCTTGCCATGGACGGCTTCATCTTCCACGATTGCCAGCCTCATATTTTCCCATGCCCTCTTTCCATATCATCTACGGCCCGTAAGGCGGGCACACATGCCCCCGCTCTGCCCTACTCTCCCGCATCCCCCCACAAATGCCTTTTCATAAAACGCCATAATATTGGCCCCATACAGGCACTGTTCCCATGGGGTTATATGCTGATTTATTCTATCATACGACAACATTTCACACAAGTAGCAAACAAACTAACATACTGAATGGCTGATGAAGCAGGTATATCCAGATTGTTTTGCTGCCCAAAACCGACAGGCAGGGTAATTTACGCCGGGCCCATTTTTGCCATATAGTATGTTTCATGAATATCTGGTTAAAAAAGAAACCGCATACATACAAAAAGATCCACGGAATTATAGGGAAATAATCACTTGAATGAAATCCCTCATGGGGAAAACCCAGCGGTGTAAGTATTTTTATACTGTATAATAGCTTTGGAACCTGAATTTGCAGCAAACCTGGGAGGCCAACTTGGCCAAATTGTATTTGCCTGCAAAACAGGAACAGCAAAAAGCAAATCACCATTCCACAGGCAGCAGGGATTTTCTTTAACAGCCTTTCTAAAGGAAGCATAAGCAAGATTGCACAACCCATAAAATTTAATATCCCGAACCAGATTGTTTGCGCAGGCACGATTGCCAATGTAATCAATGAAATCAGTAATCCCAAAAGATTGAATATTATCCCTCGCTTCAAATTTTTTCTTTTCCCCCATGTCCATACAAAACCAGAAATAAAAATGAATGTCCAACATATCATCTGCTGCCAAATATGGATTACCGGAAGGCTATACCATGTCGGGGATTTTTCATACACAATATAGACATCATATAAAAAATGAAATATAACCATATTGATAATGGCAATGCCTCTTATTCCGTCAACCAAGTGATACCGTATCTTTTCTTCTCGCATAACCCTATCCTCCTGTCTATTGCCACAATAGCATATTAAAACAGGTCAGGCGGCTGGTTGGAAAAATTGGGTGTTTGAACGGAAAAATTAAATGAGTTCTATTTGCTTTCTACTTGGTTGGACAAAAACAACAAGATACTTGCATTGAAAACATTATTTACACATTCGGTGGATAAATTACCATGATATTTTTCGACAATACGCTGTACGTTCCTTAAACCGTATCCATGTTCATTTTCTGGCTCAAAAACAGAATTAATAGAAAGGGATTCGTGATTGCAATTATTTTGAACACTGATATAAAGAATCCCACGGTCATATTTCATTAAAATTTCCAGAGTCGGATTTGGTATATTTGATAATGCGTTTAGCGCATTATCAAACAGATTACTTAAAATCACGTTAATATCAAATGTTGAAATTTCAATTTCCTCCGGTATTTGGATTTTCCAAGTTATGCAAACATTCGCTTTTTTCGCTTTTTCTATCATATAGTTTAAAATACTGTCAATACATTCGTTGCCGGATGAAACAAATTCCTCCGAATTATCCATAAAAGCTCCCATCTCTGAGAGATATTTAAGGGCAGCGCCCTTATCTCCAGAAGATACCAAATCAGACAGCATTTTAAGATGATGTTTCATATCATGTTTCAGGGAACGTGTATTTATTTGTGACTGCCGTATAATTTCAAACTGATTTTCATACATACGAACTTCCTGCTCTAAAATTTCACGTTCCTGCTCCCTTTGTGACTTTTTCCATTTTTTTAATGCAATTTCCAGAATGAAAAAGATTACAACTGCCATTCCTGTGCTTATTAAGCATTGCCTGTTTTCTACAAAGGTGCCATGAAAACAGGATTTTGAAATAATATAGTTTAACCCCCAATATATGATTGGCAATAGCAGTGCAGCAACAATTCGTACAGCAATCTTTCCTTGAAAGAGAAAGACCGCAGCAAACATGAATAGAATTTCAAATAAAAACAGAGTTGCATTTGCAGCAGAAAATCTTTTTGAAACAGGAAGGAGCCTTAAATAGCAGCTGATTATAAAAAAACTGCAAAAAATAATCCCTGCCGTTTTTTTATTCACACGGTATGTTCCGATACAGTTTGTGCAAAAGCGCATAAGCAAGTAAATGTGTATTGCGTCAATCAAAAAAACAGCAATATAAGACAGCAGCAAAAAACTCACCCCTTTCGATAAAGCTCCGTCAGACATGATTTCATAAGTTTTCTATATTTTTGGCTTATTGGTAAAATAGTACCGTCTGTCATTTGAACAGCATCATACTGATAAATGGAAACATAGGAAGAATTTACAATATATGATTTATGGATTATCCAAAATCCTTTTCCGTCCACTTGCGCTACCACTTCCTGCATGGTTCCATAAAAGGTTGTCACACCCGCTTCGGTATGTATTTCTATCTTCTTTCCATTACAGGCAAAATAAAAAATTTCATCTATATACAGCCGTTGTATTGCTTTCCCTATGTGAAAGAAAAAATCATTCTTCATAAGATGATTCAGCCGTATGTATTTATCTATGGTTTCATTAACGTTTTTTTGTGTAATAGGTTTTATGAGGAAATCAAGCGGTCTGACTTGAAACAAACTCATTGCATAAGTTTCCTTAGAAGAAATATATACAATACTGATTTTTTCGTTTCCGAGCTGTTCTCTTATCTGCTTTCCGACTTGAACACCATCAAGCTGCAAAAGTTGAATATCCAGAAATATCAATCCATATTTATCTTTGTTTTCTATCGATTGAAACAGAGATTCTCCCGAATAGAATACTTCTGTATCTATCTGCAATGCTTGAAACTTAGCATAATTTAAAATCATATTTTCAATATCAGAACAAGTACCGATTTCATCGTCACATATTGCTATTTTGATCAACACGATCACCCCGTTTCCTAATCCTCCCGTCAGCGGGTTTCTCTGCAACCTTTGGTATCAGCCACAAGCAATTTTGCTATTCCTGGTATGCGGTTTTCTTCACACAGCTTCTGCACCCGCCTCTCTGAAATACCACATTTCTTCGCTGCTTCCGGGACAGAAATATACTCTAACACTTTCATTTTCTTTTTCCCTAATCTCTGTCAGTATAATTATATACGGTTAACCGAATAAAATCAAGGTTCCTTTGAAATACCTCAGCATATCCATTTTTCATTTATTCTTTCTCAATGCTGTGTGCTGGGATTTGGGTTTACAGGGTTCCGGACGGCATATAAAGGCTCTTTCCCTCAAAAGTAACAAATTGGCAGCAAATTCAGCTTCATATCCTCCATATTTCCGCAAGGAAAGTAACTTTTATGGAACATCGTCCGGAGTACACAAAGGCATTTCAATCCACACTCCCGCGAGGGAAGTGACGCTTATAAGGGTTACGGTATTTACGGGTACAAAATATTTCAATCCACACTCCCGCGAGGGAAGTGACCCTTGGGCATAGCCAGGCCGTTGATAAGATGTATGGATTTCAATCCACACTTCCGCGAGGGAAGTGACAAAGGCAAGGCCAATGTCCTTGCTCGGACAATTATTTCAATCCACACTTCCGCGAGGGAAGTGACGAGATGGTGTAGCTGGTGCTTGGGAGCTTCTGGATTTCAATCCACACTTCCGCGAGGGAAGTGACAAGAGGACAAGGAATAACCAACAGGCAAATCAAACATTTCAATCCACACTTCCGCGAGGGAAGTGACTGCCTTGCGCCTAACCCTTACAATATGTATTATGTAATTTCAATCCACACTTCCGCGAGGGAAGTGACGATGATATGAAGGAGTTAGAGAGATTATGGCAAATTTCAATCCACACTTCCGCGAGGGAAGTGACGGCAAATGTTGGGATGAATTTACATCATTTTTAAAATTTCAATCCACACTTCCGCGAGGGAAGTGACTGGTAACCAATTTATTTGGATGAGACGGACAGCATTTCAATCCACACTTCCGCGAGGGAAGTGACTATGGTATGGTGCGTTTTGAATCGGCAAGGCTTATAATTTCAATCCACACTTCCGCGAGGGAAGTGACGATACATACGACTATTCTAAAATCCGTACACCAATTTCAATCCACACTTCCGCGAGGGAAGTGACGGATTATCGGTAGAAGATATCCAGTCCGCTATTAATATTTCAATCCACACTTCCGCGAGGGAAGTGACAGCGGTAACCTGGAAGCTGACAAACACAAATGGTATTTCAATCCACACTTCCGCGAGGGAAGTGACAAAATCCGTACACCAGAAACGCCGCTTACGCAGATTTCAATCCACACTTCCGCGAGGGAAGTGACGGAAATGCGGTCTATTTTCCAGACCAGAACATGAATTTCAATCCACACTTCCGCGAGGGAAGTGACTCTTTCTATTTCTTGACATATATTTTATCCTCCAAAGAATTTCAATCCACACTTCCGCGAGGGAAGTGACGTTGGAGGGTGAGGATGTACGCACTATCCAGAATATTTCAATCCACACTTCCGCGAGGGAAGTGACATAATATTCAGCAATAAAAAACAAAGGCCTAGGAGATTTCAATCCACACTTCCGCGAGGGAAGTGACTCGATTAAGGCGGCAAAGTTTATTAGGGATAAGGAATTTCAATCCACACTTCCGCGAGGGAAGTGACCAACATGGCATAAAAATCTGGGTCTTCGCATTCAAATTTCAATCCACACTTCCGCGAGGGAAGTGACATAGGCGGTTCTTCTGATTGCGGTTGCATAAGGATTTCAATCCACACTTCCGCGAGGGAAGTGACGCAATCTTAGCCCTTATCTTCGGTGATGGCTGGGATTTCAATCCACACTTCCGCGAGGGAAGTGACGGTGGTTCAACTCGTGGATATTCTGACGGCTTTGATATTTCAATCCACACTTCCGCGAGGGAAGTGACATTTCCTTGATTTGGGTTATCCTGATGCACCTTTTATTTCAATCCACACTTCCGCGAGGGAAGTGACGTTGAAACGCTGAATGGGAATTTTGAGATTAAGAAATTTCAATCCACACTTCCGCGAGGGAAGTGACACGGATTAGGGGCAGAAATGCCCCTTTTTCTTAATTTCAATCCACACTTCCGCGAGGGAAGTGACTTCTATTCATTCTGTACTCCGATACAACTTTTCAAATTTCAATCCACACTTCCGCGAGGGAAGTGACTCCGCCCTAAACACATTCCTCCAATGCTATTTGATTTCAATCCACACTTCCGCGAGGGAAGTGACACAAACTCACCATAGTAAGTTAAAGTATAAAATATAATTTCAATCCACACTTCCGCGAGGGAAGTGACCGAGATAATGCCGGAGGAATCAGCGAAACAATCAATTTCAATCCACACTTCCGCGAGGGAAGTGACTTAACGGCTTTCTTAACTTCCTTGTATTCCTTAACATTTCAATCCACACTTCCGCGAGGGAAGTGACCCCTCGAAACAATAATTTCCGAATATTCAAAACATTTCAATCCACACTTCCGCGAGGGAAGTGACGAGATTTTCCGTAGACAGCTTATAGAGTGCGAGAGAATTTCAATCCACACTTCCGCGAGGGAAGTGACGCACTCGTTTCCGGTTATCCCCTCGGTGTTGCAGTATTTCAATCCACACTTCCGCGAGGGAAGTGACGTGAACCAGTACAGCTTAACAATGATGGAAATTTTGAATTTCAATCCACACTTCCGCGAGGGAAGTGACTTAGTAATTCTGGGACTCTTTTTGTAATTCTGAATATTTCAATCCACACTTCCGCGAGGGAAGTGAC
>CANRWO010000063.1 GCA_947643615.1 uncultured Lachnospiraceae bacterium
TTAAGGCTGCTTAATCTCTTCCTTAACTTACTGACATTGGTTCACACGTCAGTCGCGCCCAGATAAATTTATGTTTGCATAAGAAGCTATCTGGCTACGAACGGACGAAGGGAGCGCCATTTTATGGGCAAAAACAGCTGCGCAGCAGCGGTGAGCACTGAAAGTGCGGTTTTGCCAATGGCGCGTGTGAACTGCAACAAATGAGTGTGGAATGGGGAATGGCATGCGGAAAATGAGTTGACAGAAGAGGATATCCTGTGATATATTACACCTAAATAAAGGGAGTAGCTTGCATGGAAATTTTCATGTTTATTCTACCGTCAGTACGATTTTTTGTCCGGCAGAGTGGATGAGGAATCCGGTTTAATGAGTAAAAAGCGAGACTTTGTTGCATTTATGCGGCATTGTTCTCGCTTTTTTGTTTTCTCGTAATAATGCGGATACAATGGCTGCAGATCAGAGGAGGATGAATATGGAGATATTCTTGTCACTGTTACTGTTAACCCTGGGGTTTCTCATGCTGGTAAAAGGCGCGGACTGGTTCGTGGAAGGAGCTTCCGGTATCGCGGAAAAGTTCGGGATCCCACAGCTGGTCATTGGCCTTACCATCGTAGCCATGGGAACCAGCGCGCCGGAGGCGGCGGTCAGCATTTCAGCCGCATTGCGGGGAAATGCCGACATTACGGTGGGAAATATTATAGGCAGCAATATACTTAATATACTGGTTATATTGGGAATCTCATCTGTCATCATACCCATCGCTGTATCAGGGTCCACCGTGTTTTGTGAAATACCGTTTATGACCGTTATCACTTTGCTGCTGCTGGTCCAGGGGATGGACGGTACGGTAGGGTTCTTTGACGGTGTTATCCTGGTTCTTGTTTTCCTGGCATACTTCGGCTATCTGTTTATTATGGCGAGGAAAGGAAATGCTGCCCGGCCTGTGGCCGGAAAGAAACGGAAACTATGGCAGTTTGCCGTTGAGACAGGGGTTGGGCTTGGACTGATCGTGGCGGGAAGCAACCTGGCGGTGGAAGGCGCCGGCGATATTGCCAGGATCTTCGGCATGAGTGAGCGTTTTATCGGCCTCACCATCGTGGCTCTGGGCACTTCGCTGCCGGAATTATTTACTTCGGTGTCTGCCGCCAGGAAAGGCAATGCAGATATTGCCATAGGAAATATTGTGGGCAGTAATATCTTTAATATCCTATTTGTCATCGGCATTTCGGCCCTGATCGTTCCCGTACCGTTTTCTTCCGGCTTCTTTGCGGATGCGGTTGTTGCCGCAGCGGCGGGCATGCTTTTGCTGGCCAGCTGCATAAGGCGGCGGACATTGGGCCGCTGCAGCGGTATAGTGATGCTGTTGGGTTATATAGCATATTTCATTTTTATTTGTATGGAATGAGATCGGTCGGAAGGGGTAACGATAAAATAGGAACAAAAGAGCCATAATAATATTAAGTGGATAAGAAGAGGAAAAGATTTCTATGGATATTTTTAATGTGTTGACACTGGTAGGCGGATTAAGTCTATTTCTGTTTGGGATGAGTGTTATGGGACAGGCTCTGGAGCGCCGTGCCGGGAGCAGGCTCCGTTCGCTTCTCGGGAAGTTTACGACGAACAAGGCTGCCGGGTTGTTGACCGGACTTGGTATTACTGCGGCGATCCAAAGCTCCTCCGCTACCACGGTCATGGTAGTAGGATTTGTCAACTCCGGACTTATGACACTGAAACAGGCAATCAATGTGATCATGGGGGCGAACATCGGCACCACGGTCACGGCGTGGCTTCTGAGCCTTGCGGGAATTGACAGCGGGAATGTGTTCGTAAAACTTCTGAAGCCTTCTTCCCTGACCCCGGTGCTGGCGCTGGTGGGAATCATTTTTTACATGTTCTGTAAGTCGGACAGAAAGAAGGATACCGGCATGATCTTTTTAGGCTTTGCCACGTTGATGTTCGGCATGGAGACCATGTCCGGAGCGGTATCCGGACTTCGCCATGTGCCGGGATTCCAGGAGCTTTTTGTTCTGTTCCGAAATCCTGTTTTGGGAGTGGTGGCAGGCACGCTCCTCACCGCAGTCCTTCAGTCAAGCTCTGCATCCGTGGGAATTCTTCAGGCGCTGGCAGTGACGGGGCAAATTTCTTTCGGCGCGGCAATTCCCATTATTATGGGACAGAACATCGGCACCTGTGTCACGGCCATGCTTTCTTCCGTCGGAGCCAATAAAAACGCAAAACGGGCCGCAATGGTGCATTTGTCTTTTAACGTGATTGGAACAGCGGTGTGGCTTACCGTATTTTGCCTGGCAAGGGGGTTTTTAAGGCCGGCATTTTTAGACGACTCCGCCTCTTTGCTGGGGATTGCCGTGGCACATTCGGTATTTAACATTCTGTGTACCTTGTTAATGCTTCCTCTGTCGGGTTTCCTTGAAAAGCTGGTGATCCGCCTGGTGCCTGACGGTGGGCAGCCCCAGGAACAGACGGAGCTGGATGAACGTCTGCTGAACACTCCGGCCGTGGCATTGGAACGCTGCCGCAAGGTGGCGGCTGATATGGCGGAAATTGCCGCAGGGGCTTTAAAAGAGAGTATAAATTTCCTGTGGGATCCTTCTGCAAAGCTTGCGGAGTCCGTGCACCGGAAGGAGGAAAAGACGGATTACTATGAAGACATCCTGGGAACCTATCTGGTAAAATTGAGCACAAGGCAGATCAGCGAGGCGGATAGCGAAGAAGCGGCAAAGCTTTTGAAAATGATCGGTGATTTTGAGCGTATATCCGACCATGCGGTGAATGTGCTGGAAGCCGCAGAGGAAATGAAGGAAAAAGAATTGTTTTTCACGTCTTCGGCGCTGTCAGAACTCAAAGTCTTATGCGCGGCGGTGGATGAGATACTGGATCTTTCAATGAATGCTTTTCTGACAGGTGACCGGGAGGCGGTTTCCAGGGTGGAACCTCTCGAGCAGGTCATCGACCAGCTGAAAGAACAAATGCGGACACGGCACATTTTGCGTATGCAGCAGGGCGCCTGTTCCATTGACGCGGGATTTGTGTGGTCAGACCTTCTCACCAACCTGGAACGCACCGCCGACCATTGCTCCAATATTGCCGGATGCGTGGCTGATATGGCGCAGCATAGCCTGAACCTCCATGAGTCACTCCGCAACATCCGTAATGACAGCCAAGATTTCCAGGAGAGATTTCAGGCATACGCGGAGAAATATTCTTTCGTCCGGATAAGGCCGGAGAAACATTCCGCCGAGTGAAAACCGCCTCAGGCGCCGTACCCTTTATCAATGCCGCCCAGCCGAATCCCGGTATAGCTTTGCTGCATAAAAGGAAAGACATTTTGTCCAATGTGTGATAGAATGGAACTGTTGGGGATCATTTAGTATTTAAGCGGTAGTTAGGTGTGAGGGGTTATGCAGATGCAAAAGATATTGGTGGTGGACGACGCGGAGGTCAACCGCGAGTTGCTGCGGAATATATTAAGGAATGACTATGTGGTGGAAATGGCTGAGGACGGGGAGAAGGCCCTGCAAATACTGCGGGGAGGCTGCCCAAACCTGGCGGCACTCCTTTTGGACTTGCACATGCCCAGGGTGGACGGGTTTGCGGTGATTACGGAAATGAAGGACAAAGGTTGGATCAATAGAGTGCCCGTGCTGATCATCAGCAGTGAACATGCTGTTGAGACAGAGAATAAATGTCTCCAAATGGGTGTTTCCGATTTTATCCACAAACCTTTTGAGGCGTCCGTTGTCAGGAACCGGGTGAAAAACGCCATAGAGCTTTTTAATTATAAAAGGCAGCTGGAACAGAAGGTGGAAGAGCAGGCGGAAACCCTCAAAAAGCAGTCCCTGATCATCCAAATGCAGGCGGAGAGGCTGAGCAAGGCAAAACCCTTTAATAAACTGATGATGGAGTACCGCTCCGTGATCATGGAGGTTGAGACGAAGCTCAAGGTCTTAAACGCCGTATTCTCGGAGGAATACAAGAGAAATCCCTTCGAATCTATCAAGAGCAGGCTGAAGACCCCGGACAGTATATATAAAAAGCTGGAAAAGAAAGGCTATTCCTTTACTATAGAGAACATACAGGATTATATCACGGATGTGGCAGGGGTGCGGGTCATCTGTTCCTTTCCTGACGATATCTACAGGCTGGCGGATCTTCTCACCAAGCAGGACGATGTTATCCTGCTGAAGAAAAAAGACTATATCAGGGAACCCAAGCATAACGGATACCGGAGCCTGCATCTTATACTGAGTGTACCCATTTTCCTTGCGGACGAGAAAAAATACGTGAAGGTAGAAGTGCAGTTCCGCACCATTGCCATGGATTTTTGGGCCAGCCTGGAACATAAGCTGAAATATAAAAAGGACATAGACAACACGGATGAGATAGAGCGGCAGTTAAAGGCCTGTGCGGATTCCATCGAGGAACTGGATTACCAGATGCAGGAAATACGGGACCGGATTGATATTCCTGGGGATTAATGTGAGAAGTACTTCCAACCACTCACAGCAAAGGCTGTTCCCTGCACTGATTAAAGTGTTTCAATTGTCACATGGAAGGTATGGCGCCCCAGGGCGATTTGCCGGGGGCGCTGCCGCACTAAGGCCGCTTATACGCATTCCTTTTGAAGCTTGCGAGGGGGGACCAAGTGCGCTTTCTGGAGAGCCAGGTATAATGCGGGAACCAGGATGAGCTGGAGGATGATTCCGGGGAAGCTGGATACGAAATATCCGGTTGCCCAAGCCTTCCAGGAATAGCTTCCCGCGGAAAAAATCAAAGCCCTGGCAACGCCGGTAATGATTCGTCCTGCCAACATGGCGGTGAGCAGGCTGATGTAGATATCCGCAAGCTGCTTTCCGGTGTGGATCAGTTTTATCATCAGGCCCGTAACAAGGCCGTAGATTGCCAGCTCTACCATCATGGTGGGCAGATAGCCGATGCCGGGCATGGAGGTGATGAAGCTGGAAAGCATGGGCCCCAGCAGGCCGCATACAAGGCCGTACTGCCATCCGCAGACCAGGCCGCACAGAAGTACCGGCAGATGCATGGGTGAGATCAGCGTTCCGGCATTGGGGATGGCGTGGAGGGCCAGCGGAAGCACCACGCAGAGCGCCATACAGACTGCCGTCACGGCACATTTTACAATAGGTGTCATTTTATTGTTCATGGATTCCTTCTTTCCGCATTGCACCCCAAAACAAAAAACAAGCCGCGAAAACGGCTCTCTCCAGAGAGTGGCAAGCCTTCGTGGCATATTCGGGACTTTATTTACTTGTAATCGGAATGCGATGCCTGTATCAATTTATGTGTATCGTTTCATGCATTTTTCTAAATGCCCTGTTTCTTCCTGAAACATATATAAGTAATGATACGGGAAATTGCCGAAAAGTCAAGAGGTAACCGGAAGTTTTTGACGAACCCGCGTAACCGGAAGTTTTAGAAAAGCCGGTTGAATTTTCTGCCGGGGTCGTGATATGATTAGAGGGTGTGCAAAAAGAGAATATGTAGGCATCATTCCGGGTGGCATGGAGGTAAGAGTGAAGATAATGATTATGGACGGCCAGGGGGGCGGCGTGGGCAGAAGCCTTGTGGAAGAGCTGCGCATCGCCTGCCCTGAGGCGGAGTTGATTGCAGTGGGGACCAACGCTGCGGCCACTGCGAATATGATGAAAGGCGGCACGTCTTTGGGCGCCACCGGCGAAAATGCCGTGATTTATAACAGCAGCCGAGCGGATGTGATCGTGGGGCCCATAGGGATTGTGATGGCAAATGCCATGCTGGGGGAGATTACCCCGAAAATGGCGGAGGCGGTTGCATCCAGCGAGGCTCGGATCCTGCTGATTCCCATGAGCAGGTGTAATGCCGCGGTAATGGGTGTGGAAAGCAGAAAACTCTCAGATTATGTTAAGGAAGCCGTGGAAAAAATTGGAATTTAGGGATTATTTATTGGAACAGGCGGAGCGATATCCTGCAATGGAACCCCGGGACGTAGTCAAGCTATGTTACCAGGCAGCCTTTGGCGCCGGGCATTTGCTGCAGGACCTGGAGGCGGCACGCCAATACCTTGAAAAAGAATATGCCGCCCTTGAGGCAGGCCCGGGGGATATCTATGAATGGATCCATCCCCGTGTCTGCCGCGTCAGCCTGGCGGCCTGGAAGAGGGAAGGGTTGCCGTTGGAATGGCTCTATCATATGTTTGCGGAAAGCGCTGCCCATCCGCCCGGGGACGGAGAAGCGGTCTTTCGGGATTGCCTGGATACCGCGGGACAATTGATGGAAGAGGGGGTTTTTCCTGCCGCGGCAGGATCGTGGAAAGCATATCTCTCGGAATATCCGCTGCACCAGCCTAAGGCCGTACATCACAGTGAGGGATACCGAAACAGATATCATCCGGCGTACCGCCTGGTATGCGGACGCTTTATCCGTATTTTCCCGATTTTGCAGGCCTTGGCGGAGCTGCCCCGTGAGAAAAGGGTGGTGGCCCTGGACGGCAGAAGCGCTTCCGGGAAAACCACGCTGGCAGGGATGCTTGCCGATGTGACGGGAGCCGGTGTGGTGCATATGGATGACTTTTTCCTGCCACCCGGCCTGCGCAGTCCGGATCGGCTGGCGGAGCCGGGAGGCAATGTACATTACGAGCGTTTTATAGAGGAGGCGCTTCCTTTTTTGAAGGACCCCCGGGCGTTTCGCTACCGCCGCTTTGACTGTAGCCGCATGGAGCTTTCCGGGGAGAGGGAAGTCAGGGAGGCGGGGATTCGGATTGTGGAAGGCGCATACAGCTGCCATCCCCTGTTTGGAGAATATATGGGTTTGAGGGTGTTCTGTGATGTGGCTCCCCGGGAACAGATAAGGCGGATCCGGCAGAGGAACGGGGAGGAGATGCTGCATTCCTTCCGGGACAGGTGGATTCCCATGGAAGAACAGTATTTCCGCCATTTCCAGATTAGAGAGCGGGCGGCGCTGGTGTGTTGACTGCTTGGCATCCGGGCAAGCAGTCTGCCGAATTGTGGGGGCGGAATGAAAGCTGCCCTGCCTCACCGGAAAACCGTGCGTCCCGTTTCTGCATGCCCCTTGACACACAGCGAAGGAAAGGATATTTTATGTTGCAACGATTTTACCCTGATCATGAAATAGACAGCGCGTATGAAATCGATTTTGAGACCCTGTACCGGAAAGGCTACCGGGGTGTGATTTTCGATATTGACAATACGCTGGTGCCCCACGGCGCCCCGGCAGATCACCGGGCGGTGGCCCTGTTTGAGCGGCTCAGGGGGATCGGCTACCAAACCATGCTCTTGTCCAACAATAAGGAACCGCGTGTGAAAATGTTCCACGACGGCGTAGGCTCCCCCTATATTTTTAAGGCGGGGAAACCCGGCCGGCGGGGATATGAGGCCGCTATGGAGCGGATGGGGTCAACGCCCCAGACCACTTTGTTTGTGGGAGACCAGCTGTTCACGGATGTATGGGGGGCAAAAAGGGCGGGGATCGTCACCTGGCTGGTGAAGCCGATCCATCCCAGTGAGGAAATACAGATTGTGCTGAAGCGCTACCTGGAGCGCATTGTATTATATTTTTACCATAGAAAGCAGAAAAAAGTTTCTGGCAGACAACTGTAACAGACAGTGGAAAGGCATGGCCAAATATGGAAATAAACGGTTACACCCGCACCTGCGGGTTGATTGGAAATCCGGTGGAACACACCATGTCCCCGGTGATACATAACACTTTGTCGGAGAGGCTGCGGGAAAACCTGGTGTATGTCCCTTTCCGGGTGCCCGGAGGGTGCTTGGAGGAAGCGGTGGAAGGTGCATATGCATTGAACCTTCTGGGGATGAACGTGACGGTTCCGTATAAAAGCCAGGTCATTCCTTTCCTGAAGGATATCGACCCCATGGCGGAGCAGATCGGCGCGGTGAACACGCTGGTGCGCACGGAGGGCGGCTACAAGGGATATAACACGGATATGCCCGGGTTATACCGGGCCATGTGCGAGGACGGTGTGGGAATCGAGGGAGAGAAGGTACTGATCCTGGGGGCAGGGGGCGTGGCCAGGGCAGTGGCCATGTTGCTTGCGCAGAAGGGGGCGGAGGAGATTCTGATCTTAAACCGCAGCCTGGACAAGGCGGTGATGGTGGCAGAGGAAGTGAACGGCATTGCAGGAAGGAAGCTGGCTTGGGCAATGCCCCTTGGAGATTACGGCAGGCTGGCTCCGGGGGGGAAGTATCTTGCGGTGCAGGCTACCAATGTGGGGATGTTCCCTAATTCCGGGGATGTGCTGATAGAGGATGATGGCTTTTACGGTAGAGTCCATACCGGTTATGACTTGATTTTCAACCCCTCCGAGACACGGTTTATGCAGAAGGTGAAACACAGCGGGGGAAGAGCCTTCGGAGGGTTGAAGATGCTCCTGTATCAGGGGGTAATCGCCTATGAGCTGTGGACAGGCGTGCAGGTGGGGCAGGAATTGGCGGCGGAAGTATATGGAAGGCTGAAAGAAGCCATGGGAATCGGGGAACCGGGCGGCAATTCTTCCCCTGGACAGTAATAACCATGGGAGCTGGAACCCCAAAGGAAGTCTGGGGACTGCCGGACCGGGAGGCTTGCCCGGAAAACGGGATCGAAGACGGCGCTTCAGCGCATACAGAGGTATCAAGATGAAACAAAACAGGAATTTGGTATTGATAGGATTTATGGGCAGCGGGAAGACGTCGGTGGGGTTGAAATTATCTTACAGGCTGCGGATGACAGTGGAGGATACGGACAAGCTCATTGAGCGCCGGGAGGGCAGGAGTATCCGCGAGATTTTCGCCAGCCGGGGGGAGGAATATTTCAGGCAGCTTGAGTCGGCCCTGCTGGCGGAACTGACAGGGCAGAGGTATGCAAGGATCTATTCCGTGGGCGGCGGCACCCCGGTCAGGGAGGAGAACAGGCGCCTGTTAAAAAAGCTGGGCAAGGTGATCTATCTGCGTGTAAAGCCGGAAACGGTGTATGAACGGCTGAAAGGAGACACATCCAGGCCGCTTTTACAGTGTGAGGATCCCCTGGGGCGGATCAGGGAGCTGATGGAGAGCCGCAGGGAGGCCTACGAGAGCTGCGCGGATGTGATTGTGGATGCGGATGAACTGGAGATGGACACCCTGATAAATAAGATAGAGGAGGAAGGGAATAAGATGAAGCTTTTGGTGATAAACGGCCCTAACCTGAACTTTTTGGGGATCAGGGAGAAGAGTGTATACGGAACACAGGATTACCAATATCTGTTGGAGCTGATCCAGGGGAAGGCGGAGAGTACGGGATGTGATATCACTGTCTTTCAGAGCAATCATGAAGGGGCCATTATCGACAGGATCCAGGAAGCGTATTTCGACGGTACGGAGGGTATTGTGATCAATCCCGGGGCATACACGCATTACAGCTATGCCATTCGGGATGCCCTTGCCAGCATTGCGGTGCCCAAGGTGGAGATCCACATTTCCGACATTACCAGGCGCGAAGAATTCCGCAAAATATCGGTTACCGCGCCGGCATGTGACAGGCAGATCTATGGCCAGGGGTTGGACGGGTACCTGCAGGCGATTGATTTTATCCTGAATAAAATATAGGTTTTTATACGAATTTCAACTTTTTTTCCGAAAATAGTTGAAATTAATACCATTTTATATTAAACTACAATGGAATTATATTGTGAATGGCATAGGAGGATTATAAATATGATTTCTGCAGGTGATTTCAGAAATGGTATTACTATTGAGTACGACAACAATGTGTACCAGATTATCGAATTCCAGCACGTTAAGCCTGGAAAGGGTGCGGCGTTCGTCAGGACAAAGCTGAAGAACATCAAGAGCGGCGGCGTGGTCGAGAAGACTTTCCGCCCTACCGAGAAATGCCCCCAGGCGCGTATTGATAGAAAAGATATGCAGTATCTGTATTCCGATGGGGATCTCTTTTACTTCATGGATAACGAGAGTTATGAGCAGACCGCGCTGAACAGCGAAGCGGTTGGGGATGCGCTTAAGTTTGTGAAAGAGAACGAGATGTGTAAAGTATGTTCCCACAACGGCAGTGTGTTCTCTGTGGAGCCTCCTCTTTTTGTGGAATTGGAGATTACCGAGACAGAACCCGGATTCAAGGGAGATACCGCTACCGGCGCTAACAAACCCGCTATCGTGGAGACCGGTGCACAGGTTGCGGTTCCTTTGTTTGTGGAGCAGGGGGACAAGATCAAGATCGATACCAGGACGGGCGAATATCTGTCCAGAGTATAAGTCCGGCTGCATATTTTCATATTTATCAAAACTTGTAAGGCAAAGATACTTCATTGAGGTGTCCTTGCCTTTTTTGCCTCATCTGCGGTAAAAGGGCTTAAACGGCAGGGGCGCCCCAGGGTTTGGATTGAGGGGGGACTATTATGGGGATTTGTGTATGCGCGCTGCAAGGCCGCGGATGGCTTATCACAAACCCGACGGCGGGCAAAGGGGGATGCCCAAGCCTCTCAGGCAGCGCAGAAACGGAGAAAAATATGGAAATAAACGAATTTGCAGGGAAAGTATGTAATGCAGTGGGGAAAAAGCTGGGAAGAGCGTACAAGGTGGAAGTCAGGGAAGTGCAGAAAAATAACGGTATAGTGCTCCACGGACTACTGATAACGGCAGACAGCCGGAATGTGATACCGACTCTCTATCTGGAACCTTTTTGGGAGGCATATCAGTCAGGGACTACCCTTGCGGAGATTGTGAGAAGACTTGTAAAAATATACCGTGAAGAAATTCCCAAGGCAAGCATAGATATGGATTTCTTCCGGCAGTTTGCAGAGGTTTCGGGGAGGATATGCTACCGGCTGGTCAGGCAGGGTGGGAATGAGATGCTTTTGCAGGATGTTCCCCATATCCCGTTCCTGGATCTGGCAATCTGTTTCTTCTATGCTTATAGCAGTGAGATCCTGGGGGAGGGAGCCATACGGATCCATAATTCCCATATGGAGCTTTGGGATACTTCGACAAAAGAGCTGCTGGAGCTGGCACAGAGGAATACGCCGAAACTGTTCCCCTGGAGATGCAATTCCATGGAACAGGTGCTCCGGGAAATGATGACAGAGGAAGAGTACCGTGCCGAGAACCCGGAAGGGCGGGAAGTTCTTTTTGCGGACAATCCGCTGTGGGTCCTGAGCAATGCGCAGAGGGCATACGGTGCTTCCTGCATGATATACCCGGAACTGCTGAAACAGTTGGCGGAAAAGGAAGAAAGAAATTTCTATATTCTACCCAGCTCTATCCATGAGGTGATTCTCCTGGCCGACCAGGGGATGGAGACACCGGAACAATTGAAGGATATGATTGCTGAGGTCAACAAAACACAGGTAGCGCCGGAGGAGGTGCTGTCGGACAGTCTCTATTATTATGATTTCCGGAAAAAGAATATCAGCATCATTTTTTAGGTTGTAAATATGGGAAGTTTGCCGGCTTTTTGCTTATTTTTGGCGAAGCGGGGATATTTTTTTCATATTTCAGAAATTCATGGTAGACATATCAAATATTTTGTGATATTATAATCAGGGTGATGTAACAATTTCGTAATATTTGCACTCGTAGTCTAACGGATAGAACGGAGGCCTCCGACGCCTTTAATGCAGGTTCGATTCCTGTCGAGTGCATTTACATCACCCTGATTTGTTTAATTAAAGTTTATTTTAGAAGAGCCGCTTGCGGCTTTTTGCATCTAATGAAAGGTGTTTAGGTATGAAAGAGAAAGGATCGGCAATACTTGAGTATATTTTGAGCCATTGTAAGATTATTTTTCCCATTGCGCTGATTGCAGTGGTTGCTTGTACCGTCATTTTTGCTTTAGGCGCGAGGAAAGGGACGGAGGAGGCCCCCCAGGAGATATCGGGAGAACCCCTGGTTGAATCAAGCAGCAATGAAGATTTGCCTTCGGCCGTAGCGGAAGATGTCCCTCTTAAGCCAAACGAGGACGGGGAGCTGTATACGCTGGTTGCTACTTATTATAATGCAACGGCTTTGGGAGATACGGAGACTTTGCGGGGACTTTATGACGTGCTGCCGGAGAACAGCGTAATAAAGATAGAAGAGACCTCCAAGTATATTGACTATTATTCGGCCATTGAAATCTATACCAAGGACGGGCCGGAGGAAGGGTCATCTATCGTCTGCGTATTTTACAGGCTTCTTTTTGTGAACCATGAGGAAGAATTCCCGGGTTATGAGACTCTGTATGTGTGCAGGGATGAGCAGGGTGGCCTTTACATTAAAAACGAGGTAAGTTTCACCGAAGAAGAGAATAATTATATACAGGCAATAGCAAAACAGAATGACGTGGTGGAATTTAACAATCGCGTTAACACGGAATATAATGACCTTCTTATGGGAAATCCGGAGCTGCTCCGTTATCTGGAGGAGTTGAATAACCATATTAATGTAGCGGTGGGCGAACGTGTGGCGCAGCAGGAGGCGGCAGCCGGCAGTGCCCAGGATGTGCCGGTAGAACCCGGGAACCAGGAGCCGCCTGTAACCGACAGTGAAGGCACACCGGAGCCGCCTGCGGAGCCTGTGCCGGAAGAACCTGCAGGGCCTCAATATGCCACGGCCACTACCACCGTGAATGTCAGGAGCTCCGACAGCGAACAGGCCGACAAGCTGGGTAAAATAGCCGGCGGGGATACGGTACAGGTCCAGGAGGTCCGTGTCAACGGGTGGACGAAGATCATCTACGACGGTAAGGACGGATATGTCAAATCAGAGTACCTGCAGATGCAGGAGAGTGCGGCCGGTGCGGAAGTGATCGGCACAGTCACGGCTTCCACCAATATTAATGTGCGTTCGGCAGCCAGCGAGACCGCAGACAGGTTAGGCGTGCTGGCAGGCGGTGAATCTGTGGAATTGCTGGAGAACCTGGACGGATGGTGCAAGGTTAAATACAATAATCAGATCGGGTATGTGAAAGCGGACTATGTACAGCAATAAGGAGTGCCGCATAAATATTGTATATTCGGGACAGCCTATACAGTGTGAGAACTGTATAGGCTGTTTTTACTTACAGGAAACAGAATCGAAATGTTCATGTTTTGGTCAAAGGAATGATCTAAAGTAAAAATATAAGGCGGAAAACCATATGACATCACAGGAAATAAAAGTATATCGGGAAATTCAAAGGAATGCGGATATGGCCATGAAAGCCATAGATACGGTTGCGGACAGGGTGGATGACCAAGAGCTTTCGCTGCAGATATCCAGGCAGTCGTTAAAGTATTCGGAACTACACAACGAGGCGGTAAAACAATTGATTGACGCCAAGGCCCGGCCTTTTCAGAGCAGCCATCTGTCCGATGCCGTGCTTAAGACGGGACTGCGTTATAATACCATGCTGAATACCAGCACAAGCCATATTGCGGAACTGCTGATCAAGGAGAGCAATAACGGGATCCTTGAGATGGAGAAGGTCCTGAGGGCCAACGGGGAAGCAGGGGAGAAATCTACTGCGCTGGCAAAGCAGCTGATTGAATTTGAGGAGAAGAACGTGCGCAGCCTGAAAGAATATCTGTGAAATTCTTTTGGGAGGATTGTCGGATACTGCACAGGACAGTAGTACCCGTTCAGCTCCTTGTGCAAAATGTATAAAAAATATCAAAAAACTTTTACAATTTAATGAAATAAAGTGTGTTGTGGATTTTGTATGCAAGAGGTATAATGTTACATGTATTAAGTTGTATACAAGTATCCACATAAACTTTATTAAGGAGGAAATAGCAATGTCATATGTTGATGAGGTGTTTGATCTGGTAGTTGCAAAGAATCCTGCACAGCCTGAGTTCCATCAGGCGGTTAAGGAAGTCTTGGAGTCCCTTCGTGTTGTGATTGAGGCAAATGAGGAGAAGTACCGCAGGGATGCGCTTCTTGAGAGATTGGTCACACCGGAGCGTCAGCTTCTGTTCCGTGTGCCCTGGGTGGATGACAAGGGGCAGGTTCAGGTGAACAACGGCTTCCGCGTACAGTTTAACTCCGCTATCGGGCCTTACAAGGGAGGCCTGCGGCTTCATCCCAGCGTAAACCTTGGCATTATCAAGTTTTTGGGTTTTGAACAGATATTCAAGAATTCCCTCACCGGCCTTCCTATCGGCGGCGGCAAAGGGGGTTCCGACTTTGACCCTAAGGGCAAATCCGACAGGGAAGTAATGGCATTCTGCCAGAGCTTTATTACAGAGTTACATAAATATATCGGTGCGGATACCGATGTACCTGCCGGAGATATCGGAACAGGTGCCCGTGAGATCGGTTATATGTACGGACAGTACAAGAGGCTGACCGGTTTGTATGAAGGCGTCCTCACCGGTAAGGGCCTTTCTTACGGCGGTTCCCTTGCCAGGACAGAGGCGACCGGTTACGGTTTGCTTTATCTTACCGAGGAAATGCTGAAATGCAACGGAAAGGATATTGCAGGCAAGACGATCGCAGTATCCGGTGCGGGAAATGTGGCCATCTACGCTATCCAGAAAGCGCAGCAGCTTGGGGCAAAGCCTGTGACCTGTTCCGATTCCACCGGCTGGGTTTACGATCCTGAAGGGATTGATGTGGCTCTGTTAAAGGAAGTAAAGGAAGTAAAACGTGCCAGACTGAGCGAATATGCGGCAGCAAGGCCCAGTGCTGAGTACCATGAGAAGAAAAACGGCGAACACGGCGTTTGGAGCGTTAAATGTGATATTGCGCTTCCCTGCGCGACACAGAATGAGCTGGATATCGAGGATGCGAAGATGTTGGTGGCAAACGGCTGCCTGGCGGTTGCAGAAGGCGCAAACATGCCCACCACCATGGATGCAACTGAGTACTTCCAGAAGAACGGCGTCCTGTTCTGCCCCGGAAAGGCTTCCAATGCAGGCGGTGTGGCCACTTCTGCACTGGAAATGAGCCAGAACAGCGAAAGGCTTTCCTGGACTTTTGAGGAGGTTGATTCCAAACTCCAGGGCATTATGGTAAATATCTTCCACAGCCTGGATGATGCCGCTAAGAAGTATGGAATGGAAGGCAATTATGTGGCAGGCGCCAACATTGCCGGCTTCCTGAAAGTTGCCGAGGCCATGACGGCACAGGGTATTGTGTAACGGTGAGATTTAAGAAACATAGATGATATGGAAAAGTCCCGGAAATGTTTTATCTCCGGGATTTTTTTATTTTATAGGAAACTGCGGCGCTTTTTTATCAATCAGGTGTGTAGGCAGAGTACGAAAACAAAGGAACGTACCAAGCCTCCCGCAAATGTAACGAAATTTATGAAAACGCTATAAAAGACTGTCCGGAATGGCCGATAATATCATAAAGGGATATTTGTCTGAATCAAGGAGGATGACGGCATGAATATGAAGGTAGGAACAAACGGTTACCCCAAGATGACAAGGACACGGACGGTTGAGAAGCAGGGTAACAGGAAGAGGACGCGGATTGAGCTGAGATATGCCGACGGGACTTTAGCCGGAGCTATCAGTGTCACAGAACCCATCAAAAAAAAGGCCAAGAGGCTGCAATATAATTTTAAGGAAGTCTCCACCCGGATCATGCAGGCAAAGACTTCAGGCAGCGCCAGCCGTGCTCTGACCAGCGCCCGGTCAAAGGTGGCTATGCTGAAAAGGAAAAAGCAAAGCGGTGAGTATGACGACCGGGACCTGCGGCATGCCATCGTACATGCGGAAGCCATAGCAAGGGTCGCTAAAAAGCGGATGAAACATCTGCGGGAGGAAGAGAATGCCAAAAGGCTGGGAGGCCCCTGCGAGGCGGAACTGGAAGACAAGAATGAGAACGAGGAAATAGACCAGATGATAGCCGATGGGAATGGGGAGGACTTTGAGGCAGATGTGCAGAAGGAACTGCAGAAGCTGAAAAGGGAATATCAGAAGCTTATGCGGGAGGCGCAGGAGCTGCTGGAAGACTCCGTTGAGGAATCGGGCGGGTTGGAGGAGCTTTCCGAGGAGATATCCACCGCGGCGGCGGACAAGATGGATCCTGCAGACCTGGAGCTTATGAAAAAGAAGCACAGGGCAAAGGAAATGCGTGAGATCATGGAAGCCGATATGAAATACCTGAAAGCAGTGTTTGACAAGCTGGCGAAAGAAAAGCAGGAAAATGCCTCCGGTGGCATCGGAAGCACGGGGGACCAGTCCTCCGCATATGCAAACGACAGCGGCGTGGCCCTGGAACTCGGCGGTGCGGAGATACCGGTGCAGGCGCAGCCGGTGGATGCCGCGGCTCTGGTGGAAGGCGGAATCATTGACACCATGGTTTGACAGATGAACGGATTTCAAGGGGATACCCCGCACATCAGGCTGCGGGGTATTTTCATGCATTATATAGTGGGTCAATATACCGTATTTGAGGGCGGCACATCAGGCTGGCCGAAGAGAGTCATTTTGGCCAGAACCTCCCGGTTGACATAGAGGGTATTGTCCCGTCTGGTGTCGCAGGCCCATTTGACCAGGGTGGCGTTGCTGCCTGTAATCTCGATGCAGGTAATGCAGCGGGGATGGACACAGCTTCCGGTGTTCAGGTAGTAAGGCGCCTGGGGATCCAGCCGTGGCCTGTGGGTGTGGCCGGTGGCCAGGGAGATACCGTTTTTAAAGGCGTAGTCTGAGAGGCGCTGTTCTACCCGGTCTTTTTTGGTGTAATTTTTGGCGGCGCTGGTTGGATCCAGTACGCCGAAATGTTCCAGAGGCTTCCACAGGTAACGCACCAAGGAGCGTGTGATGCGCCAGGCGGTGGAGTTCCAGAAATCGGCCTGATGCCCATGGGTCAGGTATAGGCGGTAATCATGGCAGCTGTTTTCCAGGATCAACCCCTCGTGAAAGACAAGGTCAGGGAATAATTCCTGGCTGCACTGAGTATCGGCGCAGAAATAGGTATTGAAGACCCGGCCGGAGTATCCGGTCTTTTTCTTTTCCATATCATGATTTCCGTAGAGCAGGTAAAGCCTGTTCTGTCTGTGGAAGAGGGAGAGGAGCCAGAATACATTGCTGTGTATCTCAACGATCTGGCTCATTCTCCTGTTTTCCCACAGCTCATCCCCGTCTCCCAATTCTATATAGGTGAATCCGCTTGCGTAATAGTGCTTTAATGCCGTAAAATAAAGATTTTGGTTTTTCAGGAAATTATCATTGGAGCTGCCATCCCCCCGATGGCAGTCGCTGATGAGGCAGTAGCGGCAGCAGTTATTCAGGGGGAGGATGGGAGCCTTTTGGAAAGCACGGCCGAGACGGGAATCATAACCCATTAGCGGATCACTCCTTTCAGGCGCCGCAGCATTCTGCGCAGGGCAGAGGGCAGCAGAAAATAAAGGTAGAGGATCTTGTTCAGGGTGCAGTCAAAGCGCCGGGTGAGAAAGCAGTATAACCGGCAGCAGAGACGGTTGCAAAATTGTGCCCAGCGGATCCGAAGCTTTCGGAACCATGATATTTTAGTGGGGCAGATCGGGGAGAGAGGACATCCATCCTCGTAATAAAGGTGTACCTTGCAGCCATGGCAGTGGAAGCGGACGTTCGGCGCTGCCTCACACAGTGCCGAGGTGAAGCGGTCCTGCATTTCCGGATTTGGGAAGCACAGGATGCAATCCATAGAAAGGTGTGAAGGTTTGCTGAACATGCCCACAAAGAAGACCGTGAGCCACCACGTCAGTCCGGAAACAGTGGCAAGGGGATGAGAGCCGTGAAGCAGGGTATAGGTGACATGCAGCCGGTCACTGTCATCCACAGCCTGGAAATGTGCAGTAGCGTATTGTTCTTTCTTTAGTATGCGATCCGCATAATAAATACCCACTTCCGCACCGGTATTGATGCCGTACTGCCCCTTCCAGAATTCAATAAGCCAGGTGCGGCCCTGGTAATCAAAATAGATGGGGAGAGCGTCAAAGACCATGTGGAAATGGAGCGCTGCACGGTCAAACAAAGCGGTATACCCGGCCTTTCGCTGCCAGGCGTCATTGAGGGTGGAGATGATGTCCTGTTTTGGGTCGTAAACATACCCAAACGGGGAAAGGATGGAGTCTAAGAGACAGCATTTTTCCTCACAGGAGAGGGAGCAGACCTTTTTGGCGGCAATGTGCCTGCGCCATAATCCAAAGAAAAGCAGTACCAAAAGAAAAAAAAGTAATATAATGATGGAAAAATACATAATAGATATCTTCCTGTCAGATTTGTTACTATATGGTATGAAAAAAATATTTTGTTGTAACCTTTTCCGGGAATATTTTATCTAACCTATGTAATGAAGGCGCCGGATTGACAGATAAAGACAGAACAGGAATGGAGGGAGAGCGGTGGAACCCAGGGAAATAAGGCTGGTAAGCCAGGCACGGGATGGAAAAAAGGAAGCTTTGGAGGCCCTTTTCCTTATGGAGAAGGAGTACTTATACAAAATGGCATTTCTTTATATGAAAAACAGGGACGATGCTTTGGATCTGGTGCAGGAATGCATTCTGCAATGCATCCTGAACCTGAAAAAGCTGGATAAACCCGAATACTTCCGCACGTGGATGACCCGTATCCTGATCAACTGTGCAAAACAGGAGTGGAGAAAACGCAGCAGGTGTGATGTGGCGGAGGATCCCGAGATCTGGGAAAGGGAAGGGTTGTTGCCGGAGGAGGCTTCCAGGGAAGAGAAACTGGATCTGTATGAGGCCATTGACCGGCTGGCTTTTCCCTATAAGGCAATCGTTATCCAGTATTATTTTGCAGGGAGCAGGCTGAGGGAGATCGCGGAACTGTTGAACATGCCGCCCGGGACCGTAAAGGCGTACCATGCCCGGGCAAAGTGCAGATTAAAGGAAATATTGGAGGAAGAATAAATGACGGGACAGGAAAGAATGGATCGGATAGAGTTGCCGGAAGAGCTGGATCAGGTAATCTTGGATGCGGTTGGCCTGGGATGGAAGAAAAGGAAACGGATGGTCTGGAAAAGAATGGGTATGTGCTGCGCCGGTATGGCTGCGGCCTTTACCGTAGCGGTCTTGGCAGGATTTGCCAGTCCTGTGGCAGCCAAGGCTTTTGAAGGAATACCGGCGGTGGGAAAAGTATTTACTTATCTTTATGATCTTGCCGGATATCAGGGAAGATATGCACAGGTGGCGGAGAATGCAAGTCCTGCCGTGCCTGCCGAAACCTTGGGGGACAACGGGGAGCCTGCCCATGCTTTGGAAAGCGGACAGACAAACCCGGGCGGACAGGGAACGCAGGGGCCGATGGATGGAACACAAGGCCAGGGAACAGCCGGGCAGCAAAATGCCGAGGCGCAGCAGGATGCGGTGACTGCCACGGACGGGGGGGTCACGGTCACGGTAAAAGAGTATTTCTGTGACGGGCAAAGCCTCTACCTTTCTATGGAAATAGCCAGCGCGGATCCCTTTTTTGAAGAGGGGATAGCAGAAAACACAGAAGGGTTTATCCAGCTTTTTGCAGGAGACGAAATGCTGACATACGAAGGCGGCGCACCTGTTTCCGTAGGGGATGGCAGCCTTCTGGCGGAAGGTGTTTTCCTGGATGGCCATACTTTCCTGGGGATTGCCAGGAGCGAGTGGCGTAATGTCCGGGAAGAAAATGTACAGCTTCCGGAAGAGCTGATTTACACGGCATCTGTAAAACATGTAAAGATCTACACGGAAGCCGGGGTACTGGATTACCGCGGGGAATGGATGCTGGCCATGGATGTCTTACTGGGAGGGGAAGAGATGGAAATCCTGTCGGTGGATATTGAGGGCGATGACGGAAGCAGTATCTGTGAGGTGCGCCTGCAACCCTATGAAGTCCAGGTGGTGGCAAAAAGCGGGAACGGAGCAACGACTTTGACAGAAGAGGAAAAAATGCTGGTGGCCTTTGACGCAGGTGGAAACCTGCTGGAATGGGCAGGCGGAAGCCTGAACTACAGGGAAGGAGACAGAGAGGTTTATGCCTTTGCCAGGCCGGAAGGATTAGACGGATTGGAACTTTTTATCCTGAAGGAAGCAGACTGGATGGACCAGTGGAAAGGGAGATTGTATGACGGGACGTCTACGGGCCCTGAAATGGTGGAGTTCTTGAAGGAAAACTGCCTTGCCCATGCCTTTGTGGACTGTGGCAATGAATAAAGTTTAGGCAAACGATTTATATTTTGATATAAATAACGGCCGAAATGTATTGTGACTATACATTTCGGCCGCTGCCATTTTATTTACAATTGACAAAAATATCTTGAAATACTGACGAAAAGTGGTAAAATGGTACTAGTACAACGAATCATTTATTCCTGATACATTGGCGCAGAATGATTATTTCATATGTAAGGCGGAGCGTAGACCAACGAAGCAGATGATAAATCAACAAGCCAAGGTGTCAGTTAATTAATATTTATTGGTAACTATTCAGAACCACCTTATTCAAAGATGAAATCAGGATGACCTGAGATTG